>NZ_JCAXEG010000019.1:0-108929 GCF_059758875.1 Streptomyces sp. GQ60 | reverse complement strand
GTCGTACCCGCGCCGTGATGACGACCGTGGTGGGTTCCGCGGCGGTCGTGACGACCGTGGTGGCGACCGTCCGTCGTTCCCGCGTCGCGATGACCGTCCTTCCGGTGGCGACCGTCCGTCGTACCCGCGCCGTGATGACGACCGTGGTGGGTTCCGCGGCGGTCGTGACGACCGCGGTGGCGACCGTCCGTCCTACCCCCGCCGCGATGACCGGGGTGGCGACCGCGGTGGTTTCCGCGGGCGGGACGACCGGGGTGGCGACCGTGACTTCCGCGCGGACCGGGACCCGGTCAAGCGGCTTCCGATCGACGACGACGTCACCGGCTTCGAGATCGACTCCGACGTTCGCCAGGAGCTGCTGAGCCTGCCCAAGGGGCTGGCCGAGGAAGTCTCCAAGAACCTGGTCATGGTGGCCCGGCTGATCGACGAGGACCCGGAGCAGGCGTACGCGTACTCGCGCATCGCCCTGCGTCTGGCCTCCCGTGTCGCCGCGGTGCGCGAGGCCGCCGGCTTCGCCGCGTACGCCAACCAGAAGTACGCCGAGGCGATCGCGGAGTTCCGCGCCGCCAAGCGGATGACCGGTTCGGTCGAGCTGTGGCCCGTCATCGCCGACTGCGAGCGCGGCCTCGGCCGTCCGGAGCGGGCGCTGGCCATGGCCGGCGAGCCCGAGGTGCAGAAGCTGGACAAGGCCGGACAGGTCGAGATGCGTCTGGTCGCGGCCGGTGCGCGCCGGGACATGGACCAGCTCGACGCGGCCATCGTGACCCTGCAGAGCCCGGAGCTGGCCTCCAGCTCCGTGCAGCCGTGGACCGCGCGTCTGCGGTACGCCTACGCCGATGCCCTGCTGGCTGCCGGTCGTGAGGACGAGGCGCGCGAGTGGTTCGCCAAGACCCTCGAGGCGGACAAGGACGGGGCCACGGACGCGTCCGACCGTCTCGCCGAGCTGGACGGTGTCGAGTTCGTCGACGCCTCCGCGGACGAGGACGTCGAGGACGACGTCGAGGACGAGGACGCGTTCGAGGACGACGACGAGGACGAGGACGACCCGGAGGTCGTGGCCGCCGAGCGCGCCTCCGACCAGGCCGAGTACTACGACGAGGACGACGACGAGTACGAGGGCGGCGCCGACGCCGGCTCCGATGTCGACGTCGACGTCACCGACGAGATCGTCGTTCTCGACGAGGACGACGACGAGGACGACGAGGACGACGACCGTCGTGACGCCGGAGTCCGCGACGACGGCTGAGTGAGCTGAGAAGGGCGGTACCCCCGATGGGGGTACCGCCCTTTTTTGTTGCTCCGGGGAGTACGTCAGTCCACGCTGCGCAGGACCAGGCCGGTGGCCGGCTTCGGGCCGAAGGAGGTGGACTTGCGGGGCATGGTCACGCCCTGGCGGGCCAGTTCCCGTACGACCGACTCGCGCACGGGGTGCAGCAGGACGGCCGTGCCGCCGAGGCGCTCCGCCATCTCGACGGTGGCCTCCGTGTCGTGGATGTACGAGATCTGGTCGGGGGCGTCGGGAACGGCCCAGAGCGTGTCCAGGAGCGTCGCGTGGAGCACCGTGGCGTCCAGCCGGCGCCAGGCCTCGGGGCGGTCACCGCGGACGGTGCGCTCGATCAGCGCCGGCTCCGGGTCGGTGACCAGGTGGAAGGTGCCGTCGCCGGTGAGCAGGAAGGCGTTGCCGAGCTCCGCGGCCTCGGCGAGGGCCGCCATGGCCGAATCCAGCGGGCCGTCGATGCTGCGGACCCGGAAGCGGCCGTCGAGGGCGGCCAGGGCGTCGGCGGGGGCCAGGCACCGGAGCAGCCGGTGGATCGCGCGGACCTGGAGCGGGTAGCGGGCGGTGTCGACGAGGAGGACCAGGCCGAAGTCCCAGGGGGTGGGGGAGCCGTGCTCCTCCTGGAGGCGCAGGTACGTCGCCCAGCGGTGGTGGCCGTCGGCGATGAGGGCCTGGCGGTCGCCCAGGTCGGCGGTGATCGCGGCCAGGTCGGCGGCGTCCGTGACGGCCCACAGCCGGTGCTGGAAGCCGTCCTCCGTGGTGGTGGAGAACAGGGGGGTGGAGTGGGCGGTGCGTTCGACGACCGCTGCCGCACCCGCAGCCGGATCCTCGCCGAGGTAGGTGAGGAGGAGCGGTTCGAGATTGGCCGAGGTGGCGCGCATCAGGCCGGCGCGGTCGGTGACCACGTGGGGCATGACGTCCTCGTGGGGGAGGACGATTCCGGCGTCGGCCGCGGAGAGGGCGAGGGCCCCGATGACCCCGCGCTGGAGCAGGTCGCCCCTGCGCTGCTCGTAGACGTAGAGCGCGGGCACCGGGTCGGCGCTGAGGATGCCCTCCGCGAGCCAGTCGCGCAGGGTGTGCGCCGCCTGCTGGTTGCGGGCGGCGGGGGTGTCGGCCTGCGGGAGGATCAGGCGGACGATGTTGTGGGGGTCGGCGGACTCCAGGTGGTTGAGTCCGTCGGGGCGCACGACCACGTCGTACGGCGGCGAGGTCACGGCGGCCAGACTGCCGACGCGCTCGGGGACATAGCGCAGGCCGTGGAACGGGATCAGGCGCAGTCCGTGGTCCGCGGTGCCAGATGTGGTCATTGGAGAATCGTAAGACCCGTCTCGCCATGCGGGATGATCGGGGGAGTACGGAAACCGGACAAGATCGATCTCGCCCAGCTACCGCTGGGAGGAGCCCCAGGAGGAGCAGGCCCATGACGCGGCAGAGCAGGACCCTTCCCGCCGGCAGTGAGCGGAGTCTGCACCGGGCGTACGACACGGCTCTGCTGGACCTCGACGGCGTGGTGTACGCGGGCGGGGAGGCCATCGCGCACGCCGTGGACTCGCTCGCGGCGGCGCGGGCCGACGGGATGCACCTGGCGTACGTCACGAACAACGCGCTGCGCACCCCCGACGCGGTCGCCGGGCACCTGAGCGAGCTGGGGATCCCGACGGAGGCCGACGAGGTGATCACCTCCGCGCAGGCGGTGGCCCGGCTCATCGCCGAGCAGGTGGAGCCCGGGTCGAAGGTGCTGGTGATCGGCGGCGAGGGGCTGCGGGTCGCGCTGCGCGAACGCGGGCTGGTGCCGGTGGACTCGGCCGAGGAGGAGGGGCTCGCCGGGGTGGTCCAGGGGTACGGGGGGCCGGATCTGCCGTGGGGGCGGTTCGCGGAGGCCTCGTACGCGATCAACCGCGGGGTGCCGTGGTACGCCTCCAACACCGACCTGACGATTCCCGGGGCGCGGGGGATCGCGCCGGGCAACGGGGCCGCCGTGGAGGTCGTACGGATCGCCACGGGCGCCGAACCCCAGGTGGCGGGGAAGCCGCTGCCCCCGATGCACCGCGAGACCGTGCTGCGGACCGGCGCGAAGCGGCCGCTGGTGGTCGGAGACCGGCTGGACACCGACATCGAGGGCGCCTTCAACGGAGACGTGGACTCGCTGCTGGTGCTGACCGGGGTGACGGACGGGGCGCAACTGCTGCGGGCCGAGCCGAAGTACCGGCCGACGTACGTGGACCGGGACCTGCGCGGGCTGCTGACCGGGCAGCCGGAAGTGGTGGCGGCCGACGGGGGCGGCTTCCGCTGCGGGAGCTGGACCGCAGTGGCGCTGGACGGCGTACTGGAGCTGCGCGGCGCGGACGGCGGGCCGGTGGGTGCCGACGGTGCGATGGACGGGTTGCGGGCGCTGTGCGCGGCGGCCTGGACCCAGGCGGGGGACGGCTCGTGCGGGCTGGACGCGGGGAAGGCGCTGGCCAAGCTGGGGCTGTGAGGGTCTAAGGGGCTCTGAGGGGCTGTGATCCGTACGGCCCGCACGAGCCGGCGGGAGCCGGGCTGATGGTGGGCGCCGTCGGGTCCTGGCAGGTCAGAGCCGGTCGGGGCCGGGTCCGAGGGCCCGGCGGGAGGGCCGTTCGGGGGAGCCGAGCAGGGCGGAAGGTAGGTTAGCCTAACTTTCGTGTTGGTCGAGAGTCCCCCCGAACAGAGCGCGGCGCCGGCCGTCGCCCCCCGCTCGCGCCACGGCGCGCGAGCCGCCGGTCTGCTGGCCGCCTTCGGCGTGCTCGCGCTGATCGCGGTGGCGAGCATCGCCATCGGCGCCAAGCAGATGCCCCTCCACGAGGTCTGGCACGGCCTGTTCCACTACTCCGGGACGGCCTCCGACGTCGTCGTGCGGGACCTGCGGGTCCCGCGCACCCTCCTCGGCGTGCTCGTCGGCCTCGGCCTCGGGCTGTCCGGCGCCGTGATGCAGGCACTGACCCGCAACCCGCTGGCCGAGCCGGGCATCCTCGGCGTCAACGCGGGGGCCGCGGCCGCCGTCGTATCGGCCATCAGCTTCTTCGGGGCCTCGTCGCTGAGCGAGTTCGTGTGGTGGGCCTTCCTCGGCGCAGCCGTCGTCTCCGTGGTCGTGTACGTGCTCGGCGGCAGCCGCAGCGCGACGCCGGTGCGCCTGGCGCTCGCCGGTACGGCGGCCAGCGCGGCCCTCGTCGGGTACATCAACGCCGTGCAGCTGATGGACAGCAAGGCGCTGGACAAGCTCCGCTTCTGGACGGTGGGTTCGCTGGCCTCCGCCAACATGGACACCGTCCGGCAGGTGGCGCCCTTCCTGGTCGTCGGCGCCGTCCTCGCGCTCAGCCTGGGCCGGCCGCTCAACGCCATGGCCATGGGCGACGACACCGCGCGGGCGCTCGGCGCGCACCTGACGCGGACCCGGATCGGCGCGATGGCCGCCATCACCCTGCTGTGCGGGGCCGCGACCGCCGCCTGCGGGCCGATCGTCTTCGTCGGCCTGATGATTCCGCACCTCGTACGGTTCTTCACCGGCCCGGACGTGCGCTGGGTGCTGGCGTACTCCGCGGTGCTCTCGCCCGTCCTGCTGCTCGGCGCCGACGTCATCGGCCGGGTCGTCACCCGGCCCGCCGAACTCCAGGTCGGCATCGTCACCGCGCTCATCGGCGGACCGGTCTTCATCTACCTCGTCCGGCGCAAGAGGATGGCCAAGCTGTGACAGTGACCGACGCACCCGTCAAGGCGCGCCGCGGCCGGAGCGGGCCCCGCCCGCTGTACCTGCCCGGCGGGTTGTCGCTGCGGGTGGAGCGGCGCGCGCTGGGCGTGGGGGCGCTGCTCCTGGTGCTCACGCTGGCGATGGCCGTCCTGCTCATCGGCACCGGCGACTTCGACATCGCCCCGTGGGACGTCGTGCAGACCCTGCTGGGCAACGGCACGCCCGCGCACGAGTTCATCGTCAACGACCTGCGGCTGCCGCGGGTCCTGGTCGCCGTCCTGGTGGGCGCCGCCCTCGGGATGGCCGGGGCCGTCTTCCAGTCCGTCTCGCGCAATCCGCTCGGCTCGCCGGACGTGCTGGGCTTCGGCTACGGATCGGCGGTCGGCGCGCTGCTGGTCATCGTGCTGTTCCACGGGGGCGCCGGCGAGGTGGCCGTCGGGGCCCTGGTGGGCGGGCTCGTGGCCGGAATCGCCGTGTACCTGCTCGCGTACAAGCAGGGCATCCACGGCTACCGGCTGGTCCTCGTCGGCATCGGAGCCTCCGCGATGCTGATCGCCGTCATCCAGTACCTGCTGACGAAGGCGCAGCTCGTCGACGCCACCCGCGCCATGGTCTGGCTGACCGGCTCGCTGGCCGGCCGGGACTGGGCGCAGGTCTGGCCGCTGCTCGCGACGTGCGGGGTGCTGTTCCCGCTGGTCCTCGGCCGGAGCCGGGCGCTGCGGATGATCGAGATGGGCGACGACGCGGCGCACGCCGTCGGGGTGCGGGTGGAGCGGACCCGGCTGCTGCTGATGGTGGCGGCGATCCTGCTCACCACCGCGGCCAGCGCCGCGGCCGGGCCGATCAGCTTCGTCGCGCTGGCCGCGCCGCAGCTCGCGCGCCGGCTGACCCGCTCGCCCGGGGCGAGCCTGCTGACCGGCGCGCTGATGGGCGCGCTCCTGCTGCTGGTGTCCGACTGGGCCTCACAGCGGGCCTTCGGCGCCGACCAGTTGCCGGTGGGAGTGGTCACGGGGCTGGTCGGCGGCTGCTACCTGCTCTGGCTGCTCGTCACCGAGCGCAAGGCGGGCCGCATATGAGCAATCAAAGCGGTATGAGCAATCAGAGGAGCAGGCAAGTGCAGCGGCTGACCGCGGAGAACGTGACCCTGGGCTACGACCAGCGGGTCATCGCCGAGAACCTGTCGGTGGAGGTCCCGGACAACTCCTTCACCGTGATCGTCGGGCCGAACGCCTGCGGCAAGTCCACTCTGCTGCGGGCCCTTTCGCGGATGCTGAAGCCGACGGCGGGGCGGGTGCTGCTGGACGGGCAGGCCATCGGGTCGATGCCGGCGAAGAAGGTGGCCAAGGCGCTGGGCCTGCTGCCGCAGTCCTCGATCGCCCCGGACGGGATCACGGTGTCGGACCTGGTCTCGCGGGGCCGCTACCCGCATCAGGGTCTGCTGCGGCAGTGGTCGGGCGAGGACGAGCGGATCGTGAACGAGTCGATGGCCGCCACGGGGGTCGCGGAGCTCGCGGACCGGGCGGTGGACGAACTGTCAGGCGGGCAGCGCCAGCGGGTGTGGATCGCGATGGCGCTGGCGCAGCAGACGCCGCTGCTGTTGCTGGACGAGCCGACGACCTACCTGGACATCCAGCACCAGATAGAGGTGCTGAACCTCTGCGCGGAGCTCCACGAGGAGCAGGGGCGGACGCTGGTCGCCGTACTGCACGATCTGAACCACGCGGCGCGCTACGCCACCCACCTGATCGCGATGCGGGACGGGAAGGTCGTGGCGGAGGGGCCGCCGGCCGAGGTGGTCACCGCGGAGCTGGTGGAGCGGGTGTTCGGGCTGCGGTGCCAAGTCATTGCGGACCCGGAGACGGGGACGCCGCTGGTGGTCCCCGCGGCGCGGGTGGCTGCTCGCGCGAGGTAGGCGGGTGCGGCGCCGCTTCCCGGGGCTCCGCCCCGGACGCCGCGCCTCAAACGCCGGCGAGGCTGATTTTGGCTGAGGCTGGATTCGGCTGCACCGGATTCGGCTGGGCCGAATTTGGCTAGAGCAGGCTCTTGAGGCGGAGGAGGTCGCGGAAGCCTGCTTCCAGGCGGATGCGGCCCGAGGCCCAGGCCTTGGGGAACTTCAGGTCGCCGGCGACCAGGGAGACCAGGTCGTCGCCGGTCATCGCGAGCCGGATCTCGGCCTTGGCGGGCGGTGGGCCGGGGGCCACCGCGTCCACGCGGATCCGGCCTCCGTCGAGGCGGCCCGTGAACGTCCGGTCCAGGTCGGTGATGTGGCAGCTCAGCGAGCGGTCGAGCGCGGTCGCACCGCGCACGTCGCCTTCGGCCCGCGCCAGGTTGTCGGAGAGTTGGTCGAGTGCTGCTCGGCACTCCTCGATCGTAGCCATCGTGATCCCGACCGTACCGCAGAGCCGTGCGAGGTCGCGGGCGCCCTACGCGGTAGCGTCGGGGGCATGAGCGAAGAAGCGCCGGCCGCGGTCCAGAAACCGGACGAAGTCCCGGACGCGCCCGCCGGGCCGGTCGCGCTGGGCGTCGTACGCACCCCCACCGGGCACGCCGGGGCGGACGCCGCGCTGGAGCGGCTGGCGGACGTGGACCACCTACCGGCGGACGGACACGTAGAGGTGTACGAGGATGTGCACAGGGGGCTGCGCTCCGCGCTGACCGCGCTGGACGCGACCGAAGGCCCCCGTCCGCACGAAAACAGGAGCTGAACCGATCGTGGCAGGAGTGGCACGCCGCCGCCTGGACGCCGAACTGGTACGCCGCAGCATGGCCCGCTCGCGCGAGCACGCCGCGCAGCTGATCGCCGCCGGCCGGGTGACCGTGGGCGGCAACACGGCGACGAAGGCGGCCACCCAGGTCGAGACCAGCGCGGCCCTCGTCGTGCTCAAGGACGACAGCGATCCCGACTACGTCTCCCGGGGCGGCCACAAGCTGGCGGGGGCACTCGCGGCCTTCCAGCCCCAGGGGCTGCGCGTGGAGGGCCGCCGGGCGCTGGACGCGGGCGCCTCGACCGGTGGGTTCACCGACGTGCTGCTGCGCGCCGGGGTGGACCACGTGATGGCCGTCGACGTCGGCTACGGGCAGCTCGCCTGGTCCCTGCAGAGCGACGACCGGGTCACCGTGAAGGACCGCACCAACGTGCGCGAGCTGACGGTGGAGCTGATCGACGGGGTTCCCGTGGACCTGGTCGTCGGTGACCTTTCCTTCATCTCCATCGGGCTGGTGCTGCCCGCCCTCGTACGCTGCTGCGCGCCCGACGCGGATCTGGTGCTGATGGTCAAGCCGCAGTTCGAGGTCGGCAAGGACCGCCTCGGCAGCGGGGGCGTGGTGCGCAGTACGGAGCTGCGCGCCGAGGCCGTGCGGGACGTGGCGGCTCAGGCGTGGAAGCTGGGCCTGGGCGTGGTCGGGGTGACGGCGAGCCCGCTGCCGGGCCCCTCGGGCAATGTCGAGTACTTTTTGTGGCTGCGGGCGGGGGCTCCGGCACTCGACCCGGCGGATGTTGACCGTGCAGTGGCGGAGGGGCCGCAGTGAGTGATCTTTCGGGGGACCCGGCACAGTCGGGGGAGTCAGGGGAGTCCGGGGAGTCGGGGCAGCGGACCGTCTTCCTGCTCGCGCACACCGGGCGGCCGGCGGCCATCCGCAGCGCCGAGCTGGTGGTGCAGGGGCTCCTGCGCAGCGGGCTGGGCGTACGGGTGCTGCGGCACGAGGCGGTGGACCTGCCGCTGCCGCCCGAGGTCGAGCTGGTGGCCGAGTCGGAGTGCACCCCGGAGGTGCTCGACGGGTGCGAGCTGCTGATCGTGCTGGGCGGCGACGGGACGCTGCTGCGCGGGGCGGAGTTCGCGCGCGGCTCGGGGGTGCCGATGCTCGGCGTGAACCTGGGCCGGGTGGGCTTCCTCGCGGAGGCTGAGCGGGACGACCTGGACAAGGTCGTGGACCGGGTCGTGACGCGGGAGTACGAGGTCGAGGAGCGGATGACCCTCGACGTGATCGTGCGGACCAACGGGGACGTGGTGCACCGGGACTGGGCGCTGAACGAGGCGGCCGTCCAGAAGGTGTCCCCGGAGCGGATGCTGGAGGTGGTCCTGGAGATCGACGGGCGCCCGGTGTCCGGCTTCGGCTGTGACGGGATCGTCTGCGCGACGCCGACGGGCTCGACGGCGTACGCCTTCTCGGCGGGCGGGCCGGTGGTCTGGCCCGAGGTGGAGGCGCTGCTGATGGTCCCGATCAGCGCGCACGCGCTGTTCGCGAAGCCGCTGGTGACCTCGCCGGACTCGGTGCTGGCCGTGGAGGTGCAGACCGGGACCCCGCACGGCGTGCTGTGGTGCGACGGGCGGCGGATGCTGGAGCTGCCCGCCGGGGCCCGTGTGGAGGTCCGGCGGGGGGCGGTGCCGGTGCGGCTCGCCCGGCTGCACCACGCGTCGTTCACGGACCGGCTCGTCGCGAAGTTCGCGTTGCCGGTCTCGGGATGGCGCGGGGCCCCGCACTAGGCCCGCGTGGGTGCCGTCAGGCGGGCGGGGGCGGGCCCGCTGCCGATGCGTACGGGTTCTGTGCACCGCGCGTACGTAAATAGCATGATTGTTCGAGCCGGTTCGGGCGGGTGACGTCACATGGCACCCATGAAACCTCGGTATCGTCGTCCCGTGCTTGAGGAGATGCGGATACGGTCGCTCGGAGTCATCGACGACGCTGTGGTCGAGCTGTCACCCGGTTTCACCGCGGTGACGGGCGAGACCGGCGCGGGCAAGACCATGGTCGTCACCAGCCTCGGGCTGTTGCTCGGCGGGCGCGCCGACCCTGCCCTGGTGCGGGTCGGGGCGAAGGCGGCGGTTGTCGAAGGGCGCATCGTCCTGCGCCCGGACGCCCCCGCCGCCCTGCGCGCCGAAGAGGCCGGGGCCGAGCTCGACGACGGCGCCCTGCTCATCAGCCGGACCGTTTCCGCCGAGGGCCGCTCGCGCGCCCACGTCGGCGGCCGCTCCGTGCCCGTCGGGCTGCTCGCCGAACTCGCGGACGACCTCGTCGCCGTCCACGGCCAGACCGACCAGCAGGGCCTGCTCCGGCCCGCCCGGCAGCGCCAGGCCCTCGACCGGTACGCGGGCGACGCGGTCGCCGTCCCGCTGGAGAAGTACGCCGCCGCCCACCGCAGGCTGCGCGCCGTCGCCGGAGAGCTGGAGGAGATCACCACCCGGGCCCGGGAACGCGCCCAGGAGGCCGATCTGCTGCGCTTCGGGCTCGACGAGATCGCCGCCGTGGAGCCGATCCCGGGTGAGGACACCGAGCTGGCGGCGGAGGCGGAGCGCCTCGGGCACGCCGAATCCCTCTCCTCCGCCGCGCAGGTCGCGCACGCGGCCCTCGCCGGCAACGTCGAGGACCCGGAGGGCGTCGACGCGGGCGCCCTCGTCGCCGGGGCGCACCGCGCACTGGAATCCGTACGCTCCCACGACCCGGCGCTCGGCGCGCTCGCCGAGCGGATCGGGGAGCTGGGCATCCTGCTCGGGGACGTGGCCGGGGAACTCGCCGGGTACGCGGACGACTTGGACGCCGATCCGCTGCGGCTGGCGGCCGTGGAAGAGCGGCGGGCGGCGCTGACCCAGCTGATCCGGAAGTACGGATCCACCGAGAACGGCGTGGACTCCGTCCTGGAGTGGGCCGAACGGGGTTCCGTACGGCTGCTGGAGCTGGACGGCGACGACGAGCGGATCGGGGAGCTGACCGCCGAGCGCGACGGGCTGCGGCTGGAACTCTCCGCACTGGCCCAGGCGCTGACCGACGCACGGAACGAGGCGGCGACCCGCTTCGCGTCGGCGGTCACCGACGAACTGGCCTCCCTGGCGATGCCGCACGCGCGGGTCACCATCGACGTCCGGCAGACCGAGGACCCCGAAGGGGTCGAGGTCGGCGGCCGGCTCGTCGCGTACGGGCCCTCGGGCGTCGACGAGGTCGAACTGCTGCTGGCCCCGCACCCCGGCGCCCAGCCGCGGCCGATCGCCAAGGGCGCCTCGGGCGGCGAGCTGTCCCGGGTGATGCTGGCCGTCGAGGTCGTCTTCGCGGGCTCCGACCCGGTGCCGACGTACCTCTTCGACGAGGTCGACGCGGGCGTCGGCGGCAAGGCGGCCGTGGAGGTCGGGCGGCGGCTGGCGAAGCTGGCCAAGTCGGCGCAGGTGGTGGTCGTCACGCACCTGCCGCAAGTGGCGGCCTTCGCGGACCGGCAGCTGCTGGTCGAGAAGACCAGCGACGGGTCCGTGACCCGCAGCGGTGTCACCGTCCTGGAAGGCGAGGCCCGGATCCGCGAGCTGTCGCGGATGCTGGCCGGCCACGAGGACTCGGCGTCGGCGCGGGCGCACGCGGAGGAACTGCTCGAAGCGGCCCGGAGTTCGGCGTAGGCCCCCAGAGTTCGGCGTCGGGCCGGTGCCGAGCTCGGTTCGGGCACCGGGTAGTCACCAGGGTGACGCCCGGCTAGCCCGTGTGGGTGAGGATCGGGGGGTCGGGGCGGTATCTCACACGGGATCCGCACCCGTATGGTCCCGGAACGCGCGTGCGGACTGGCATTCTGAGCGACGTCCCTGCCCTCCTCCCTCCCCCTGGAGCTTCGGCCCGTGAGCAGCTCCCCGGTCCCCGTCCCCGTCCTTCGCACCGTGCAAGTGCTCGGTGGTGCGAGCGGTGGTGCGCACGTGCGGTCGCTGGCCACCGGGCTCGCCGCGCGCGGCGTACGGGTCACCGTGTGCGGGCCCGTCGAGACGGAGGGGGAGTACGACTTCACCGGCGCGGGCGCGCGGTTCACCCCCGACGCGGTGAGCGCGCTGCGGTCCGCCTGCGTCGAGGCCGACGTGGTGCACGCGCACGGCGTACGGGCGGGCATGCGCGCGGCGGTGGCCCTGCGCGGGCGGCGGGTCCCGCTGGTCGTGAGCTGGCACGGCGCCGGGCCGGGCGGCGGCCGCCTCAGCCTGCTGCTGGAACGGCACGTGGCCAGGGCGGCCGCGATCGTACTCGGCGCCTCCTCGGCACAGGTGGACCTGGCCCGGCTGCGGGGGGCGCGGGACGCGCGGCTGGCGGCGGTGGCGGTGCCGGCGGGGTCGTCAGGGTCGTCGCGGTCTTCCGGCGCTTCGGATGCCGTGGACCCGGGGAAGGTTCGGGCGGAACTCGGCGCGGTCGAAAGGCCGTTGCTGATCGCGGTCGGGAGCCTGGTGCCGCGGCGCGGGTACTCCGTACTGCTGGACGCGGCGCGGGAGTGGCGGACGCTGGATCCGGTGCCGCTGCTGGTGATCGCGGGAGAGGGCCCGATGCGGGCGGAGCTCGCGCGGCGCATCCAGACGGAACGGCTGTCGGTACGGCTGCTCGGGCGGCGGCGGGATGCCGCGCGGCTGCTGGCGGCGGCCGATGTCGCGGTGCTGCCCAGCCGGTGGGAGGCGCGGTCGCCGCTCGCGCAGGAGGCTCTGCGGTTGGGCGTGCCGCTGGTGGCGACGGCGGTGGGCGGGGTGCCGGAGCTGGTGGGGTCGGCGGGTGTGCTGGTGCCGTACGGGGACGCGGGGGCGCTGTCCGCCGCCGTGGCCGGGCTGCTGGCCGATCCCGCGCGGCGGGGGGCGCTGGCTCTGGCGGGGCGGGCCCAGGCTTTGACGTGGCCGTCGGAGGACGACACGGTGGCGCAGGTCCTGTCGGTGTACGACGAGCTGACCTCGCGCCGGCGGTAGCCCCTGGCCGGGGGGAGCCCGTGTCGCGGGGGTGGGCCGGTGCCGGGGGCGGGGTGGGGTGTCGGCCTGGACTGCATGATTTAGGCGCCCTCTGTTCCGCTTCGATACCTCGGGCTTCTTGTGCGCCACAAATCACGCTTTACGTCCCGGCCGACACCCCACCCCGCCCCCGTCCCCGTCCCGGGCCCTCCCGACCCCGGCCGGGGGTGTTCTTTTCAGCCGTCCGGCGTTTGAGGACCGGGGGCTGGGGCGGAGCCCCAGGGGGTCCGGGCGGAGCCCGGGGAACGGTGGAAGGGCGGGTAGGGGACTTCGCCCCGCAGGGCCGACCCACCCGTACCCGCCCACCGGGCCAAACGCCGGGACGGCGGTGGCAGCCCCGCCCGGGCACCGCCGGACGGAGTCCGGCGCAGCGGGCGCGAAGCCCGGGAAGCGCGCCAGCGCTGAGCGGCGCGAGCGGCGCGTCGAAAAGGAGTCCGGCGCCGCGGCGCGAAGCCGGGGAGGCCGGCCGGGGCCGCGCCGTGCGAGGGGTGCGTCAAGAAGGGATCGTGTGGCGGCGGGCGCGGAGGGCCAGGCTGAGGGAGAGGACCGTTTCGGGGTCGTCCAGGTCCGCGCCCAGCAGCTCCGAGATGCGGGCCAGGCGGTTGTACAGGGTCTGGCGGTTCAGGTGGAGTTCGCGCGCGGTCTCCGCCTTGCGGCCCGCGTGGGCCAGGTACGTCTCCAGGGTGGGCAGGAGCGGCGGGCGGGACTGGGTGTCGTGGATGCGCAGGGCGCCGATCGCCCGGTCCACGAAGGCCGCCAGGTCGGGGTGTTCGCGGAGGCGCCACAGGAGCAGGTCGATGTCGAGGCGGCGGGCGTCGTACCAGGGGCGGGCGGGGAGCCCGTGCGCCGCCGTGGCCGTTTCGGCCGCGTGGCGCAGGCCCGCCGAGGCCGCCGCCCAGCTTCCGCAGACGCCGACGACCACGGCGGGAGCGGACCCCGCACGGTCCAGGCCGGCCCGTTCCACGCCGGCCCGCAGTGCCGCCGCGACCCGGTCCGCCACCGTCGTGCGCTCGGCGTCGGTCCGCAGGGAGACGAGGAGGGGGACCCGGCCTTCGACCGGGCGGACCCCGAGGAGCACCGGGACGCCGACGGAGGCGAGTTCCTCCAGGACGGCCCGGGCCAGGACGGCCCAGTTCCCCGACGGGGCCAGGTCCGAGGACAGCCGCATCACGATGGGGAGGAGCGGGCCGGGGCCCGGCTTGAAGCCCAGGACGCGGGCCTGGGCGGGGGCGTCCTCCGCCGAGATCCGTCCCTCCGCCAGGTCCGTGAGGAAATCGCCGCGGCCGCGCGCCGCCAGCTCGTCCTCCTGCCGGGCCTGCATCAGCACGACGGCCAGTACGCCGGCCGTCCGTTCCGCCGCCATCCGGTGCACGGGGAGCAGCGGGGCGGACACGCCCAGCAGGACCAGCCGGGCGCGCACCGAGCCCGTGCCGCGGCCGCCGCCCGGGACGTCGACCACCACGGCGTTCGCGGAGGGCTCGGCCGGGCGCTGGCCCCGTAGGCCCTCCCAGACCTGGAGCGGGTCCGCGGCGGCCTCCCCGGCGACCGGGCCCGCCGCGTACAGCAACTGGCCGTCGGGGGTTTCCAGGAAGACCGGGTTCGCCGTGAAGTCCGCCAGGATGTGCAGCACTTGGGGGATCCCGCCGCCGTCGAGGAGGGCTTCGGTACAGCGCCGGTGGACTTCCTCCGCCCGCTGGAGCAGCGCGTAGTGCCCGTTGACGATCTCGGTGTGGACCTCCTCCGTGACGGTCACGAAGGGGACTTCCCGGTGGAGCTGGACGAGGGGGAGCCCGACCGCCCGCGCCGTGTCCACGAGGGTCGCCGGGAGCCGGGTGAAGCGGGGGCCCAGTTCGACGACGAGTGCGGCGATGCCCCGGTCCGCGAGGCGGCGTACGAAGGCGCGCTGCTCGGCCGGGCGGGTGCCGAGGCCGAGGCCGGTGGTCAGCAGCAGCTCGCCGCCCTTGAGCAGGGAGGCGATGTTGGGGACCTCGCCGGCGTGCACCCAGCGCACCGTCCGGCCGAGCCGGTCGGCGCAGGCCACCACCTCCGGGAGCCCGCCGCGCAGCCCCGGCAGCTCAAGTGCCCGCTGAACCGTGATCCCGCCCTGATTGTCCATATGGCGGACGCTACCGGGGCTCTTGTTCCGTGCACATCACCGAGCGGTTACGGGGTTCCGTCTACCCCCGTCCGGCCCGACAACTCGTCGCCCCGATAGGGCGATTATCGGACTGCATGCCGATTGTGGCGTACGTCACGCGGGGAGAGAGTGAGCGCCCTCACGACAGGAACGAGGAGCCATGAGCACGGATAGCAGCACCGGCGGCGGCGCACCCCAGGTCCAGAGGCTGAAAGCCAATTCGGTGGGCCTGGTCGGTGTCGTCTTCATGGCCGTCGCCACTGCCGCTCCGATCACCGCGATGACGGGCAACCTTCCCATTGCCGTCGGCTTCGGAAACGGCATCGGCGCCCCCGCCGGATACCTTTTCGCGACCGCCGTCCTGACCGTCTTCGCCGTCGGCTACGTCGCCATGGCCAAGCGGATCACCGCGGCCGGCGCCTTCTACGGGTACATCTCGCACGGCCTCGGCCGGATCGCCGGCATGGCCTCCGGCATGCTCGCGGTCCTCGCCTACATCGTCTTCGAGGCCTCGATCGTCGGTGTCTTCTCCTACTTCACCAAGACCACCGTCCACGACCAGCTCGGCATAGACCTGCCCTGGATCGTCTACGCGGTCGCCATGCTCGCGATCACCGCGGCCCTCGCGCACTTCGACATCAACCTCACGGCCAAGGCGCTGGGCGTGATGCTCATCGCCGAGATCGCCGTGCTCTTCGCCGTCGCCACCGCCGTACTGATCGCGGGCGGCGGCCCGGACGGGATCCCGGTCGAACCCCTCAACCCGAAGAACGCCTTCACCGGCCTCTCCGCCGGGCTCGGGCTCTTCTTCGCCTTCTGGTCCTGGGTCGGCTTCGAGTCCACGGCCATGTACGGGGAGGAGTCCAAGAACCCGAAGAAGGTCATCCCCAAGGCGACCCTGATCTCCGTCGTCGGCGTCGGCCTCTTCTACATCTACGTCTCCTGGATGACGATCGCCGGCAACGGCCTCGCCAAGTCGGTGGAGCTCTCCGCCTCCGCGAGCCCGCTCGACCTGTTCTTCGTCCCCACCCAGACCTTCATCGGCGCCTGGGCCGTAGACGCCTTCCAGTGGCTGCTGCTCACCGGCTCCTTCGCCTGCGGCATGGCCTTCCACCAGTGCGCCGCCCGCTACCTCTACGCCATCGGCCGCGAGGGATTCCTGCACCCGGGCCTGGGCCGCACGCACGCCAAGCACGGTTCCCCGTACGTCGCCTCCATGGTGCAGACGGCCATCGCCACCGGCCTGGTCGCGCTGTTCTGGCTGACCGGGCAGGACCCGTACATCCACCTGTACACGCTGCTCGCGATCCTCGGCACCATGGCGATCCTCATCGTCCAGACCCTGTGCTCCTTCGCGGTGATCGGCTACTTCCGCAAGAACCACCCCGAGGACCGGCACTGGTTCCGCACCTTCACGGCCCCGCTGATCGGCGGCATCGCCATGGCCGCCGTGGTCGTCCTGCTGCTGGTCAACATGAAGACGGCGGCCGGGCTGGCCGCCGACTCGTTCTTCTTCACGCTGATCCCGTGGATCGTCGGAGTCGTCTTCTTCGGCGGGCTGGGACTCGGCCTGTGGCTGAAGTACAAGGCCCCCGAGCGCTACGAGATCATCGGCCGCGTCGTCCTGGAGGACGCCGCCGAGCGCACCGACGAGCCCGCCGACCAGTCCGCCCCCTCCGCCGCGAACGTCTGAGAAGGAGCCACCGCCATGGCCCGTACGTCACTGATGCACGCACTCCGCCAGCTCGCCGCCGAACACGCCGCAGCCCGGCAGCTGGGGCTGCCCGTCGCCGAGGTCCGCGGCTCCACCCGCCGCCAGCTCCTGGGACGCGCCGCCGCGCTCGGCCTCGGCACCGCCGTCGCCTCGGCGGCGGCAGCCCCGGCGCTCGCCCGCGCCGCGGAATCCGCCCCCGACAAGCAGCCCGTCACCCCCGCCCGCGTCGCCGTCGTCGGCGCGGGCATAGCGGGACTGACCGCGGCCCTCACCCTCAAGGACGCGGGCGTCGCCTGCACCGTCTACGAGGCCAACCCGAGCCGCGTCGGCGGCCGGATGTGGACCCAGCGCTCCCTGTGGGCCTACGGGCAGACCTCCGAGATCGGCGGCGAGCTGATCGACACCAGCCACAAGAAGATCCTCGAACTGTGCCGCCGCTTCAACCTCCCCACCGAGGACTTCCTCGGCGGCGGTCCCAACGGGGCGGAGGAGATCCTCTGGTTCAACGGCACGTACTACCCGCGCGAACACGCCGACGAGGACTTCAACGCCGTCTACCAGGCACTGCGCCGCGACCTCCAGGAGGCCGGCGAGGTCTCCTGGAACTCCTCGACCCCCGCGGGCACCGCCCTCGACAACATGACGATCCACCAGTGGATCGAGACCCGGATCCCCGGCGGGCACGGCTCACAGCTCGGCCGCTTCATCGACGTGGCGTACAACGTCGAGTACGGGGCCGAGACCGACCAGCAGTCCGCCCTCGCGCTGGTCCTGCTGATGGGCTACCAGCCCAACCCGGGCAACTTCAACGTCTGGGGCCTGTCCAACGAGCGCTACCACATCACCGGCGGCAACGACCAGCTGCCGAACGCCATCGCCCAGGCCCTGCCCGCCGGCTCGATCGTCATGGGCCGCGAGCTGGTCGCCGTACGCGTCTCCGCCGACGGTACCCAGACGCTGACCTTCAACGACGCGGGCACCACCCGGACGGTCGTCGCCGACCACACCATCCTGTGCCTGCCGCTGCCGGTCCTCCAGCGGATCGACATCACCGGCGCCGGCTTCGACCCGCTGATGACGAACCTGCTGCGCGACGCCCGCATGGGCTACTGCACCAAGCTCAACATGCAGTTCACCAGCCGCCCCTGGCGCGGCACCGGCCCCTGGCCGGGGGTTTCCGCCGGGGACTGTTTCACCGACAGCGAGGTCCAGCAGACCTGGGACACCACCAAGGTCCAGCCGGGCAACGGCGGCATCCTGCTCCAGTACGGCGGCGGCAGCCTGGCCGGCGCGATCACCCCGGCGACCCCTTTCGCCACCGACTCGGACCCCTACGTGCGCGCCCTCGCGGGCCGGATGCTCACCGGGATCGACGCCTTCTTCCCCGGCACCAAGGCGGCCTGGAACGGGAAGGCGCAGGTGTCGGCCTGGCACCGCAATCCGTACGCGCTCGGGGCGTACTCGTACTGGCCGACCGGTTACCTGCACAGGTACGCCAAGTACGAGGGCACCGCGCAGGGCCGGATCCACATCGGCGGAGAGCACTGCAGCTACGACTTCCAGGGGTTCATGGAAGGCGGGGCGACCGAGGGGGAGCGGGCGGCGAAGGAGGTCGTCACCGCCCTCACGTAGGTCTCAGGCGGGCTTGATGTTGTGGTTGAAGCGGAAGACGTTGTCCGGGTCGTACTCCCGCTTCAACCGGCCCAGCCGCCGCATGTTCTCGGGTCCGAGGCCGGCCGCGACCCGGTCTCCGCCCTCGTCCCCGGTGAAGTTGAGGTAGACCGCGCCCGTGCTCCACGGCTGGACGTCGGCGCGGACGTCCCTGACCCACTGGCGGCCGCGTTCGTCGTCGGCCGGATCCTCCCAGGCACCGAACGGGTGGACCGCCCAGGGCGCGTCGCGGAACGACACCGGGTAGTCGGCCGGCCCCTCGGCGATCGCGCCGCCCTGGGGCCACACCACGTGCTGCGTGCCGCTCGGCACCGGCATGGAGTCGGCGCGGGCGCAGAACACGTCCACGAACGCGTCGGGCACCCCGGTCAGGTACTCCGCCGACCAGTAGTTCCGCATGCCCGGCGGATCGTCGAGCATGCACTGGAGGTCGGGGTAGGGCAGGACCGTCACCAGCTCCGCCTCGTGCGGGATCGCCAGCAGCGGCGCGGCCAGCCGGCGCAGCTCCTCCACGGGACCCGCGTACGTGATCAGCGCGCCCGCCAGCAGCCGGCCGACCAGGTGCGGCGGGACGAACTCCTCGGGCGGGCCCGTCATGTAGATGGCGCCGCCGCCGGCCTCGCGCGGCCCGCCCTCCATGACGTCCCGGTACGTACGGACCATCTCGGGCCCGTGCTCCGGCAGGTACAGCAGGAACGCGAGGGACATGACCGGCAGTTCGTGCAGCCGCAGGGTCAGCGAGGTCGCGATGCCGAAGTTCCCGCCGCCGCCGTGCAGCCCCCAGAACAGCTCCGGGTGGTCCTCCGCGGTCGCCGTCACCATCTCCCCGTCGGCCGTGACCAGGTCCACGGCGAGCAGGTTGTCCACCGCCAGGCCGAACACGCGGTCCAGCCACCCGGTGCCGCCGCCCAGGACGAAGCCGCCGACCCCGGTGGTGGAAACGCGGCCGCCGGTGGTCGCCAGCCCGTACCGCTCACAGGCCCGGTCCAGGTGGCTCATCGTGGCGCCGCCCTCGACGCGGACGGCCGAGGCCCCGGGATGGACCGTCACCGCCTGCATCCGGCGCAGGTCCACGACCACACCGCCGTCGTTGAGGGACATCCCGGCCACGCTGTGGCCGCCGCCGCGCACCGCTACCGGCAGGTCGAGCCGGCGTGCGAACCGCACGGCCGTGACCACGTCCACCGGGCTCTCGCACTGCGCGATGACGGCCGGCCGGCGGTCGATCATCCCGTTGTAGACGGTGCGGGCCCCGTCGTACCCCGGATCGTCCGGAACGAGGACGGCGCCGGACAGATCCTCGCGGAGCTCGGCAAGCGCCGTGCCCGCCTTCGAGAGGGGAGCCATGGCTACCCCCTTCCGGGAGAGGCGGAAGGCATGCGACCCCTCCAGGGTAGTCAGCCCCCGTACGCCCCGCTCGCGGTGAGCCGCAGCGCCGTGTCGATCAGGGGGACGTGGCTGAAGGCCTGGGGGAAGTTGCCCACCTGGCGCTGGAGCTTCGGGTCCCACTCCTCCGCCAGCAGCCCCAGGTCGTTGCGGAGCGACAGCAGCTTCTCGAAGAGGCGGCGGGCCTCGTCGACCCGGCCGATCATCGCCAGGTCGTCCGCCATCCAGAACGAGCAGGCCAGGAAGGCCCCCTCGTCGCCCTCCAGCCCGTCGACGCCCGCCTCCTCACCCGCCGTCGGGTAGCGCAGGATGAAACCGTCGGTGGTCGACAGCTCGCGCTGGATCGCCTCGATCGTGCCGATCACCCGCTTGTCGTCCGGCGGCAGGAAGCCCATCTGCGGGATCAGCAGGAGGGACGCGTCCAGCTCCTTGGACCCGTAGGACTGCGTGAAGGTGTTCCGTTCCTTGTCGTAGCCCTTCTCGCAGACGTCCTGGTGGATCTCGTCGCGCAGCTCCCGCCACCGGTCCAGCGGTCCGTCCGCGTCCCCGCTCTCGATCAGCTTGATCGTGCGGTCAACGGCCACCCACGCCATCACCTTCGAGTGCACGAAGTGCCGCCGCGGGCCGCGCACCTCCCAGATGCCCTCGTCGGGCTGGTCCCAGTGGGTCTCCAGGTAGCGGATCAGCTTGAGCTGGAGCAGCGAGGCGTAGTCGTTGCGCGCCAGGCCGGTCATGTGGCCCAGGTGCAGGGCCTCGGTGACCTCCCCGTACACGTCGAGCTGGAGCTGGCCGGCGGCGCCGTTGCCGACCCGGACCGGCCGGGAGTTCTCGTAACCCGGCAGCCAGTCCAGCTCGGTCTCGCCGAGCTCCCGCTCGCCCGCGATCCCGTACATGATCTGCAGGTTCTCCGGGTCGCCGGCCACCGCCCGCAGCAGCCACTCGCGCCAGGCGCGGGCCTCCTCGCGGTAGCCGGTGCGCAGCAGCGAGGACAGGGTGATGGCGGCGTCGCGCAGCCAGGTGTACCGGTAGTCCCAGTTGCGGACCCCGCCGATCTCCTCGGGCAGGGAGGTGGTGGGCGCGGCGACGATCCCGCCCGTGGGGGCGTACGTGAGCGCCTTGAGGGTGATCAGGGAGCGGACCACCGCTTCCCGGTAGGGGCCGTGGTACGTGCACTGCTCGACCCAGTCGCGCCAGAACTCGGTGGTCGCCGCGAGGGCCTCCTCGGCCTCGGGCGGCTGCGGCGGCTCCTTGTGCGAGGGCTGCCAGCTGATGCAGAAGGCCATCCGGTCGCCCGGCCCGACGGTGAAGTCGGAGTACGTGGTCAGGTCCTTGCCGTACGTCTGCGCCTCGGTGTCCAGCCAGACCGAGTCCGGGCCGGCGACGGCCACCGTGCGGTCGTCGACCCGGTGCACCCAGGGCACCACCCGGCCGTAGCTGAAGCGCATGCGCAGCGCGGAGCGCATCGGGACCCGCCCGCTGATGCCCTCCACGATGCGGATGAGCTGCGGTGCGTGGTCCTCGCGGGGCGGCATGAAGTCGATCACGCGGACCGTGCCGCGCGGGGTGTCCCACTCCGACTCCAGGACCAGCGAGTCACCGCGGTAGCGGCGCCGGGTGGCACGCGGGGCCTCGGTACCGGCCGGGAACGCCGGGCCGATCCGCCAGAACCCGTGTTCCTCGGTGCCGAGAATGCTCGCGAAGACGGCATGGGAATCGAAGCGTGGCAGGCACAGCCAGTCCACCGCCCCGTCCCGGCAGACCAATGCCGCTGTCTGCATGTCGCCGATCAGTGCGTAATCCTCGATGCGCCCGGGCACGTTGCATCTCCAGTCGAACAGCCACGTCCGCCCCGAAGGGCGCTTGCATTGCGCGATGCCGCGGATTCTCCGGTGATGTGGATGTCCGCGTCCAGCCCATGATTCCGGAACCGGACGGGTTACGCCGTTCGCGGGGCCGCTCGGCGGGGATGTGATCGAGATCCGAGCAGGACAAGACGGCACCCTAGTGATCCCCGTCAGCTTGGGGACAATGAGGTTCGGCCGAACGGGTGAGCGGCGGCGATACGGCCGCGACGGGCCCCGTGGACGCCCCGGCGGATGCCCGGCGGATGCCTCCGCCGCGTGGCCGGAGGCGGACCGGCCCGGGCGCTGATAGGCTGGTATCCCGTGGACCGGTGGTCTGCCTGTGCGAATCAGGAGCCCCGAAACCGCAGCTTCGGCGCCCCCTGAGACCCCTTCGGTTCGATGGTGGCCGGCGCCGGACGCACCTCACTTCGCGACCACGGGAGCCCCCTCTTGGCGACGCCGCCCGCTGCTTTTCGAAACAGCACAGCCATGACGACCAAGCACATCTTCGTCACCGGGGGTGTCGCGTCCTCCCTCGGCAAGGGCCTGACGGCCTCCAGCCTGGGTGCGCTGCTGAAGGCGCGCGGTCTTCGGGTCACGATGCAGAAGCTCGACCCGTACCTGAACGTCGACCCCGGCACGATGAACCCGTTCCAGCACGGCGAGGTGTTCGTCACCAACGACGGCGCCGAGACCGACCTGGACATCGGTCACTACGAGCGCTTCCTCGACGTCGACCTCGACGGCTCGGCCAACGTCACCACCGGCCAGGTCTACTCGCAGGTCATCGCCAAGGAGCGGCGCGGCGAGTACCTCGGTGACACCGTGCAGGTCATCCCGCACATCACCAACGAGATCAAGCACCGCATCCGGCGCATGGCGACCGACGACGTCGACGTCGTCATCACCGAGGTCGGCGGCACCGTCGGCGACATCGAGTCGCTGCCGTTCCTGGAGACCGTCCGCCAGGTCCGCCACGAGGTCGGCCGCGACAACGTCTTCGTCGTGCACATCTCGCTGCTGCCCTACATCGGCCCCTCCGGCGAGCTCAAGACCAAGCCGACCCAGCACTCGGTGGCGGCGCTGCGCAACATCGGCATCCAGCCCGACGCGATCGTGCTGCGCGCCGACCGTGAGGTCCCGACCTCCATCAAGCGCAAGATCTCGCTGATGTGCGACGTCGACGAGGAGGCCGTGGTCGCCGCGATCGACGCCAAGTCGATCTACGACATCCCCAAGGTGCTGCACACCGAGGGCCTGGACGCGTACGTCGTGCGCAAGCTCGACCTGCCGTTCCGCGACGTCAACTGGACCGTCTGGGAGGACCTGCTGGACCGGGTCCACAACCCCGACCACGAGGTCAAGGTCGCGCTCGTCGGCAAGTACATCGACCTGCCGGACGCCTACCTGTCGGTGACCGAGGCGCTGCGCGCCGGCGGCTTCGCCAACAAGGCCCGCGTCGAGATCAAGTGGGTCACCTCCGACGACTGCAAGACCCCGGCCGGTGCCGCGGCGGTGCTCGGCGACGTGGACGCGATCTGCGTGCCCGGCGGCTTCGGCGACCGCGGTGTCAACGGCAAGGTCGGCGCGATCACCTACGCCCGCGAGAACAAGGTCCCGCTGCTCGGCCTGTGCCTGGGCCTGCAGTGCGTGGTCATCGAGGCCGCGCGCAACCTGGCGGGCATCGAGGACGCGAACTCCACCGAGTTCGACGCCTCCACCCCGAACCCGGTGATCTCCACGATGGAGGAGCAGCTCGCCTTCGTCGAGGGCGCGGGCGACCTGGGCGGCACCATGCGCCTGGGCATGTACCCGGCGAAGCTCGCCGAGGGCTCCATCGTGCGCGAGGTCTACGGAGACCAGGCGTACGTGGACGAGCGCCACCGCCACCGCTACGAGGTCAACAACGCCTACCGCGGTGAGCTGGAGAAGAAGGCCGGTCTGGTCTTCTCCGGCACCTCCCCGGACAACAAGCTCGTCGAGTACGTCGAGTACCCGCGCGAGGTCCACCCCTACCTGGTGGCCACCCAGGCCCACCCGGAGCTGCGCTCGCGCCCGACGCGCCCGCACCCGCTGTTCGCGGGTCTGGTCAAGGCGGCCGTGGAGCGGCAGCAGGCCGCGAAGTAGTCGACGGGGCACGACCGCATAACGTAGGCAGCCGGGGTACGGAGATCCGTACCCCGGCTGTCGCGCGTTGTGGAGGGCTTCGGGCATGGAGATCAAGGACACGTCGGAATCCTGGGAGACGCTGTCGACCCAGCGGCCGTTCCAGGGCGCGAAGACGGCGGTGGCCTCCGACGAGGTGCGGATGCCGGACGGGTCCCTGGCCCGCCGCGACTACCAGGTGCACCCCGGGTCGGTGTGCGTGCTCGCCCTGGACGACGCGGGGCGGGTGCTGGTGCTGAGCCAGTACCGCCACCCGGTGCGGCGGCGGCTGTGGGAGCTCCCGGCCGGCCTGCTCGACGTCGTGGGGGAGAACCCGCTGCACGGGGCGCAGCGCGAGCTGCAGGAGGAGGCGCACGTCAAGGCCGAGGACTGGCGGGTGCTGGCCGACTTCTACGCGTCCCCCGGCGGCTCGGACGAGGCCACCCGGATCTTCCTCGCGCGGGGCGTCCGCGAGGCGGACGGCGAACGCTACGCGGAGTCCGGCTCGGAGGAGGCGGACATGGAGCTGGCCTGGGTGGCGCTGCCCGAGCTGGTACGGGGCGTCCTGGCGGGCGAGCTGGGCAACCCGGGGCTCGTGACGGGAGCCCTGGCCCTGGCGGCGGCCCTCGCCACCGACCCGTCTCTGGCTTCCCTTCGGCCGGCGGACGCGCCCTGGCCGGCTCGGCCGTACGAGGCGTAGCCCTGCGGGGAACGGTCCTCGGGGCCCTGCGCCTCAAACGCCGGCGGGGCTGGGGTTGGCCTGGTGGGGGCTTGGCTGCGGGTGGGGCCGGTGCCGGGGGCGGGGTGTCGGCCTGGACTGCATGATTTAGGCGCCCTGTGCCTTGCGTTCGACAGGGCGCGGGCTTCTTCTGCGCCACAAATCACGCTTTACGTCCCGGCCGACACCCCACCCCGCCCCCGTCCCCGGCCCGCCGCCTCCAGCCCCGCCGGCGCTTTTCCAGCAGTCCGGCGTCTGAGGGCCGGGTCAGGGCTGGCCCTGGGAACGGTGGAAGGGCGGGTAGGGGACTTCGCCCCGCAGGGCAGCCCGGCCGCCGACGGGCGGAGTCCGTCCAGAAGGAGAAAATGTGCCCATCCGCTGATCCGATCGGGCGATTTGTCCGCCGCGCTCCACCCTGTCCGTCGCTCTGCGTGAACTACGCTCGCAATCCGAAGGCAGCGAGAGGAGCGGATCCGTGACGGATTTCGTCGGGCGGCGGCGTGAGCTCAAGGAGCTCCGCGAGGACATCGCGCGAACCGGGCTCGACACCCTCTCCGGCCGCAAGGCCAAGTCACCACGGGCGCGGGTGCTCCTCGTCGCCGGACGCCCGGGCTCCGGCCGGACCGCTCTCGCCGAAGCGCTGGTGCGCGAGATCGCCGACGACTATCCCGACGGGGTGCTGAAGGTCCGCCTCACGGCCCCCACCGGCGAGAGCGTGGCCACCGAGCGTGCCGTCCGCACCCTCCTGGAGGGGCTCGGGCAGCCCACCCCGCCCGGCGCCGCCGAGGACGATCTGAGTTCCGCCCTGCGCACGGCCCTGGTCGGCCGCCGCATGGTCCTCCTCGTCGACGACGCCTCCGATCCGCACCAGGTCGACGCCCTGCTGCCGGACACCCCCGAGTGCCTGGTCGTCGTCACCGCGGAGGGCCCCCTGACCGGGATTCCGGATGTCCGCCCCTGCACCCTCGGCGGCCTAGACACCCCCTCGGCCGTCCGCATGCTCGTCCAGCGCATCGGCGACATCCGCGTCGCCAACGACCCGCGCGCGGCCGAAGCCCTGGCAGAGGAGTGCGGCGGCCAGCCCGCCGCGCTCGCCCTGGCGGGCGGCTGGCTCGCGGCGCGCCCCAAGGCTTCCGTGGCGGACGTGGGCAAGCAGCTGCACGACATGCCCGCCGGTGTCGGCGGTCCGCTCGCCAAGGCCTTCAGGCTCGTCTACGAATCCCTCCCGCAGCCCGCCCAGCGGACCCTGCGGCTGCTTCCGCTTGCCCCTGCGGGCCTCGTCGACTCGCACGTCGCCTCCGCCCTGGCCGGCTGCTCGGTGGCCGCCGCGCAGTCGACCCTGGAGGACTTCACCGCGCTGGGCCTGCTGAGGCCGGCCCACGACGGGCTGTACGTGCTGCCCGGTTGCCTCGCGCCGCTGCTCCAGGCCCTGCTGGAAGCCAAGGAGCGGCCCGCCGAGGTCCAGCTCGCGCGGGCCCGGATGCTGGAGCGCACCGTACGGCTGTTGCTCTCGTGCCGGGCCATGGCGGAGCCGGATGCGGACGGGCACGACGGACTCGGCGGCGCCGTCGGCTTGCCGGAGAAGCTCGACGGGGTGCCGCGCGCGCTGCGCTTCGCCGACCGGCGGGCGGCGAAGACCTGGCTGGACAGCCGGCTGCCCGCGCTGCTGGCCGCCGCCTCGCTGGCCGTGGCCGACGGGGAGCTGGACACCCTGGCGCGCAGGTTCGTGGCGGCCCTCGCGCGGGCCCTGACCGAGCACCGGGGCACCGCCGGGGCCGCGCCCGAGCTGTACGGGCTGCACCGGCTGGTGCTGGACGTGGCCGAGCGGCGCGATCTGCACCGGGAACAGGCCGCCGCGCTGCTGAACCTGGCCGATCTGGACGCCGAGACCGGCCGTACCCGGGAGGCGCTGGACCGGTACCGGGCCGCGCTGGACGCGGGAAAGGCGGCGAAGGACCCGTACGCGTCGGGCCGCGCGATGGAATCCGTAGGCGGTGCGCACCAGGAGCTGGGCGACTGGCACCGGGCCTCCGACTGGTTCGGCCGGGCCCTGTCCCACGCCCTCGCGCGGGGGGAGCGCGCGGACGAGGCGCGGCTGTACGGGCGGCTGGGGAACGTGCACACGTACGCGGGCCGGTACGGGGACGCGCTGCGGAGCTGGCGGGCGGCCTCGGCCGGCTACCGGAAGCTGGCCGATGTCCCGGGCCAGGCAAAGGCGTTGAGCGAGATGGCGCGGATCCAGGAGTACGCGGGGCGGCCCGAGGAGTCGCTGCACACCTGCCGGGAGGCGGTGGAGCTCGCGCGGAAGGCGGGGGACCTGCGGCTTCAGGCCGCGCTGCAGGTGCGGCTGGCCGACACGCTCGACCGGCTCGGGGATCCCGCTGCCGCCAGGCTGCACAGGTCCGCGGCCGACAGATTGCTGGGGGACGACCCGGCGGCCTGCGAAATCCGTAGTGGTTCCGACTGAGATTATTACTTTGCAAGGCTAGACAGCGGCTCGTCCTTCATTAGACTGGGTTCACCAGGCCATCCCCTGGGGCATCCCGTTGCGTGTTCTTGTAAACGGGTTTGTATGGAAGTACCCCGAAACATCCCCTGAGCCAAGGACCGTGAGCCACGATGAAGGTCGGCATCCCCCGCGAGGTCAAGAACAACGAGTTCCGGGTCGCCATCACGCCCGCCGGCGTGCATGAGCTGGTCCGTAACGGCCACCAGGTCTTCATCGAGCAGAACGCCGGTGTGGGCTCCTCGATCACGGACGCGGAGTACGTGTCCGCCGGTGCCGAGATCCTGGGCACCGCCGACGAGGTCTGGGCGACCGCGGACCTGCTGCTGAAGGTCAAGGAGCCCATCGCGGAGGAGTACCACCGCCTCCGCAAGGACCAGACCCTCTTCACCTACCTGCACCTCGCGGCCTCCCGCGAGTGCACGGACGCCCTGCTGGAGTCCGGCACCACCGCCATCGCCTACGAGACGGTCGAGCAGGCCAACCGCGCCCTGCCGCTGCTCGCCCCGATGTCCGAGGTCGCGGGCCGTCTGGCCCCGCAGGTCGGCGCCTACCACCTGATGCGCTCGGTCGGCGGCCGCGGCGTGCTCCCCGGCGGCGTCCCCGGCACCCACGCCGGCGAGTGCGTGGTCATCGGCGGCGGCGTCTCCGGCTGGAACGCCGTGCAGATCGCCGTCGGCATGGGCTTCCACGTGACCCTGCTGGACCGCGACATCAACAAGCTCCGCGAGGCCGACAAGATCTTCGGCACGAAGATCAAGACGATCGTCTCCAACGCCTACGAGCTGGAGAAGGCCGTCATCGAGGCCGACCTCGTCATCGGCGCGGTGCTGATCCCGGGTGCGAAGGCCCCGAAGCTGGTCACCAACGAGCTCGTCGCCAAGATGAAGCCCGGAAGTGTCCTTGTCGACATTGCGATCGACCAGGGCGGCTGCTTCGAGGACTCCCGTCCGACCACCCACGCCGAGCCGACCTTCCAGGTCCACAACTCGGTCTTCTACTGCGTCGCCAACATGCCGGGCGCGGTGCCGAACACCTCCACGTACGCGCTGACCAACGCCACGCTGCCCTACATCGTGCAGCTCGCGAACCTCGGCTGGGTCGAGGCGCTGCGTCGTGACCCGGCGCTCGCGCTGGGCCTCAACACCCATGACGGCCAGGTCGTTTACGGTCCGGTCGCCGACGCGCACGGCCTCGAGACCCTCGAGCTGAGCACGCTGCTCGGCTGAGTCGTCAACGACTGACGTCAATCTCACGTATCCGGCCGGACCTTGCTCGCGAGGTCCGGCCGGAGGCGTTCCCAGGGCCGTCCGCGGGGCCGCTCAACTCGCCTCGAACGTAACCCTTTAACCCTTTCGCACACCCGCGAAACTTCCCGGCGACAGCTCGTACGCCCTTGACAGAGTGGTGTTCGGTTGCCGACACATCGCGGTGGGTCCGGCGGATTGTGTTGCCGCTGAGTGGTGACACGCCATAGAGTCGCCAACCGTCGGCATGGTCCACGCTGACCTATCGATAAGTGTCCTGGTCACGTCCGAGGAGGTAAGACGACTTGTGAATGAGTCGACATTTGCTCCTGGAGGTGGTCGAGCAGGAGGGCCTGCGCGGGGCCAGGGTCCTGCCGGAATCGAAGCCGTGGGATCCGTAGCGGTCCGCACCTTCGCAAACCACCAGCACATGACGACGCCCCAAAAGAGCATGGACGGCCTAGACGTGAACTCCAGGGCCGGCGACCTGAGCGGCGACAAGCCCGTGGGTTTCGCCGACTACGAACAGGTGCCCGAGGGGCATTTCTACGACCCCGACGCGGAGTACGAGCCCGACCCCGAGTACGCGGCCACTCTCGCTCCCGACGCTGCCCGCCAGCGCCGTGAGCGGATCGGCCCGACCGGACGACCGCTGCCGTACTTCCCGATCCCGGGTCCGCTGACCGACCACGGTCCGGCGACGATCATCGCGATGTGCAACCAGAAGGGCGGCGTGGGCAAGACCACGTCGACCATCAACCTGGGTGCGGCGCTCGCGGAGTACGGGCGCCGGGTGCTGCTCGTCGACTTCGACCCGCAGGGGGCGCTGTCGGTGGGCCTCGGGGTCAACCCGATGGAACTCGACCTGACGGTCTACAACCTGCTCATGGAGCGGGGCATGTCGGCCGACGAGGTGCTGCTCAAGACGGCGGTCCCCAACATGGACCTGCTGCCGAGCAACATCGACCTGTCCGCCGCCGAAGTGCAGTTGGTCAGCGAGGTCGCCCGCGAGTCGACGCTGCAGCGGGCCCTGAAGCCCCTGCTGCCCGACTACGACTACATCGTGATCGACTGTCAGCCCTCGCTCGGTCTGCTGACCGTGAACGCCCTGACGGCGGCTCACAAGGTCATCGTGCCGCTGGAGTGCGAGTTCTTCGCGCTGCGCGGTGTGGCGCTGCTGACCGAGACCATCGAGAAGGTGCAGGAGCGGCTCAACCCGGAGCTGGAGCTCGACGGCATCCTCGCCACGATGTACGACTCCCGTACGGTGCACAGCCGCGAGGTGCTGGCGCGCGTCGTCGAGGCCTTCGACGACCACGTCTACCACACGGTCATCGGCCGGACGGTGCGGTTCCCGGAGACCACGGTCGCCGGCGAGCCGATCACCACGTACGCCTCCAACTCCGTCGGCGCCGCCGCCTATCGCCAGCTGGCCAGGGAGGTGCTCGCCCGGTGTCCCGCCGAGTGAGTCTGCCCGGAGCCGACGAACTGTTCCGTACGACCGGGGGGATGGCGCTGACCTCCTCCTCGCCGAACTCGGCGCGGGGCGTGGAGCACGCGGCTTCGGCCGCGGAGGGCACGGCGGGAGAGGGCCGCAGCCGGGAGGCTGAGGCCGGTACGGAGCCGGGCGTCGGCCAGCAGCGTCGGCCGCAGGAAGGTTCCGGTAACGCCGTCCCCGCCCCCACCCCCGGTCGGGGCAAGGGGCAGGGCCGGGGCGCGAACCGGCGGCCCAGCGGGCGCGAGCGGCACGACGAGAAGATCACGGTCTACGTCTCCGCGGAGGAGCTCATGGACCTGGAGCACGCGCGGCTGGTGCTGCGCGGGGAGCACGGCCTCGCCGTCGACCGCGGCCGGATCGTCCGCGAGGCCGTCGCGGTGGTCCTGGCGGACCTGGAGTCCCGCGGCGACGCGAGCATCCTGGTCCGCCGCCTCAGGGGTCGCTGACCCCTCCGGGGCGGTTCCGCCGGCGCCTGTCGTCCGGCCGGTTCCGCCGGCGTCCGGGAGCTGTCCGGAGGGTTCCGCCGGCCGCGGGCCACCGTCCCGGTTCCGCCGGTGTCCGGTTCCGGGCCCCGGCGCGCGGGTCCCCGATCCTCTGGGGCGGCGGCGCATGGGAGTCTTGGGCCTGGCCCCCGGGCCCCGGCCCGACCGGCCGCTCCCTCCGTACCACCCTGGATCGCGATGCCCCCACCCGCCGAACCCGGCCTCCCGCCCCGCCGCTCGCTGGGCCGCGGCACGGGTGCCTCCGTGCCGGCGGAGGAGGAGGAGTTCCCCGATCCCGCCCCTTCTCGAAGCCGGGGGGAGACCCCCGGACCCCCTGCCGCGCCCGTACCGGCCCCAGAGGCCCCTGGCGGGGCCGAGGGGCCCGTAGCGGCCCGGCAGGGGCCCGGCGGCGTCCAGGAGGCGGTAGCGGCTCAGCCGGCGCCTCAGGGCCCCGGTGGGGCGCAGGGGGCCGCTACCCCGGAAAGCCCCGGCAGTGCCGAGGGCGCGGGCGACGGGCGGTTCACCGTGCGGCTCGTGAACTTCGAAGGGCCCTTCGACCTCCTGCTGCAGTTGATCTCCCGGCACAAGCTCGACGTCACCGAGGTCGCGCTGTCGGAGGTCACCAACGAGTTCATGGCGCACATCCGTGCGATGGGCCCCGACTGGGACCTCGACCAGACGACCGAGTTCCTCGTCGTCGCCGCCACCCTGCTCGACCTGAAGGCGGCCCGGCTGCTGCCCGTCGCCGAGGTCGAGGACGAGGCGGACCTCGCCCTGCTGGAGGCGCGGGACCTGCTGTTCGCGCGGCTGCTGCAGTACCGGGCGTACAAACGGATCGCCGAGATCTTCCAGGAGCGGGCCGACACCGAGGCCAGGCGCTACCCGCGCACCGTCGGGCTGGAGCCGCACCTCGCGGAACTGCTCCCCGAGGTGGTCATCGGCATCGGCGGCGAAGGGCTGGCGCGGCTCGCGGTCAAGGCGATGCAGCCCCGGGCGAAGCCCCAGGTGTACGTGGACCACATCCACGCACCGCTCGTGAGCGTCCGGGAGCAGGCCGGCCTGGTCGTGGCGCTGCTCAAGGCGCGCGGCGAGGCCACCTTCCAGGAGCTCACGGAGGACGCCGCCGACACCCTGACCGTCGTGGCGCGCTTCCTGGCCCTCCTGGAGCTCTACCGGGAGAAGGCGGTGGTCCTGGACCAAGAGGAGGCCCTGAAGACGCTCACGGTGCGCTGGAGCGGCGGGGACGGGGACGGCATGCCGACGGTGACGGACGAGTTCGATCGGATCGTGGAGGTCAAGGAATGAGCGCGGAGCCGACGACGGTCGCCGGGCTGGCGCTGAAGCCGGCCCTGGAGGCCGTCCTCATGGTCGTGGACGAGCCGGCGACCGAGGCGCACCTGGCCAAGGTGCTGGAGCGGAGCCCCCGCGAGGTCGCGGAGGCGCTGCGCGAGCTGGTGGACGAGTACGAGGTCCAGGGCCGCGGATTCGAATTGCGGCTCGTCGCCGGGGGCTGGAGGTTCTACAGCCGGGCGGACTACGCCCCGGCGGTGGAGGCCTTCGTCCTGGACGGCCAGCAGGCCCGTCTCACCCAGGCGGCGCTGGAGACGATGGCCGTCGTCGCGTACCGCCAGCCGGTCAGCCGGTCGCGGGTCTCGGCGGTGCGCGGAGTCAACTGCGACGGGGTCATGCGCACCCTCCTCCAGCGGGGTCTGGTGGAGGAGGCGGGGACGGAACCCGAAACAGGTGCGATCCTGTACAGGACGACGAACTACTTTCTGGAGCGGATGGGCCTGCGCGGCCTGGACGAGCTCCCGGAGCTCGCGCCCTTCCTCCCCGAGGCGGACGCGATCGAAGCCGAGACGCAAGAGGGTGTTCCGTCGTTCGATCCGGACTCTCCGGATACCGATGAAGACGACAAGACGACGGAACTTTGATGCGAAGCAGCGGCAACGGCAACGGTGGCGGCAACAGGAACAGCGGCGGCGGTGGCGGCGGGCGTGGTAGCTCCCCCCGCGGCGGCTCCTCCAGCGGCGGCGGTGGTGGCTACCGCGGTGGCGGCTCCGGCGGCGGCAGCGGCTCGGGCGGTGGCTCCCGCGGCGGCAGCTCCTCCGGTGGCGGTTACCAGGGCGGCGGCTCCCGCGGCGGCTCCTCGGGCGGCGGCTACCAGGGTGGCGGCAGCTCGGGCGGCGGCTCCCGTGGTGGCTCCTCCGGCGGCGGCTACCAGGGTGGCGGCAGCTCGGGCGGTGGCTCCCGCGGCGGCAGCTCCTCCGGTGGTGGTTACCAGGGCGGCGGCTCCTCGGGTGGCGGCTACCAGGGTGGCGGTTCCCGTGGCGGCTCCTCCGGTGGCGGTTACCAGGGCGGTGGCTCCCGCGGCGGCTCCTCGGGCGGCGGCTACCAGGGTGGCGGCTCCTCGGGCGGTTACCAGGGTGGCGGCTCCTCCGGCGGCTACCAGGGCGGCGGCTCCGACCGCGACCGCGAGCAGGCCCCCCGCATCCGCAACCCCCGCCCCGAGGAGCGTCGCTACGACGTGGGCCCCGAGGGCGAGCGCAACGGCCGCGGCGGTGCCAAGGCCGGCGGCGGCGGTGCCCGCGGCGCGGCCGACGGAAACCGCGGTGGCGGTGCGCGCGGCGCAGCGGCCCGCGGTGGCGCCAAGGGCGGCCCGAAGGTCTCCCGCACCCCGGGCATCGGCGGCGCCGGCGGCCCGCGCATCGGCCCCGGCAGCCGCAGCGGCCAGTCCAAGCCGCGCGAGCTGGAGGCGCGGATCGAGGAGCGCGTGCGCGACCGGTACGCCGACAAGCCCGTGATCAAGACCCCGAAGACCTTCCCGGGTGCCGAGGAGGAGGGTGAGCGTCTGCAGAAGGTGCTCGCCCGGGCCGGCATGGGTTCGCGCCGTGCGTGCGAGGAGCTCATCGAGCAGGCGCGCGTCGAGGTCAACGGCGAGATCGTCCTGGAGCAGGGCAAGCGCGTGAAGCCCTCGGACGAGATCAAGGTGGACGGCCTGACCGTCGCCACCCAGTCGCACCTGTTCTTCGCGCTGAACAAGCCGGCCGGCGTCGTCTCCACCATGGAGGACCCGGACGGCCGCCAGTGCCTCGGCGACTACGTCACCAACCGTGAGACGCGTCTCTTCCACGTCGGCCGGCTCGACACCGAGACCGAGGGCATCATCCTGCTCACCAACCACGGTGAGCTGGCCCACCGCCTCACGCACCCGAAGTACGGCGTGAAGAAGACCTACGTCGCCGCCATCACCGGCCCGCTGCCGCGCGACATCGGCAAGCGCCTCAAGGACGGCATCGAGCTGGAGGACGGGTACGCCCGCGCCGACCACTTCCGCGTCGTCGACCAGCTCGGCAAGAACTACCTGGTCGAGGTGACCCTCCACGAGGGCCGCAAGCACATCGTCCGCCGCATGCTGGCGGAGGCCGGCTTCCCGGTCGAGAAGCTCGTGCGGACCTCCTTCGGCCCGATCGAGCTCGGCGACCAGAAGTCCGGCTGGCTGCGCCGCCTGACCAACACCGAGGTCGGCATGCTCATGCGCGAGGTCGGTCTGTAGGACCTCGGCCCCCTCGGGGCCTCCGGAACCCGCGGTGCCTTCGGGCGCCGCGGGTTTTTTGGTTGTGCCCACCCCCGGACCCTGTTTATAGTCAACCTGACTATAAAGAGAGAGAGGGGGGGCGTCATGGGATGGCAGACGAGCTGGACCGAGATCCTCGGGTTCGCGACGGGGGCCGTGTGCGTCTGGCTGGTCGCCCGGCAGCACATCGCCAACTGGCCGATCGGCATCGCCAACAACGTCTTCTTCATCGTGCTGTTCGCCCAGGCCGGCCTCTACGCCGACGCCGGCCTGCAGATCGTCTTCATCGCCCTCGCCGCGTACGGCTGGTGGTCCTGGACCCACGGGGGTGGACCTGGCACCACCACGGCCCTGCCGGTGCGCCGGACCAGGGCCGCCGAATGGGCCGTGCTGGCCGCGGCGGGGGCGGTGGGGGTGCTCGGCCTGACGCTCCTGCTGAGCCGGGCCACCGACTCCACCGTCCCGTTCTGGGACGCGCTGACGACGGGGCTCTCGCTCATGGCCACGTACGGCCAGTGCCGCAAGCTCGTCGAGTCCTGGTGGCTGTGGATCGCCGCCGACCTCGTGTACATCCCGCTGTACGCCCACAAGGGGCTGTACCTGACCGCCCTGCTCTACGTCGGCTTCCTCGCCCTGTGCGTGGTGGGACTGCTCGGCTGGCGCCGGGCGCTCCCGGTGGAAGGCGCCCGCGCGGTACGGCGGGTGACGGCATGAGGCGCTACGCCCACGGCCTCGTCCTCGGCAAGTTCTACCCGCCGCACGCCGGCCACCACCACCTGGTGCGCACCGCGCAGGACCAGTGCGAGCGGCTGACCGTTCTGGTCTGCGCGGCCTCGGTGGAGTCCGTACCGCTCGCCGACCGGGTCGCCTGGATGCGCGAGGCGCACCCGGGTGCCGAGGTGGTCGGCGCGGTCGACGACATCCCGGTCGACCTCCACGACCCGGCCGTCTGGGAGGCCCACATGGCGATCTTCCGGGCCGCGGTGGGCCGACCGGTCGACGCCGTCTTCACCTCGGAGGCCTACGGGACCGAACTCGCGCGGCGGTTCGGGGCCGAGGAGGTCTGCGTGGACCGGGACCGCACCCTGTTCCCGGTGTCCGGCACGGCCGTACGGGCCGACCCCGTCGGGAACTGGGAGTTCCTGGGACCCGCCGTACGGGCCGCCCTGACCCGGCGGATCGTCGTACTCGGCGCCGAGTCCACCGGAACCACCACGCTGTCGCGGGCCCTGGCCGAGCACTGGCGCGGGCGCGGCGGGGTGTGGGCGAAGACGGGCTGGGTCGCGGAGTACGGCCGGCGGTACAGCGAGGAGCGGCTGGCGGCGGCGCGCGCGGCGGACCCGGCGGCGACCTGGGCCGAGGTGGTCTTCACCTCGGCGGAGTTCCCGGTGATCGCGCGGCGCCAGGACGCGGAGGAGGAGCGGGCGGCCCGGCTGGGATCGCCGGTGCTCTTCTGCGATACGGACTCCTTCGCCACCGGGATCTGGCACGAGCGGTACACCGGCGCGCGCAGTGCGGAGGTCGAGCGGATCGCCGCCGGGACGCGGCGGGACCTGTACCTGCTCACCGACCACGCGGACGTGCCCTTCGAGGACGACGGGCTGCGCGACGGAGCGGAGCTCCGGCCGTGGATGACCGGGCGGTTCCTGGAGGAGCTGGAGCGGACCGGGAAGCGCTTCCTGGTGGTCCGCGGGGACCGCGAGGCACGGCTGGCCGCGGCGGTGGCGGCCGTCGACGGACTCCTGGCGGAGGCCTGGCAGTTCGCGGATCCGCTGCCGGAGCGGGTGGCTGAACGGACGGGGAGCGGAGCTGATGAGTGACATCGGACCTGGACCTGGACCCGGACCTGGACCCGGATCTGGACCTGATCCCGGACCTGGACCCCGAGCCGGGCACGGGTACGACCCGCAGGCCTTCGCACCCTTCGCGGTGACGGTCGACCTCGCCGTCTTCACCGTGCGCGGCGGCACCCTGCACGTGCTGCTGATCCGGCGCGGGCAGGAACCGTACGCGGGGGCCTGGGCGCTGCCCGGCGGCTTCCTGCTGCCCAGGGAGTCCGCGGAGACGGCGGCCCGGCGCGAACTGGCCGAGGAGACCGGGCTGTCGGCGGAAGTGATCGCGGCCCTCCACCTGGACCAGTTGCGCACCTACAGCGAACCGGACCGGGACCCCCGCATGCGGGTGGTCTCGGTGGCTTTCACCGCCCTCGTCCCCGATCTGCCGGAACCGGCGGCCGGCGGCGGCGGAGACGCGGACCGCGCCCGCTGGGTGCCGGTGGGGGAGGCCTGCGCGCCGGCCTTCGGACTGGCCTTCGACCACGCGGAGATCCTCGCGGACGCCCGTTCCCGCGTGGGCTCGAAGCTGGAGTACAGCTGCCTGGCCACCGCCTTCTGCCCGCCCGAGTTCACCCTCGGCGAGCTCCAGGCCGTCTACGAGACCGTCTGGGACACCGCCCTGGACCGCCCCAACTTCCGCCGCAAGGTCCTGGCCACCCCCGGCTTCGTCGAAGCCGTGCCGGGAGCCGCCCGGCTCACCGGCGGCCGCGGCAAACCGGCCGCGCTCTACCGTCCCGGCCCCGCCAACACCCTGCACCCGCCCCTGCTGCGCCCCTCGGAAGGACACACACGATGACGACGACGAAGACGAAGCGGGCCGCCACGGGCGCCCTGATCGGCCTGGCCCTGGGAGACGCCCTCGGCTTCCCGACGGAGTTCAACGACGTCCCCGGGATCCTGGCGAAGACCGGCCCGTGGCGGCAGATGGACCTGCCCCGGCCGGCGATCGTGACGGACGACACCCAGATGACGCTGGCCCTCGCCCGGGGCATGCGGACCGCCGGGGAACAGGGCCGGGTGGACCCGCCGCGGCTGGCGCGGCCGGTCCGGGAGGAGTTCGTCGACTGGTACCACTCCCCGGAGAACAACCGGGCCCCGGGCAACACCTGCCTGAAGGCCTGCAGCCTCCTGAACCTGCCCGAGCGGGACTGGCGCGACGCCAGCCAGCTCGGCTCCAAGGGCTGCGGAGCGAACATGCGGGTGGCTCCCGTAGGGCTGGTGCCGGGCTGGACGGAGGAGGAGCGGGCCGGCGCGGCCCAGCTCCAGTCGGCCCTCACCCACGGCCACCCGACGGCACTGGCCGCCTCCGACCTCACGGCGCGGGCGGTGTTCCTGCTGGCACAGGGCACGGAGGTGACCGGTCTGGTCGGGCAACTGCGCTCGTACGCCCTGGAGAACCGCACCCGCTACCACGAGCGCTGGCTCGGCGACCTCTGGACGCGGACGGCCAGCGACCCCTCGGCCGCATCCTTCATGGCGCGCGGCTGGGACGAGTGCCTGGCGGTCCTGGACCGCCTCACGGCCGCCCTGCGCACCCCGTCCCCGGAAACCGACCCCTGCCTCACGACGGGCGACGGCTGGATCGCCGAAGAGGCCCTGGCCACCGCCCTCCAGTGCTTCCTGCTCTTCCCGGAGGAACCCCTCCTGGCCCTGCGCCGCGCGGCCTGCACGCGGGGCGACTCCGACTCCATCGCCTGCCTGGCCGGCGCCTTCGCGGGCGCCCACCTCGGCGCCGACGCCTGGCCCCGCGAGTGGGAGGGCCGCATCGAGTACCGCGCCGAACTCCTCTCCTTCGGCGCCCTCTGGGACGCGTGAGGTGCTCGACGTGATGAACGCCATGGATACAGACCTGACCGCCGTCGTCGCGGAGCAGCCGCACCCACTGCTCTTCGCGACGGTCTCGGGCGCCCACCTGTACGGATTCCCCTCCAAGGACTCCGACGTCGACCTGCGCGGAGCGCACCTGCTTCCGGCGGCGGAGCTGCTCTCGCTCCGCGACCCCGAGGAGACGCGCAGCCGGATGTGGTTCCGGGACGGCACCGAGATGGACCTGGTCACCCACGACCTGCGCAAGTTCGTCCGGCTGATGCTGAACCGCAACGGCTACGTCCTGGAGCAGCTGCTGTCCCCGCTGGTGGTGCACACGACTGCGGCCCACGAGGAACTGGTGTCACTGGCCCCGGGGGTCCTGACCTCCCACCATGCGCACCACTACCGGGGCTTCGCGAACACGCAGTGGCGGCTCTTCGGGAAGTCGGCGGAACTGAAGCCGCTGCTCTACGCGTTCCGGGCGCTGCTCACCGGTATCCACCTCATGCGCTCGGCGCGGGTGCAGGCGCACCTGCCCACGCTGCTCGACGAGGTTCCCGAGGCGCCCGGCCATCTGGCCGGGCTGATCGAGGCCAAGGCCGAAGCGGAGCACGGGGCGGCAGTCGGGGTCGATGCGGCCCGGGTGGAAGCGGACTTCGAGGCGCTGCGGGGTGTGCTGGAGACGGCGCGGGGGGCCACGCGGCTGCCGGAGCGCGCGGACGCGTTCGACGCGCTCGACGAGTTCGTCGTACGGCGGCGGGTGCGCTAGGCCGTCGCCGACGCCCGGCGGGTGCGCAGGAGGAAGTCCTCTACTCGGAGGAGGTCCGGGTTCTCGGGGAGGGGGGTCTTCGCGAGGGCGGCTTCGGTCTCCTCCGTCAGGAGGGTCATCCAGGCGTCGACCTCCTCCCAGGTGAGCTCGCCGCGGCGGACCGCGAGGAGGCGGTCGCGGTAGGGGGTCGCGTCGATCACCAGGCGGCCCGTGCGCAGCAGGTCGCGGCAGGACAGGAGCAGGCGCAGCAGGTGCATGGCGTGCTTCCAGCGCGGGGAGCCGTGGTTGCGGAGGTCACCGAGGAGTTTGCCGCGCTGGGCGACGGCGTACCGGCTGAAGGTGGTGTGGGCCCGGCGGGAGAGGAACGCCTCGCGGAGCGAGAGCAGTTCGTCGCCGACCGGGGTGAGGTCCTCCACCAGGGGGGAGTGGAGGACCTCCAGGATGTTCGGGTTGGCGCGCAGCGCGAGTTCGCAGAAGCGCTCCAGCTCCCACGAGAACTCCTCGTCCCGCGGCCCGTCCACGTGTGTCGGCGGCTTCTCGAAGCGCCAGAACAGCGGCGTCGGGGCGAGGTAGACACCGCGCCGGTCGGTGTCGCTCGCCTCCGTCGCCAGGCCGAACGCCCTCGAACCGATCACGCACGAGTACACCGTGTGGTCCCTGACCAGGGTGAGTTCGATCGGCTCGGGGGCGGGCGTGTCCTCGTTCATCCCGCGAGGCTAGTGCGGCGGCGCCGGACTAGGCGAGCGAGATTTCGCCCGCCGGGGAGACGGTGATCTTCTTCTCCGCCAGCGGCTGGGTGGCCGGGCCCTTGGCCACGGCGCCGTCCGCGACCTTGAACTTGCTGCCGTGGCACGGGCAGTCGATGGTGCCGCCCTCCACCTTGTTCACGAGGCAGCCCTGGTGGGGGCAGACCGCCGTGAAGCAGCGGAAGGAGCCCGCCGTCGGCTGGGTGACGACCAGCTTCTCGTCCTTGAGGACCGTGCCGCCGCCGACCGGCACCTCCGAGGACTTGAGCAGGGCCTTGGTGTTGCCGGGCGGAGTGGAGGACGACGCGGACGCGGAGTCCGCCGCCGTGGGGGCGCTGCCGCCCTCGGACGCCGGCTTGGTCTCGTCGGCTCCGCCGCAGGCGGTCAGCACGCCGCCTGCCAGGACGCTCGCGCCGGCCGCGAGTACCGTGCGCCGGGCGGCGCGGGTGGGGTCGCTCATGACTTCTCCTCGGGTGATCGCCGGGATGACGAGAGGCATCCTGGCGTGTGACGGGCCACAGCAACACCCCGCCACGCCTTGGCTCAGCCCTCCGGCGGCCAGGGAACCAGGTGCCCCGCCCCGCCGGGGGCCCGTACGACCTCCCACACGCGCACCACGGCGTCCCGGTTCAGCGGTCCGTGGACGTGCGGGTAGCGGATGCCCGGTTCACCCTCCCGGCGGACCTCGGAGGTGAGGGCGCGCTCGTCGAGCTCCACGGCGAGCAGGGCCCCCGGTACGCCGCCGTAGTGCGAGGCGGCGATCGCCAGCGCCGTCTCCGCGTCCGCCGAACAGTGCACGAAACCCTCGGAGTCGAGGGAGGGCGGGCCGTACGGACGCGCGGGATCGGCGGTCCAGTCGGCGAGCGGTACGAGGTGGAAGATCATGCCGATCGTTCTACCGCAGTCGGGGCGCCGCTCTGCGCCAGGTGGCAGACGTGCCCGAGTTGGGTGACATTGTCGGTATCTCGAAGCCGGGTACGCCGATGTCCGCGTGCCCGGTCCCTCTTCGAAAGGCATCACCATGGCGGGCAACGACCTCGGCTCCCTTCTCGGCGGCCTTCTCGGCGGCGGCAGCGGCGGACAGGGCGGCGGCGGTGGCGGCGGCAACATCCTCGGCTCCCTCCTCGGCGCGCTCATGGGCGGCGCCGGCGGCGGCAGCGCCCAGGCGACCGGAGGCGCGGGGAGCAACCCGCTCGGTGGGCTGCTGGACATGCTGACCAAGTCGGGTCTGGTCGACCAGGCCCAGTCCTGGGTCGGCACCGGCGAGAACCAGCCGGTCAGCGGCCCGGAGATCGCCAAGGCCCTGCCGGACGAGACCCTGGCCAAGGTCGCCGAGCAGGCCGGCGTCACCCCGGAGGCCGCCGCCGACCAGATCGCGCAGGCGCTCCCGCAGGCCGTGGACAAGCTGACCCCCGACGGGTCGGTCCCGAGCGGCTCGCTGGAGGACATCATCAAGCAGCAGCGCCTCTGAGCGACCCCGGTCCTTCCGGGGACGGTCCCGAGGGCCCGGCGTCCCGTCCCAGCGGACGGGACGCCGGGCCCTCGCGCGGTTCCCGCTGGCTACCCTGAGGCAGGCACCGCCGTCACACCCCCCTGTACACCTGGAGAGCACCCCGTGAGAACCGCCGTCGTCATCGGAACCGGACTGATCGGCACCTCCGCGGCGCTCGCCCTGGCCGCCCGCGGCATCGCCGTCCACCTGTCCGACCGCGACCCGGGGCAGGCCCGTACGGCCGCCGCGCTGGGCGCCGGCACGGAGGAGCCCTACGAGGGCAAGGCCGACCTCGCGGTGATCGCCGTACCGCCCGCCCACGTGGCCGCCGCCCTCGCCGACGCCATAGGCCGGGACCTGGCCCGCGCCTACGTGGACGTGGCCAGCGTCAAGGGCGGACCGCGCCGGGAACTGGACGCGCTGGGCGTGGACACGAAGGCGTACATCGGAACCCACCCGATGGCGGGCAAGGAGCAGTCCGGACCCCTCGCCGCCTCCGCCGACCTCTTCGAGGGCCGGCCCTGGGTGCTCACGCCGACCCGGGAGACCGACCACGAGGTGCTGAACCTGGCGCTGGAGCTCGTGGCGCTGTGCCGGGCCGTCCCGGTGGTCATGGACGCCGACGCGCACGACCGGGCCGTCGCGCTCGTCTCCCACACCCCGCAGCTCGTCTCCAGCATGGTCGCGGCCCGGCTGGAGGAGGCCGACGAGACCGCGGTGCGGCTGTGCGGACAGGGCATCCGCGACGTGACCCGGATCGCCGCCTCCGACCCGCGGATGTGGGTGGACATCCTCTCGGCCAACCCGGGACCCGTGGCGGACGTGCTCTCCGGGATCGCCGCCGACCTGCAGGAGACCGTGGAAGCCCTGCGGGGCCTGCAATCGGCCGACGAGGACAAGCGCCGGGACGGGGCGGCCGGCATCGAGGACGTACTGCGCCGCGGCAACGCGGGGCGGGTCCGGGTCCCGGGCAAGCACGGTGCCGCGCCGACGGTCTACGAGACGGTGGCCGTCCTCATCTCCGACCAGCCGGGCGAGCTCGCCCGGATCTTCGTCGACGCCGGCCGGGCCGGGGTCAACATCGAGGACGTGCGGATCGAGCACGCGACGGGGCAGCAGGCGGGCCTGGTCCAGCTCATGGTCGAACCCCGGGCGGTGGCCGGCCTCCAGGCCGAGCTGCGCGAACGCGGCTGGGCGCTGCGCCAGCCGTAGGGCGTCCCTTCCGGATCAGGCCGGACCCCCGCGTCCCCGTGGGGTCCGGCCTGCGCCTTGCCCTTCCCCTTCCCTGCCCCCGTGCCCCGCCTCTCGCCTGCCTCCGGCCCGCCCCCGCACCCGCCTCGGGCCCGCCCGCCGACGCCCCGGCGGGCGGCGGTGAAAAGCCCGGTAACCTGGAGGAGGGGCGCTATTTGCGCGCCCGGACACGTACGAGCAACCAGGAAGGTGCCCGCACCGTGGAAACCGCAGCTCCGACCGCCGTGATCGTCGCCATCGACGGTCCCTCCGGCACGGGCAAGTCCAGCACTTCCAAGGCCGTGGCCGCCAAGCTCGGGCTGCGCTACCTGGACACCGGTGCCCAGTACCGGGCCATCACCTGGTGGATGATCACCAACGGCATCGACACCGACGACCCGCAGGCGATCGCCCTCGCGGCGGGCAAGCCCGTCATCGTGTCCGGCACCGACCCGTCCGCCCCCACCATCACCGTCGACGGCCAGGACGCCTCCGGCCCGATCCGGACCCAGGAGGTCACCTCCAAGGTCAGCGCCGTGAGCGCCGTCCCCGAGGTGCGCACCCTGATCACCGAGCTCCAGCGCTCCATCGCCGCCGAGGCGGCCGACGAGGCCGACGGCATCGTCGTCGAGGGCCGCGACATCGGCACCACCGTGCTGCCCGACGCCGACCTGAAGATCTTCCTCACCGCTTCCGCCGAGGCCCGCGCGGCCCGCCGCAGCGGCGAACTGCGGGGCAAGGAGGCCGCGAACCTCGCGGCCACCAAGGAGGCGCTGATCAAGCGCGACGCGGCCGACTCCGGCCGCAAGACCTCCCCGCTGGCCAAGGCCGACGACGCCGTCGAGGTGGACACCACCGAACTCACGCTCGACAGGGTGATCGAGTGCGTGGTCACCCTGGTGGAGTCGAGGCGGAGCGCGCCCGAGGGCACGGAGAAGCGGGCGGGCCGCTCGTGAGCGATGCGCCCTCCCTCAAGGGTGCGGCGGTCGGCCGGCGGATCGGCATCGGGCTCATGTACGGCCTCTGGAAGCCGCGCGTGCTGGGGGCCTGGAAGGTCCCCGCCACCGGCCCCGTCATCCTGGCCGTGAACCACTCGCACATCATCGACGGCCCCATGCTCATGGGCACCGCGCCCCGGCCGCTGCACTTCCTGATCAAGAAGGAGGCGTACGTCGGTCCGCTCGGCCCCTTCCTCGAAGGGATCGGGCAGGTCAAGGTGGACCGCTCCGGCACCGACCGGACCGCCGTCAGCCGTGCGCTGGGCGTACTGGAGAACGGCGGGGCCCTGGGGATCTTCCCCGAGGGCACCCGGGGCGAAGGTGACTTCGCCTCGCTGCGCGCGGGCCTCGCGTACTTCGCGGTCCGTGCCGGCGCGCCCATCGTGCCGGTCGCCGTCTTCGCGAGCACCGAGCGGCGCAGCAGGGTCGTCAAGGCGCTGCCGCCGCTGAAGAGCAGGGTAGACATCGTCTTCGGCGATGCCTTCGACGCCGGGGACGGCAGTGGCCGCCGCACCCGTACCGCGCTGGACCTGGCCACCGTACGCATCCAGGACCGGCTGACCGCCCACCTGGCCGACGCCAAGCGCCTCACCGGGCGCTGAGCGAGACTTGACCTAGTAGTGGAACCGCGCTGCGCGGGCCCCACCGATCACCACGAACGACGAGGAACGGACTTCATGAACGACCAGCAAGACCACGGAGCACTTGGCGATGCCGAGTACGCGGAGTTCATGGAGCTCGCCGCGGAAGAGGGCTTCGACATCGAGGACGTCGAGGGCGCGCTCCAGGAAGCCGGCCACGGCCCGCTTCCGGTCCTCGCCGTCGTCGGCCGCCCGAACGTCGGCAAGTCGACCCTGGTGAACCGGATCATCGGCCGCCGCGAGGCGGTCGTCGAGGACAAGCCCGGCGTCACCCGCGACCGCGTCACGTACGAGGCCGAGTGGGCCGGCCGCCGGTTCAAGGTCGTCGACACCGGCGGCTGGGAGCAGGACGTCCTCGGCATCGACGCCTCCGTCGCCGCCCAGGCCGAGTACGCCATCGAGGCCTGCGACGCGGTCGTCTTCGTCGTGGACGCCAAGGTCGGCGCCACCGACACCGACGAGGCCGTCGTCCGCCTGCTGCGCAAGGCCGGCAAGCCCGTCGTCCTGTGCGCCAACAAGGTCGACGGCCAGAGCGGCGAGTCCGACGCGGCCTCGCTGTGGTCGCTGGGCCTCGGCTACCCGCACCCGGTCTCCTCCCTGCACGGCCGCGGCACCGGCGACATGCTCGACGCCGTCCTGGAGGCCCTGCCCGAGGCGCCCGAGCAGACCTTCGGCACCGCCGTCGGCGGGCCGCGCCGGATCGCGCTCATCGGCCGCCCGAACGTCGGCAAGTCCTCCCTCCTGAACAAGGTCGCCAAGGAGGACCGCGTCGTCGTCAACGAGATGGCCGGCACCACCCGCGACCCGGTCGACGAGCTGATCCAGCTCGGCGGGGTCACCTGGAAGTTCATCGACACCGCGGGCATCCGCAAGAAGGTCCACCTCCAGCAGGGCGCGGACTACTACGCCTCGCTGCGCACGGCCGCGGCCGTGGAGAAGGCGGAGGTCGCGGTCATCCTGATCGACACGACCGAGCAGATCTCCGTCCAGGACCAGCGCATCATCACCATGGCCGTCGAGGCGGGCCGCGCGATCGTGATCGCGTACAACAAGTGGGACGACCTCGACGAGGAGCGCCGCTACTACCTCGAGCGCGAGATCGAGACCGAGATGCAGCAGGTCGCCTGGGCGCCCCGGGTGAACGTCTCGGCGCTCACCGGCCGCCACATGGAGAAGCTGGTCCCGGCCATCGAGACCGCGCTCGCCGGCTGGGAGACGCGCATCCCGACCGGCCGTCTGAACGCCTTCCTCGGCGAGGTCGTCGCCGCCCACCCGCACCCGATCCGTGGCGGCAAGCAGCCGCGCATCCTGTTCGGCACGCAGGCGGGCAGCAAGCCGCCGCGGTTCGTCCTCTTCGCCTCGGGCTTCCTGGAGCACGGCTACCGCCGCTTCATCGAGCGCCGCCTGCGCGAGGAGTTCGGCTTCGAGGGGACCCCGATCCACATCTCGGTCCGCGTCCGCGAGAAGCGCGGTGCGCAGCACAAGCGCAAGATGTAGTGAGCCGACAGCGGGGCCGCCGGGGCTAGTAGCCCCGGCGCGGAGCGGGCGGCAGGGCCGCCGGGATGTGCTGCATCCCGGTCTGGTGCTGCCGCCCGTTCGAGTATCCGGCGCCGGCGTACGAGTACTGCGGCTGCGGAGCGGGGGAGGGCTGCCAGGCGTCCGCGTGCTGCCCCGCGTGCTGTCCCGCCGACTGCCACGCGGAACCGTTCCAGCCGCTCCCGTAGGAGCTCGCGGAGCCCGAGCCGGACCCGCTGCCGTACGTGCCCGTGCCGCTGCCGTACGCGCCGCTGTACGGGCCCCCGTACGAGAACGCCGTGAAGCCGAGGTCCTCCTCGCCGGTGCGGTCGCCGGGAAGGGCCCGGAAGGCGCGCAGGTACTCCGAGTACAGCGTGTCGTAGATGGGGGTGTGCGAGGTGGCCGGAGAGCTCCCCAGCTCCCGTGCGGGGCGCATCGGGGGGACGCTGCTCGGATAGGACGGGGCGCGGGAGACATCGTAGGAATGCACGTATCAGCCAACGAAACCGGCGGCCCGCGGATGCGGGGTGGCGGGGCGGAAAACGCAGATCGCCGGGGGTGCGCGGGACGGACCGCGCACCCCCGGCGCACGCCGCCCGGCCCCCTCGGCGGGGGTCGGACGGACGCTTGGGGGAGGGAGGACAGAGCAGGGGGCGGGAGCCGGGGCCTCAGGCGCCCGGGGTGCCCGCCAGCGGCATCGAGGCGGCGACCAGCTTGCCGTTGCGGGCGGCCTTGTCCAGGGCGTCGCGGAGCAGGTCCTCGCGGGGCTGCTGGCCGATCGTGCCGACGGGGGCGGCGTACACCAGGACGCGCTGCGTCTTGTTGACGGCGGCCCGCCAGCCGTCGGTGACCGACAGCGGCCGGTGCGCCTGCCACCAGGCGATCTGACCGGGCTGGAGCACCGAGTGGAGCTGGCCCGCGGCGAGCAGGATCGACCAGCCGGTCAGGGCCTGGGGGACCTCCTCGGTGTCGGTCATCGGGATGAAGCCCTGCTCGATGAGGAGCGGGAGGAAGTCGTCGCCCGGACCGGTGGTGCCGGGGCGCGCGATGGGGGCGGTCGGCTCCACGACGAGGGCGGGGTGCAGCTCCCCGTTGATCAGGATCAGGCCGCTGGTGATCCCGAGGACGGCCTGGCCGCCGGGCACGGACTGCGGCACGTCGCCCGCGGGGGAGGCGGCCGGGGCGGGGCTGTCGCCGGTGATGGAGCGGACGGCGCCCTGGAGGTCCGCCTCGGGGACGGAGACGACCTGCGAGGGGATGCAGCCGGCGTGGGCGAAGGCCAGGACGGCCGTCTCGTCCCCGACGAACAGCACGGTGCTGGTCTGCTCGCGCTCGGAGTCGCCGGGGGTGCGGCAGGAAGTGCAGTCGTAACTGCCCGGGGATCCGTCACCCGCGAGCAGCCGCTCGGCCTCCTCGTCGCCGATCTCGGCACGTACCTCATCACTGACTTCGAGCATGCGCGGCACGGGGTGGCTCCTCGGACTAGGCGTGCGGGGCCGGGGGGTTCCGGCTCGCCGGGCTCAACGGGGGAGTGGCGGCCGGGGTCACGCCGTTTGAGGGAACGGAATCGAACCGGACCCCCGAAGGAGTGAACGGTCCGACCGGGCCGTTGTTTTCGTGCCAACTCTTTTTTGGTTGTGCGCAGTTGCTGGTCGGTGCTGGCCGTTTGGGCCGTGGGCCGAGCGGGTGCGGGCGCGCGGGGCGCGGTGTGGCGAGCGCGGGGGGCGGTGCGGGGCTGCGTAGCGTGACGCGATGCGCAACTTCGGGGTTCCGGGTGGGGTGGGCGCGGCGGCGCTGCTGCTCCTCGTACTCGCGTCGGCTTCGCCGCCGGCGGTCGCGGCGCCGCCCCCGCCCCGGCCGGGGGCGCCCGGCCGGTCGGTGGACTGCGGGCCCGGCGGGCAGTGGCCCTGGGACTGCGTGGCGGACTGCGAGAGCGGGGGCCGCTGGGCGGTGAACACGGGGAACGGCTTCTACGGCGGACTGCAGTTCTGGCAGCCGACCTGGGAGGAGCACGGGGGGCTGGCCTTCGCGCCGAGGGCGGACCTGGCCACGCGGGAGCAGCAGATCCGGGTGGGCGAGGAACTGCTGGGGAGCCAGGGCTGGGAGGCGTGGCCCGTGTGCGCGAAGCGGTACGGGCTGGCGGGGCGGATGCACGTGGTGCGGGGCGGGGACACGCTGGTGGCGATCGCCCGGAGGCACCGGGTGCGGGGTGGCTGGCAGGAGCTCTACGCGGCGAACCGGGTGGTGATCGGCCCGCGGCCGGGGGTGCTGCGCGTCGGCACGCTCCTGACGCTGCCGCCGGCGCGGCAGGAGGCACCCGGACCCGCGACACCCTCGGCCGTGCCGTCTCCGGTCTCCCCGGCCTCGGGTGCGTCGGCCCCGGGTGCGTCGGCTGCGCCGCTTCGGCCGGAGCCGTCCGTGAGTCCTGGCGCGGTGGGAGCGCGGGTGTAGCGGGCCGGTGCCGGTGCGCGGGCCTTCGGGGTGGAAGTCCCCTACCCGCCCTTCCACCGTTCCCCGGGCGCTGCCCGGACCCCGGTCCTCAAACGCCGGACGGGCTGGAGGGTGCCGGGCTGCGCCCGGGCCCCCTGGGGCTGCGCCCCGGACCGGGCTGAGGGGGGTGCGTGCCGGGCTGCGCCCGGGCCCCCTGGGGCTCCGCCCCGGACCGGGCTGAGGGGGGTGCGTGCCGGGCTGCGCCCGGGCCCCCTGGGGCTCCGCCCCGGACCCCGGTGCTCAAACGCCGGACGGGTGAATGGCCCGGGGGCGGGGGTCAGGCCGGGTGGTGGAGGGCTGGGTCGTGGTCGGGGGCGGGTTGGGTCGGGACGCGTGGCCGGCCGGCCGGGGCCTCGGGGCCCTGCTGGGCGGGTAGACGTACCGGCTCGGCGTCCGCGCACTCCATCGCGCGCGGGAGCTTCAGCGCCATCACGGCGCCCGCCAGGAGCAGCGCCGCACTGACCAGCAGCGTGACGTGCAGACCGTGGACGAAGGAGTGCCGGGCGGCCGAGAACAGGGACTCGCCCGCCGGTCCGCCGAGCCGCGCGGCGATCTGGTAGGCCTCGCCCAGCGAGTGCGAGGCGCCGGCCGAGTCGGCCGCCGACACCCCCGGCACCGCCGCCAGGCCCGGCGCGTAGGCCGCGTTCATCACGCTGCCGAGGAGGGCGATGCCCATGCCCGCGCCGAGCTGGTAGGAGGTCTCGCCGATCGAGGCGGCGCCGCCGGCCGTCGCGGCCGGAGCCTCGCTCAGCATGGACTCGTAGGCCGCGAAGAGGGTGGTCTGGAGGCCGAAGCCGAGCAGGACGAAGCCGACCGTCAGCAGGACCGGCCGGTCGTGCTGACCCATGAACGTCAGCAGCAGCACCGCGCCGGCCGTCAGCACGAAGCCGAGCGAGACCATCCTGCGCGGCCCGGTCCTGGCCAGCGTGTAGGAGCCGGTCGCGCCCGCCGCCATCGCGGCGAAGGTGAGCGGCAGCAGGCGCAGACCGGTCTCCAGCGGGCTCAGCCGCAGCACGAGCTGGAGGTACTGGACGGCGATCAGTTCCAGCCCGACCAGCGCCAGCATGGCCAGCACGATGCAGCCCACGGAGGTGGTGAAGGCCGGCCGGGAGAACATCCGCATGTCGATCAGCGGGTGGGGGCGGCGCTTCTGGCGCCTTACGAACAACACCAGCAGCCCGGCCCCGACCAGCAGCGGGAGGAGTGCCTGGGGGTCGGTGAACTCGCGCTCCGCGCCGAGCCGCTTGACCCCGAGGACCGCGCCGAGCACACCGCCGGCGGCCATGAGCGCGCCGAGCACGTCCCAGGGCCCGTCGGAGGTCCCCTTGGACTCGGGCAGCAGCCACCGGCCCAGCGGCAGCAGCATGATCATGAGCGGGATGTTGATGAGGAAGACCGAGCCCCACCAGAAGTGCTGGACGAGGAAGCCGCCGAGGACCGGTCCGCCGGCCGCGCCGATGGCGGCGACCGCGGTCCAGATCCCGATGGCGAGGGCCCGCTCGCGCCGGTCGGGGAAGACCTGGCGCAGGATCGACAGGGTGGCCGGCATGATCATCGCGCCGCCGACGCCCAGCAGGGCGCGGGCCGCGATCAGGACCTGGGCGCTGTCGGCCACGGCGGCCAGGGCCGAGGCCGCGCCGAAGAGCCCGTAGCCGAGGAGCAGGACGCGGCGGCGGCCCACGCGGTCACCGAGGGTGCCGAAGAGGATGAGGAGGGCGGCGCACACCAGTGGGTAGGCGTCGACGATCCACAGCAGCTCCATCGGACCGGGCCGCAGGTCTTCGGTGACGGAGGGGACGGCGACGTGCAGGATCGTCGCGTCGAGCGCGACGAGCACCAGGCTCACGCAGAGGACCGCCAGGACGGCCCAGCGATTGGCCCCGCCGGAGGCCGCGCCGAGTCGCCGCAGTCGCTGCCAGGGGGAAGGGTTCCTGTCGCCGGTCACGTTCGTCCCCGACATGCATGTACCTCCCAGGTGATCCCTCGCACTCGGCGGACCAGCGTCTTTCGGGGCCACGGGTGGGGAGGGTGGCGTCCTACGGGGTCCGGCGTCGACACGCGAGTGAAGCGTCAGCGTACGCGAGTTCGGCTGTCAGACACGTGGTCAAGCTCTCATCGCCCCGCCCGCTGCACTGTGGTGTGCGCCACTCGTTCCGCCTCGGCCCCTCCTGCCCGGGCGCGAACGCCCCGGACCTCGATAATCATGCCCGTGAAGGATCTTGGATTTCGCCGGGCCGCGCCCGCTCTGGCCGTGTTCGTGGCGGTTCGGCTGCTGGGGCTGACCGTGCTCGCGGTGTGGGGGGCGGTGGCCGGCAGCAGTGCGCACACCCTGCTCTCGGCCCGCTGGGACTCCCTCTGGTACGCCCGGATCGCCGCCGAGGGGTACGGGTACGAGGTGGTGCTCCCGAACGGCGACGTCCACTCCAACCTGGCCTTCTTCCCGCTGCTGCCCTGGCTGGAGCGGCTGGTCTCGGCCGTCACCGGGCTCGGCTACGGATCCGCGGGCCTGGTGGTGTCGGCGCTCGCCGGGCTCGCCGCGGCCTGGGGGATCTTCGCGGTCGCGGAGTTCCTCCACGGCCGCCGGGCCGGGGTGTTCGCCGTCGCGGTCTGGGCCGCGCTGCCCGTCGGGATCGTCCAGTCGATGGCGTACAGCGAGTCCCTGTTCACCGCGCTGGCCGCCTGGAGCCTCTACGGGCTCCTGCGCGGGCACTGGCTCACCGCCGGCCTGCTCGCCGCAGGGGCGGGGCTGACCCGCCCGGTCGGGGCCGCCGTGGTCGCGGCGGTGTGGGTGGCCGCCGTCCTGGCCCTGCGCGGCGGGCCGCGCTCCTGGCGGCCGGTGGCGGGGGCGCTGCTGGCTCCCGTCGGGGCGGCGGCGTACGTGGTGTGGGTGGGCGCGCGCACCGGCGGCGGCCTGACCGGGTACCTCGACGTGCAGGGCGGCTGGGGCAACGGCTTCGACGGCGGCTGGGCGTTCGCCCGGTTCATCGGGGCGCGGCTGGCCTCGCCGGCCTTCCCCGCCGGGATCGGGCTGATCGCCGGGGTCGCGCTGGTGCTGTGGCTGTACGCGCTCTGCGTGCGGCGGCGCCAGCCGGTACCGCTGCTGGTGTATGCCGGGATCGTGGTGGCGCTGGCCCTGTGCGCCTCGGGGTACTTCGGCTCCAAGCCCCGGCTGCTGCTGCCGGCCTTCCCGCTGGTGTTCCCGCCGGCGGCGGCGCTCGCCCGGTGGCGGACGGGCCGGGCGGCCGCGCTGCTGGTCGCGGCGGCGGCCGCCTCGGCCGCGTACGGGGCCTTCTGGCTGAACGGTTCGGGGCCGCCGTAGGCCGAGATCACGGAATGGATCGTTCCGTTCCATCTTCGGGCAAAGCAATTGACCGGCAGTGATAAATGCGGCTTAAGTGTGCGAGGAAAAGACCGGGGAAGGACCTCCCCGGCTCCAACCAAAGGCTGAATACCGGGAATTAAGTCCCGCGTGAGACCAACTCCACATCACATGGTCATCACAAAGCCCGCGATTCGACCGGGCCGCCCATCGGCGCGCGGTAACGTCGATTGAGTGCGTACCGACCAAATCCTGCCCAGACTGGAGCGGGTGTTCGCCCGGCTGGACCGGGAACCAGAGCGACCGGCTCATCTGCAAACACCGCGGATGAGCCGGCACCGCGTCGTGCTCCTCGGAGCGAGCCTCGCCTTCTACCTCGCGATCGTCGTCGCGGTCCTGACCACCTCGTGGCTCGTCCGCCTCGACTGGCAGGTCATGTTCTTCCGGCCCTACGAGCAGTGGCCGCAGCTCCACGCCTTCCTCGACTACCTCGTCGTCCTGGGTCAGCGCGGCCCCACCGCGGTCATGGTCGCGGCGTGGCTCGGCTGGCGGTCCTGGCGGCAGCACACCCTCCGCCCGCTGATCACCCTCGGCGTGGCGCTGCTGCTGCTCAACGTCACCGTGGGCGCCGTCAAGCTCGGCCTGGGCCGGCTCGGTCCGCACTACGCCACCGAGATCGGCTCCGCCGAGCTCTTCGCGGGCGGCGATATATTTCCTTCCGGCCACACCGCCAACGCCGTGGTGACCTGGGGCATCCTGGCCTACCTGGCCTCCACGACGGTCACCCGCCGGGTGCTCTCCCTGGTCTCCGCCGTGGTCTCCCTGAGCGTCGGCGCCACCACGGTCTACCTCGGCACCCACTGGCTCAGCGACGTCCTGCTCGGCTGGCTCGCCGGCCTGCTCGTGCTGCTGGCACTGCCGTGGTTCGAGCCGCTCATCGCCCTGGTCGAGGCCTACGTCTTCGACCTGCGCGCGCGGCTGCGCAGCCTCGTGGAGGCCGGGCAGGTGCCCGAAGCCCTCACCGGACTGCTCGTCCCGCTGCTCTCGGCCGGCGGCAAGTGGCGCCTCCAGCGGCCCGCCCCCGAGCCGTCCGAGCAGCAGCCGGCGCAGCCCGTGCAGCCCATACAGCCCGCGCCGTCCGCGCAGCCGGTGGCGGTCCTGCGGCAGCCGGAGCCGGCCGGGCCCGCGCAGGTCCCGGCGCCGGCTTCCGCTTCCGCCCAGACGGCGGGGCACCAGCCGGCCGCCCGGCCCGCCGTCCACCTCGCCGGCCGTCCGCACCTGATCCGTTCCGAGCGCACCCCGCTCACCCCGGCCGGCAGCCGCCGCCCGGCCCACGCCGACCGCGCCCCGGCGCGCGGCGCGGCGCCCCGCCCGGCCTCCGGCGGCTGAGCCGGACGGTACGCACCCCCTCCGCTCGCACCTCCACGGCGGGCCCCGGTCGACGACCGGGGCCCGCCGTGGCGCGTTCGGGGCCCGCGGCGGGGCCTCCGGGGCCGGGCCGGACACGAAAGGCCCGGAACGTCAGCGGCGCGCCCGGACGTTCCTCCATACCGGGTCACGCTTGTGTCACGGATTGTCGACAGTCCCTCCCGGCGGAGTTCGTCTGGACCTTTTATTTCCCGTCCCGCGACACGCCCGGGGTGAATTCTGTTTCGAATTCCTCCGGAACTCCCCGGAATTGTGGCCGCAGTGCGCTCCGGGCCCCCGCCGCTTCCTTACAAATCCTTCACTTCTCCGGCTGCTTCACGCGGTTCCAGAGACCTGCCGAGCAGATCTCGCGCGGACCGGATCCGGTCCCTCAGCTCGGCCGGCTCGACCACCTCGAACTCACACCCGATCAGCATGATGTGAATCACGAGGACATCGAGGCTGACCGCCCCGGTGCGCAGGAGGCAGCTCTCCTCGTCGAGCGGTTCCAGCGTCCCGTCGGCCGGCCCCACGATCCGCGCCGCCTCCTGGGCCGGCACCCGCAGCAGGACGACCGCGCGGGCCGCGTACGCCCGCTGGGAGATGCCGCGGGAGACGTACGCGGCGAGGTCCTCGGCGGGCGGCGGGCGCGGGATGAAGCGCGGTCCGTGCGGGGGTCTGGGCTCGATCCGGTCCGCCCGGAAGGTCCGCCAGTCCTCCCGCTCCAGGTCCCAGGCGACGAGGTACCAGCGGCGCTCGGTGCACACCAGCCGGTGCGGTTCCACGGTCCTGCGCGTGACGGTGCCCCCGTGGTCCCGGTAGTCGAAGCGCAGCCGCTCGGTGTCGCGGCAGACGCCGGCCAGCTCGGTCAGCACGGCGGAGTCGACGGTGGAGGCGCCCGCCCCGCGGAGCATGGGCACGGTGAACCGGTTCAGCGCGGAGACCCGGGCCCGCAGCCGCGAGGGCAGCACCTGTTCCAGCTTCGCGAGGGCCCGTACGGAGGCCTCGCCGATCCCCTCCACGCCGTTCCCGGCGGCGGTCCGCAGCCCCACGGCCACGGCGACGGCCTCGTCGTCGTCGAGCAGCAGCGGCGGCAGCTCGGCCCCGGCGCCCAGCTGGTACCCGCCGCCGGTGCCCGGACTGGCGTTCACGGGGTAACCGAGCTCCCGCAGCCGGTCCACGTCCCGGCGCACGGTCCGCGCCGTCACGCCGAGCCGGCCGGCCAGGTCGGCCCCGGTCCATTCCCGGTGGGCCTGCAACAGTGACAGCAGGCGCAGCAGCCGCGCGGAAGTATCGAGCATGTCCGAAGTCTGCCCGCACGGCCGGGGCCACAGGACCAGGGCCACAGGACCGGGGCCCCTGGACCGGGGTCACGGGAGGACCGGGGGCACAGGACCGGGGTCACACCCGAAGCGGGTGGACCCCGGACGGACGGGACGACAAACTTGCGGCGCTAGGTTTTGTGATCCGGCCTGCCAGGAGGCGCAGTGTCCTTCGTTCCCACCGACCCGCTCGGGCTCGACGAACTCCTCACGCCCGAGGACCTCGCGATCCGTGACACCGTCCGCGGCTGGGCCGCCGACCGGATCCTGCCGCACATCGCCGAGTGGTACGAGAACGGCGAGCTGCCCGGGATCCGGGAGATCGCCAAGGAGCTCGGCGCCCTCGGGGCGCTCGGCATGTCGCTCCAGGGATACGGCTGCGCGGGCGCGAGCGCCGTCCAGTACGGGCTCGCCTGCCTGGAACTGGAGGCCGCGGACTCCGGGATCCGCTCGCTGGTCTCCGTACAGGGCTCGCTCGCGATGTACGCGATCTGGAAGTACGGCTCCGAGGAGCAGAAGCAGCGGTGGCTGCCCGGCATGGCCGCCGGCGAGCTCATCGGCTGCTTCGGGCTGACCGAGCCGGACGTCGGGTCGGATCCCGGCGCGATGCGCACCCACGCCAAGCGGGACGGCACCGACTGGGTGCTGAACGGCCGCAAGATGTGGATCACCAACGGCTCGGTGGCCGCCGTGGCGGTCGTCTGGGCGCAGACCGAGGAGGGGATCCGCGGGTTCGCCGTCCCCACGGACGCGGCGGGGTTCTCCGCCCCGGAGATCAAGCACAAGTGGTCCCTGCGCGCCTCGGTGACCAGCGAGCTGGTCCTGGACGACGTACGGCTGCCCGCCGACGCGGTGCTTCCGGGCGTCACCGGACTCAAGGGCCCGCTCGGCTGTCTCAGCCACGCGCGGTACGGGATCGTCTGGGGATCCATGGGCGCGGCACGCGCCAGCTTCGAGTCGGCGCTCGGCTACGCGAAGACGCGCGAGCAGTTCGGCAGGCCCATCGGCGGCTTCCAGCTCACCCAGGCCAAGCTCGCGGACATGGCGGTGGAGCTCCACAAGGGGATCCTGCTCGCCCACCACCTGGGGCGGCGGATGGACGCGGGGACCCTGAGGCCGGAACAGATCAGCTTCGGCAAGCTCAACAACGTCCGCGAGGCCATCGAGATCTGTCGCACCGCGCGGACGATCCTCGGTGCCAACGGGATCTCCCTCGAGTACCCCGTCATGCGACACGCCACCAACCTCGAATCGGTCCTCACCTACGAGGGCACCGTCGAGATGCACCAGCTCGTGCTGGGCAAGGCGCTCACCGGGCTCGACGCCTTCCGCTAGGCCGGGTGCGGCCACAGGATGCCGGGAGGGCCGGAAGGAACCGGAGGCGGCCGGTGAGGGTCCCCCAGCTAACGCTGGGAGGTGCCCCCGGGCTCAGCTCTGGTTGAAGAAGTCGCGCGAGCGGCCGCCGGACTCGCCGCTCACGATCTGGGTGTCGGCCGGGGTCAGCAGGAAGACCCTGGTCGCCACCCGCTCGATCGAACCGCGCAGACCGAAGGTCAGACCGGCCGCGAAGTCGACCACGCGCTTCGCGTCGCCCGGGTCCATCGAGGACAGGTTCACGATGACCGGGACACCGTCGCGGAACAGCTCGCCGATGCCGCGGGCGTCGCGGAAGCCGTCCGGGGTGACCGTCGCGATGCGCCGGCCCTGATCGACGGCGGACTCCGACGCCACCTTGACGCGCGGGTCCGTGACCCACTGCTCGCCGGGGCCGACCACCGAACCCCCCTGCGGGGCCTCCGCGTAGTCGTCGTCGTAGTAACGCTCGTCGTCGCTGTCCTCTACGAGACCCAGCCAGGCACTCGCCTTGCGCACCGAACCCATGGACGCCTCCTTTCATCGCGGTCAGTTCTGTCTTCTCTTCCGCGTCCCTATCGTCGTCCATGATGCTGACAACGCGCCAAGTGGATAGTCGCCGCGCAGGGGTTTCGTGACGGTACTGGTGCAGAACATCCGTTGCACGGTCAAGGATCCCAGCGGCTACCGCTGCTGACTGAGTGAAAATACGACCAGTGCGGCCGTACGGGTGAGCGACGGGGACGTACGGGTGACGCGCGGTCTCGCTACGATGCCCGTCGAGCACGCGTATGACACACGGGGGAATCGTTTTGTTCGGCATCGTCAGACCCTGCACACACCGCCTCGGCGATCGGTTCAAGACGGAGTGGATGGCCCATCTCTGCGGGCTGTGCCTGGCACTTCGCGGGGACCACGGCCAGTTCGCGCGGATCGTGACCAACTACGACGGCCTGCTCGTCTCCGTTCTGACGGAGGCTCAGTCCGGGCCCGCCCCGGGCTCCCGCCGCACCGCCGGACCCTGTCCACTGCGCGGGATGCGCACCGCCGCCGTGGCCAACGGCGAGGGCGCGCGGCTCGCCGCCGCGGTCTCGCTGGTCCTGGCCTCCGCGAAGGTGCGCGACCACGTGGCCGACCGGGACGGGCTGTTGGCCCGCGCCCCGATCGCCCTCGCGGCGCGCCGGGTGGCCAGGGGCTGGGACAGGGCGGGCGCCCGTACCGGGGCCTCGCTCGGCTTCGACACGGCCGTGCTCGTCGACGCCGTGGACCGGCAGGCGGGCATCGAGAGCCTCGCCGGAGCGGGCACTCCGGTGCTCGTGGTGACCGAGCCGACCGAGACCGCCACGGCCGCCGCCTTCGCCCATACCGCGACCCTCGCCGGGCGGCCAGGCAACGCCCCCGCGCTCGCCGAGGCGGGACGCTACTTCGGGCGGCTCGCGCACCTGCTCGACGCCGTCGAGGACCAGGCGGCGGACGCGGCGGCGGGTGCCTGGAACCCGCTGACCGCCACCGGGACGCCCCGAACCGAGGCGCGCAGGCTGTGCGACGACGCCCTTCGGGGCATCCGGCTGGCACTGCGGGAGGTGGAGTTCGCCGACGCGGGGCTCGCCCACCGGCTGCTCGTGCACGAGCTGCGCACCTCGGTGGACCGGGCCTTCGGGACCGCCGGCTGTGCCCACACGGTGACGGACGCGGGCCCCGAGGGCTCCTTCGGTCCGCCCCCGGTGGACTTCGGCCCGCCGCCGGCGCCCCCGCGCAAGCCGCGCCGCGACCTGCTGGCGGGCTGCGCGGTGGCCCTGGGGCTCTTCTGCACCTGCCAGCTGTGCTGCACGGACCACGAGGGTCCGTGGTCCCGCGAGAAGAAGGACGCGTGGTGCAACAACTGCGACTGCGGTCCGAACTGCAACTGTGACTGCGGCTGCGGCGACTGCTGCTGCTGTCCCTGCGACGGCTGCTGAGGACGCTCCGGCTCCGTTTCGTCCCCGGCTCGCGGTCCGCTTGGTCGCGGCTCGGTTCGGGCTTGTTCCGCCCCCTCGTGCCGGTGATCCGGCAGGGCGATTTTCGGCCGTTCCGGTAGTCGCCGAGCAGTGGGTGGTCGCATGGCCTGGGCTGCGGCAAGGGAGCCTGTCGGCGGGGACGGTAGGCCGGGAGCGGACGGTGGCCTGAAGTTGCCCTTGCCCCGCGCGGCTGGTGACGGAAAACCTTCGATAGCATTTACGGGGTTTGTCAGGGGCACGGCGAACGGCGATCTGCCGGCCGCGGTCCCTGATGTGCCCGCACAAGCTCGGGCGCCGTACCTGTCCCCGGGCTTCTATTTCCTTCGGGAGGACAATAAGTGACGATCAAGCGCATCTTCCGTTCCCGGCTCTTCGCCGCGGCCGTCGGCCTGTCGGCCGTGGCCACCCTCGCGGGTCCCGCGACGGCGGCCGAGGCCCCGAGCGGCGGCAGCGTCAACGCCGAGCGCCTCGCCGCGGTGGACGCCTCGCTCCTGCGGGCCGACATCGCCGGCACCGCCTGGGGCACGGACCCCGCCACGGGCACCCTCGTGGTCACCGCGGACTCCACCGTCTCGGAAGCGAACATAGCGAAGATCAAGAAGGAGGTCGGGGCGAACGCCTCGGCGGTGCGCGTCGAGCGGACCCACGGCAAGCTGTCGAAGCTGATCAGTGGCGGCGACGGCATATGGACCACGTCCTGGCGCTGCTCCCTCGGCTTCAACGTGCGCAAGGGCACCTCGTACTACGCCCTGACCGCAGGGCACTGCACCAAGGGTGCGGGCACGTGGTACGCCAACGCGGCCCGGACCACCAAGATCGGCCCGACCGCCGGTGCCAGCTTCCCGGGCGACGACCTCGGTCTCGTCAAGTACGAGAACAAGGCCCTCTCGCACTGGGGCAGTGTGGGCACCCAGGACATCGCGACCGCCATCAACGCCACCGTGGGCCTGGCCGTCAAGCGGCGCGGCAACACCACCGGTACCCACAGCGGCAAGGTGACCGGCCTGAACTACAAGGTGAACTACGGCGACGGTGAGATCGTCCACGGCATGATCCGGACCAACATCTGCGCCGAGCCCGGCGACAGCGGCGGTCCGCTCTACTCGGGCAACCGCGCGGTCGGCCTCACCTCCGGCGGCAGCGGCAACTGCACGACGGGCGGGACCACCTACTTCCAGCCCGTCAAGGAAGCGCTCACCCGCTACGGCGTCAGCGTGTACTAAACCCACACGCACCACCCCGCTTCATCCCTGGACCTCCTCCCGCTCGCCGGGAGGAGGTCCTGTGCGTTCGGGTGTGCGTGCGTTCGTGGCGCTTCGTGAGCCTTCCGGTTTCGCGCCGGGCCGGTGTGGAAGGGTTGAGCGGCATGAGCGCTGACGCATCCGACACCGGTGAACCCGGTGAACCCAGTGGGACCGGCGAAGCCGGTGACATCGCCGCCACCGATGCCACCGACGCCACGGAAGATCCGGGCACGGCCTGGGAGCGGTGGCACGAGCATCGGGTGGCCGCCGTGTCCGGCCCCTACGGGCCGCTGGCACTGACCGGTACCCACTGGCTCGCCGACTACCCGGAAGGTCGAATTCCGGCCGTTCCGGGCCACTGGCGCGCCGAGGCCGGCGGGGTGACCCTGACCGCCGGGCCGGACGACGGGATCACCCTGGACGGCGAACCCCTCACGGGCGCCGCCGTCCTCGCCGCCGACGACACCCCGCCCTCGCGCTCCCGCCTCCGCGCCGGGCAGGTGCGGCTCGTCGTGATCCGGCGCGAAGGGGAGTGGGCGGTACGGGTGTTCGATCCGGCCTCACCGGGCCGCGCGGCCTTCACCGGGATCGAGGCCACCCCGTACGACCCGGCGTACGCGGTGCCGGGGCACTTCACCCCGTACGGGGAGGATCGGACGGTCCAGGTCGAGAACGTGGACGGACGTGCGCGCGGGCTCGGCCTGGGCGGCGAGCTGAGCTTCGACTTCGAGGGCGCCCGGCACGCGCTGCGGGTCGCGGTGGACGAGGAGGACGGCAGTCTCTGGGCGGTCATCGGCGATGCCACCGGCGGCCGTTCCAGCTACCGCTTCCGCTTCCTCAAGCCCGGAATCCCGGCCGCCGACGGCTCGATCACCGTGGACCTCAACAGGGTCCAGCTGCCTCCCTGTGCCTTCGCGGACCACTTCGTGTGCCCCTTCCCTCCGCCCGGCAACACGCTGCCCTTCGGGATCGCGGCCGGCGAGCGGCGGCTGAAAGGCGCCCTTGCTAGCGGTATCTGACACCAGGAGACTCCCGTCAGCGTCTCTCGGGGCTTGTCAGGGGCACGACGAACGGCATCCCGTCCGCCGTGCCTCCGGCCGCCCTCCACGGGCTCCGGCACCACACCCACCCAGCCGGGCCTCCGACCCCCACTCGGGAGGACGACAAGTGACGATCAAGCGCATCATCCGCTCCAGGCTCTTCGCCGTGGCCACCGGCATGGCCGCCGTGGCCGCCCTCGCGGCCCCCACGGCCGCGCACGCCGACGGCGGGTTCAGCGCCGACCGGCTCGCCTCCGCGGGCGCCTCGGTCCTGCGGGCCGACGTCGCCGGCACCGCCTGGCACACCGACCCCGCCACCGGCACCCTGGTGGTCACCGCCGACTCCACCGTCTCGGCGGCCTCCATCGCCAAGATCCGCAGCGAGGCCGGAGCCAACGCGGCCGCCCTGCGCATCGAGCGCACCCCCGGCAAACTGACGAAGCTGCTCAGCGGCGGCGACGCCAAGTACGCCACCAGCTGGCGCTGTTCGGTCGGCTTCAACGTGCGCAGCGGAACCACCTACTACGTCCTCACCGCCGGTCACTGCACCGACGGCGCGGGTACCTGGTGGACCAACTCCGCCCGCACCACCGTCATCGGTGCCACCGTCGGCTCCAGCTTCCCGAACAACGACTACGGACTCATCCGCTACGACAACACCTCCCTCGCCCACCCCGGCGCCGTCGGCGGCCAGGACATCACCAGCGCCGTCAACGCCACCACCGGCATGTCCGTCACCCGCCGCGGTTCCACCACCGGCACCCACAGCGGCACGGTGACCGGACTCAACGCCACGGTGAACTACGGCGGCGGCGACGTCGTCTACGGGATGATCCGGACCAACGTCTGCGCCGAGCCCGGCGACAGCGGCGGTCCGCTCTACTCGGGCACCCGCGCGGTCGGCCTCACCTCCGGCGGCAGCGGCAACTGCTCCTCGGGCGGCACCACGTTCTTCCAGCCCGTCGTCGAGGCGCTCAACGCGTACGGCGTGAGCGTGTACTAGCCCGGCCCAGGGTGCGCCACGGACCCGTGCGCCCCCGCCGAAACCCTGGACGTCCTCCCGCCTTCTGGGAGGATGTCCAGGGCGTTCGTGTCCACGGGGGGAGCGGGTTTCCGCATGAAGCGAATCGGCGTGACCGGACACCGGTCGATTCCTGACGAGCTGCTCGGCCATGTGGAGGAAGGCCTGCGGGCCGTACTGGGGGTCCACCAGGGGCCGTTGGAGGCCCTCTCCAGCCTCGCCGAGGGAGCCGACCAGCTGTTCGCCGCCATCGCGCTGGAATGCGGCGCGGACCTCACCGTGGTCATCCCCAGCGGGGACTACGAGGAGGGCTTCGAGGCGGGCGGCGCGCTGGACCGGTACCTCGGGCTCAAGCGCCGGGCCGCCCAGGAGGTCCGGATGGACTTCGCCCGTTCCACCGACGAGGCCTACTACGCGGCCGGCACCTACATCGCCGATTCCTGCGACCGCCTCGTCGCCGTCTGGGACGGCCTGCCCGCCCGCGGGCACGGCGGCACCGCCGAGATCGTCGCCTACGCCCGCGCGCTCGGGAAGCCCGTCACCGTGATCTGGCGGGAGGGCGTGGCCCGGGACTGAGGCCACGCCCGACGCGCCCGCCACCGCATCCCGTCAACTGCTGTGCCGGGCCAGCCAGTCCGTGTGCTGCGGGGACACGTACCGCTCGGTCTCGTAGACCGAGGCCGGCCACTGCGTCTCGGTGATCGTGGTCTGCATCACGACCATCATCGCGGAGAGGTCCTGCTCGATCAGGGTGTGCGCCTCGATCAGCGGGTGGTGGCGCCGCACCTCGTTCCAGGCGATGCCGGCCGTCGCCGCCGCGCTCAGCAGACCGGTCAGCGCCGGCCCCGGACCCGAACCGAACGCCCCGAAGAGGGCGAACAGCAGCGCCAGACACGTCAGCAGCACGATCGACCACGACCACAGGGCCGTCGCCCGCCGGGACACCTCCGTCTTGCGCTGGTACCAGTTGCGCTGCTCGATCAGCCGGTCACGGACGTACGTCTCCCTGCGGACCTGGTAGTCCAGCCCCCGCAGCCGGAACATCGCCCCGGTGATCTCCCCGCCGTCCGGCACCAGCCCGACGGCCCGCGGATCCTCCCAGCCCATCTTGCGCAGTTCGTTCAGTCCGGCCTCCAGCCGGGTCCGGTACGCCTCCTCGACGCCCGGGACCTCGCTGCCGAAGGGCGCTCCGTGGACGGCGTACCGCCAGGCCAGCGACTTGATGAACTCCGCGGCGCTGCGGTTGAGCTGCCACTGCGGGCGGGCCCGGCGCCGAGTGGCCCGTACGCCCACGCCCAGCACCCCGGCGTAGGCGAGCACGCTGAGGAGCCCGGACAGGTAGGCGGAGCCGAGCTTCGGCCCCTCGGGCAGGGCGGCGATCGCGGCGGCCACGACGAGCAGCATCAGCTGGGCGCGGGTGGCCTGGGTGGACTCCCGCTGCCGGGAGATCGCCGCCTGGTCGGTGTGGTGGAAGAGGGCCGGCAGGTCCTCGTTGCGAAAGGTCATGCTGTCACTCACAGCGAACCCCCCAGTCTGCTGGTTCTGCGTTCCGTGTCCATCGGGAGGGGAGGTGCGGGGGCGGCTCCCGGCGGGAGCCGCCCCCGCGGATCACACCGCCAGCGGCTCCAGGTCCCGGTGGACCCGGCGCTCGTCGCGGGCGTACCGCGTCAGTCCGTGGTCCTCGCCGAGCAGCCGCGTCAGCTCGGCCACCGTTTCGGCCCGGACCCGGTTCGCCTCCTCCTTGCGGCCCATCATGTCCAGGCTGACCGCCATGTTGGAGGCGCTCGCCAGGGTCTCCGGGTGGTGCACGCCCAGCGCCTCGCGCAGCCGCATCACGGCGAGCCGCTCCAGCTCCAGGGCGCCCTCCGGATCGCCCAGGTCGGCCCGGGCGTTGGCCAGGTTGAGGTTGGCGAAGATGGTGTGCGGGTGGTTGTCGCCCAGCACCTCGCGCATGTGGTGGATGGTCTGGCGCAGCATCTGGTCGGCGGTCTCCGCCGCCCCCGTGCCCCAGTGGAACACCGCGAGGTTGTTGACCGCGGCCAGGGTGTACGGGTGCCGCTCGCCCGGCACCTTGACGTACTCGTCCACCACCTCCTGGGCCAGGTCCCGCGCCGCACCCGGGTCCCCGGTCGCGAACAGGTCCGCGGCCAGGTTGAGTTCGCAGGCCAGGAGGTCCGGGTTGACCGACGTGTACTTGGCCCGGTACCGGTTGCGGGTCGCCGTCGTCAGACGCAGCGCGTCCTCCACGTCACCCGCCCTGCGCAGCGAGACCGCCAGGTTCTTGGCCGCCGACAGGGTGCCGGGGAAGGCCCGGCCCAGGGTCCGCTTGTAGATCTCGTACGTCCGGCTCAGCAGCTGCACCGAGTCGTCGTAGCGGCCGACCTCGCGCAGGTCGCGCGCCAGGTTCTGCGCCGAGGACAGGGTGTACGGATGGTCCGTGCCCAGCACCTCGGTGCGCCGGTCGAAGACCTCCTGGTCGATCTCCCTGGCCCGCGCGTACTGCCCGATCATGCGCAGGTTCAGCGCCAGGTTGTTCGCGGCGGCCAGGGTGCGCGGGTGGGCCTCGTGGAAGATCTGCCCGAAGCCCTCGTGCGCGGCGTTGGCCAGCTCCATCGCCTCGCCGTAGCGGCCGAGCGCGCCCAGGTCCATCGCCAGACCGCTGGTCGTCATGTACGTGTGCGGGTGCGAGACGCCCAGCGCCGCCTGCTGGCGCTCCAGCGTGCCCTCGTCCAGCTCCATCGCCTCCACGAACCGGCCCTGCGAACGCAGGATGTTGGAGAGGTGGAAGCGCAGGTACAGGTACTGGAGGTCGTCGCCGCCCAGGGTCTCGCGCCAGGTCTCGCGCAGCTCCTCGCCCAGCGCGTACGCGGCCTTGAAGTCGCCGCGCTTCCAGAGGTAGCGGACGCGGTCGATCAGCAGCCGGCGGGTCTCCGGCTCCTTGCAGAACCGGGCCTCGGACGGGGTCAGGTGCGGCCAGATGGTGTTGAACCGCGGCCAGGTCTCCGGGTTGTCTATCGGCTCGTCGTCGTCCGGCCGGGCACCCGCGAGGATCCGGTGCACCGCGTGCCGGGCCTCGCGCTGCTCCTCCTCGGAGAGCTGCGCCCGGATCACGGCCTGCACCAGGCGGTGCACCTGGATGCTGTTGCTGACCTGGTCGACCTTGGCGAGCGCGAACCGGCCGATCTCCCGGATCACGCGGCCCAGTACGAGCTTCTCCTGGAGGGAGGAGTCGTACGGCTTGAGTGCGTCGATCATCTCCTTGCTGTACAGCAGGTTCGCCGAGATCGGCTCGGGCGCGAAGAAGGCGCACAGCTGGAGCAGCCGCACGGCCGCGGGGGAGCGGGACTGCAGCCGCTCTATGGAGACGTTCCAGGTGGCGGCCACCGGCTCCGGGTAGCCGGGCGGCTGGTTCAGCGCCAGCACGCGGGCGGCCTGCTGGGCCAGCTGCTCGATGTACGCGGACACCGGGGTCGCGGTCTCCGCGATCCAGGCGCCCGCCTGCTCGACGGCCAGCGGCAGGTCGCCGACGGCGATGGCCACCTGCTCGGCGTCCTCCTTGCTGAGCCCGGGGGCCCGGCGCTGGAGGTGCTCGATGGACTCCTCGCGCAGGAACACGTCCACCGGGAGGGCGTCGCCGTACTGGGACCAGGACTGGTTGCGGGAGGTGACCAGCACGTGCCCCGGGCCGCCCGGCGGGAAGTACCGTTTGAGCGTCTCGGGATCGTCGGCGTTGTCGAAGACGAGCAGCCAGCGCGAGGAGGGAACCCCGCGCCGCAGCAGGTCGATCGCCTCCTGGGAGGCGGCCGACATGTCCTCGCCGGTCTGCGCGCCGAGGCGTACGGCCAGTTCCGCGAGGGCCGCGACCACGTCGTCGGTCTGCTCGGCGGAGATCCACCAGACCAGGTCGTAGTCGGCCATGAAGCGGTGGACGTACTCCAGCGCGACCTGGGTCTTGCCGACGCCGCCGAGCCCGAACAGGGTCTGCGGCTGCGGCAGCACCACGGATATGCCGCCGCCGAGCTGGTCGCGCATCCGCTCCAGCACGATGGAGCGGCCGGTGAAACCGGGGTTGCGGGGCGGTGCGTTCCAGATCTTCGGGACCGTCCCCGGGAAGCGGGGGCCGGGCGCGGAGGCGCTGGCGACGGTGTCGGGCAGCGCCATGGGCCGTTCCACGGCGCGCAGCAGCGCGGTCGTGGCGTGCACCTCGTCGAGGCGGAACAGGTCCACGGGATTGCGGTCGATGTACGGGGTGGACAGGCGCACGTCGCCCACCCGCAGCGGCACCAGCTGGCGCCGCCCCCCGGTCGGGTCCTCGGCGGCGGCCCGCTCCCACACGTCCACCGCGCGGGCGGACTTGAGGTAGGCGCTGGAGAGCAGCACCACGGTCCGCGCGGCGGTGTCGACGCTGATCCCGGCTCCGCCCAGGGTGTCCCCGCCGGCGGTGGCCGGGGCCCGTTCGGCGGAGACGTCCCGGGGGACGACCCGGAAGCCGGCCCGGGTGAGCACCGATTCGATCCAGTCGGCCCACATGCGGTTCTCGGCGACGTAGGAGAGGAAGAGGTCCGCGGGCAGGGCGGGGCGGCGCCGGGTGAAGGCGTCGCGGATGCGCAGCCGCACCTCCTCGCCGATGGCGGGCATCGAGGTGACGTCGCCCTCGGTGACCACGGCGGTGAGCCGTTCGAAGGCGGAGAGCAGGGAGTTGGTGAGCCCGGCCTCGTCCCCGAAGGTGGCCAGGGTCTCCTCGTAGGCGTAGTAGGGGCGGTACGGGATCTCCACCGCGCCCCAGTAGGAGGTGAGGTCGTCCCCGATCAGGCCGTTGGGGAAGCGGTCGAACTTGATCCGGGCCAGGGCGCGGCCGGCGTCGGCCTTCTCCTTCTCGCCCTCGTCGATGCGCATCGGGACCGGGTAGATCTTGATGCCGCGGTCGTTGAACCGCTCGTCGATCTGCCGGGCCACGGAGGCCGCGCCGTCGATGGACTGGTCGGAGAGGGTGAAGCAGTCGACCAGGACGTCGGGCAGGTGGACCGTGCAGATGTCGGCTATGTCGGAGAGGCCGGTGCGGCTGTCGATCAGGACGTAGTCGTAGTTCCGCTTCATGTCCGCCCGTAAGGCGTCGAAGAAGAGCCCGCCGCCGAGCCGGTCGTAGAAGTTGTCCCAGTCGAACGTCGAGACGGTCGCCGAGTACTCGCGGTTCTGCCGGCCCGCCGACACGAAGTCGAGGGTCCCGCCGTCGGGGAACTCCCACCCGAGGGTCTCGGGGGTGAGCGAGACGGCGTGCGGCTGGATCCGCGCGTAGTCCTTGTGCCAGTCGTCGGCGCGCTGCACCGGGCTGGTGGCGGCCCACGCGTACTCGCTGATCAGGTCGATGACCCCGGTGGTGGCGCCGAGGGTGGAGGGGTCCAGGAAGGGGTGGAAGAAGCGGTGCAGGCCGGGAGCCTCCAGGTCCCAGTCCACGGCGAGGACCCGCTTGCCGTTGGCGGCAAGGATCCAGGCGGTGTTGGCCAGCGCCATGGTGCGGCCCGTGCCGCCCTTGTACGAGTAGAAGGTGACGATGCGTCCCTCGCGGTGCTCGTCACCGCCGTCGTGCTGGCTGTCACGACTCTGGCTGTCACGACTCGATGTCATCCGCGTCCCCCCGGTCGTTGTCGTTGTTGTCGGTGGGCCCGTCGGCCCGGCCGGACCCCGCGTACCCGTCGCCCGTATCGCCCGCGGTGGGCGGGAAGGGGGCGGGCGGTGGGGCCGGCGGCCCGTTCATCCCCATCGGACCGAGCAGCCGGGGCCGTTCGGTGCCGGCCGCGGGGCTGCCGGCCGGCGGATAGACCTGGGCGTGTCTGAGGAACTGCTGGGCGGCGGCCTCGACCACCTGCGGCAGGATCTGCCCGAGGGTCTCCATGTTGGCCACGCCGTTGGCGGCGGCCCGGCAGGCGGCCCGGCCCTGGCTCATCTTGACGGGCATGGTCTCTTCGAGCCGGTGGGCCAACTCGCTCTCCTTCGCGCGGCTCTGGTGGTCGTACCGGTTCCACGGCACGACCACGTTGATCCACGGCCGGGACTCCTGGTCGAAGGCGGCCAGCCGCTGCCGGCGCTGCTCGTCCTCCACCGCCCACCGGTCCACGATGAGGATCTCGGGCCGGGTCGGCGGCTGCTTGGAGTCGAAGTGCCCGGCCTCGTCGTCGAACGACCCCACCGTCGTCTGGTAGTTGAGATTGCGCACCAGGTCCTCGGCCACGTAGGCGATGGACCGCTGGGAGACCGGGTGGTACGGGTTCCAGTCCAGCGCGCTGTCCCCGTAGTACTCGGGGCTGCGGCCCTCGGGCAGATCGTGCCGGGAGGAGGCGGCCACGGTGACGTGCAGGGTGCGGGCGGTGCTGCTGGGGGTTCCGTTCGGAGAGCCGAAGGCGCTGGGCACCAGCCGGTAGTCGAGCGGCCGGATCGGATCGAGCCGGACGGTCTCGGCAACCCGGACGATCCGCTTGGCGAGTTCGTACACGGCGCTCTCGTACTGCTCGGCGTAGCCCCGCAGTTTGATCAGGCCGTAGAGCCCGTCGGTGACGTACCGCTCGCCGAAGGTGTTGTGGTTGAACTGCAACCGCTCGGCCGGCAGGGGCAGTTGGGAGGGCGGAACCGGCACCCATAACGCGGGCACGATGGCATCGGCCGGCTGGTTGCTGAGCGCCACGTGGTGGATGGTGCGCTGCGCGAAGGCGAACCACTCCCTCCCGCACATTTCGCTGGCGAAGTAGCGCGGCGAGAACAGGGGGACGAAGACCCGGCAGGTGGCGAGCGCCGCCCCGAGCCGTTCCGACCAGCCCTCACCGCTGCGTATCTCCCGGTCCATGAAGCCGGCCTCGGCTCCCGCGGGCAGATTGGTCAGCGCCATGACATGGCTGCAGAGATCGCGGAAAAGCCGCTCCACCCACATGTCCGGGTCCGGTCCTCCCGCCCCGAACCTCGGTGTATGCGCATAACTGAGAAAAAAGTACGGCTGCACTGATGCGGGCACACGACCCCCGTCCCGAAGATGCGAGCGAAGAAACATCATTCCGGAGCTGCTCCGCCACATCCCCTCATCGTTCAGTCAATCAGCGTCTGTTTTCGGTCATCCATTCAAGCGCGTGATCGACGGCATGCGGAAGGGCGAAGAGCATGGTCGATGCTCCGCCGATCCGCCCCCGGCGTATCCCCTCTTCCGGAAACGCCCTGCCGATCTCGGCGAAATCGCTGTCATCCAGCGCGATGTCCTCGTACGCGGTCCACCCTTCCCCCTCAGGCCGTCCGGGCTGCCCACCCGGAACCCCTGGAAGGTTCACCTTCACCACACACTCGTACATGCGCAAGGGGGGCTGCGGAATTCGATACTCCGCGAGATGGAAAGCGGTGCAGACGGAAAATCCCACATTGATCATGAGTACCTTCCATCCCTCCCCGCACATCTTTCCCAGGGGGGATTCCTCGCCCAAATGGCTGGTCAGCGGATGTCCCGCGCACAGTTCCCGGGCGCCTTCCCCGACCGCGGCGAACGAGGTCTGCGGATGCCCGCTGCGTGCGGCTCCCGGGGCGGTGCGCACCGCCTCGGCGAGGACCCCCATGCCGTGGCTCGGGGTGCGCGCCGGGTCGAAGGCGGGCATCCGCGCGCGGAAGGCCCGTACGCCCTCCTCGGAGAGGCCCGCGATCCCCGCCAGGTGCGCGGTGGAGGTCTTGGAGTTCTGCGGGGTGAAGGCCGGCACCGCGAGGGTGCCGTGCGGGCCGACGGCGGTGAGGAGGGCGTCGCGCAGCTCCTCGGCGCGCAGGCCGGCGCCGCCGAGGGAGGCGTGCACCAGGAGCCGCATGCCGGGGCGGACGCCCAGCGCGTGGAGCGGGCCCGTCACGCGTCGACCGTCTTCATCTCCCAGCGGAGCTGCTCCACGAGCCGCTTGCCGGTGCTGGTCAGCTCCGCGGCCCCCGACAGCCGGTCCAGCGCCCGGTTGATCCGGTCCAGCCCGTCGGGCTCGGAGGCGGCGGTCGCCCGCCGGTAGGCCTCCACGGCCACCCGCTCGTGAACGTCGGCCAGCAGCCGGGACACCGGGACCGGGCGCTCCCGCCAGGGCGAGGGGTGCTGCCACGCGCCGTCCAGCGCGTACAGGTCGGCCACCTCGGTCAGCGCCTGCAGTCCGGCCCGCCGCCGCCCGGTCAGCAGCGCGAGCGCGGTCTCCGCCACCCCCGCCGCGTACGGCACTCCGAGCGCGCCCGGACCGTGCCGCCCGGCCTCGCCCCAGCCGCGGGCCCGGGGGCCGCCCGCGAGCGGGGTCACGGTGGTCAGCCCGGTGGCGGCCGCCCGCGCGAACTCGGGCACCGAGGCGTGCAGCAGCGCCCACGCCGCGTCGAGGCGCTCCCGCCACTCCTCGGCCTCGCCGGCGCCGAGCCGCAGCCTGGGCGGGCGGGCGAAGCAGTTGCGGTGCGGATCCAGGTCCTCCAGCGCCACCGGGGCCGCGTCGGGCCCCGGCGACCAGGTGCGTACGGGCTGCCAGCGGGCGTCACCCGCCGCGGGCCCGAAGCGGTGCTCGGGGCGGCCCTCCTCGCGGACGGCGTACCCCCCGTCGGCGGCGTGCAGCGTGGCCCGGCCGTCGGTGCCGGGCTCGCCCAGGCGCAGCAGGCCGAGCGTCGGCAGGTACACCTCGCCGTCCCGGTAGACGACCTCGGCGGGCAGGTCGAGCCCGCCGCGCAGGACGGCGGCGGCGGCCAGCGCGGTCAGCAGGCGGGCCGCCTGCGGGGCGTCGGGGCGGCCGCGCTGCCCGGGGTCGAGGCAGGCCATGACCCAGGTCCGGGTGAAGGGGTGGGCCAGTACGGCGTCCACCGCGTCCGCGCCCGCCCGTCCGGCCCGCTCCACGGCGCCCAGCACCCGCCAGGCCCGCTGCCAGTCGGAATCACCCGTACGGCGGTCGTTCAAGAGGGCGAGCAGGTCCCTGGTGAGCTGCTCCTGGGAGTCGGCCAGCCGGGCCGGGTCGGAGAGTTCCGGCGCGCTCGTGCGGGCGCTCGTACGCCCTTCCACGCCGTCGACGAGCTCGCGCAGGTCGGTGCAGTAGACGGAGGGGTTGTCGAACCCCCCGCCGTCTCCGGGCCCCGGCGCGTCGGACGGACCCGCCTTGTAGCGGTGCGTGTAGAGACCGCCGCCGCACGAACGTACGACGGGGCACCGCCGGCACGTCTCGCTGACGCCGGCCAGGCGCAGTTGCCGGGCGCGGACCCCGGGATGGGAGGCGACCAGGTCGAAGGCGTGGTCGAAGACGTTGAACCCGGTGGCGGCGGCTCCCTCGAAGGCGCTCTTCAGGGAGTCCACTTGTTCCAGGTTCCCGTCGGTCTCCACCACGACGAGATCGGTGGGCGCGAGGCCGAGGGACTCGGTGAGGCTGGGGCCGCCGGCCAGGGTGGAGAACAGCGAGTCGAAGAGCCGCACGGGGACCGGGCGGCCGCGGTGCTCCCAGTGGTCGAAGACCCGCAGCAGCCAGCGCGCGTACGTGTCGGGGGCCCCGTCGGGGCGCACCGGGGGCGTCTGCCAGGTGGCGTGCGGGAGGAGGAAGTCCACGCGCGGCGGGGCCAGTTCGACCAGGGCGTCGAGTACGGCCACCGGGTCGTTGGCCACGTCGATGGTGCAGAGCAGGCCCTGGTAGAGGTGCCGGTAGGGCTCGGTGCGCAGGAGGTCCACGGCGGCCAGGACCAGGGGGTGGCTGGTGCGTCCGTCGGCGAAGCGCCGGTGGCGGTCGTTGGCCGCGCGGTCCCCGTCGAGGGAGACGCTGACGCTGACGCCGAATTCCGCGAAGAGGTCCAGGTAACGGGGGCTGAGCTGCAGGCCGTTGGTGTGCATGCGCAGATCGAGGGCGGCGATGCCGTCGAGGGCGCGGGTGAATTCCTCGCACACGAGCCGGAGGCGCGCGGGGCCCGCGAGAAGCGGTTCCCCTCCGTGAAGGATGACCGTGACGGAGGGGAGTGCGTGTGTCCTGGCGTGTTCCGCGAGCCGCGACGCGGTTTGTGCGATCACCTCGGGGGAGATCACTTTCGGCCGGGCGCGCCAGCTCTGATCTGCGTGTTCATAGACATAGCAATGATCACACGCAAGATCGCATCTGCTGTGAACTTTCAGGACGATCTCGCGAAAAGCGATCAGGCCGGTCATTCCGCCAGTCTAGAGCGCTGACTTCCTCGTCAGAGTGCAGAGTTGAAGATGGGCGCCTGAACCTTTCGACCGGATTCCGTCGGGAGGACACGACCCAGGGTCGCGGCCGCGCGCGCACCCCGGACATCGATCCGGTCGAGCGGGACCCGGAGGGCCGTGACGGTGCTGGCCGGGTGGGTTGCGGAGGTGTTCATGACGCCGTCCTCGGGGAGGTCATGGGGAATGGGAAGGGGACATTGGCGAGGAGCCAGTGTCTGGCGCGGACTTTACCTGCCCGGATGCGCTTCGGCTGCTTGAACATGGACGCGGGTTCTCACAATGTGACCTCTCGGGCCGGCGAATGTGACGAACGATCACGCGCCCGTGGCATGGGTGATCGAATGCGACGGGGAGCGGTGCCGGGGGTTTACCTGAACGAAAGATCCATTTCTCGCCCGCGGTCTCCGGGCCTGCCTCCCCGGCCCCTCTCCAGCCCCCTCCTACGCCGGCTGCTGCTCGTTCACCGGAGGCGCGGGCACCTCCCTGAGCAGCCATGTCAGTACGTCGGGCAGGGCGCGCAGGGCCGCGAAGTGCGCGGCGGCCGGGTCGATGTTCGTGGTGGCGCCCGGGATGCGGCTGGCCAGCCAGCGGGAGTGGCCCACCGGTGAGAACACGTCGAGCTCGCCGTGCCAGATCAGTACCGGGCAGCGGATGTCCGCCGGGTCGAAGCCCCAGGGGCCGCTGAAGGCGATGGCGTCGTCGATCCAGCCGTAGGCGGAGGTGCGGACCCCCTCGCGGTAATTGCGCAGCAGCATGGCCCGCAGCCCCGCGTCCGCGACGATCATGCGGTCGCTGTCGGTGAGCTCGCGGCGCAGCTCGTCCAGCAGCCGGCCGGGGTCCTCGGCGATCCCCGCGGCGCGCGGGATCAGCCGGGCGGCGAGCTCTTCGGGGTCCCGGCCGGCCGTGGAGTGCTCCCGGACGTTCGAGGGGGACATGCCCTCGAACCAGTCCAGGTTCTCCGCGTCCCGGGGGGCCAGGGAGACCAGCGCGGCGGTCCGGGTGACCCGGTCGGGGAGCAGGGCGGCGCAGGCCAGCGCGCCCGGGGCGCCGCCGGAGCGGCCGGCCACGGCGAAGCTGTCCAGGCCCAGGGAGTCGGCGATCGCGGCCACCTCCGCGGCCACGTCGGCGACGGTGCGTCCCGGATGGCGGTCGGAGCCCCCGTAGCCGGGCCGGTCGTAGGCGATGAGCTGCATCCGGCGCTGGTAGAGGACCATGCCCCGGGGGGCGGGGCCCAGCCGGCTGCCGGGCATGCCGTGGAGCAGGAAAACGGGTTTGCCGTCCGGGTCGCCCCAGCGCTCCACCGTCAGATTCCGTCCGTCCGCGACGCGCACCTGACTGCGCACGCGCTCCCTCCCTCACGGTCGACGCGACTCGTCACGGTGATTGTGCTCGCTGGGGGAGGAGTGCGGTAGGGCGCACTTCGCGCGAAATTCTTGTGAAAGATTTCACAAGCGCGCAGGGGTCTTAGGTCCTGAGATGTTCATGCAGGTCAGAGGGGTGATCGAGGGCGAGTGAACGGGTGTGAACGGCCCTTCGGCCCTGCGGGAAAGGGCTTTTTCGGCAGCACGGCTTCCGCTTTTGGGTGTCGAATTGAGTCATCAGGAAAGCGGTTCGGGTCGAGTCGAAATGAAGGAGTTCCTGCCATGCAGGCGAACGAGATGGTGGACGGACTGGTCCAGGGGGCGCTCAAGGCGCTCGACCAGTTCTCGTCGTTCAACCAGGAGCAGGTCGACCACATCGTCAAGAAGGCCTCGCTGGCCGCGCTGAGCCGGCACGGCGAGCTCGCCCGGCTCGCCGTCGACGAGACCGGCCGCGGACTCTTCGAGGACAAGGCCGTCAAGAACCTCTTCGCCTGCGAGCACGTCGTGAACTCGATGCGCGGCCTGAAGACCGCCGGCGTCATCCGCCGCGACGAGCTGAACGGCATCACGGAGATCGCCGAGCCGGTCGGCGTCGTCTGCGCGATGACCCCGGTCACCAACCCGACCTCGACCACGATCTTCAAGGCCCTGATCGCCCTGAAGACCCGCAACCCGATCATCTTCGCCTTCCACCCCTCCGCGCAGAACTGCTCGGCCGAGGCCGCCCGCATCGTCCGCGACGCCGCCGTCGCCGCCGGCGCCCCCGAGGACTGCGTCCAGTGGGTCACCGCCCCCTCCATGGAGGCCACCGGCGCCCTCATGAACCACCCGGGCGTCTCCACCATCCTCGCGACCGGCGGAAACGCCATGGTCAAGGCCGCGTACTCGTGCGGCAAGCCGGCCCTGGGCGTCGGCGCGGGCAACGTCCCGGCGTACGTCCACAAGAGCGCCAAGCTCGGCCGCGCGATCCACGACATCGTGCTCTCCAAGGCCTTCGACAACGGCATGATCTGCGCCTCGGAGCAGGCCGTCATCCTCGACGCCGAGATCTACGAGAAGGGCCTCGCCGAGTTCAAGCGGCTCGGCGCCCACGTGGTCTCCGCCGCCGAGAAGACCAAGCTGGAGCAGTTCGTCTTCGGCACCACCGCCTACGCGGCCGACACCTCCGCCGCCAAGCTGAACCCGGCGGTCGTCGGCAAGTCCCCGCAGTGGATCGCCGAGCAGGCCGGCTTCACCGTCCCCGCCGACGCCTCGATCCTCCTCGCGGAGTGCAACGAGGTCGGCGAGAACGAGCCGCTGACCCGCGAGAAGCTGTCCCCGGTCCTGGCCGCCCTGAAGGCCTCCGACACCGAGCACGGCCTCGAACTGGCCGCCGCGATGGTCGAGTTCCACGGTCTGGGCCACAGCGCCGCCATCCACGCCGAGGACGAGGAGCTCGTCGAGGAGTTCGGCAGGAAGGTCAAGGCGATCCGCGTCATCGCCAACTCGCCCTCCACCTTCGGCGGCATCGGCGACGTCTACAACGCCTTCCTCCCCTCCCTCACCCTGGGCTGCGGCTCGTACGGGCACAACTCGGTGTCGAACAACGTCACCGCGGTCAACCTGATCAACGTCAAGCGGATCGGACGGCGCAACACCAACATGCAGTGGTTCAAGGTCCCGCCGAAGATCTACTTCGAGCGCAACTCCATCCGCTACCTAGGTGAGATGGACGGCATCAGCCGCGTCTCGATCGTCACCGACAAGACGATGGTCTCCCTCGGCTTCGTGCAGAAGGTCGTCGACATCCTGCAGGCCCGCGAGGGGGCCGTGTCGATCCAGATCATCGACAACGTCGAGCCCAACCCGGAGCTCTCCACCGTCCAGGCCGGCGCCGCGATGATGCGCGACTTCAAGCCCGACACGATCATCGGCCTCGGCGGCGGCTCGCCGATGGACGCCGCGAAGATCATGTGGCTGATGTACGAGCGCCCGGAGGTGGAGTTCGCCGACACGAAGGAGAAGTTCTTCGACGTGCGCAAGCGCGCCTACACGTTCCCCTCGCTCGGCGAGAAGGCCAAGATGGTCGCCATCCCGACCACCTCGGGCACCGGCTCCGAGGTCACCCCGTTCGCCGTCATCTCCGACCCGGCCGCGGCCCAGAAGTACCCGCTCGCCGACTACGCGCTGACCCCGAACGTCGCCATCGTCGACCCGATGCTGCCGATGGGCCTCCCGCCCAAGGTGACCGCCGACTCCGGCTTCGACGCCCTGACGCACGCCACCGAGGCCTACGTCTCCGCGTACTCGAACGACTACACCGACGGCCTGTGCCTCCAGGCCATCAAGCTCATCTTCGAAAACCTGCAGCGCTGCGTGGTCGACGGTCCGAACGACCCCGAGGCCCGCGAGAAGATGCACAACGCCTCCACGGTGGCGGGCATGGCCTTCGCCAACGCCTTCCTGGGCATGGTCCACGCCATGGCGCACACCCTGGGCAACACCTTCCACGTCGCCCACGGCCGCACCAACGCGCTGCTCCTGCCGCACGTGATCCGCCACAACGGCACGGTCACCCACAAGGCCACCCCGTGGCCGAAGGCCGAGGTCTACCGGGCGCCGGAGCGCTTCCAGGAGATCGCGAAGATGCTGGGCCTGCCGGCCGCCACGGCCGCCGAGGGCGTCGAGTCCTACGCCAGGGCCGTCGAGGAGCTCCGCGGCACGTGCGGGATCACCTCCTCCTTCGCCGAGGAGGGCGTGGACGAGCAGGCCTTCATCGAGGCCCTGCCGGCCCAGGCCATGAACGCCTACGCCGACCAGTGCGCCCCCGCCAACCCGCGGATGCCGATGATCGACGACCTGAAGCAGCTCATGCGTCAGGCGTACTACGGCAACGCCGAGGGCGCCCCGGCCAAGAAGGCCGCCGCCAAGAAGAAGTAGCCGCCGAGAGGGGGCGACCCCGAAGATCCTCCGCCAAGGAGCGGAAGAGCCCGCCCGGGACGCCAAGGCCCGGGCGGGCTTTCCACGTGTCCGGGTGCGGCCGGGCTCAGGTGTGGGCCCGGGTTCAGGGGTGGGCCGGGGCCGGGCTCAGGTGTGCGGGATCAGCAGGGCCGCCGCCGAGCGGGCGCGCTCCAGGGAGGTGGCCCGGTCCGCGCCGCGCTCGCCCAGCACCACCCGGGTGCTCAGCCCGTCCAGCAGGGCGAGCAGCTCCGAGGCGCGGGCGGGGACGTCCAGGCCGGCGGCGAAGCGGCCCTGTTCCACTCCTTTGGCGAGGAGCGCCTCCAGGTCCTGCCTCCAGCCGTCGTCGATCTCCTGCTGGGCGGCGCGCAGCGGCTCGTTCGAGGGGATGCGGGCCCACAGCTCGATCCAGAGCGTCCAGCGCGGATCGCGGGGGCCGCGGGGCAGGTAGAGCTCCAGGAAGAGCGCGAGCTTGCGGTGGGCGCTGACCCGGCGGCCCAGCAACTCGGTGCGCTCCCCGGTCAGTTGCTGCTCGCTCCAGCGCAGTGCGGTCAGCAGCAGCCGGTCCTTGCTGCCGAAGTAGTACAGGATGTGGCCGCCGCTGGTGCCGAGCCGTTCGGCGAGCGCGGACATGGTGAGCGTCGCCAGCCCGTCCTCGGCGATCGCCGTCATGGCCTCTTCCAGCATCCGCTCCTGGGTGATCCGCCCGTCGCGCCGCCGTGCCGCTCCCGCCACCGTGCCGCCCTCCCGGCCTTCGATCATCAAGATGATCTTGGTGATCTCCGTGATCCGACCTTATCCCGGACAGGGTCTTGACGAGGTCCCGGTCGACAGCGCATCTTGAATGCCATTCAAGAACTTAGAACGCCGTTCAAGGTCTGTTCACGGTTCGTGGTTCACGGTTCACCGCCGAAGGTCAGGGGCAGACGCATGGCACACCAGGAGACGACGGCCGCCGTCGACGAGGTCTTCAGAGTCGAGACGCACGGCATCGACCCCATCCCCGACGCCGAGCGCCACGGCGGGGCCAAGGACCTCTTCTGGCTCTGGTTCGGCTCCAACCTGACCTTCACCTACGTGATCAACGGAGCCCTCGCCGTCGCCTTCGGCCTCAGCTTCTGGCAGGCCACGGCCGTGGTCGTGATCAGCGGGCTCTCCTTCTTCGCGATCAGCGCCGCCGGCCTCAGCGGCATCCGCACCGGCACCGCCACCCTGGTCATCTCCCGGGCCGCCTTCGGCGTACGCGGCAACTGGCCGGCGGGCGTCCTCAACTGGGTGGTGAGCATCGGCTACACCATCGTCAACACCGTCGTCGGCACCCTGGCGCTGGAGGTGTTCTTCGCCGAAATCGGCCTGGGCGAAGGCACCGTGATCCGGGCCGCCGCGCTCGGCATCACCCTCGCGCTCACCTTCGCCGTCGCCATGTGGGGCCACGCCACGGTGCAGTTCGCCGAGCGCTGGATGGCCTACGTCCTGGCCGTCGGCTTCGGTGCCCTGCTGGTCTTCGTCCTGCCCGGCGCCGAGACCACCGCCCCGGCCGACGCCCTGGCCCCGGGCCTGTCAGGCTGGAGCCTGGCCTTCGTCGTGATGCTCGCCGGGCCGTTCTCGTACCTGCCGATGCCCGCCGACTACACCCGCTACCTGCCCCGCGCCACCTCGCTGAAGTCGATCACGTGGATGGGCGCGCTCGGCGGGTTCGTCTCCTCCGTCGCCCTCGGGATCGCCGGCGTGGCCGCCGCCACCCAGACCGACATGACCGACGCCGTCGCCGGGGCCGAGAGCCTGGTGCCCGGCTGGTTCCAGCCGCTGTTCCTGGCCCTGGTCCTGGGCGGCTCCGTCACCAACTCGATCATCACGCTCTACTCCTCCAGCCTGAACCTCCAGGTCCTCGGCATCCCGTGGAGCCGGGCCCGGGCCATCGTGATCAGCGCCGCCGTGACCGCCGCCGGATCGCTCGCCGCGCTCTTCCTCACCGACTTCACCACCTCGCTGCTGTCCTTCCTCTCGCTGCTGATCATCGTGTTCGCCCCCTGGGGCGGCGTCTTCCTCGCCGACATGCTGCTGCGCCGCTGCCGCTACGACGCCGACGCGCTGCACGCCGGGAGCGAGGGGGCCTACTGGTACCGCGCCGGCTACCACCCGGCCGGCATGGCCGCCCTGCTCGCCGGTATGGCCTTCGCCGCCCTGACCTGCGACTCCGCGCTGTGGACCGGTCCGCTCGTGGCCCCGCTCGGCGGCGCGGACCTCACCCTGCTCGGCTCGGTGGTCTCCGGGCTCACGTACTGGGCCCTCGCCCGGCGGACGCCCGCGTACGTCCCGGCCGCCTGAGGGCTCCCGCCGGACCGTCCCGGCTGCGTGGGGGGCTCCCTCCGGCCGCTCCCGGCCGGCCGGGGCTCCCTCCCGGCCACGCCCGGCCCGGCTGGGGCTCCCGCCGGCCCGTCCCCGCTCGTCCGCACCCCCTCTGCACAGGAGCACCACCCCATGTCACACCCCGCCCCCGCCGACCTGCTCCTCACCGGAGCCCGCATCCACACCGTCGACCCGGAGCTGCCCGAGGCCGAAGCCCTCGCCGTGCGCGGCGGGCGGATCGTCTGGGTGGGCCCGGACGCGGAGGCCGCCGAGTGGGCGGGCCCGGACACCGAGCGGATCGACGCGGGCGGCCGGCTCGTGCTGCCCGGATTCATCGACGCCCACAACCACGTCCGGCTCGGCTCCGACGGCGCGTGCGTGCAGCTCGCCGGGGTGCGGACGCTCGAAGCCATCCTCGACCGGATCGGCGAGTGGCGGGAGGCCAACCCGGACGCCGAGTGGGTCGAGGCCGAGGCCTTCGACTACTCCGCGATCCCCGGTGGGCGCATGCCCACCGCCGCCGACCTGGACCCGGTCACCGGGGACACCCCCGCGATCGTGCTCTCGTACGACGTCCACACGGCCTGGCTGAACACGGCGGCGATGCGCCGGCTCGGAGTCGCGAAGGGCCGTACCGACCTGCCCTTCGGCACGGCCGCCGTGGACCCGGAGACCGGTGAACCGACCGGATTCGTCAAGGACTTCGCCATCAAGGGGCTCTCCCGCGACGGCCACCGCGCGCTGCGCGAGCTGGGTGTGCCGTGGGCCTCCCCGGACCGGCAGTACGGGCGCCTCGCCAAGAGCCTCGACGACGCGATCCGCTTCGGCATCACCACCGTCGTGGAGCCGCAGAACTCCCTGGACGACCTGGAACTCTACGACCGGGCGCGCGCCGAGGGCAGGCTGCGCTCGCGGATCGTCGCCGCGCTGTTCCATCCGCGCGGCACCACCGAGGAGGACCTCGACCTCTTCGAGGCGGCCGCCAAGGTGCACGCGGGAGACCGCTTCCGGGTGGGCCCGCTCAAGCTCTACATCGACGACGTGGTGGAGCCGCGCACGGCCGCGCTCCTGGAGCCGTACACCGGCTGCGGAGCGCACCGGGGCGAGACCTTCTACCCGGCGGAGGAGTTCGCGGAACTCCTCGCCCGGCTGGACGCGCGCGGCTTCCAGTGTTTCGTCCACGCCACCGGCGACCGGGGCATCCGTACGGTCCTGGACGCCGTCGAGCACGCCCGGGCGGTCAACGGCCCGCGCGACGCCCGCCACCAGGTGGTGCACGTGGAATGCCTGGACCCGCAGGACGTACCGCGCTTCGAGCAGCTCGGGGTGGTGGCCTGCATGCAGCCACGGCACTGCGCGCCGGAGATCGCCGGTCCGGGGCAGGACTGGGCGGAGAACGTGGGGGAGGGCCGCTGGCACAAGGCGTGGCCGATGCGGAGCCTCGCCGAGGCGGGGGCGGTCCTGGCCTTCTCCAGCGACTGGAACGTCGCCGAGATGGACCCGATGGTCGGCATCTACACGGCGCTGACCCGGCGCCCTCTGGAAGGCGGCGAACCGTGGCAGGAGCAGGAGACGGTGGACGCCCGGACGGCGGTGTACGGCTACACGATGGGCTCCGCGTACGCCAACTTCCTCGAGGAGGACCGGGGTTCCCTGACCGTCGGCAAGGCGGCCGACTTCGTGATCCTGTCCAGGGACATCCTCGCGGTGGCTCCGGAGCAGATCCCGGGAACGGTGGCGGAAACGGTGGTGGTCGCGGGCGAGGTGGTCCACCGGGCGGGGTAGGCCGGCGGAACGTTCGGGCGGGGCCCCGGGTGACCGTACGGATGCGCTGTCCGGATCTTCGGCCGAGGGATGCGGGTGCTGGAGTGCCGGGGCCCCTGACGGGCGGCGGATCGGCTGCCAGGCGCACGACGGCGAGGCCGCCGGCAGCCGTGCGTAACGCGATCATGGCGGGCGCACTACAGGTCTGTGGCCGAACGGGTCTGACGGGCATGGGCTGTTGTGTGGGGCGGCGGCCCGTGGCTAGCTTCGCTGTCATGGCTGCGAGAGCTCTCGGACTGACCAAGCGGCGCGCGATCGATTTCATGCGCGTCGCCGGTGCGCTGTGTCGGTGAGCCGTGTCGGTGAGCGGCCCGTCGGGCCGCCCGGCTCTTCCGCCCCGAAGTCCGTCCGCCTGTCTGGAGTGTTCGTGAAGCCGTCCCGCTCTGCCCTGCTCTCCCTCGGGTCCGCCCTGGTGCTGTCCGCCACGGTCGCCCTCCCGTCCGCGGCCCAGGCCGCGCCCGCCCCGCCCGCCGACGGTCGGGTCCGTCGTCCGCGAGTGGTACGACATCACCGCGCAGACCGTCGCCACCGCCGGCGCGGCCACCCAGGTCACCAACAGCCGGACCTGGGCGATCAGTTGGCTGGCGGCGGCCCGGGCCGGCCGGGAGGCCCCCGGCGGCCGCGACCGGGCGGCCTTCCAGGACGCCGCCGTCGCCTCGGCCGTGCACGACGCCCTGGTGGACCTCGCCCCGAGCCGCACCGCCGTGCTCGACGCCGCCCTCGCCGAGACCCTGCGCCGGATCCCCGACGGCCGCGGCGAGGACCGGGGCGTGGCCGCCGGAGCCCGGCAGGCGGAGCTCGCGCTCGCGGACCGCCGCGGCGACGGCCTCGGCCCCGCCTCCGTGAACGCCCCCTTCACCGTCCCCGCCGCCGCCCCCGGCGTCTGGCAGCCCACGCCCGACGGCTACGCCCCCGCCGCGCAGTACGGGAACCGCGCGGCCGAGCCCTTCCTGCTGGACTCCCCGGACCAGTACCGGGTCGGCCCGCCGCCCGCGCTCGACTCCCGCCGCTACCGGGCCGACCTGGCCGAGGTGCGCGCGTACGGCGCGGCCGACTCCACCGTCCGCACCGCCCGCCAGACCGAGACCGCCACCTTCTGGTACGGCTCTTCGCTGACCCTGTACACCGAGCCGCTGCGCGTCGCCGTGACCCGCTCGAACGGCTCGCCCGCCGAACGCGCCGCTCTGGTCGGCCTGTTCCACGCCGCCCTCGTCGACACGCAGATCGCCACCTCCGACAGCAAGTACGCGCACACGCGCTGGCGCCCGGTCACCGCGATCCGCACCGGCGCCATCGCCCCCGACCAGACCTGGACCCCGCTCCACCAGACCCCGGCCCACCCGGACTACCCCAGCGGCCACGCCACCTACTCAGGCGCCGCCGAGGTGATCCTGGAGGCCCTCGCCGGCCCCCGTACCGCCCCCTTCGCGCTCGGCAGCCCGACCGCCCCCGGTGTCCGGCGGACCTACACCGGCTGGGAGCAGCTGACCCGCGAGAACGTCGACGCCCGGATCTTCTCGGGCATCCACACCCGCTCCGCCGACGAGGCGGGGGTGGCCCTCGGCAAGGCGGTCGGCCGCCATGCCCTGAGCAACGCCGGCGCACTGCTCGCCCCGCGGGGCTGACCGGCGGCGCCGGGGCCGCACTACCGCTTCGGCCAGTACCAGAGGGGTTCGTCCAGCGGGCCCTCGCGGCCCGCCACCTCGGTCTGGCCGAAGTCCTTGAGCAGGGTGATGGTCCGCAGGTCCACGCGGTGCCGGCGGACGCCCGCCGCCAGGGCCTCCGCCAGCGGGGCGGCGTGCGTGACCACCACCGTCTGGGTGTCCCGGGCCACCGTCAGGATCAGGTCCGCGAGGGGGCCCAGCAGGTCGGGGTGGAGACTGGTCTCCGGCTCGTTGAGCACCATCAGGGCGGGCGGGCGCGGGGTCAGCAGGGCGGCCGTCCACAGCAGGTAGCGCAGGGTCCCGTCGGAGAGTTCCGCCGCGCCCAGCGGGCGCAGCAGCCCGTGCTGGTGCAGCTCCAGCTCGAAGCGGCCGTCCCGTTCCGCGACCGCCACGCTGCTGCCCGGGAAGGCCGCCCCGATCGCCTCGTCCAGGGCCGCGTGGTCGCCGGTCTCCCGGATCGTCTGGAGCGCGGCCGGCAGGTCGGAGCCGTCCGCGGCGAGGACCGGCGTACGGGTCCCGACGCGCGGGGTGCGGGCCGGCGCGTCGGCGTCCGTGCGGACGTGGTCGTAGAACCGCCAGGAGCGGATCAGTTCGCGCAGGGCCAGCAGGTCGGGGGCCAGCTGTGGGTCCGCGAGTTCGCTGAGCATGGAGTCGTACGGGCGCAGGGCGCCCTGGGTGCGGTGCCAGCCGCCGTCCGCGGTCCGGGTGCGCACGGCGGGCCCGGCACGGTCCGAGAGCAGGGCGGCGGGGCGCAGGACCGGACCGGCCCAGGTGCACTCGCGCTTGATCTCGGGGTCCAGGCCGAACAGCGAGCCGGGCACCGGCGCGGGATGGCCGAAGTCCACCGCGTAGCCGAACTCGTCCCCGGCGAAGCCGAGCCGCAAGCTCACCGGTTCCGACCGGACGGTCGGCTCGACGGCGTACCGGCCCTCGCGCACCGCCCGCCCGGTCTTCTCCGGGCCGGCCCACAGGGTGGAGGGCAGCCCGCCCTCCCGGGCCAGCGCCGCGACGGCCCCGCCCCGCGCGGAGTCGGCCAGCAGCCGCAGCGACCGGTACAGGCTGGACTTGCCCGTGCCGTTGGCGCCCGTCACCACGGTGAGCCGTCCGAGGGGCACGATCAGCTTGCGCAGGGAGCGGTAGTTCTCCACCGCGAGGGTCGTGATCACGGGGTGGCCGAGCAGTGGTCGTGCCCTGCGGTACTCACGTCTCCGGGTGCTCCTCGGGGGCGAGGAAGCGGCCCATCGGCAGCACCTGCCGGCCCCAGGTGCTCGCCATGATCTGGCCGGCGAGCAGGTACGTGGCCCCGAGCGCGGCCAGCAGTCCGCTCCAGCCGGTGATCCGCTCCCAGACCACCGAGCCGGTGAACCCGCTGATCGTCATCCCGACGAAGACCACCAGCACGCACGTGAAGGTGGACAGCAGCACCAGGTGGATCCGCCAGCTGCCGATCCACAGCACGAACACCACGAACACCCACGGCAGCGCGAACAGCCCGCTCACGTCACCGCGCAGCGCCGGATCGGTGGCCGGCAGCACCCACTGGAGCAGCAGGGCCTTCGCCATCCAGAACAGCCCGAATCCACCGAAGACGGTGGCGTGCCAGGTGTCGCCGCGCTGCGCCTGGAAGAGCCCGGCCAGCAGCTGGGCGAGCCCGCCGATGAAGAAGCCGACCAGGGGCAGCACGGAGTGGCTGAGCTTCTCGGGGAAGATGCCCGCGTCGATGCCGGTGGCGATGGTGGTGACGACGATGAAGCCGGTGAGGCCGAGGGGGCCGAGCTGCGCCTGCGCGCTGGGCTCCATCCGCTTGACGGAGACGGCCTGTTCGGCCGGGCCCATGCGGTTGCGGATGTGGACGGGGTTGTTCACCGCACGGCTTCCCTCTCCGGCAGTGCGTCCGGCCCCTCGGGGAGCCCGCTGCCCACCGCCGCTCCCGCCTTGCCCCTGCGGCCCGCCGCGCAGGCCAGCGTGATCGCGGAGCCGAGAACCGCCCAGCCGCTCAGGACCAGCAGCGGCCCGGTGAGGTCATTGCCCTTGAAGTACGCGATCGAGCGCGCGGCGTACGTGCCCGCGCCCGGCGGCAGCCAGGGGCCGATGGCCTGCCAGAACGGCGGCAGCAGCGGGTACGGGTAGGCGCCGCCGGCGCTCGGGTTGCCGAGCACCACCACCAGCAGGATCGCCAGGCCGATGCCGACCACGCCCGCGAGGCCCTGGAAGGCCAGGGTGATCGCGCCGACGGCGAAGACGACGAGGGTTCCGAGCCCCCACAGGCCCAGGATGCTGCCGGGCAGCGCGCCCAGGATCGGGTCGGCGATCACCGCACCGAGCAGACCGGCCGCGATGGAGTACACCAGCAGGGCGCCGAGCCGGATGACGGCGCGGTGGACGTTCGCGGGCCGGGCGCCGGCGCTGATCGCGAGGATCGCCGCGCACAGGTAGCCGCCGACGCACCAGCCGACAACCAGGTAGAAGGAGCTCAGGCCGCGCCCGTCGCCGGCGGCGGCCGGGGCCACGTCCACGACGCTCACGGTGCGGCCCTGGGTCTTCTCGACGAGGCCGACGACCTCCTCCAGAGCCTGCGACAGGGAGGCTCCGGCGCCGCTGGCGACCAGCAGCTTGTCCGTCGTGCCGGCCGGGTCGACGATCAGCGCGCCGTCCACGTCCCGGTTCTGAATCTGCCGGAGGGCCGTCGCCTCGTCCTGGACGGCGCGCGGGTCGAGGGGCTTGCCGGGCAGCGCGGCGAGCTGTTTCGCGGTCCGCTCGGCGATCGGCGCGGCCGGCGCCGCCACGGCGATCGGGATCTCGTCCGGCTTGGGGTGATGGAAGGCCCCGACGTACGAGGTGATGAAGGCGAGCTGGAGCGCCAGTACGCCCAGGACCAGGAGAGCGGCCCGGGTCGTGACGGCGTCCTTGATCTCGGCGAGGAAGCCGCCGGACTGCCCTGGGTCTGCGTGGGTGGGCTGGGTCATGTCTCACACGCTCGGCGTACCGGGCGCCGGGCGCAGCAGGGGAGGGCCGAATGGATGACGCCCATCGGGTCGGACCACGGATTTTTTACCGCCGCGTAACTTCCCAGTTTTGCTACTCGCCCGTAATTTAGCGGCTGCAGCACCCTCTTGTGATCCGGATCACGGGATGCACCCCCACGTCCTTCCCGCGCCATCCCCGGTACTCCCCTTGAGCCGCAAGGAGATCACACGATGCTGCCCTGGAGACGCCTGCTCCGCCCGCTGGCCGTCCTCACCCTGACCGCCGCCGCGCTCGTCGCCCCCACCGGAGCGGCCCAGGCCGCCTCGGCGCCGAGCAGCGGCTGGAACAACTGGTCCTGCAAACCGTCCGCCGCCCACCCCCGGCCCGTCGTCCTGGTCCACGGAACGTTCGGGAACTCCGTCGACAACTGGCTCGGCTTCGCGCCGTACCTCGTCCACCGGGGCTACTGCGTCTACTCCCTCGACTACGGGCAACTGCCCGGCGTCCCCTTCTTCAACGGGCTCGGGCCCATCGAAGCGTCCGCCGGGCAGCTCGACGTCTTCGTCGACAAGGTGCTCGCCTCCACGGGAGCGGCCGAGACGGACATCGTCGGCCACTCCCAGGGCGGCATGATGCCGCGCTACTACCTGAAGTTCCTCGGCGGCGCCGACAAGGTCAACGCCCTGGTCGGACTCGCCCCCGACAACCACGGGACCACCCTGCTGGGGCTCACCAAGCTCCTCCCGTACTTCCCCGGAGCCGGGGACCTGATCAGCGCCGCCACCCCGGGCCTCGCCGACCAGATAGCCGGATCGCCCTTCCAGAACAAGCTGAACGAGGGCGGGGACACCGTCCCCGGAGTCGCGTACACGGTGATCGCCACCCGCTACGACGAGGTGGTCACTCCGTACCGGAGCCAGTTCCTCACCGGGCCGAACGTCCGCAACGTGCTGCTCCAGGACCTGTGCGCGGTGGACTTCTCGGAGCACGTGGCCATCGGGCTCACCGACCGGATCGCCTGGCACGAGGCGCTCAACGCCCTCGACCCGGCGCACGCCGAACGGACCACCTGCGCGTCGGTCTTCGACTGACGGCGGCGGGCGGCCCGTCCGGCGGGCCGCCCGCCCGCCCGCGGTCACCGGTCACCGGTCGGCGGTCGGCGGTGGCCGGAGCGGGTCAGCGGCCGTGGCGGCCCGGGGTCGCCCGGCGGCGGGCCAGCGCGAACAGCACGGCCGCGCCGACGGCCAGGACACCGGCCCCGCCGATCGCGATCGCCGGTGTGGTGCCGCTGCCGCCCGTCTCCGCGAGGTTGGTCCCGCCCTGCGGGGGGAGCGCGGACGGGGTGCCGCCGCCGTTCGTCTTCGGGTCGTTGTCCCCGTGCCCGTTGTGCTCCACCGTGGACTTGTCGGCGCCTTCGGAGATCTGCTGGTCGGTGGGGGCCGAGGGCTGCTGCGACGGCTGCTCCACGGGCTGTTCGGAGGGCGTGGAACTCGGCTTCGCGCTCGGCTTGGCGCTGGGCTCGGCACTGGGCCGGCCCCCGTTGCCGCCGTTGCCGCCCGTACCGGTTCCGCCGTTGTCCTTGCCGAAGACCACGTCCGAGCAGGTGTAGAAGGCCTCCGGGCTGTCCGAGCGCTGCCAGACGCTGTAGATCAGGTGCCGGCCGGTCTTCTTCGGGACGGTGCCGGAGAAGACGTAGTCGCCGTTCCGCATCCCGGGGTCGGTGACCTTCGCGAAGGGCGCCGCCTCGAGGTCGGACCACTTCAGCGGCTTCGACGGGTCGTAGCCGTCCTTCGTGACGTACAGCTCGAAGGAGCCCTTGTGCGGGGCGGTCCCCTTGTAGCGGAAGGTGTGCGCGCCCGCGGCCATCGGGCTCGCCGGCCAGTCGGCGCGCGCCAGGTCCAGCCCCCTGTACTTGTCGTTGCCCGCGGAGCACAGCTTCCCGTCCGGGATCAGCGCCTTGCTCTGACCGGCCGCGTTGGCGATGTTCACCGCGTTCCAGTCGTAGAACGCCTGCACCCCGCTCGCCGCGACCGCCGCCTTGCAGGCCGCCGACTTCGGGGACTCCGGGCCCTCCGCGTAACACGCCGCCACCCGGCTGACCGGGTCCGTCATCGAACCGTGGGCGGCCGCGGGGACGGCGGCGTACGCGGCCACCGCGAGCGGGGCGAGGCCGGCGACGGCGATGCGGGCGGCGGTACGGCGTGCGGGCATGGTGGATCTCCTCTGGGCACGGCACAGGGCTGCGCGAGTCGTGGGTGCGCCGGAAGACCGGGGCGGTGCGGCGCCGCCCCTCACGGGTTCGCGGCGCCGCCTCCGGCCCTCCCTGGCCCAGCCAAACTAACCGCCCGAACCCCGCGTTCCACCGGCTTCGGGCCCCTGGAGCCGATCCTTAGGGCGCCGTTAAGGAGCCACTAAGCGGGGCCTACAGAAAGCGCGCCCGGCACCGCCCCGGCAGCGCCGCGCCGCTCCCGGGTCACGACAGCAGGGCGGCCAAACCCGCGGCCGAGCGGGACTGGACGTCCAGGGCGTCCAGGGCCCGTACCGCCTCGGCGGCCGCTTCGGGATCGGTGCCGGCGAGGCCGCTCCCGGCGAACTCGTCCTCGTCGAGGCGGATCACCGCGCTCCCGTCGGCCGACACCCACAGGTCCAGGTCCAGGTCCTCGACCAGGATCTCCCCGTCCGTCACCGACGCCGGGCGGGTGACGTCGCAGTACCAGCCCTTGAGGACGCCCCCGCCCGTCCGCACCTCCTTCACCGCGTACCAGCGGTCGCGCCAGAAGTGCTCGGTGAACACGTCGCCCGGCTCGAAGCGGACGAAGCCGAAGTCCCGTACCCCGGGCGCCGCCCAGGGGGCGCGTACGGTGATCCGGTTGCCCGTGTCCGCCACCAGCTCGGCCGGGTAACGGATCTTCGTGCGGCCCGCCTTGGTGAGGGTGACGGTCAACAGCTCGGTCGGCCGGTCGGTCATCGAGGTCCCTCCGGTTGTCTCGGCCTCGGTCAATTGCCGGAGGCGGCAAGGCGCTTGGCGAAGCGGGTCTCCGTCGCGCAGACCTCGTACCCGAGCCGGGTGTTGATCGCGAGCATCGGGGCGTTGGCGGTGTCGTTGCCGGTGAACGCCTGCGTGTAGCCCGCCGCGCGGGCCCGCAGCAGCGAGTCGGTCTTGGCGAGCCGGGCCAGTCCCAGGCCGCGGAACGCGCGCAGGGTGCCCGTCATCGCGGAGGAGTAGCGGGTGGCGCCGTCGGTGTGGACGGCAGTGAAGGCGGCCACCGCGCCGTCGACCAGGGCCACGGTGGTCAGGTCCAGGTCGAGGTACGGGTGGTTCCAGGTGTGCCGGAGCCAGTCCTCGTAGTCGTCGAAGTCCTGCGGTACGTCGCCCGGTTCGTCCGAGCTCGCCGCCGCGTCGGCTTCGAAGAGCGGCCGCGGATCGGCGGCGAAATCCGAGCCGGGGCGCAGTTCGGCCCCGGCCGGCAGGCTCCCCGGCAGGGCGGGCAGTGCGGCCGTGGTGAGGTCGAGGCGCAGGAAGTGCGCGGAGCGGGAGGCACGGTAGCCGTGCCGCTCCGCGAAGGCGCGGTGCGGCGGCTCGTCGAGGACCCAGGCGTACGCGTCCTTCGCGCGCTCGGCGCCCAGATGCTCCTCGGCCGCGCCCAGCAGGGCGGCCCCGGCACCGAGACGGCGGTGGGCGGGGTCCACGTAGGCGTTGACGAACCCCTGGCCGGGCTCGGGACTGTCGTAGACGATGCCGACCTGGGCGGTGCCGACGACGAGGCCGTCGCCGTTCTCGGCGACGAGGAGGCGGTAGCGCTTGTCGGGGTGGGCGGAGGCCAGCTCGAAGGCCACCCCGCGGGCGGTGCCGATCATGAAGGGGAGGGCGGCGCGGCGCACCCGCACGACGGACTCGGCGTCGTCCGGGTCGTTCGGGTGCAGGTCCCGGATGGTGGTGATCACATGGGCGACGGTACGGGCGGCAGGAAGCCCGCGCCTGCGAATTTCCCGGCGGATGGGGGACAATCGGCCGCGTGACCTCGACTTCTCCGCACCTGAAGATCCGCATCGACGGCGCGGCGGGCGCCGCCGCCCCGTACGAGCAACTGCGCGCCCAGATCGCCGGCGGGGCGCGGGCGGGCCGGCTGCCCGCCGGGTTCAAGCTGCCGACGGTCCGCGGGCTCGCGGAGGAACTGGGGCTGGCGGCGAACACGGTCGCGAAGGCGTACCGGGCGCTGGAGTCGGACGGGGTGATCGAGACGCGCGGCCGGGCCGGCAGCTTCGTGGCGGCGGCGGGCGACGGGCCCGCCCGGGAGGCGGCGACCGCCGCGCAGGCCTACGCGGAGCGGGCCCGGCGGCTGGGCCTGACCTTCGACGAGGCGACCGCGGCGGCACTGGACGCGCTGCGCGCGCGGTACGCGGACTGACGCCCCTGGACGGCCGCCCCGCCGGACGGCGCCCCGCCGGTCAGTCCTTGCGCGGGCTCAGCCGGGCCTGGAGGTGGTGCGTCATGGGCCGGCCCACCGCGGCCATCTCCTGCACGATCGTCAGCTCGCCGTCCTGGAGCGCGTACCGGCGCCGCATCCCGGTGACCTCCTTGGCCCGCGGGGTCAGCCCGACCGTGTCGGTGGCCATCTCGATCTCCGTACCGGAGACCTGGCCGGTGTACGTCTCGACGATGCCCGTCGGATGGGCGAGCGTGACCTCGACCGAGGCGTCCGGGAGGATGCGCCACCACCCCGTCTCCCGCCCCGCGGGGCGCAGGGCCGTGCCGGAGTCGTCGATCAGCCAGGCGCGGGACTCGTAGCAGAGGAAGGGCCGGCCGTCGTGGCTGAAGGTGATCTCCTGCTCGTACCGGAACCCGTGCTCCAGGGTCGGGTACTCGCCGCTGCCCCGGCCGTGCCAGCGTCCGATGAGGCCGAGCACCGGCTGGAGCTGCGGGTGCGGCTCGGGGCCCTCGCCGAGGACGTGGCTGTCGGGGAAGGGGTTCTCCTGCGCCGGTTCGAGCACGGTGCGTTCTCCTGTTCGTGGGTCCCCCGGAGTGCACACGGCCGGTGGGGGCCTCCGGCCGCGCCCTCATTGTCGTCGCCGTGCGCGCCCCGCTCGGCGGGATCCGCTCGGCGGGATCCGCGGGCCGCGCCGCCGCGCCCGCGCGTGCCGCACCGAACACGTGCGCGGCCGCGCCTACAAGTACATTCCCGCCTCCGTGTCGTGGCCCTGTGGCGGCAGCAGGGCGGCGGGGCCCGACGCGCCGCGGCGCAGTGCGTAGAGCTCCGCCAGCGTCGCGCCCTCGCGGGAGATGCCCTCGTCGGTGCCGAGCCAGTCCACCGCCTCGCGGTACGTGAGCCTGCCGATCTCGATGCGCGCCAGGCAGCGCCCCGGCCGGACCACCGCCGGGTGGAGCCGCTCCAGGTCCTCGTTGGTCGTGACCCCCACCAGGACGTTGCGGCCCTGGCCGAGCAGGCCGTCCGTGAGGTTCAACAGCCGTGACAGCGCCTGTCCGGCGGTGTGCCGGGCCTCGCCGCGGATCAACTCGTCGCAGTCCTCCAGCAGCAGCAGCCGCCAGCGGCTCTTCGCGGTGCCCTCGTCCTCGCCGATCGCGATGTCCATCAGGTAGCCGATGTCGTTGAACAGCCGCTCCGGGTCCAGTACGCAGTCCACCTGGCACCAGTCCCGCCAGGACCGGGCGAGCGTGCGCAGGGCGGAGGTCTTCCCGGTGCCGGGAGGGCCGTGCAGCAGGAGCAGCCGGCCGGCGATGTCGTCCGGGGTGACCTTCATCAGCCGGTCCATCGCCCCGGCCACCGGTGCCGTGTAGTTGGGCCGCACCTCTTCCCACGTGCCGGCGGCGATCTGCCGGGTCGTGCGGTAGGGGCCGCGGCGCGGGGAGACGTACCAGAACCCCATCGCGACGTTCTCGGGCTGCGGTTCGGGCTCGTCCTGCGCGCCCTCCGTGGCATCACCGAGCACACCGGCGGCGAGCTCCTCGCTGACCGCCGTCACCGTGACGTCCGCGCCCCGGCTCCAGCGGGAGACGAGCATGGTCCAGCCCTCGCCCTCGGCGAGCGTCGCGCTGCGATCGCTGTCGCGGGCGGAGCGCAACACCGTGGCCCCGGGCGGCAGCAGGGTCGCGCCCGGCTTGACCCGGTCGATCGACACGCTGTGCGAGTGGGGCTGCTCGCCGGACGCGAAGCGGCCGAGGAACAGCGCGTCGACGACGTCCGACGGGGAGTCGCTGTCGTCGACGTTGAGCCGGATCGGCAGCGCGTCTTGAGGGTTGGCTGGCATGGCGCCCATGATCCGGCACGAACTGCCCTCCTGCACCCGTGTTTCGCTGGAACGGGTGGCGGGATTCCCTCTTCAAACGCCGTGCGGGTGAAGATTCGCGCCGCATGTCTGCCCCGAACATTCTTGGCATGAACACTTCCAGCGGACCTCGGCTCCTTGTACCACGGACTCAGGAGTAACTCCGGAGTAACCCCCCACGAGGAGCCGCACACATGAGCATGAGAATGCCTCGCTTCGCCGCCTTGGCCTCAGCCCTGTTACTCGCCGCGGGCGCGGCCCTGTTCGGAGCCGGTCCGGCGACCGCCGCCGCCGACTTCGGCTACGTCGCCCTCGGTGACTCGTACTCCTCCGGCGTCGGCGCCGGCAACTACGACAGCGCCAGCGGGAACTGCAAGCGCACCACCCGCGCCTACCCGGCCCTGTGGGCCGCCGCACACGCCCCCCAGACCTTCTCCTTCGCCGCCTGCGCGGGTGCTCGTACGGGTGATGTGATGAGCGGCCAGCTCACACCGCTCAACGCCGGCACCGACCTCGTCAGCATCACCATCGGCGGCAACGACGCCGGATTCTCCGACGTCATGACCACCTGCGTGCTCCAGTCCGAAGCCACCTGCGTCAGCCGGGTCAACCAGGCCAAGGCGTACGTGGACTCCACCCTCCCCGGCCAACTCGACCAGGTCTACAACGCCATCCACAGCCGGTCCCCGGGCGCCCGCGTGGTCGTCATCGGCTATCCCCGCTTCTACAAGCTGAACGGCACCTGCGTGGCCGGGCTGACGGAGGGTGAGCGCGCGGCCATCAACGGTGCCTCCGACCACCTCAACGCAGCCATCGCCAAACGCGCCGCCAACCACGGCTTCGCCTTCGCCTCGGTCGCCGGCGCCTTCACCGGGCACGAGATCTGCTCCGGCAGTGCGTGGCTGCACAGCGTCAACTGGCTGAACATCGGCGAGTCCTACCACCCGACAGCCGCCGGACAGTCCGGCGGCTACCTGCCCGTCTTCACCAGCGCGGCCTGAGGGCCGAGGGCGTCACCGGCCGTCGGCCCCGGGGCAGGTGACGGGGAGCCGGTCGGTCCGGAAGCGACGGGGGAGGAGGCCCCGCCCGTCGGGGTCTCCTCCTCGCACGTCACCGAGAACTCCAGCCAGGCCGAAGCCGCCTCCGCCGGCGTGCGGACCTCCAGCCGCACCGCGTCCTCGAAGGTCGCGTCCGGATAGTGCGTCAGCTCCGTGTGGTCCAGCCGCACGCTCCCCGGCCCGCCCGCCGGGTACGCGAGGGTCTTCCAGCCGGGGCCCGAGGTCTGCCCGCTGCGCGTGGCCCAGCGGTACTCCACCGTCGCCGGGGTCCGGTCCACCGTGACGGTGGCGGTGAAGGCCGGCGCCTCGGCGGCCGGCGCCGGGCACGTGCCGCGATAGGCGTCCCGGACGGCCTGGACGGCGGACACGGTGATCCCCGGCGGCGGTGTGGCCGAGGGGGAGGGCGAGGGGGACGCCGAGGGGGAGGGGGACGCGCTCGGCGAGGGGGTCGGGGAAGGGGAAGCGCTCTGCGTGGCCGTCGGGGTGGGCGTCGCCCCGTCTCCGCCGTCCCCGCCCGGGTCGCGGTCCTTCAGCAGCAGCCACCCGAGCAGGACCACCACCGCGAGCAGCACCACGATCCCGCCGGCCAGCACCCGCCCGGCCCCGTTCCGCTCGGGCTCCGAGGGAACCGACCGCGCCGGCCCGGCCCCCGGCGCCGGCAGCGGCGGGGTGGGATGGCCGTAGCGGTGCTGCGCCACGGAGGCCGGCCCGTCCGCTCGGGGCACCTGACCCGCCGACGGACCGGCGACGGAACCGGACACCGGGCCGCCGGAGGCCCGTACGGTGCCGCCCGCGCCGATGATGCGCAGCATGCGGGCCGCCTCCGCGGCGGGCAGCCGATCCTCGGGATCCTTGACCAGCAGCCCCTCCAGGACGGGCGTCAGCGGCCCGGCCCGCCGGGGCGGCGGGAACTCCTCCTCCACCACCGCCCGCAGCGTGGCCACCGGGGACTCCCGGTGGAAGGGCGAGACCCCCTCCACGGCCAGGTACAGCAGCACCCCGAGCGCCCACAGGTCCGACCCGGGACCCGGCTCGCGCCCCAACGCCCGCTCGGGCGGCAGGAATTCGGGGGACCCGACCACCTCGCCCGTCATGGTGATGGCGGTGGAGCCCTCCAGGCTCGCGATCCCGAAGTCGCCGAGCACCACCCGGCCGTCGTTGGCGATCAGCACGTTGCCCGGTTTGACGTCCCGGTGCAGCACCCCCGCCTCGTGCGCGGCGCGCAGCGCGGCCAGTACCTGTTCGCCGATGTGCGCGGTCCGCTGCGGGGTGAGCGGCCCGTCGCCCTCCAGGACCTCCGCGAGCGAGAGTCCCCGTACGATCTCCATCACGATCCAGGGCCGGCCGTCCTCGGTGGCCACGTCGTAGACGGTGACCACGCCCCGGTGCGAGACGCGGGCCGCGGCCCAGGCCTCCCGCTCCAGGCGCCGGTACATCCGGGCCACCTCGGCCTCGTCCATCCCGGCCGGTGCGCGCACTTCCTTGATGGCGACCTCGCGCCCCAGGACCTCGTCCCGGGCCCGCCACACCATGCCCATCCCGCCGCGGCCGAGCAGGCCCAGCAGGCGGTAGCGCCCGGCGACGACGCGGTCGCCCCCGCCCCCGTACGACGCGGACTCAGTCACCGAAAGCCTCATTCACGCGCGCCCCCAAGAGCGTTACCGGACGATCACTCCAAGTTAGCGCAGAGCGCGCGCCGTGGCTCCGGTCGCGACAGGAGTCACGCAGTCCGCGCGGATGTGGTTCCATGCCTCCCGGGTCCCCGCCGGATTTCGCGGAGAGTGACGATCGACTCCGCTGAGTAATCGTCAACTCCCGCTCGCCGCACGGGCAATTCACACCACCGGGATACCCGTGCGCGACGTGGGGACGATAGGGTTACCCTGCCCGGTGGGCCGGGTGCCCTCGTACGGGTGGGGAGAGACATGGAACAGATAGCAATGCGCAGCAGGCCGCCACGCGTGCCTGCCATCACGTGCGGGAGCGGTGCGACCAGTTCGCGCCTCGACCGCCACCTCGCCGTGCTGGGCGGTCCCGCCGTCCCGCACCGCGAGACCGCCGAGGCGACGCTGCTCATGCGTGAGCTCACCACGCGCGACCACACGCACCGGCTGCGGAGCCGGAGCGCGCGCGTATCGCTCTTCGCGCCGCTGCGGAGGCTGCGGCGGACGCTCTTCGGCAGCCGCCGTTCGTAAGCGTCCCGTTCCGTCCCCGCAGCGCCGCCGCTTCGTCCCCGGCCCGATCGACCCTGCCCAGTCAGCGAACCACACCGTCCCGGCGCAACGCCGCGATCTGTTCGCCCGTCATCCCCAGGGCGTGCAGCAGGGCTTCGGTGTGCTCGCCGAGCGCGGGCACCGCACCCATGTGCGGTGCCGCGCCGCCGGGCAGCCCGATCGGCGGCAGCAGGGCCCGCAGCGGGCCCGCGGGCGAGCCCACCTCCCGCCAGCGGTCCCGGGCCTCCAGCTGCGGGTGCGCGGCGAGCCGGGCCACCGAGTTCAGCCGTGCGCAGGCGATGCCCGCGGCCTCCAGCCGCTCGATCGCCGCGTCCGCGCCGAGCCGGCCCAGCGCTTCGGCGACCACCGCGTCGGTCTTCTCCCGGTTCGCGGTGCGCGCGGCGTTCGTCGCGTACCCCGGATCCTCGGCCAACTCCGGCTGTCCCAGCACTTGTTCGGCGAGCCGCCGCCACTCCCGGTCGTTCTGCACCGACAGCAGCACCCGGTCCCCGTCCGCCGTCGCGTAGGCGTCGTAGGGCGCGATCACGGCGTGCGCGAGGCCGGTCCGCACCGGCTGCTCCCCGCCGTGCATGGTGTGGTGCAGCGGATGCCCCATCCACTCGGCGAGCGCGTCGAGCATCGACACCTCCACCCTGCCTCCGCGCCCGGTGGTCCCGCGCCGCAGCAGGGCCGCGAGCACGCCCGAGAAGGCGTACATGGCGGCCGCGATGTCCGCCGCCGGGATGCCCGCCTTGACCGGCTGTTCCGGGGTGCCGGTAACCGAGACCAGGCCGGCCTCGCACTGGACGAGCATGTCGTAGGCGCGCTTGTGGGCGTACGGGCCTTCGGGCCCGTAGCCGGAGACGTCCACGGCGACCAGCCGGGGATGCCGGGCGCACAGCGCGGCCGAGTCGAGCCCCAGCCGGGCGGCGGCCCCCTGGGCGAGGTTCTGCACGAACACGTCGGCCCCGTCGAGGAGCCCGTGCAGCACCTCCCGGCCGCGCGGGTCCTTGAGGTCGAGGGCGATCGACTCCTTCCCCCGGTTGGCCCACACGAAGTGCGAGGCGAGACCGTGCGCGGCGGTGTCGTAGCCGCGCGCGAAGTCGCCGCCGTCGGGCCGCTCCACCTTGATCACCCGGGCACCGAGGTCGGCGAGCTGACGGGTGGCGAAGGGCGCGGAGACGGCCTGTTCGACGGAGACGACGGTGATGCCGTCGAGGGGGAGGGGTTCGGCGCCGGGCGCGCCGTTCGGGTCGGGTTCCATGACGGCCTGCCTACCGGCCCCGGGCGGATCTGTCCACGTCCAACCACGTCCAACCACGTCCACCCACGCCCCCCGACGGTCTTCCTCAGTCGAGGCCGCGGGCGAACCGGCGCGTGGCGGCCGGCACGAAGAGCACCAGCAGGACCAGGGACCACAGGAGCGCCCCCGCGACCGGGTGCGCGACCGGCCACGCGGCGCCCGCCGCGGCCTCGCCTCCGGCGTTCCCGAACAGTGCGCGCACGGCGGTGGCGACGGCGCTGATCGGGTTCCACTCGGCGACCGTGCGCAGCCACCCGGGCAGTCCGGCCGTCGGCAGGTAGGCGCTGGAGAGCATCGGCAGGATGAAGGTGGCGCCGCCGAGCTGCCCCGCGGCCTCCTCGCTCTTGCTCAGCAGGCCCAGGTACGTCCCCACCCATGCGGTGGCGAAGCGGAACAGCAGCAGGACGCCGAAGGCCCCGAGTGCCCCCGGGAGCCCGTTCTCGGCCCGCCAGCCCATCGCCAGCCCCACCAGGATCAGCGGCACCATCGAGACGCCGGTCGTCACGAGATCCGCCGCCGTCTGTCCGAGCGGCACCGCGCTCCGGCTCATCGGCAGGGTCCGGAAACGGTCCGTCACCCCGCGGTGCACGTCCTGCGCGGCCGTGAACATGCCGGACATCAGTCCGTTCGCGGCGGTGGCGGCGAGCAGTCCGGGAACCAGGAACTGCCGGTACTCGGAACCCGGCATGGCGAGCGCGCTGCCGAAGACGTAGCCGAAGAACAGCAGCATGGTGACGGGCATGGTCTGCGTGAGGATGAGCAGGGCCGGGGCGTGCCGGGCCTTCTGCAACTGGCGGGTGAGGACGGCGCCGCCGTCGGACAGCAGCGTGCTCATGCGGCGTTCTCCTTGGGTTCGGGGGAGGGGCGGGCTCCGACGAGGCGCAGGAACACCTCGTCGAGGGTGGGCGGGCGCAGGCTCGCGTCCGTGACGGCGATCCCGGCGGTGTCGAGCGCGCGGATGATCCGCGGCAGGGTGAGCGCGGTGTCGAGGACGGTCACGCCGACGGTGAGGCGCTCCCGGTCCAGGGCGGGCAGGCCCCCCGTCAGCTGGTCGAGCACGGCGGCGGCGCCCGCGAGGGCCCCGGCCCCGTCGACGGAGACCTCGGCGTAGGCGCCGATCCGGGCCTTGAGGTCGGCCGGGGTGCCGGTGGCGGCGGCCCGCCCGTGGTCCACCACCACGATGTCGTCGGCGAGCCGGTCGGCCTCTTCCAGGTACTGGGTGGTGAGCAGGACGGTGGTCCCCTCGCGCGCGAGGGCTCGTACGGCCGTCCAGATCTGCTCGCGGGCGGCCGGGTCGAGGCCGGTGGTGGGCTCGTCGAGGAACAGCACGCGGGGCCGGGTGACCAGTCCGGCGGCCAGGTCGAGCCGCCGGCGCATACCGCCCGACCAGGTGCTCGCCGTCCGGTCGGCGGCCTCGGTGAGGCCGAAGCCGTCCAGCAGTTCGTCGGCGCGGTCCCGGGCGGCCCGGCCGGGCAGGCCGGCGAGGCGGGCGAAGAGCCGGAGGTTCTCGCGCCCGGTCAGATCCCCGTCGACCGAGGCGTACTGGCCGGTGGCCCCGATGACGCGGCGGACGGCGGCCGGGTCCCGGGCGACGTCGTGGCCGGCGACGAGGGCGCGGCCGGCGGTGGGCGCGGTGAGGGTGGTGAGGATCCGGATGGCGGTGGTCTTGCCCGCGCCGTTGGGGCCCAGGAGGCCGCAGACCGTGCCCTCCGGGACGGCGAGATCGAGACCGCGCAGGGCATGGATCTCGCCGTAGCTCTTCTCCAGACCATCACTAAGTACAGCGTACGTAGTAGTCATGGAATGCACCCTACCTGACTGCGTACGCCGTACGTAACTACGATGGTGGAGATGGACGAGGTGATGAGTGATGACACCCAGCGGCCGCTCCGCTGAACCCGAAGTGATCTGGGCCCGCCCGCCGCGGGCCGGCCGCGGCCCCCGGCCCGCCCACAGCCGCGACTCGATCGCCGCCGAGGCGGTGCGGATCGCCGACGAGGAGGGGATCGACGCCGTCTCGATGCGGCGTGTGGCGGCCGGGATCGGCGCCGGGACCATGTCCCTCTACAACTACGTGCCGCGCAAGGAGGACCTCTACGAGCTGATGGTCGACGCGGTCAGCGGGGAGTACGACCTCACGCCCCCGGCCGGCGACTGGCGGGCCGACCAGCTCGCGCTGGCCCGTCAGACCCGGGCCATCATGCACCGGCACCCCTGGCTGCCCCGGCTGCTGAGCCCGGCCTACGGCTTCGGCCCGAACGCCCTGGAGTACCTGGAGCACAGCCTGGCGTGCCTGGCACCGCTCGACGCTCCGGGCGGGGAGAAGCTGGAGCTGATCGCCGCGATCAACGGCACGGTCGCCACGTTCGTGGCGGGTGAACTGGCCCTCGCCGAGCGGGCCCGCCAACTCCCCTGGAGCGAGGCCGAAGAGCGGGCCGTACGCGCGGCCTGGCTCGGCTCCCGGCTGGCGACGGGCGAGTACCCGCTGCTGGCGGGCGTCCTCGCGACCGCTCCTGGAGCACCGGGCGAACTGACCGACCCCGCCGCGGTGTTCGACCGGTCGGTGTCGCGCCTGCTGGGCGCCTGGGGGCCCTGACACCGGCACGGGGGTGGAGCCCTTTCGGCCGTCCGGTGTGACTTTCAGCCGTCCGGCGTTTGAGGACCGGGGTCTGGGGCGGAGCCCCAGGGGGTCCGGGCGCAGCCCGGTACCCCTCCCCGGCCGCGCCGGCGTTGGAGGCGCGGCCGGGGCAGCGCCCTGGGAACGGTGGAAGGGCGGGTAGGGGACTCCGCCCCGCAGGTCCGCCCCGCCCCGCCCCGAGGCCGCCGCGCCTCAGAGCAGCGCGAACTGCCCGCCCGGCCCCTCCTCCTGGTGATCCAGGACCGAGGCCGGCCGCCGGGCCCGAACGGGCGGCGGCAGCACCCCGGCCGCCCGCAGCTCGGCAGCGTCGAGCACCGGCCCCGCCTCGAACGCCGCCCGCTCCGGCTCCAGTTCGGCCAGCAGCGCCAAGGTCGTCACCAGGGCCAGCAGCTCCGAGGTCCAGCCCTGCGGCCACTCGGCCGGCCCCACCGAGTCCAGCCCCTCCGCTTCCGGGTCCCGGTGCGCGAGCCGGGCGGCGAACCAGGATTCCAGCACGCGGACGCCCTGGACCTCGTACTCCCACGCCGCGGCCGGTACGGGCGACACGGTGCCGGCGCCCCCGCCGGTACCCCCGCTGCCGCCCCCGACGGTCAGGGTCTCGCTCTCCGGGTCGTACGAGAGCTCGCGCGGCCAGGCCGGCAGCGCCGAGCGGACGTACGGCCGGCGCCCGCCGGGCAGCCGGGGCGCCTCGCCGCCGCGGGCCCCGCGCAGCCGGACGGAGAGCACCCGGTGGCCCAGCTCCAGCCCGGCCCGCCAGCGCGTGGCGTCGGTGGTGAGGGGGACCTCGTACCCCCGGCGGCCGGGGCGGCCGGCGGCGAGGATCCAGCAGAGCACGTCCTCGGGGGTGACCCGGGTGCCGTAGCGCTCGCCGAGCAGGTGTTGCAGCCCCGGGGCGAGATTGGGCTCGGCGCCGCCCGGGCGGCGGTGCAGCGGGCGGATCCGGCCGAGCCGGCCGGCCGGGAGGTGCGCGGTGACCATCAGCGCCGCCGGCTGCGCGGGCTCCACGACGAACAGCTGGTGCTCGTCCAGCACCCGCCACAGCTCCGGGCGGGCCAGGTCGATGAGCCGCTGGTCGGGCAGCAGCCACTGCTCGTCGAAGGGCTCGCGCAGGATCCGTACGGGGTCGGGCCGCGGCCCTGGAGTGTCCGCGAAGCGGGCCGTGGAACCGGCGCGCTGGCCCGGCAGCGCCGCCGCCCCGGCGCCCGGCGTCCGCGCCCGGGTCGGGCGGAACAGCCGCTCCCGCTCGGGCCCGTCGGCGGCGGCCAGCGCGGCCCACCGGGCGCGCAGGGTCGCCGGATCGGGGGCCGCGACCCAGGCCCGGCCCAGGCGCAGGGAGCCCACGGCCCAGGGCATCAGATCGTCCAGCAGCGGGTCCCGCGGGGATGCGTCAGCGCTCACCCGGCCGATGGTAGCGACGCCACCCGGTGACCGGGCCGCGTCCAGGCCGGAGCGTTAGGCTCGCTATGTAGGGATCTGCCCGGATCCGGACGGAGCCGGGCCGGAACCAGGCGCCCCGGGAGGCGGACATGAGCCAGTACGACGAGTACTCGACCCCGTCGCAGGCCGAGGGGGAGCGGCTCGACGAGGACCTGGACGAGAAGCAGAAGAAGCTGCGCCACGCCCAGACGCAGCGCACCACGCCGTCCCAGGCGGAGGGCGAGCGCGGAACGGAGGACGAGCAGAAGTAGCGGCCTTCGCCCCAGCCCCAGCCTCCGCCCCCCCCGCCCCCGCCACGCCCGCCACGCCCCCGGTCACGGGCGGCGGGGCGGTCAGTGCGCGTCGACGGTCACCGTGAAGGAGAACCGGTCCCCGCGGTACCGGATCCGCGCCACGTCCACCACCCGGCCGGAGCTGTCGTACGTGACGCCGGTGTAGTGCAGGATCGGGCTCAGCAGGGGCACTTGGAGCAGATCGGCCGTGAGCGGGTCCGCGAGCCGCGCCTCCACGGTGTCGGTGATCCGGCTGATGTCCACCTTCACGATGTCCCGCAGCACCTTCGTCATCGGCCAACGCTCCAGATCCGCCAGGTCGATGGAGTCGGCGAGTTCTGGACGCACCGCGTTCTCCGCCCAGTTGGTCGGCTCGCCGCTCTCGCTGTCGTGCCGCAGCCTGCGGTAGGTGACCACCTCGGCGGTGTCCGGGAAGTGCTCCAGCAGCTCCCCGGACACCGCCGTCCGCTCGTGCCCGAGGATCGTCGTACGGTCGCCCGACTGCTGCGCCACGATCGCGTCGACCGAGCCGAGCAGCCGGACGGGGGCCCCGCGCAGCGCCGCCGGCTCGATGAAGGTCCCGCGCCGCCGGTGGCGGCTGATGAGGCCCTCGGTCTCCAGTTCCTTGAGCGCCTGCCGCATGGTCAGCACGCTCACCCCGTAGTGCTCGGCGAGCTGCTCCTCGGTGGGCAGGCGCAGCGAGGCGTCCACGGTGCGCCCGAGTATCGAGGCGCGCAACGACTGGGAGACCTGGTACCAGAGCGGCAGCTTCCGGTTCAGTACCAGCGAGTCGGGGGCGAAGGCGGTCACGGGTGGTTCTCCGTAGGACGGGGCGGGCGCGGCGGCCGCTCGGCGCGGCCTGCTCGTGATGTTAGGCGCGGAAGTGGCGCTCGAGCCCCTGCCAGACGTCGTCGTATCCACCCTGGAGGTGGTCCGCGCCGGCCGCCTGGGCGGTGGCGGTGATCGGCCAGCGGGTCTCGAACATGAAGGCCAGGCCGTCTTCGATCTTCTGCGGCTTCAGCTCGGCGGCGCTCGCCCGGTCGAAGGTCTCCCGGTCGGGGCCGTGCGCGGACATCATGTTGTGCAGGGAGCCGCCGCCGGGCACGAAGCCTTCCGCCTTGGCGTCGTAGGCGCCGTCGATGAGCCCCATGTACTCGCTCATCACGTTCCGGTGGAAGTACGGCGGGCGGAAGGTGTCCTCGCCGACCAGCCAGCGCGGCGCGAAGACCACGAAGTCCACGCCCGCCAGGCCCGCCGTGTCGGAGGGCGAGGTCAGCACCGTGAAGATGGACGGGTCGGGGTGGTCGTAGCTGATGGAGCCCAGGACGTTGAAGCTGCGCAGGTCGTAGACGTACGGGACGTGCGTGCCGTGCCACGCGACCACGTCGAGCGGGGAGTGGTCGTAGGTCGCGGTCCAGAGATTGCCGCAGAACTTGTTCACCACCTCGGTCGGACGCTCGGCGTCCTCGTACGAGGCCACCGGTGCCCGGAAGTCGCGGGCGGCGGCGAGCCCGTTGGCGCCGATGGGGCCCAGGTCGGGGAGCTCGAAGGGCCGGCCGTAGTTCTCGCAGACGTACCCGCGGGCGGTCTCGTCCTGGAGCTCCACGCGGAAGCGGACCCCGCGCGGGATCAGCGCCATCTCGCCGGGACGGGCGCTCAGCAGGCCGAACTCGGTGCGCAGGAGCAGACCGCCGCGCTCGGGGACGATCAGCAGCTCGCCGTCGGAGTCGCTGAACACCCGGTCGGTCATGGAGGCGTTCGCGGAGTAGAGGTGGATGGCCATGCCGGAGCGCTGGGTGGCGTCGCCGTTGCCGCCGAGGGTCCACAGGCCCGCCAGGAAGTCGGTACCGGGCGCCGGGTCGGGCAGCGGGTTCCAGCGGAGCCGGTTGGGGTCGGCCGGGGCCTCCGTGAAGGGCGCGCTGCGCAGGGCGCCGTTCCCGGTCCGGGTGAAGGGCGGGTGCGCGGCCGAGGGGCGGATCCGGTAGAGCCAGGAGCGGCGGTTGTGGGACCGCGGCTCGGTGAACGCGCTGCCGCTGAGCTGCTCCGCGTAGAGGCCGAGGGGGGAGCGCTGCGGAGAGTTCCGCCCGATCGGCAGCGCACCGGGCACCGCCTCCGAGCTGTGCTCGTTGCCGAAGCCGGTGAGGTACTCCAGCGCCTCCGCCGTCTTCCTGGCCTGCTCGCTGCCGCCGCTCATTGCACGCTCCCGGTCTGCCGAAGGAATCCTATGCCTGACAGTAGGATTCCTGGGGTCGCGCGTCAACGGGAGATTCCGATCAGTCGGCCGACGGGCGTGCCGGAGATCTCTTGCTGCGCGAGGGGATCCCAAAAGATGAACATTGCTCTACTCTCACGCGCATGTCGTGGACCCGCAGGTTTCCTGCCGTGCCGGCGGTGCTCCTCGCCGCCCTCCTGGCACTTCTGTCACTCCTCGTCGCCGCGCCGGTCGCGAGCGCGCACGAGGAGCGCCCCGTCGGTTTCCCCGACGGCACCGGCTCCGTACCCGCCTACCGCGCGGCCGAGCCCGACCTGATCGTCTGCAAGACCGACCGCCCGGCCTTCGAACGCCGGATATCCGCCTTCCCCGACGCCCTGAAGCAGCGCAACACCGCCCTCTACGAACGCTGCGAGAAGAACGGCTTCCGCGACCTCCAGGCGGCCGTCGATGCCGTCGACCGCCCGGGCATGAACATCGCGATCCTCCCCGGCCTGTACGAGGAGGAGCCCTCGCTCCCCGCGCCGACCGGGGAGTGCGCCTCGCTCGAGGCGCCCAACTCCTCGCTCGGCTACCAGATCCTGACGTACGAGCAGCAGGTGGCCTGCCGCCACAACCAGAACCTCGTCGCCATCCTCGGCAAGACCGGCCTCCAGATCGAAGGCACCGGGGCCTCCCGCCAGGACGTGGTCATCGACGCCAAGTACCAGAAGCTGAACGCGATCCGCGCGGACAAGTCCGACGGCATCTACTTCCGCAACTTCACCGCCCAGCGGACCACCTTCAACTCGCTCTACGTCCTCGCCGTCGACGGCTTCGTCATCGACGACGTCCTGACCCGGTGGAACGACGAGTACGGCTTCCTGACCTTCGCCAGCGACCACGGGCTGTACAAGAACTGCGAGTCCTACGGCAACGGCGACTCCGGCATCTACCCCGGCAGCGCCTCCGACATCAACGAGGACCGCGGCTACGAAGTCCCCCGCTACTCCATCGAGATCACCGGCTGCCGCAGCCACCACAACATGGTCGGCTACTCCGGCACCGCGGGCGACTCGGTGTGGGTGCACGACAACGAGTTCGACCAGAACATGGGCGGCGCCTCGATGGACAGCGCCTTCCCCGGCCACCCCGGACTCCCGCAGAACCACGCCTTCTTCCAGCGCAACCTGATCCACGACAACAACGCCGACTACTACCGCTACGTCGCGGACGGAACCTGCGCCAAACCGCCCGCCGAGCGCGGCTACGAACAGGGAGTGGTCTGCCCGCAGATCTCCATGCCCCCGGGCACCGGCATCATCACCGCGGGCGGCAACTGGAACCTGTACGAGGACAACTGGGTGTACGGGCACCGGCGCGCGGGCTTCTTCCTCTCTGCCGTGCCCGCCTTCATCCGCGGCGAGGAGGCGCTGTCCAAGCAGACCGACACCTCCCACCACAACCGCTACGCCGGCAACGTCCTGGGCAAGGACAAGTCCGGCGCCTCCCGCCCCAACGGCATGGACGTGTGGTGGGACGGCCAGGGCCGGGGCAACTGCTGGCAGCAGGGCCCCGACGGCTCCACCCCGGGCACGCTCCCGCAGTGCGGTGAGCGCCGCGGTGCGGTCTCCGGCGCCTCGGCCCGGCTGGCCGGTGAACCGGTGAAACTGGCCCAGCTCCTCGTCTGCGCCGACTACAGCGTCCAGGCGCGCAAACTCCCGGCCGGCTGCGACTGGTACGGATCCCGGGGCCTCCAGCGGGTGGAGACCCAGCTCGCCCTCGCCGTCGCGGCGGTCCTCCTCCTGGTCGGTGGCCTCCTGTGGTGGCGCCGCCTGCGCACCTCTCGCCTGGCTACGGGGGCGGCCCTGCTGGGCCTCGCGGGCCTGGCCCTGGACGTGGCCGGCTCCACGATGGGCCTGGTCGGCACCTTCGTCCCGGCGCTGGCCCTGCTCTGCCTCGGCCTGTGGTGGACCGGCACCGGCCTCGCCCTGCGCCCCACCCGGCCGTGGTCGGCCCGACTGACCCTGCTCCTGGGCGCGCTCACCCTCCTCGACGCCTTCGACAAGGCCGTCCTGATGATCCCCTGGATCCCGCTCGGCCCCGCCTGGATGCGCTCCCTCGTCGCGGTGGTCTGGATCCTCTGGGCCGTCATCGCCGCCGCCCGCCCGGGCGGCACCCCGGCCCGCCCGGCAGGCCCGGGCGCCGACCCGGCCGGCGACCGGGTCCCGGTCCCCGCAGGCCCGGCCCCGGCCCGCGGCGCCGAAGCCGAGGCCGAAGCCGAGGCCGAAGGCGACGCCGGGGGAGGCCGGCCGTGACGGGACACCCGGGCGGCGACCACCCCGAACGGCGGACCTGGTGCGACATCTGCGGCACGCCGCCCCGCCGGGCGGGTCGGACGGGTCGGACGGTCCGGACCCGGACGGGTCGGACGGGCCCCGCGGCGGCGCTGCTCGCCCTGGCCCTGCTCCTGGCCGGCGGCGCGGTGACGGGCTGCGGGGGGCGGGCGACCACCCACCACAAGCCCGGCACCACCCACGAGCAGGCCTCCGGGAAGGTCGGCACCCTGCTCCCCGCCGTAGACGGCGCGGGCCACCGGCTCCGCGAGGTCCCGGCCGAGGGCGCGCCGGAGGTCCGGCTCGCCGCTCGGCCGGACTCCGAGGACGGCTGGAACCTCCAACTGACGGTGGCGAACTTCCACTTCACCCCCGACAGCACCGGCGGCGCCGCCCTCCCGGGCGCCGGCCACGCACACCTGGAGCTGGACGGCCGCAAACTGGCCCGCTTGTACGGCCCTTGGTTCCACCTGCCCGCCGCGCAGGTACCTGAGGGCGGCACGCGCACCCTGACCGTCCGCCTCTACGCGGACGACCACACGGCCTGGGCGGTGGCGGGCAAGCCGGTCGAAGCGACCCTCCAACTGGCCGCCGGGTCCGGCCCGTCCACCCGCCCCCAGTCCCCGGCCGCACCGTCTCCCGCACCCCCGGAGGCGGCGCGGGCCGACCGCACGGTGACCATCGCCGTGCGGGACGGCAAGGTCAGCCCGGCCCCGGGCCGGGTGGAGGTGACGCGCGGCGAACGCGTAGCCCTACGGGTCACCAGCGATCGCGCGGACACCCTGCACGTCCACGGGATCGACAAGGAACTCGCCCTGCCGGCGGGCCAGGAGGCCACCCTGATCGTGACGGCTGACCGCACGGGCCTCTTCGAGGTCGAGACCCACGAGTCCGACCTCGTCCTGACCCAACTCGTGATCCGATGACCCCACCACCCCGCCCTACAGAACCGACCGGATCCCCGACCGGATCCCCGACCGGGTCCCTGCCCGGGGCCGCGACTCCGGCCCGGGCCCTGCCCTCGGTCCCGGCGTTGGCTCCGGATGCGGCTCGGGGTCTGGCTCCGGCCCTGGCTATGGCGCTGCCGGCCCCGACCGAAGCCTCGATCCTCAGCCAGACCCCGGCCCGGGCCCAGATCCCGGCCTGGGCCCAGATCCCGGCCTGGGCCCAGATCCCGGCCTGGGCCCAGATCCCGGCCTGGGCCCAGATCCCGACTCCGGCCTCGGCTCAGGCTCCGGCCCTGAGATCGGCCCCGGCCCCGGCCCCGGCCCCGGCCCCGGCCCCGGCCCCGGCCCCGGCCCCGGCCCCGGCCCCGGCCCCGGCCCCGGCCGCGGTGGTCCGGTGGTGACCGGGGTTGGGCCGGAGGGCGTTCCGTACGGGGCGTCCGGTGGTGGGGCCGGCCGGGGCGTGGTCCTTGACCCGGCCGATCCGCTCACCGTGCTCGCGCACGGCATCGGCTCGCAGCACGATCTGCCGATCTCTCCCTTCTACGCCTTCGCCGGTGCCTTCACCGCACTCTTCGTCTCCTTCCTCGCACTTGGCCTCCTCTGGTCCGCCTCCCGCTTCCGCGGAGACCGCTCCGGCCTCGCCCTGCCCGCCGGGTTCCAGCGGGTGGCCGACGCGCCGGCCACCCGCACCGCCCTGCGCGGGCTCGGCCTCGCGGCCGCGCTCGCCGTCCTGCTGCACCTCCTCCTCGGCCCCGACGACCCCGCCCGCAACCCCGCTCCCGGTGCCGTCTACGTTCTGCTCTGGGTCGGCCTCGTCCCCGCCTCCCTCCTGTTCGGTCCCGTCTGGCGCCTCCTCAACCCGCTCCGTGCCCTGCACCGCCTGTTCGCCGGGCTGTCGGCGAGGCTCCGTACGACCCGTCCCCCAGGCGCAGTTGCCGCCGGTGCCACGGCCGCCGACACCGCGCGCTCCTCCGGGAGCCCACGGGTCCCGAGACCGCACCCGGGCGCGGTGCCGGAGCCTCCGAGCCCCGAGCCCGAGTCCCGAACGCACCGCCCGCTCCCCGCCCGGCTAGGGCAATGGCCCGCCGCCGCCGGGCTCTTCGCCTTCACCTGGCTCGAACTCGTCTCTCCCGATCCCGCCTCCACCACCACCCTCCTGATCGCCCTGACCGGCTACGCCGCCGTCCAGCTCCTGCTCGCCGCCCGCTACGGCGAGCGCTGGTTCGCCGACGGAGACGCCTTCGAGGCGTACTCCGCCCTCCTGGCCCGGCTCTCCCCCCTCGGCCGCCGCAGCGACGGCCGCCTCGTTCTCCGTAACCCCTTCCACGGACTCGACGCGACACCCGAGCAGCCCGGACTCGTCGCCACCGTCTGCGTCCTCCTCGGTTCCACCGCCTACGACGGCTTCTCCGACAACCCCTCGTGGATCAACGCGATCCAGACCTCCCCCCTCGGCCGCACCCCGGCCGCCACCCTCGGACTCATCGGCTCCGTCGCCCTCGTCGCCGCCCTCTTCTGCCTCTGCGCGGCGGTCACCCGCCTCGTCTGCGGCCCGCACCCCGGCCCGCTGACCGCCTTCGCGCACTCACTCGTACCGATCGCCCTCGGCTATCTCGTCGCCCACTACTTCTCCCTCCTGGTAATCGAAGGACCACGTACGGTAACCATGGCATGGAGCACTGACAACGCCCCGGAACCCTTGTCTCCCTTGGGTCCCGGCGGCCTCGCCGCCCTCCAGGTGATCGCCGTCGTCACGGGCCACGTCCTCGGCGTGATCGCGGCGCACGACCGCTCCGTACGCCTCTTCCCGCCCGCGAAAGCCGTAGCCGGGCAACTGCCCCTGCTCGCGCTGATGATCACGTACACGGTGGGAGGCCTCAGCCTGCTGTTGAACTGAGACGTCCGAACCGGTACCGCCGCCGACCCGTGAACCCAGGAGCGGCATGATGGACCCCGTGCCCCCAGCCCACCCCCTGCGCCGGACGCCGATCCAGCAGCGCAGCGCCGACCGCCTCGCCCGGATCCTCGACGCCTGCGCGGAGCTCCTTGACGAGACCGGGTACGAGAACCTCAGCACCCGGGCCGTGGCCCTGCGGGCCGGTGTGCCGATCGGCTCGGTCTACCGGTTCTTCGGCAACAAGCGGGCCATGGCCATCGCCCTGGCCCACCGCAACCTCGACCGCTACGCCGACGGCATCGAGCAGCGGCTCGCGGACCTCCCGGACACCGACTGGCGGCCGGTCGTCGACGCGGTGCTGGACGAGTACCTGGTCATGAAGCGCAGCGTGCCCGGCTTCGCCCTCGTCGACTTCGGGGTGCCGGCGCCGCCGTCGGAGGGGCCCGCCTCCGACCCCAACCACCTGGTCGCCGTCCGCCTCACCGAACTCCTCGGCGCCCACCTCTCGCTCACCCCGGACGCCGCCCTGGAACGGTCCGTCCTGGTCGCGGTCGAGGCCACCGACGCCCTGACGAAGCTCGCCTTCCGCAACGACCCGGCAGGCGACCCCGACATCGTCGCCGAAACCCGCGCGATGATGCACGCCTACCTCGCACGCGTCCTGGACTGACCGGCGGACGGCCCTCCGCGTCAGGGGCCGGACGGTGCTCCCGCCTGGTCGAGGGGCCGTCCGAAGCCTTCGAGGCGGCCGGACACCACCAGGTCGCCGCCCGGCGTGCGCCGTGCGAGGTAGCCCGTACGCAGGTAGCCGTCGGGGGTGAAGGAGCGCGCGTTGAGGCCGGGCGTCCGGTAGTAGCCGCGCGCGGTGTAGGGGCCGCGGGCCAGGAGTTCGCCGGGCTCCCCGGCGGGGACCTCCTTGCCGTCGGCGTCGACGATGCGGATCTGGTCGTCGGGGGAGAGCGGACGGCCCTGCGTGGTGAGCACGGTCTCGTCCGGATCGCCCGGCCGGGTGAGGGTGAGCAGGCCCTCGGCCGTACCGAACGCCTGCTGGAGGCGGCAGTCCCACTCGGATCCGACCCGTTCGGCGGTCGCGCGGTCCAGGGGTGCGCCTCCACCGCCGACCTGTACGAGACGCAGGCTGCTCAGGTCGGCCCGGACCGCGGGATTCGCGTCGAGCCAGTGCCGGGCGGTCGCAGGCGCCAGAGAGGCGACGGTGACCCGTTCCCGCTCGATGGCCGCCAGGTGCGCGGCGGGCTCCGGGTCCTCGACCAGGACGACGGTGCCGCCGGCGGTGAGGGTGCCGATGATGCCGGGGCCGCCGAAGGCCAGGTTGAGGTCGGAGGGCGGCGCGGCGAGGTACACGTCGTCCTGGGTGAGCGACACCAGCTCGGCCGCGGCCCGCGCCTGGTAGGCGTAGTCGTTGTGGGTGCGGGGAACCAGCTTGGGCGGCCCGTCGGCGCCGCCGGAGAGCAGGAAGAGCGCAACCGAACCGGCGCTCAGCGCGAGGGCCGGCTCGGGCGGGGAGTCGAGGGAGTTCAGCGGGAAGTAGTGGCAGCCCGACCTGTCGGTCGTGAAACCGCCGTACGGGGACGAGGTGCCCGGCGGCTCGAAGGTGAACACCCGGCGCAGGAAGGGGCCTCGGGCCGCGATGTCGGCGGCCATCGCCGTGTGGTCGAAGCCCCGGTAGGTCGGGGGGCCGATGTAGCCGGTGGCCTCGGAGACCTGGACGACGTGGGACACCTCGGGCGCGCGGTGCGAGATCGGGCAGAGCACGGGAACCGCGCCGGCGCGCATCAGCGCGAACGTGGCGACGACGAGCTCGGGGATGTCGGGAAGCTGGACGACGACCCGCTGCCCGGACCGCAGGCCGCGCAGCCTGAACCCGGCGGCCATCCGGCTGACGCGGCGGTTCAGGGCCGCGTACGTGATGCGGGTGTCGCCGTGGGCGAGCGCGGTCCGCGGTCCGTACTGCACGGCCCAGCCGCGCAGCAGGTTGTCCAGCGTGGTGCCACGCCAGTGGCCGGCCGCCCAGTAGTAGTCGACGAATTCCTCGGGCCAGGGCGTACAGCCGTCGAGCATGGGTGTCATTCGGTTCCTTATGTACCAGCTTCTGAACCGGAAGCCGTGCGGGTCGATTTCGCCGTGAGCGGGGGACGGGGCGGGGGCGGGGCGCGGCCGTTCGCCCGGCGGGCCGACGCGCGGCCGTATGTCTCCCCCTTCTCGGCGCGGGGGCAACCCCGCCGTCGTGACCTTCGCAATCCAATCCGCCGCTTCCCGCAGCGGCAATGTGCTGTCCGAACCAAGGGAGCCGAATCGCGTCAGCAGAAGGACCAATGGGCGTCGCTGACCAGGTAAAACGGTCGGTCCCGGCGATCCGGGGTCCCCGGCGGTCCGGGAGTCCGGGGTGATCCGGAGCGGTCAGGGGGTCGTTGGGGTGGTCCCGTCCGGTCGCGGTGTCGTGTGCGTGTGCGTGTGCCGGCTGGCGTCCGCGGACCTTCGGAAGGCCGGCCGTCGGAGCCTGCGGCAGGCGGACGGGAAGGGGCCGGGCGGACGGAAGCCGTCCCGCTGATGACGGCTGTCCCCGTGACGGCGTCCGGCCAGTTCCGGGTGCCTCGTCCGTCGCCCGTCCGGGCGGTGGAGCGCTGTCGCTGAGCGTCGGACGCGTCCGTTCCCTACGGATCCGACGCGGCATGGCGCGCCGGATCTACGGCGTGGTGGCCCTGTACGGGAGCCGGGGTGGCCCCGCAGTCCCAGGGAGGCCGGGCCCCCGGATCCATCCGGCCTTGCCGTAAACCAGCCCTAGCCCGGCTCCCGGCCCGGCCTCAGCCCCGCCCGGCCCTGTCCCAGCCCGAGCCCGAGCCCTGACCCGGCCCCAGCCCTAGTCCGGCCCGAGCCCGGCTAGGTGCCCGGCCGTGCCCCTGTCCCAGCACTGGCCGCAGCCCCGCTCCGGCCCTGGCCCGGGTCAAGCGCCGGCCGCAGCCGCAGCCCCACGCCGGCCGCAGCCCTGACCCAGCGCTGGCCGCAGTCGCAGCCTTGGCTCAGTCACAGCCCCGGCCCCGGCCGCCAGCCCGAGCCCCGCCCCCCCGTCCCGCACCGTCCTCGGATTCCGGGCGGCCCGGAGTCTCCCCAGCGTGCCTACCGGTCGGTATGCTCGGTGCCGCCCGCGCGGGTCTGCCGTCCGCGCCCCGTGCCGCAGCCTGCCGCCCCT
>NZ_JCAXEG010000018.1:0-133371 GCF_059758875.1 Streptomyces sp. GQ60 | reverse complement strand
TCCCATGGCCAGCACACCCCCGAGCCGACGAAGCTTCCTCGCGCTCTCGGGCCTGACCGCTCTGTCCGTCTCGCTGACCGCGGCCTGTGGCGGCGGGGACACCGGCTCGAGGCCGACGGCCGACGGCAAGGTGACCTTCGCGTGGTGGAACATCGCCACGACGGAACCGGGGAAGTCCCTCTTCCCGGAGATCTCCTCGGCGTTCACGGCCGCCCACCCGAACATCACGATCAAGACGACCTCGTTGGAGAACGAGGCGTTCAAGTCCAAGCTGACCGCCACCACCTCGTCGGGAAAGCTCCCCGACGTCTTCCAGACCTGGGGCGGCGGCGTGCTGCGGCAGCAGGTCGACGCGGGGCTGGTCGAGGACCTCACCGACGTGCTCGGCTGGTCGTCCGAGCTCACCCCGGTCTCGCTGCAGGCCTATCAGTTCGAGGGCCGGACCTACGCGGTGCCCTACGACGTCGGCATGGTCGGCTTCTGGTACAACAAGAAGCTCTTCGCCGCGGCCGGGATCACCGCTCCGCCGGCCACCTGGGCCGAGTTCCTGGAAGACGTCAAGAAGCTCAAGGCGGCGGGCATCACTCCGATCGCCCTTGCCGGCAAGGAGAAATGGCCGGGCCACTACTACTGGGCCTACCTCGCGATGCGCGTCGCGGGCCTCCCCGCGCTGCAGCAGGCCGCGACGACCAAGGACTTCACCGGCGCCGGCTTCGTACAGGCAGGCGCCCACCTCAAGGAGCTGGTCGACCTCCAGCCGTTCCAGACCGCCTTCCTCGGCGCCGGCTACGCCACTCCCGGCGGCCAGGCCGCGACCATGGGCAACGGCAAGGCCGCCATGGAGCTGATGGGGCAGTGGGGACCGTCGGTGCAGAAGGACGCGGGCGCCGACCTCGGAGCGGACCTGGGCTTCTTCCCCTTCCCGACGGTCGACGGGGGTGTCGGCCTGGTCACCGAGGTGTTCGGCGGAGGCGGCGGCTTCGCGCTGCGCAAGGGCGCCCCGAAGGAGGCACTGGACTTCCTGAAGTTCTTCGTTCTGGAGAACGAGGCCAAGCTGCTGGCGTCCAACGGCTACCTGCCGGTGGTCAAGGGCGCGGAGAGCCAGCTCACCGACCCCAACAGGAAGGTGGTGGCCGACAGTCTGGTCAAGGCGACGGGCTTCCAGCTCTTCCTCGACCAGGCCTACCCGCCGGCGGTCGGCCAGGAGGTCAACGACAGCGTCGCCGACCTCATCGCGGGCAAGAAGACGCCCGAGCAGGTCACCCAGTCGATAACCGCGGCTGCGAAGGGTGCCTAGCTCCGTGTCCACCCTGACCAAGGAGCGGGCGCGGGACGCCGTGCCGGTGCGCCCGCCCGCCCCGGCACGGTCGCGCCTGCGCGGCTTGGGGAGCTGGGCGTCGGTCGCCTGGTTCCTCGTCCCGGCTCTGGTCCTCTTCCTCGTCTTCGTCCTCGCCCCGATCGCGGTCGCCGTCTACACCGGCTTCTTCAAGTGGGGCGGGGTCGGCCCCCTGGAGGACTTCGTCGGCTTCGGGAACTACGCCGCCCTCTTCCGGGATCAGGTCTTCCTCGGCGATCTGGGGCGCGGGCTGTACCTGATCACGCTGTCGGTCACGGTGCAGTTGCCGTTCGCGCTGTTCACCGCCGTCCTGCTCAACCAGAGGCTGCGCGGCCGGGCCGTCTACCGGATGCTGTTCTTCGCGCCGTACATCCTGTCCGAAGTGGTCACGGCGGTCCTCTTCACGATGATCTTCCTTCCCGGTGGCGGGATGGCCGACCATCTCGCGGGCGCCCTCGGCCTGGAGGGACTGCAGGGCAAGTGGCTCGCCGATCCCTCGACGGTCATGCCGACCCTGTTCGTGGTCATGACCTGGAAGTACTTCGGGTTCCACATGATGCTGTTCCTCGCCGGGCTGCAGAGCATCCCGGGCGAGATCCTCGAGGCCGCCTCCATCGACGGCGCCGGCGCCTGGCAGCGCTTCCGGCACGTGACGTTGCCGTTGCTCGGCCCGACGATCCGGATCAGCGTCTTCCTTTCGGTCATCGGTGCCATCCAGCTCTTCGACCTCGTCTGGGTCATGACCGCGGGCGGGCCCAACCACTCCTCCGAGACGATGGCGATCTCGATGTTCCAATTCGGGTTCAAGCGCTACCAGGTCGGCTACGCCAGTGCGATCAGCGTGGTGCTGTTCATGATCAGCCTTGTCTTCTCCCTCTTCTACCAGCGGTACGTCCTGCGCCGTGACCTGAGCGGGGCCGTCACCACGGGAGGTGGCCGATGAACGCCCGCAAAGCGGCACGCGGCCTGTCGCTGCACGCCGTGGTCTGGCTGATCGGCGCGTTCGTCGTCGTGCCGCTGGTCTACGCGGTGATCTCCGGGTTCAAGAGCACCGGCGAGCTGACGACCAACCCGTTCGGGCTGCCGGAGCACTGGAAGACCGGCAATTACACCAGCATCCTCGGTGACGGAATGTTCTGGCGGCAGATCGCCAACAGTGCGGGCATCGCGATCGGCACGGCATTCTGCACGGTGGCGGTCTCGGCGATGGCGGCGTTCGTCCTGGCCCGCTACGCGTTCCGGGGCAGGGAGTTGTTCTACACGCTGTTCACGATCGGGCTGATGTTCCCGTTCGCGGTGGCCGTCCTGCCGCTGTTCCTGCTGCTGCGCAACTTCGACCTGCTCGACAACCCGCTCGGAGTGATCCTCCCGCAGGCGGCCTTCGGCCTCCCCATGACGATCATCATTCTGCGCGGCTTCTTCCGGACCATCCCGGCAGAGGTCGAGGAGGCGGCCGTCATGGACGGCTGCGGAAAGTTCCGCTTCTTCTGGAAGATCCTGCTGCCGATGGCGCGTCCGGCGCTCGGCACGGTCTCGGTACTCGCGATCGTCGCGAGCTGGAACAACTTCTTCCTGCCGCTCCTGGTGTTCAACGACCCCCAGTGGCAGACGATCCCGGTCGGCGTCCAGCAGTTCCAGGGCCAGTACTCGACCGACTACGCGCTCGTCCTCGCCTACATCGTGCTCGCCATGGTCCCCGCCCTCGCCTTCTACGCCGTCGCCGAACGGCAGTTGATCGGCGGACTGACCGCGGGCGCCACCAAGGGCTGACCCGTCCCGCGCGACCTCCACCCCCAAGGAGACCCCCGTGAAACGCCTGATCGCATTGACCGCAACTTTGTTAGCGCTAACAAGCCAGGCCGCGGCCGCCCCCCGCGCACCCCGCCATCGACTTCCGCGCCGAGCTCCAGCCCATAGACGGATTCGGCTTCTCGATGGCGTTCCAGCGGGCCGACCTGCTGCACGGCGCACGCGGCCTCAGCCCGGCCAAGCAGCGCGAGGTGCTCGACCTGCTGCTCAGCAAGGACAAGGGCGCGGGCCTTTCGATCCTGCGCCTGGGCATCGGGTCGTCGACCGACAGGGTCTACGACCACATGCCGACGATCCTGCCGGCCGATACCGGCGGCCCGCAGGCCACGCCGAAGTACGTCTGGGACGGCCGGGACGGCGGTCAGGTCTGGCTCGCCAAGGAGGCCAAGGAGTACGGCGTCACGCGCTTCTTCGCCGACGCCTGGAGCGCCCCGGCCTTCATGAAGACCAACGGAAGCGAGAACGACGGCGGCGAGCTGCGGCCCGAATGGCGTCAGGCCTACGCGAACTACCTCGTCCAGTACGCGAAGTTCTACCGGCAGGAGGGCATCGGGATCACCGACCTCGGGTTCACCAACGAACCCGACTGGACGGCGACCTACGCCTCGATGCGGTTCACCCCGCAGCAGGCCGTCGACTTCCTCAAGGTCCTCGGGCCGACCGTCCGCGCGTCCGGGCTGAAGACCGGGGTGGTCTGCTGCGACGCCGCGGGCTGGGACCGACAGGTCGCCTACACCGAGGCCATCGAGGCGGACCCCGCGGCAGCCAAGGCCGTAAGGACCATCACCGGCCACCGCTACAGCGGTCCGACCGAGGTGGCGCAGCCGACCGGCAAGCACGTGTGGATGTCTGAATGGTCGCCGGACGGCGCCACCTGGAACGAGAACTGGGACGACGGCAGCGGCTACGACGGTCTCACCGTCGCGGCCGACATCCAGAACACCCTGACCTTCGGCAACGCCAATGCCTACGTCTACTGGACCGGCGCCTCCCTCGGCGCGACCCGAGGGCTCATCCAGCTCGCCAACCCCGGTGACGACTACCGGGTGTCCAAGCGGTACTGGGCGCTGGCCGCCTTCAGCCGGTTCATCCGCCCCGGCGCCGTCCGCGTGCCGGTCACGAACGCCGGCCAGGCACTGCGGATCACGGCCTTCCGCAACACCGACGGCAGCCGCGTGATCGAGATCCTCAACACCGCGACCACCGAAAGCACCGCCGGGTTCTCCCTCCGCGGCGGCCATGACCGCCGCCCCGAGGGCTTCGTCACCGACGAGACCCGCTCGATCACCCCGGCCGACATCGTCTCCACCCACGGCACGACCCTCAGGGCGACGCTCGCCCCGCGCGCGCTCACGACGATCGTCCTCGACTGAACAGACCTCAACAGACCTGAACCGACCATCACCGAGGAGTAGTCCGTCATGCCCATTCCCAGGTCCACGTCCCGGATCCTCACCGCTCTGTCCGCTGCCGTCTGCCTGGCGGCCGGCCTCGCCGTGGCGCCCGCGGCCGCCGAGCCCCGCCCCAGGACGCTCGGCGAACTGGCCAAGAAGCACCACAAGTACTTCGGCTCCGCCACCGACAACCCCGAGTTCACCGACGCCCCCTATCTGAAGCTCCTCGGCAGCGAATTCGGGCAGACCACCCCCGGCAACGCCATGAAGTGGTACGCCACCGAACCCGAGCGCGGCGTCTTCGACTTCACCGCCGCCGACGAGGTCGTCTCGTTCGCCAAGGCCCACCACCAGAAGGTCCGCGGCCACACCCTCATCTGGCACAACCAGCTCCCCGCCTGGCTCACCGAGCGCGCCTGGACCGCCGACGAACTGCGCGCCGTCCTCAAGAACCACATACAGACGCAGGTCCGGCACTTCAAGGGCCAGGTGATCCACTGGGACGTCGTCAACGAGGCCTTCAACGAAGACGGCACCTACCGCGAGTCGCTCTTCTACAAGACGCTCGGCCCCGGCTACATCGCCGATGCCCTGCGCTGGGCCCACGAGGCCGACCGGCACGCCAAGCTGTACCTCAACGACTACAACGTCGACTGGATCGGCCCCAAGAGCGATGCCTATTACACCCTGATCAAGCAGTTGAAGGCCGACGGCGTTCCGGTCGAGGGCTTCGGCATTCAGGGCCATCTGGCGCTCCAGTACGGCTTCCCCACCGACGTCCAGCAGAACATGCAGCGCTTCGCCGACCTCGGGGTCGAGGTCGCGATCACCGAGCTCGACATCCGCATGAACCTCCCCGCGACCCCGGAAAAGCTCGCCACGCAGGCCACCTGGTACGCCGACTACGTCAAGGCCTGCCTGGCGGTCGAGAAATGCGTCGGCATCACCATCTGGGACTACACGGACAAGTACTCGTGGATCCCCTCCGTCTTCCCCGGCGAGGGCGCGGCGCTGCCCTACGACGAGAACCTGGTGCCCAAGCCCGCCTATCACTCGATCAGGAAGGTGCTGGGCGGATGATCAGGACGGCGATCGTCGGAACGGGCGGGATCGCCGGCATCTGCCACGTTCCCGCCCTCCGGGCACAGGCGCACCGGGCCGAGATCGTGGCCGCCGTCGACGTGGACGCCGCGCGCGCCGAGGCCTTCGCGGCCGAACACGGCATTCCCGCGGTCTACACCGACCTGCACACCATGCTCCAGGAGCAGAGCCCGGATCTCGTGCACCTGTGCACGCCTCCGTTCCTGCACGCCGACCAAGCCGTGGCCTGCCTGGAGTCGGGCGCGTGGGTGTGGTGCGAGAAGCCGGTGGCGCTGTCCCTGGCCGAGCTCGACCGGATCCGCGCCGCCGAGGGGGCCGCCCAAGCGGGCGCGGTGTTCCAGCACAGGTACGGGTCGGGGGTCCGGTACCTGCGCGACCGGATCGTGACCGGCACGCTGGGCCGCCCTCTGGTCGCGCAGTGCGTCACGGCGTGGTACCGCGACGACGCCTACTACGAGGCGCCCTGGCGCGGCACCTGGGAGAGCGAGGGCGGCGGCCCGACGCTGGGCCACGGCATCCACCAGATGGACCTGATGCTCGCGGTGCTCGGCGAATGGGCCGAGGTACGCGCCATGGCCGGCCGCCTCGCACGCGACGTCCAGACCGAGGACGTGTCCGCGGCCCTGGTCCGGTTCGAGAACGGAGCCATGGCGACGGTCGTCAACAGCGTCCTTTCCCCGCGCGAGGAGAGCTACCTGCGGTTCGATCTCACCGACGCCACGGTCGAACTGCGCCATCTGTACGGCTACTCCAACGCCGACTGGACGTTCACCACCAGCTCGAAGAGCGTGAAGTGGGAGCCGCCGGACGACCTGCCCAGCTCGCACACGGCCCAGCTCGCGGCCTTCCTGGACGACTACGAGGCGGGGATCCGGCCCGACCTCGGCAGGCCCACCATGGAACTGGTCACCGCCCTGTACAAGGCCGCGATCACCGGCGTGCCGGTCCGGCGCGGAGAGACCGGCCCGGCAGACCCGTTCTACGGTTCGCTCAACGGAGGCCGCCCGGAGGTGTTCCGATGACCTTCGAACTCATCGAGGACGAGGACTCGCTGACCGTCCGAGCTCGCGGCGTCGACCTCTTCCGGTACGTGCACCGGCCGGTCATGGACCCCTTCGAGGCGCCGAAGCCCTACCTCCATCCGGTGCGCACGCTCGCCGGCGACGTGGTCACCGGGTACCGGCCGCACGACCACCGCTGGCACAAGGGCGTCCAGATCACGGCGTCGTGGCTCTCGGGGCACAACTTCTGGGGCGGCGGCACCTACCTGCGCGGCCAGGGCTACGTGGACCTGCCGAACCTCGGCACCATGCGCAGCCTCGCCGTGGCCGCCGAGACGGGCCACGGCCGCGCCGCGATCACCGAAGCCCTGGCCTGGTACACGATGGCGGGGGAGCACTGGATCGACGAGCGCCGCACGCTGACCGCCCGCGACGTCGAGTCCGACTCCTGGACCCTGGACGTCACCACCGCACTGACCAACGTCAGGGGCGCCGGTCTGCTGTTCGGCAGCCCCGGCACACAGGGCAGAAGGCTCGCCGGATACTCCGGCCTGTTCTGGCGCGGCCCGCGCGATTTCACCGGCGGCGACGTGATCGGCCCCGCGATGGGCGAGCAGGGCGACTGGCTGGCCTTCACCGGCACGCACGACGAGGTCGACCGCTCCTCCACGCTCCTGTTCCTGGACGATCCGCACGCCCCCTGCGACTGGTTCGTCCGCAGTGAGCCCTTCCCGGCCGTCAACCCCTCCCTGGCATTCGACGAGGAACTGCCGCTGGCACCGGGCGCGACCCTGTCGCGCCGCTACCGGATCGTCGTGGCCAACGGCGCCTGGACCCCCGGCCGTCTGGCCCGCCACGTCGCGGAACACCCGTGGTGACCCCGTTCCCCGGCGGCGTGGGGATCTCCGGGTTGACCGTGTACGACTGGGAGGCCGCCGACGGGCTGTGCGGCGGCACGCCCCACATGCACCTCGTCTGCTCCGAAGCCTACGTGGTCACCGGCGGCGCGGGCAGCGTCCAGACGCTCACCACCTCCGGCTTCGCCGACACCCCGCTGCACCCCGGCGACGTCGTCTGGTTCACCCCCGGCACGATCCACCGCCTCGTCAACGACGGCGGCCTGCGCCTCGTGGTGCTCATGCAGAACGACGGTCTTCCCGAGGCGGGCGACGCCGTCTTCACCTTCCCCGCGCCCGTCCTGGCCGATCCCCACGCCTACGGGAGGGCGGCAACCCTGACCGGCGACCATTCCGCGGTGGCGCGCCGCCGCCGTGACCTGGCGGTCGAAGGTTTCCTGGCCCTGCGCGAAGGCGGGCTGCCGGAGTTCCACATAGCGGCCCACCGTCTGAAGAAGGACGTCCTGGACGCCTGGCGGATCCGCTGGCGCGACGGCCCCATGGCCGCTGCCGTCACGACCGGCCGGCAGCTGGAACGGCTGAAGGCCGGAGACCTCTCTCACCTGGACCACGGCGCGGTGTCCCGCCTGGAGCGCCCGGCACACCAACGCTTCGGCATGTGCGGCCGCCTTCACACCTATACCGTCCCCGACCCCCGAAGGCGTCCGCTCCGCGGCCCGTCGGGGTCACCTCACCCCCGCCCCCCGAAGGAGCTCTTCTGATGTGGTTTCGCCATCCATCCCCGGTCCAGCTGAGACGACGCCTGCTCGCCGTCCTCGCGCCCTTGCTGCTCCTGGCCGCTTTCCTCAGTGTCCAGCCCGCCGGCGCGGCGCCGGTCATCGACACCAATGCCTCGTACGTGCTGGTCAACCGCAACAGCGGCAAGGCCCTGGACGTCTACAACCTGGCGACCACCGACGGCGCCCGCATCACCCAGTGGACCAGGAACGATCAGAACCAGCAGCAGTGGCAGTTCGTCGACTCCGGCGGCGGCTACTACCGCATCAAGTCCCGCCACTCGGGCAAGGTGCTGGACGTCCAGAACAAGGCCACGGCGAACGGGGCCCCGATCGTCCAGTGGGCCGACGCGAACGGCACCAACCAGCAGTGGCGGCTGGCCGACAGCTCTGACGGCCACGTGAGGTTCATCGCGCGTCACAGCAGCAAGGCCCTCGAAGTACAAGGCGGCTCCACCGCCGACAACGCGAACGTCGTCCAGTACGACGACTGGGGCGGCACCAACCAGCAGTGGCAGCTCGTCAAGGTCGGCGCCGGCAACCCCGGCCCGTGCGGTCTTCCGTCCACGTACCGCTGGAACTCGACGGGCGCGCTGGCGCAGCCCAAGGCCGGGTGGGCCTCGCTCAAGGACTTCACCGTCGCCCCCTACAACGGCAAGCAGCTCGTCTATGCGACGACGCACGGCGCCGCGGGAACGGGAGCGGGCTGGGGTTCGATGAACTTCGGCCTGTTCACCAACTGGTCGGAGATGGCCTCGGCCAGCCAGAACACGATGTCGAACTCCGTCGTCGCGCCGACGCTCTTCTACTTCGCACCGAAGAACATCTGGGTGCTCGCCTACCAGTGGGGAGGCGGCAGCGCCTTCTCCTACCGGACGTCGAGCGACCCCTCCAACCCCAATGGCTGGTCCGCACAGCAGGTGCTCTTCACCGGAAGCATCACCGGCTCCAGCACCGGCCCCATCGACCAGACGCTCATCGCCGACGGCACGAACATGTACCTGTTCTTCGCGGGTGACAACGGCAAGATCTACCGGGCCAGCATGCCGATCGGGAACTTCCCGAGCAGTTTCGGCTCGAACTACACGACGATCATGAGCGATACGGCGGACAACCTGTTCGAAGCCCCGCAGGTCTACAAGCTCCAGGGCCAGGACCGCTACCTCATGCTCGTCGAGGCGAGGGGCTCGCAGGGCCGCTACTTCCGCTCGTTCACGGCCACCAGCCTGAACGGCTCGTGGACACCGCAGGCCGGGACCGAGGGCAACTCCTTCGCCGGCAAGGCCAACAGCGGCGCCACCTGGACCAACGACATCAGCCACGGCGAACTGATCCGTACCAGCGCCGATCAGACCTTCACCGTCGATCCCTGCAACCTGCAGTTCCTCTACCAGGGACGCGACCCCAACTCCGGCGGCGAATACGGCCACTGGCCCTACCGGCCGGCTCTGCTGACACTGCAGCGCTGACGGCGTGACACGAGGGGCGGGCTCGGCGACCCGACGCCGAGCCCGCCCGCAAGTTCCCCCGGGGCCTCCGTGCTACTGGAGCAGGGATACGTCGACCGAGTCTGCGGGCGCGGGGGTCGCGGCCGGGACGGGCTCGTCGAAGGCGGAGAAGGACGCCTCGACCCGATTGCCGGGCGCTTCGGTGCCCTGGACCCGCAGGAGGTACGGCTTGTCCTCGGTGGAGACCTGGTACGTGCCCGTCTCGTCGTCGCGCCGGCTCGTGACCGTGATGGCCGGACGGCCGTCGACGGCGGTCCGCGATCCCTTGGCCAGCTGTTCGTTCGCCGGTTTCGAAGAGAACTCCTTCTTGAAGAAGCCCAGGTCGCACAACTCGGCGAAGTTCCGCAACAGGGGGCTGCCCGTAGTGCCGTGCAGGTAGCGGCCGTTGACGAGCGCGATCGCGGCATCGGCCGCGGAGCCGGGTATCTGGGCCCGCAGAAGGGCGTCGTCGAGCTTCATCCACACGTCGTCGCCGCGTTTGACGATGTCGGCCGTGCCCGAGCTGCCGGGAGGCGTGACGGTGCCGACGCAGTTGCCGCCCTCGTCGAACCGGAGGTCCAGAGCGGTAGTGCCCGACTTGTCGGTCACCTTGGCCACCATGCGCATGGCCGTGACGCCGGACATGGCCTCACGAGAGGCGTCCGCGATGGCCTGGGCGCTCTTGTCGGCGATGCCGTTGTCATCGGCCCTGGCAGCTCCCGCGCCTACAAAGATCAACGAGCAGACGGCTCCGGCGGCCGCGCAGCGGGCCGTGGTCGTCCGGGGTGCGGACATCCGGCCTCACCTCCCTCTGGCCGCCTCCGGATGGCATCCGCGATCGCCATCGCCTCCGACACGGCCGTCACCTGATCAGCTTAGGTCCGCTCCGCGGCGGGCGCAGTCCGGGCGCCCGCCGGACCCGGTCGCGGAGGCGGAGCCCGGCGGGGCTGCGGGACGCGATGTGGTCACCGGGCCCGTCCTCGCCCGGCGCCGGCGCCGGCCGCCTCACCGGATCGGTGGAGCCGGGTCGGGCGGGATCGTGGCCGACGGTGTCCGATCCGGCCCCCTCCGCGGCCCTTCCCTTGTGGGCCGGCGCTGCGTAGTTTCGCCGCTGCCGGGCAGCACCGCCCGGCGGTGTCGACACGGGGGAGAACGATGAGAGGCATACCCGGAACACGCACCACACGGGGCCGCCTCGCGGTGGTCGCCGCGGCCGTCCTGGCCGTGACCATGGGCCTGTCGTCCACGCCGGCCGCCGCCCACGACAGCCACGAACCCCTGCTCGCCGCCATGCGCGCCGAGGCGGGGACCGCCGCCGGCGGCGACGGGATCCCCGGGTTGATCGCCCGCACCTACGAGGACGGCGTCTCCTGGACCGGTACCGCAGCCACGGATGCGGGAACCCCCGTACGCAATCCGGACAGCCCCTTCCGGGCCGCCTCGATCACCAAGACCTTCACCGCGACAACCGTGCTCCAGCTCGTCGCCGAGGGCAGGCTCAGCCTCGACGACGACGTGTTCGGCCTGCTGGGCCCGGTCTTGAAGACCAACCCCGCCGCGGGCTGCAACCTGAGCACCGGGCAGTGTTTCAACCCGCCGCCCGGCAGCCCGCCCATCAGCGTACGGAACCTGCTCCAGCACTCCAGCGGCGTCTTCGACTACCTCGGTGACCTGGGGGTGCTGGCGAGTGCCGGCAGCAGTTTCCCCAACCTTCCCGACTACTCCGCCCAGCAGCTCACCGACGAGGGCGCCTCCCACGGACCACAGTTCGCGCCGGGCGCCGGGATGCACTACAGCAACACCAACTACGTCCTGCTCGGCATGGTCATCGAGCGGGTGACCGGACGCCCGTGGGCCGACGAGGTCACCCGCCGGGTCATCCAGCCCCTCGGCCTCACCCGCACCGTGCTCCCCGGATCCACGGCCATCCTGCCGACGCCCCACGACCAGTTCTTCACGAACTACCTGCGGCCGCGCGGGGTGCTCGGCCACCTTTCCCGTCCGGCCGCCGACTGGAACCCGTCCATCGGCGGAGCGGCCGGAGCCGTCGTGTCGACCAGCGGTGACCTGATGACCTTCATCCGCGCCCTGCTCGGAGGCAGGCTCCTGCCCCCCGCGCAGCTCGCGCAGATGATGACCGACCTGAACCCCACCGGGTCGCAGGGAACGCCCGGCTCCCAACTGCCCGGCGTTCCCTGCGACCCGGCCCGGTCCTGGCCCGAGTGCATCGTCAACCCAGCCATCAGTACGGTCAGTTCGGGCGACAAGGCCACACCTGGCTACTGGTACGCGAGCCGCCCCTGGAAGGCCGTGCAGGCCGACTACGGACTCGGTCTCACCCGCCGCACGATCACCTGCGAGAACGGCTCCACCGTCGTCCTGTACGGGCACAACGGCGGAGGATTCGGCTCGCTGAGCTACCTCTACTCCACGGCGGACGGCAGCCACGCCGTCGTGCTCAACATGAACGGCGACTGGCCGCTCTGGGAGCTGTACAGCCTGAACGGCCTGTTGGCCGCCGAATTCTGCACCACCTGACAGTGCCTGCCTGCCTGCTTGTCTGCCGGCCGATCCCGGCCGGAGTCTGCCGTTGGCGCGGCGGATGTCAATCGAGCGGTACGGCAGCGAGGCGGTCGACGGTCTGGGGGTAGAGCCGGTTTCCGCGCTGGACGATCATCGTCGGGCCGTCGGGCATGTTCACGGCGCCCGCGGCGATCGTCCACGCGACCTTGCGGGCCGCGACGTCCACCGCGACGACCGCCTGACCGGCGCCGCCGACCGCCGCGTAGAGCTCCCCGCGGAACGGGGCGGGCGCCGCCAGCATGGAGACGTACGCGCCCGGGTCGTGGGTCCACACCCTCTTCCCGGTCGACTCGTCGAAGGCCTGGAACGCCCCGTCCGCGACGTAGACGGTGCCGTTCGCGCAGACGGGTGCGCTCAGCAGCTTCGTGCCCTCCGGCTCCAGCTTCCAGGCCACCGCGCCCGTCACCAGGTCCACCGCCGTGATCCGTTCCTCGAAGTCGAAGACGTGGCGGTCCGAGGCGACCGGGGGGTTGATGCCTCCCGACTGGTCCGGTGACGCCGCCTCCTGGTCGGTGCGGACCCGGCAGGCCCACAGGACGCGGCCGTCGCGCAGGTCGACGGCGAAGACGCGTGCGGGATCCGAGCAGATCAACCGGCCGCCGGAGATGACCGACGACATCATGAGGGAGCCGAGCGAGTCCAGGACGGCGCCCTCGACGCGCGTGCGCCAGCGAAGTTTCCGGGCGTCCAGGTCGTAGGAGAGCAGCCACGCCTGCTCCTGCTGTTCCCGGTCGCCGGATCTGAAGTACGCCTTGAGGTAGAGGCATTCGGCGTCCGCTGCCAGGAGCTGCGTGGTCTGGGCGAGATCGCCGAGGACGGCCGGGTTGGCCGCGTCGGCGGGGAGGTGGCCGGTGCGCGGGTCCAGGTATCCCGCGCTCGCGGTGCCGTCGTCGTCGAAGACGAAGCCGACGAGCTTGTCGCCTGCCACCGCGACATCGACGGTGGCGGTCTGGGTCTCCCACAGGATCCGGCCGTCGGCGGTCGAGATGCCGCGCAGGACGTCGCTCGTGTGGATCAGGACCTCGTCGGACGCGACGGCCGGGGTGGCGGAGAACGGGGACGGAACCGACCACAGCGGGGCCGGAGGGGTACCGGGCGGGCGGGAGCTCCGGCCGGGGCCCGGCGACGCCGTACGGTTCCCCGAGCCGGAGCCGGAGCCGGAGCCCGAACCAGGGCCCGACCCGGGGAGGTTTCCGGTGGCCCAGAGCGCCGCGGCGCCGCCGCCCACGGCGGCGAGCGCGGCGGCCGCCGTGCCCGCGATCAGGGTGCGGCGGGAGAGCGCGCGGCGCGGGGCGGGGGCGCGCAGCGGGGCGGCGTCGACGGCGGCGACGTCCCCGATCCGACGGGACAGGTCGGCGAGGAGCGTCTGGGGCAGCAGTTCGGCGAACTCCCCGGCGTCGAACGGCTCCCACTCGTCGCGCAGTCGGCCGGGGGCGGGCCGGTCGCCCGGCCCCGGCGACAGGCAGGCGGTGAGCGTCTCGCGCAGCCCGTCCGGCAGGCCCGTCAGGTCGGGGTCGGCGCCGGCCCGCAGCAGTTCGAGGGTGCTCTGCCGGCCGCGGGCTTCGTAGGGTCCGTGACCCGTCGCGGCGAACACCAGGACCGCCGCGAGGGCGAAGACGTCGCCTTCCGGGCCGGGTGGGCCCCCGCGCGCCTGCTCCGGTGACATGTACGCCGGAGTGCCCGCGAGGCCCCCGGCCTCCGTGAGGCGCGGGCTGCCCGGGGCCTGGGCGAGCCCGAAGTCGATGAGGCGGGGGCCCTGCGCGGTGATCAGTACGTTCGACGGCTTGACGTCCCGGTGGACGAGCCCGGCACGGTGCAGGGCGGCGAGGCCGGCGGCGAGCGCGGAGCCGAGTCCGCGGACGACCGGTTCGGGCAGCGGACCCCCGGCCGCCACCGCCTCGGTCAGCGAGGGCCCGATGAGGTATGCCGTGGCGAGCCAGGGCCGCGCCGCACCGGGGTCGGCGCCGAGGAAGGCGGCGGTGTGCTCCGCTCCCAGGGCACGCGCGGCCTCGGCCTCCAGCGTCAGCCGCTGGCGGTAGCCGGGCTGGTCCCGCAGGTCGGACCGGATGGTCTTGACCGCGGCGAGGCGGCCACCGGCGGTGCGGGCCAGGAAGACGGTCCCCATGCCGCCGCCGCCCAGCCGACCGAGGAGCGTGTACTCCCCGAGCCGTTCGGGATCGTCGGGCAGCAGGGGCAGGAGCGTTGACATGACCGGCGGACTCCTTCGGGGCGGACGGGCGTACCTGTGCGTGCTTGCGTCGGCGGGCGACGGCGGAGGCCGTGGGTATGAGGGCGCCGGGTCAGTCCGCCGGGAGGGCGACGACGGCGGAGGGCCGGGCGACGAGCAGGGTGCCGGGGACCGCGGCGAGTTGGAACGGTTCCCGGGCTTCCGCCCCCGCGAGTCCCGTCTGCCACAGCCGTTTGCCCGAGGGGAGGCCGGTCGCGGTGACCTGGTGCAGGGTCGCGAGGTAGAGGGTGCGTCCGGAGGCGCTCGCGGTCATGCTCCCGAGCATGTTCCACGCCAGGTTCTCGGTGAGCGTCTGCTCCCACAGCGTCCGGCCGGTGTCCGGGTCGACGGCGACGATGGGGCCCGTGCCGTCGTCGGTCAGGTACAGGGTGCCGCCACTGAAGAGGGGCGGGGCGTTGGTCCCGGCGACCAGGGCCTGCGACTCCCACAGCCGGGTGCCGGTCTTCAGGTCGTAGGCGTGGGCGCGACCGCGGGAGAGCAGGAACAGCCGCCCTCCGCCCGCCGGGTCCACCACGGAGGCCGGGCCGCCGTGCACGTCGGCGTAGGAGCGGTTCCAGAGCATGCGTCCGCTGCTCCGCTCGAAGCCCGCGATCGCGAGGGTCCGGACGGCCGTGACGTCTCGGAACATCTGCGGGGGTACCTGTACCTCCACGACGACCGTCTCGGGGCCGACCGTGGTGGCGAGTTGCGCGGTGCCGAATCCGCTCGGCAGCGGGCTGTGCCACAGCTCCTTGCGGTGGTCCAGGTCGAACGCCGCCAGCAGGTACCCGCCCGTCGGACTCCCGTCCCCCACGAGCAGCCACGCGGTGGCGCCGTCGGCGGCGAGCACCCCCGCGAGCTGCTCGTTGCGCTGGAGCCACTGGGTACGGCCGTCGCGCATCGAGCAGAGCGACAGTCCCTCGCGCGTGGCCGTCAAGAAGCGGTCGCCGGGCACTTGGACGGGCGGGGTGCTGCCGCCGGACGGCAGCTGCCACACCTCCTTGCCGGTGCGCAGGTCGTGCCCGTACAGGACGTCGCCGCGCGTCATCAGGCAATGGTCGGCGCTGCTCACCGGGAGGAGCCGGGTGCGGGCCGTCGGGTCGTCCACGCGCCACAGGGCGGCCGGCGGCATGCCGGGCACGCGGGTGCCCGTACCGGAACCGCCGCCCGCCGCGGACGGCCCGGTGCGGCTGTCCTCGCGCGTCAGGGCGGACCAGGCGAGGGTCCCGGAGACGCCGAGGGCCGCTCCCGCCGCGCCCGTCAGCAGGCCGGACAACACCCGGCGGCGGGTGGGCGGGGCGGGCGCGTCGGGCGTGGTCGGGGCCGGAACCGGGCCGGGGGCCGGGGGCGTCGCTGCCAGGGTGGCGGGGCGCGGGGGCTCGTGCGCATCGGCGTCCGCCGGGGCCCGGCCGTCCGCATGCCTGTCCCCGTCCCCGTCCCTGCTCGCGTCCGCGTCCGCGTCCCCGTCCGCATCGGCGATCTCCAGGTCGGCGATCGCCTGCGTGCGTGCGGCCAGTGCGGCGACGACCCGGCCGGGCAGCGGGTCCGGTGTCCGCTCCGCGTCGTGCCCGCCGGGGGCCAGCGTCCGGCACAGCTCCGCGGCGGTGGGGCGGTCCGCCGGGGAGGCCGCCAGCATCGCGGCCACCACCTCGCCCAGCTCCCCCGGCAGGTCGCGCAGTTCGGGCCGGTCGTGGCGGGCGCGGTAGGCCAGCACGGGCGGCGGCCCGTCTCCGAAGGGCAGCCGCCCGGTGGCCGTGTGGAGCAGCAGCACCGCCAGGGAGTACACGTCGGCGGCCGTGGAGGAGGGCCGGCCCGCGGCCACTTCCGGGGCCATGAAGGCGGCGGGCACGGTCGACACGCGGCTGTGCGGTGCGGGCCCCCCGAACCCTGCTCCGGGTCGCGGCCCGCCACCCCGGCCACGCTCCGGTGCCGGTTCGCGCGGTGCCGCGGACGGCGTGCGGCAGGAGTGCAGCGCCATCAGCAGCGGGCGGCCCGTGGTGAGCCAGACGCCTTCGGGTGCCACGGCGCCGTAGCTGATGCCCCGGGCGTGCAGGGCGGCCAGGGTGTCGGCGACCTCCGCGGCGAGCCGCACCGATCGTTCCAGGGGCAGGATCCCGGACGCCGGCCCGGGCCGCCGCCCCACGTCGGAGAGGGACACGGCCGGGGTGTGCGCGAGGGCCACCCACGAGGGCTCGGTCCCCGTCCGCAGGTCGAGTACGTGCGGCACTCCCGGCACGGGCCCACGGTGCAGCGCCTCGGCGGCCTCGTAGGCGGCCGGGGGCAGCAGGCACACCACGGCGTGCCCGTGGTCCCGGTCGCGGCCGACGTACATGCCGCCCCGCGGCGGAACCGGCCGGGGGCCGGGCCAACGGGCCAGCAACCGGTACGGCCCGGCCGACCGCGGGTCCTCGGGGCGCAAGCCCTCCTCCAGACGTCCGCCTCCCATGCGTTCCCCCTCACCTCGTGGCCTTGCTCAGGACCGGTCACATGCCCGGCAGGGCGCGAACCGCGCTGCCGCGCTGCCAGATGACGCTGCCCCCGGCGACCGCGCCCCGCCAGGCGACGCCGGCCCGGACCTCCCCGGCCGGGGCCGGTGCGAACACGTACTGTTCGGCCGCAAGCCCGCCGTGCACCACGAGGATGCCGAGCTCGGGCGTCCGCAGCGGTGCGAAGATCCCGGATCCCGCCACCAACGGGGCCTGGTCCTGCGCCAGTTCCTCGGCCGCCAGTACCGTCCAGGCTGGGGACCCGGTCTTCGCGTCGATGCTCCGGAGCTGGCGGCCGTCGGCGACGTACACGCTGTCGCCGGCCGGTGTGGGCATGCCGAAGCCCGCGCTGTCGTCCGCGGGCAGGGTCCACAGCTGGTCGCCGCGCTCCCGGTCCAGGCAGGTCAGCGTCCGGTCTCCGGCCCCGCCCAGCAGCACTCCGTGCGCGGACAGGGCCGTCCGCGAGCCGTCGGTGCCGGCGGGCCGCCGCCACGCGGAGCCGCCGTCGGCGGCGGACAGGGCCACCACCCCGTCGGCGGCGGAGGCCAGGAGCAGCCGCCCGTACCCGGCGGCCGCCGAGAGCACCGCGCCCGACACGGGGACGGGCACGCGCCAGCGCACCCCGCCGTCCGCCCGCTCGAGCGCGGCCAGGCGGCCGTCGGAGTCGAGGACGTACACCTGGTCCTGATCGGCGGCGAGCAGCGCGGTCACCCTGTCGCGCGCGCGGTGGCGGACCGTACCGCTGCCGGGGTCCAGGAACAGCAGGGCGCCGTCCGGGTCGAGGGCGACGGGTCTGCGGCCGCCGACGAGGTCGCGCACCACCGGGCCGCGCCCACGCCGCTCACCCGAGACCGGGTCGTGGAGGAGGAGCTCGCCGCCACCGTCCGCGAAGCACACCCGGCCGTCGACGTCGACCGGCCCGAAGGCCGGCCGCGCCGCGGCGCCGTCGTACGACCACAGGGGCCCCGGCACCGTGCCGGGCGGGCCGCTCCAGCGGGGGGCGGGGGTGCGGCCGGGGCCGTCGTCGTCCTGGAGGGTGCGCAGGGCGGTGGCGCCGGTCGCCGCGAGGAGCACGGCGGCCCCGACGCCGGTGAGCACCCTGCGCCGGGTCGGTTGCCACGGGCCGCCGCCCAGGGCGGCTGCGGCCCGTGCGATCTCGGCGGCGTCGGTGAGTACCGTGGGCGGCAGCCAGCGGGTGGCGGCGCGCAGGGCGGCGCCCTGCGGGTCGAGTTCGGCGGCCACCTCCGCGGCGGCGGGCCGGTCTTCCGGCTGCTTTTCGAGGCAGCCGCGGATCACGGGCGTCAGCTCGGCCGGAACGTCGGTGAGGTCGGGGGCGTCGTAGGCGATGCGGAAGTCCGAGCGGACCGGGTCTCCGTCGTAGAAGGCGTGCCGGCCGGTCAGCGCGAAGACGAGCAGCGCGCCGAGGCAGAACACGTCGCTCGGAGGCCCGAGGGGGCCCTTCACCACCTGTTCGGGCGACATGTAGCCGGGCGTTCCGGGGCGCTGCCCGGTCGCGGTCAAAGTGGCGTCGCCGGTCACCCGGGCGATGCCGAAGTCGACGACGCGGGGGCGGTCGGCGCCGAGGATGACGTTCGAGGGCTTCAGGTCGCGGTGTACGACTCCGGCCGCGCCCAGGGCCGTCAGGGCCCGGCCGAGCGCCCCGGCGAGGGCCCGCACGGCGGGCGCGGGCAGTGGTCCGTGCCGCAGCACGGCGGCGGCGAGGGTCGCGCCGGGGACGAACTCGGCTGAGATCCACGGCACTTGCTCGGCGGTCGAGGAGTCGAGCACGTTGGCGACGAAGGGACTGCGGACCGCCGCCGCGGCGGCGGCCTCGCGGGTGAAACGCTCGCGCAGGTCCGCGTCGCGGAAGAGTTCGGGCCGGATGGTCTTGAGGGCGACCGGACGCCCCCGGCGGCGGGCCAGGTAGACCGTCCCCATGCCGCCGGCCCCGAGCACCCCCAGGATCCGGTGACCTCCGAGCTGCGCGGGCGTACCGCCCGGCAGCGGGGCGATCACTGGTGTCATGCCGTTGATCGTATGCGGGCGGCCGTCAAGCATCGCTGGAATCGGCAAAGTTGACGCGTCCCCGGCTGGGCGGGTCGCCTCAGCCGGCGTGGGCGAACCCCGTTGGCCGGGCGGGGGACGCAGTCAACGAGGGCCGGGGCGGCGGCAGCGTCGTTCAGGTTGCGGCCACCGCCCTGCGTCGCCCGTCGGGCTCAGGACCAGCTCTGGTACGGAAGGCTGTTGCACGCCCAGGTACGGAAGCCCTGGGAGCTGTCGTCGATGCAGCGCGAGGTGTGCTGGTTCTGGAAGCGGACGGTTCCGTCGTCCCAGACCTTGATCCACCAGCTCTGCTCCGGGCTGGAGTTGCAGACCGCGGTGCGGAAGCCGCTGTTGGTGTCCTCGATGCAGCGGCCGGTGTTGATGTTCTTCAACTGGCGCGTCCCGTCACCCCAGACGTGCACGTTCCACTGCTGCGGATTGGAGCCGTTGCAGCTCCAGGTGCGGAAGCCGTTGCCGGTGTCGTCCATGCACCGGCCCGTGGCCTGGTTCTGGAACGACTGGACGGCGTCGTACGTCCTCGCCGGGCCGACAGGACCGGCAGGGCCGGAGGTGGCGGCCACGGCACCGGTCGCCGGGGTGAGGAAGGCGAGGGCAAGGGCCCCGCCGAGCAGAAGCGTTCTCGTCACGCGCATGTGGTCCGTCGTCTCCTTCGTGTCCGTGGGACTGGCGGACCACAAACTAGGAGCCGGGGCACGGGGCGGGGAACCCGGAACCATCCGGAGTGACAGCGGCGTTCGAGACGGTGCGCGTGGGTGTCGGCGCACGCGCGCTGGTCACCAGGGGAAGCTGCCCCGCACCCAGCCACTCCACGCGGCGATGTCGCACGGTCGAGGGGCGGCGCACCGGAGACCGCCCCTGACCACACGACACCCCGCCACCATCCGGCGCCCGACCAAACCCGCAGGTCAGACGCCGAGACCCTTCAGGAGTACTAGGTCACCGCCGGCCCGGCATCGTTCAGCCAGGCCCACTCCGACCACGTGGCGAAGCCCGTCTGCCACTTGTGGTAGACACCGGCGTGACTGGTGGCGAAGACCTCGATGCGGCCGTCGGCGTTGGTGCCCGCGGCGATCTCGGTGCCGCCGCCACCGAAGGTCGCCCACTCCGAGAACGGGGCGTTCGGGCGGGTCTGCCAGGCGTGGCTCGCGGCGTTGGCGTTGATCGCGTACACCTCGACCCGGCCGTCGGCCGACCGCGAGACGGTCAGCTCGGCGTTGGTGATGCCGCCCATGCCCGCCCACTCCGACCACGAGGTCGGGCTGGTCTGCCAGCGGTGGAACACGCCGTTGGCATTGGAGGCGAACACCTCGACCCTGCCGTCCTGGTTGTAGCCGACGGACAGGTCGTGTCCGCCGCCGCCGAAGTTCTCCCAGGCGGACCAGCCGCCGTTGACTCCGGTCTGGTAGAGGTGCTCGAAGGTCGAGTCGGAGAGCGCGAAGACCTCGAGGCGCCCGTCGGCCGCGGTCTCGATGGCGAGCCGGGAGTTCGCCGGACCGCCGCCGGTGCCCTCCCAGCCGGCCCAGCCGCCGCTGGGCGCGGTCTGCCACCGGTGGAACACTCCCGTCGCGTTGGAGGCGAACACCTCGATGCGGCCGTCGGCGTTGTTGCCCGCCGCCAGTCGGTACCCGCCGCCGCCGAAGTTCCCCCAAGCCGACCAACTCCCGCCGGGAGCGGTCTGCCACATGTGCTCGAACGTACTGTCCGACAGCGCGAACACCTCGAGTCGGCCGTCCGCGTTGGATGCCACGGCCAACTGCGCGTTGCGCGGGCCCCCTTCGAAGCGCCACTGCGACCAGCCGCCGTTCACCGCGGTCTGCCACGCGTGGTACACGCCGTCCGCGCCGGCGGCGAAGGCCTCCAGCCGCCCGTCCGCGGACCGCCCGGTGGTCACCCGGCCCGACGCGTACGGGTGCTTGGGGCCGCCCGCGTTCGTACCGGACCACAGGGCGTTGGCGATGAGTGCCGCGTCGCCCGCCTCGATGGCGTACAGGCCGCGCAGGTCCTCCCTCGGCCGCTGCACGTTCCAGCACACCTCTCCGATCGCCTCGTTGTTCCACGAGCCGCCCGGATACATCCGTTCCACCTCGTCGAAGAAGGCGTTGGTGGCGTAGACCGGGTCCAGACGCTCCTCCCGGCTGCCCCACCAGTCCTGCTGCTGGAACAGCCCGAGGCTGGTGTAGTCGACCGCCTGGGCGTAGTTGTTGAGGCTGGACTCCACGATGACCGTGGCGATGGCGATGGTCGCGGCCCTCTGGTTCAGGCCCCGGTCCTTCACCGCCTGCGTCACCATCCGCGCGCAGGACACCTTGTAGGCGTCCATGTAGCCGGCCATCTTCGCGTGCAACTGGGGGTTGAGCTGGTCGGCCATGATGCCGTCGGCGGCCGACGGGCCGGCCGCATCGCACGGCACGGTCGGAATGGCGAAGCCCTGCGGGCCGCTGAAGTACCGCGAGACGCCGGAGCGGTCGCCGCCCGGCGCCGGAGCGGGAGCGTGCGCGGCGGAGGCGATCGAGGCTGTCATACCGATGACCAGCGCCCATACGCCGACCACGAAGGCCAGTCTGGTGAACATGCGGCACAAGCCGGATATCGCCATGGTGTTCCCTTCCGTCGTGAAGTGAAGTGCGCGGTACCCGCTCGGCGTTCGGCTTCCGACCGCGGCGGCCGACCTGTTCCGACGCGCATCGGGTACCGGCCGGAAGAGTCCGGGCACACAGAGTTCACCTGGCACCCGTGCCCGTGTCACTCCGGAGCGTTCCGGATGCTTCCCACGACACCCCCACCACCACTACGTTGTCGGCCGCATCGGCCGCATCGGCCCGGAGCGCATGGGGCTTCACGCCATCGACGGGGATGGGCTGATCCGGCCCGCTCCGGAGCCTGTGAACCGGTCGCCGCCGCCGTGCTCATCGCCGTCACCGTCACCAAACGGCCATGGCCGCTACCGGCGGCCGGCGGCGGTTCCGGCAGCTCCCCCCACCGCCCTTAGCCGACGCGCCCACGCGTGTCAGTCCGGAATCCTCCGGGGTCTCCCCGCGGCGCACCGTTGCTACCTTCCAGACGCATCGTCAGGCTCCCGAACCAGGAGGACAAAGTGAGCGCGCACCCCACCCGCAGGAACATCCTGAAGACCGCCGGCGGCCTCTCGGCCGCGCTGGCCATGGGCGGCGCGGGAGTCCTCGCCGCCGCGTCGACCGCTTCCGCCGTCGGTGACGGCTTCGGCCTGCGCATCACGGAACGCGCCGAGCAGGATCACCGGATGTGGTACTACCGGTTCCAGACCTCCGCCATCGGCGGCTGGACCCCGGCCGTCAACGTGCTGCTGCCCGACGGCTACCACACCAGCGGGCGCCGCTACCCCGTTCTCTACCTGCTCCACGGTGGCCTGGAGGACTTCATCACCTTCGACGCGCACCACGACATCCGGGGTCTGACGGCCTGGAAGGACCTCATCGTCGTCATGCCCGACGGCGGGCGCGCCGGCTGGTACTCCAACGCGGTGAGCTCCAATGTCGGCGCCCGGAACTGGGAGCACTTCCACATCGGGCAGTTGATCCCGTGGATCGACGCGAACTTCCGCACGTACGCCGAGTACGACGGCCGCGCCGTCTCCGGGTTCTCCATGGGCGGCTTCGGCGCCCTGAAGTACGCGGCCAAGTACTACGGTCACTTCGCCTCGGTCAGCGCCCACTCCGGCCCGGCCAACCTGCGCGGGGGCAATGGTGATGTGGTGACCCACTGGGCCAACGCCTCCTCCGCCGCGGTGGAACTGAACGGCGGCAGCATCTATGGCGTGCCCTTCTGGGACCAGGCCCGGGTCAGCGCGGACAACCCGTGCGAGCGCGTCGAGAGCTACCGGCACAAGAGGGTCTTCCTGGTCGCCGGCACCAGCCCCCAGGACATCCAGGGCTACGCGAACGAGACCGTGGTGCTCGCCACCCAGCGGGAGTTCAAGTGGCACCTCGACCGCGCGGGCATCCCCTTCGAGCAACATGAGGTGGACGGCGGCCACTGGGTCCGCCGCAATCTGCTGCAGGACGACATCAACGGCGTCATCCACCGGCTGCGCAAGGCGTGAAAGGCCCCCTGAGCCGCGTTCTCGCGGTCACTGCCGTCCTCCTCTCGGCGCTGTCGGCGCCGGCCGTCACGGGGTCGGCCGCGGCCCGGACCGCCGATCTCACCGCGGCCTGTCCCACCACCGGACCCGTGACCCAGCCCTTCCACAGCGGCCACAACGGCGTCGACATCGGGGCCGACGTCGGGACACCGATCTACGCGGTGGGCGACGGCAAGGTGACCATCTCCGGATACACCGGCGACTACGGCCAGTGGATCCGCGTCCTGCACCCCGACGGGAGGATCTCCGAGTACGGGCACATGTCCAGACGGGACGTCTTCGAGGGCGACCACGTCGTGGCGGGCCAGCAGATCGCCCTGGTGGGCGCGGAGGGCACCAACGTCGACGGTCCCCACCTGCACCTGCGGATCTGGGGGGACCAGTCGACCTCCTACGGCATCGACCCCGAGATCTACCTCGCGGAGCGCGGCGTCGTGCTGCCGTGCACCCCGGGCAGTGGTCCGCGGCCCAAGCCGCTGGTGTATCCGGCGGAGTCGGGCCGGGTGGTGTCGGCGCGGTCGGCGGACGGACGCCTCGAGGTGTTCGCGGCCGGCGCCGATGGTGTGCAGCATGCCTGGCAGCAGGAAGCGAACGGCAACTGGTCGGCCTGGGAGCGGCTCGGCGGGCCGGGCAACGCCGAACTGGCGATCGCACCCAATGCCGACGGCCGCCTGGAGATGTTCGCCCTGGCCGGCGATACCTTCCAGCACCGCTGGCAGCTCTCTCCCTCCGGCGGCTGGTCGAACTGGGAGACCTTCGGCGGCGGTGGACGCGACACGGCGGCCGGTGTGAACGCCGACGGCCGGATCGAGGTCTACGCCTCCAATCCGTCCGGCATCTTCCACAGGTACCAGGTCGCCCCGAACGGCGGCTGGTCGGAATGGGAGGCCACCGGCGGAGGCCCCGCCAACGGCCGCCTGGAGCTGGAGAAGTCGCCCGACGGCCGGCTGGAGGTGTTCGCCCTGGGCAGCGACACCTTCCAGCACAAGTATCAGACGGCCCCCAACGGAGGGTGGTCGAACTGGGACGCCTTCGGGGGCGGCGGCCACGACCTCACCGCCGATCACAACGCCGACGGCCGCCTGGAGGTCTTCGCCTCCGGACCGGAGGGCGTGTTCCACAAGTACCAGACGAGCCCGTCCAGTTGGTCGAGCTGGGAGCCGACCGGTGGTCCCGCGGACGCGCAACTCACCAGTGTGCGCACGGCGGACGGACGGATCGAGGTCTTCGCGATGAACGGCAGTACGGCCGTGCACGCCTGGCAGACGGCCGTCAACGCATCGTACGGTGACTGGTCAGCCTTCGGCGGCGGCGGCAGCGAGGTCACGGCGGTCGCCAACGCCGACGGGAGGATCGAGGTCTTCGGGACCAGCCGCGCCGGCACCTACCACAGATGGCAGACCGGCTACTCCAGCTGGTCCGACTGGATGTGGCTCAACGGCACCGCCGGTCCCGCCCTCGACTGACGCCCTCCGACCACTCCCACCCGACCCGTGGTCGGCCGTGCCCGCGGGGGCCCGGCCGACCAGGCGGTCTCCCTGGAGAGACTCATGCTTCCGATCAGCAGACGGAACCTGTTGCTGGGCGCCGCCGGAGCGGGCGCGCTCCCGTTCGCGGGCCCCGGCCGGGCCGCGGCCGACGCCGCCGACGCCGTCCCGTCTCCTCGATGGGTCGGCGCGGGACCGTTCACGTACGTCTACGACCCCTCCACCTCCGACGGCCCGCGCTATCTCAACGACCACACGCTGATCAAGGCGCAGGGCCGCTGGCACCTGTTCGGCATCGTCGGACGCAGCGCGCCGCGCGGTGAATCCCCCGACAGTGCGCGGGAGACCTCCTTCGCCCACGCCTCCGCGCCGAGCCCGGAAGGTCCGTGGACCACCCACGCCGACGCACTCACCGTCGCCCCGTCCTACTTCGGCGAGGAGCACCTCTGGGCGCCCCACGTCGTGGAGGCGGGCGGCAGGTTCTGGATGTTCTACGCGGCCGGCGGCGCGAGCGGCGCCGCGATCAACCTCGCCACCTCGTCCGACCTGTTCACCTGGACGCGCGTGCCCTCCGGCCCGCTGTTCCGCGGGCTCGCGGCGCGTGACCCGATGGTCCTGCGGGTCGGCGGCGAGTGGGTCATGTACTACACGGAACTCTCGGGCCCGGGCGGTCACCATGTCGTGGCCTGCCGGCGGTCCGCGGATCTCGTGCACTGGAGCGAACCGGGCACCGTGTTCACCGACGCGACCACGGACACGACCGTCTCGGTCACCGAGTCTCCGTACGTCGTGGAACGGGACGGCTGGTACTACCTGTTCATCGGGCCCCGGGGTGGCTACGAGGGCACGGACGTGCTGGCGTCCCGGGACCCCTTCCGCTTCGACCTCGCCGGCTACGCGGGGCACGTGGCCGGTCACGCCGTGGAAGTGGTCGCCGACGGGGACACCTGGTACGCGAGCGCCGCGGGCTGGTTCCGGGGCGGGCTGCACGTGGCACCCCTCCAGTGGCGGGACACGCCACCGCCGTGGCAGAGCGCGGACAACCCGGTGGCCGGACTCGACGCCGCCGGCCGCCTCGTGGTGTTCGCGCTCGACGCCTCCGACCGCTCGATGCTCCGGCGCGTCCAGCTCGACCCGGACACCGACAGCTGGTCGCAGTGGGAGGTGTTCGGCGGGCCGGCCGGTGCGGTCCCCACACTCGGCCGCAACGCCGACGGAGCGCTCGAGGTGTTCTCGCTCGCCCCGGAGGGCGCCAACCTGCACCACCGGGCCCAGCGCCCGGACGGAGGCTGGTACGACTGGGAGGAGTTCGGCGGCCCGGCCGCCGCGGCCCCGGCCGTCGCCCGCGGCGCCGACGGCCGGCTGGAGGTGTTCGCCCTGAGCCCCGGCGGCGCCTCCGTCGCCCGGCGACGGCAGGGGGCACCGGGATCCACGGCCTGGGACCCGTGGGAGACGGGCTTCGGCGGGGCCGCGGGCGCGCCACCGGTGGTCGCTGCGAACGCCGACGGCCGGCTGGAGGTGTTCGCCCTCTCGCCCGGCGGTGCCGGGATCTTCCACCGGTGGCAGGAGACGCCGGGCGGCGCCTGGACCGCCGCGTGGCAGCGCTTCGGCACCGCGTCCGGCGCCGCGCCGCGGGTGACCAGGGACGGCAGCGGCCGGCTCACCGTCGCCGCGATCGGACCGTCGGGCGTGGGAACCTTCAGCAGGCGGCAGTCCGTGCCGAACGGAGGCTGGGACGAGTGGCTGCCGATGTTCGGCTGGAGCGCCGCCGCCCCGGTGTTCGCCACCAACACCGACGGCCGCCTCGAGGCGTTCTCGCTGACGCCCGGTGGCGCCCGGCTCGACCACCGCTGGCAGACCGCCCCCGGCGGAAGCTGGGATTTCAGCAGGGAGTTCGGTGAGCCCGGCCTCAGGCTCGCCGCCCCGCCCGCGGCCGCGCTCGACCCCACCGGACGCACGCACGTCTTCGCCGTCACCACCGAGGGCCGGATGCGCACCCGCGTCCAGGCCCGGCCGAGCGGCGGCTGGCGGCCGTGGACGGCTTTCGGAGACCGGACGGTCGCACCCGTCGTATCGGGCAGTCCCGCACTCTGAGCCATGAGTGCGGATCGCGCCAAGTGAAAGGGGCGAAAGACCGGTTCCGCGGCGCCGCGACCCCACGGGACACGGTGACCTTCCCCACCCCGGCAGGTCCCGGACGGGGACGCCCGCGACCGGGACGGGAGCGCGGATCCCGCGCGGACGCCCACGGCGACCGTACGGCGTCCCTCGCCCGCCGCGGCCCGACAACTTCCGCCGATCCGCTCGGCAGAGAGTCGAAAACAGCCCCAAACCGCCACCGCCGACACAGGGCCGAAGTGACCCGGGACACAGCGCGTCGACCGCGCGGAGGGGGCCGACGGGCCTCTCGGGCAGGGCCCTCGGGAGTCTCCCGGGGCAGCCGGTGCCGGCAGTTCGACCCGGCGGTCCGGCCCGGCGGACAGCTCCGCCCGAAGTGGCTGAAGTGCGCCGATGAACTCCCCCGAGAGATGAGTATTGTTCCACTCACGGTCAGGCACGACGCGTGGAACGGGGGGAGCGGTGAGCGGTGTAGTCGTCCATCTGCCGCAAGGGTGCAGCGGCGCCGACGGGGGCGAACCGAACGGCGACGCCGTGACGTTACGCCTCGGACCGGGCGAGGTCGCCCGCTTCGGACGCGGCTCCGCGGCGATCCCCGTAGAGCTCCGTCTCGCCGACGCGGCGATCTCCCGGCTCGCCGGAGAGATCCGCGTGACCGATGACCACTGGCAGTTGACGAACCACAGCACCACCCACAGCTACCTCGTGGAGAACCCGGAGGGTGCCGGCGAGTACTTGAGGGTTCCGCCCCGCCGGGTAGGGGCGCCCGTCCCGTTCGAGTTCTCACGCGTCGTGCTGCCCACGCGCAGCGATGTCCCCGTCTCCTTCCAGGTGTTCGCACCCGACCACATCTACTTGGATACGGAAGCCATGGGCGCCCCCTGGGGCCGCCTCACGGTCACCGCGTACTCCCTGGACGAGACGGCCACGTACTTCCTCGTCCTCGTCGCCCTCTGCGAACCGCGCCTGCGCGACCAGTCCCGCGTCGCCGTCCCCACGACCCCGCAGATCGTCGAACGGCTCAAGGGCCACGCCGCCTTCGCCACCCTGACCGCGCGTGCGGTCAGCTCGCACATCGACTACCTCGCCGAGGAGAAGCTGCGCATCGGCGCCTCGGACCCGCGCGAACCCGGCAAGGCAGACCGCCGCAACGGCAAGCGCGAGGAGATCGTCGGGCTCGCCCTGCGGTTCGGGCTCGTGCGCGAGGAGCACCTGACGCTGCTGCCACCCCTGACGGGGGCGGGCGGACGGGAGCGGCAGACCGCGCGATGACGACGCCCCACGCCCTGCGCGACATCACGGAATGCGACGGAACGGACCTGCTCCCACCCGGCCACCGGGTGCGGGGCTGGACGATCACCCACCTGATCGGGGCCGGAGGCTGGTCCACGGTCTACGCCGCACAGCCCGCCGGGCACCCGGACCGGACCGGCCGGGCCCCCGCGCAGGCGTCCGAGGCACCGGCAGAATTCGCGCTCAAGATCATGCCGACCGCCGGGTACGCCCCGCGCCAGACGCGCAGGATCGTGGAATCCGCCCGCCGGGAGGTCGAACTGGGACGCGGGGCCGGGCACGCACGGCTGATCCGCCTCCTGGACTCCTTCGTCCTCGAGGCACCGGACCGCCCCGCCCTGGACGGCGCGATCGTGCTGGTCATGGAGCGGGCAACGGGCAGCCTGCGGGAACTCCTCGACGCCGGGGTGGCCGAGGCCGACCGCGCCCGGCTGATCGCGGGGATCTGCGAGGGACTCGCCCACCTCCACCGGTCGGGTTGGGTCCACGCCGACCTCAAGCCGGAGAACGTCCTGCTGGACGGCGACGGTTCCGTGAAGCTCTCGGACTTCGGGCTCGCCACCCAGCTGACGGGAACGTACGGGTACGCGCCCCCCATGGGCACCTTGGACTACCTGCCGCCCGAGCGCTGGCGGGCACCCCTCGGCGAGCTGGGCGTGAAGGTCCGGCCGAGTGCCGACATCTGGGCCCTGGGCATCATCATCCACGAGGTGTTCGGCTCCGGCGCCTCCCCGTTCTCCGGCGCCACGCCCATGGCACGGGGCGCCGGAGTCCAGGAGTACGGAGAAGGGCGCGCGCCGCTGCGCATGGACCAGGCCGTGCCGCCGTTCTGGCGCGCACTGGCCGCAGACTGCCTCGCCCCGACCCACGAGGCACGTGCCCAGCACACCGCGGAGAGCCTGCTCGCCCGGATCGCCGCGGAACAGGAGGCACGGGGGAGGTGCGCGGGACGGCTGTGGGGCCGGGCCCGCGCCGCGATCCTCACCACCGCCCTCTGCGGGATCGCCGGGACGACCCTGTGGTCGGACGCGGCACGGGCGAGCTCGTCCGCACGGGACGGTCTGGAGGGCGCGGCGGCCGGCACGGTCCGGGTGTTCAACGCGGAGCGTGGCTGCCAGGAGCGGGCCGACCGCGACCCGCAGTGCAGTCTGGGCCTGGCGATCGACCCGATGCTCCCGTACACGGCGGACAACGTCGTACCGTCCCGGGTGTGGCACGGCGACGCCCTCGCCGTCGACTGCCAGTTGCCCGACGGCCGGGCCGTGATCGACGAGGCGGACCTGCAGTCCACCCGCTGGTTCCACGTCCGCCTCCGGCCAGGCTCCACACCCCCCACAGCATGGCTCCCCGCCGTCCGCACGAAGGACCGCCCGGCACTGCGCACGTGCCCGCACCCCGCGACCGGGCGCTGACACCCCCGCGCGAGCACCGCAGCCGGTCGAACGCAGCACGGTGGTGGGGCCACCGATGCCAGGGAGCACGCGGGCCCCTGGACAGGGTGGTCGATCATGAACCTAGGTGCCGGTCGTGCCGTCGAGCATCTCGCGCAGGATGTCCAGGTGGCCGTTGTGGCGGGCCGTCTCCTCGGTGAGGTGGAGGAGGATCCAGCGCAGGTCGACGTGGAGGCCGTCGCGGACGGCGCGGTCGGCGCGCTGCTCCAGGGCTGCCGCGGCGACCAGTTCGCGGTAGCGGGCGCTCTGTTCGGCGTATTCGTCGAGGAGCTGCGCGAGCGGGAAGTCGACGGCGATGCGCATCTCGCGGTCGGGGTCTTCATCGGTCCAGGGGCCGTGGTCTTCCTCGCCGAGGAAGACCACCTGGAACCAGTAGTACTCGACCCAGCGCAGGTGGTTGATCACTCCGCTCATGGTCATCAGCGGTGAGCCCGGCAGGAGCGCCCTGCGCGCGTTCTCGGCGGAGACGCCCGCGCACTTGGCGTGGGCGGTGTCACGTGTGTACTGGAGAAACGTGGTGAGCTGGGTGCGCTCGTCCCACGCTGGAGGTGTGTCGTCGATTCTCGTCATCCCCCGAAGCGTCCCCGATCGGCACGACGGGTGTCGAGGCATTTTCCGACGGGTCCGCACCGGTCCTCCCGGCTCGGTCCCGTCCTCGTCCCCGCCGCGCCCGTCAGGGCCTCAGGCCCGCTCGCCTGAGAGCGATCTCGGACAGGTCGGCGATGACCTGAGGGTCGCCGCGGCGCCAGGCGTCGGCGAGGCCGCCCGCGGGGGCGGGGATCGTGGCGAGGGCACGCGGCGGTCCGGTGAGGGCGCGCAGGGCGAGCAGGTCGGCGCCGCCGGGTGCGTCGAGGAGGCCCTGGACGGTGGCGCTGCGGCGCATCCAGCGCACGCGCGGGGGAAGCCACAGCAGCAGGACGAAGGCCACGGGGAGGACGATCAGGGCGAGTGTGGCCAGGGTGGCCACCTGGCCGACGACGTCCTGCAGTGACTGTCCCGCGTCGGCGAGTCCGATGCCGGCGTCAGCCGCGGACCGGAACGGTTTCGTCAGGAGGCCGCCGACGAGCGGCACGTCGGAGGCGGTGTCACCGGCTTCGGCGAGGGCGCCGGCGAGGCTCTCGCCGGAGCTCTCGACCTTGCGTCCGGGTTCGGCCAGCCGCATGATCGCGTCGCGGACGGTCAGGGCGAACTTCACCGTGGCGGCGATCAGCAGTACGGCGATCAGGTCCGCAAGGATCTGTCGGTTCCGCCGTGCCGGGATCTGGGCGTAGAGACGCATGGGCTGCTCCTGTTCCGGTGCCGGCGGCAGGGGACGGCCGATTACCGGCCCCCGGTCACTCCTCGCTGGGAACGGCGGCGAACACGGGGTCACCGACGGCCCGGGCCAGGCGGTACCGCCTGAGCACCCGGTCGAACCGGGCGCGGCTGCCGGGCAGGGCTCCGCGGAGGTCTGCGATCAGCGCGCCGTCCGGCACGCGGGCGGCGAAGCGGGCGACGACCGGGTCCGGGCTGCCGCGGAGTTGGGCTGCACCGTGGAGGGGCAGTTCGGGGCCGTCCGGGTGCAGGAGGTCCCAGAAATCGTCGGCGTACGCCTGGACGCCCTCCTCGAAGCCGGTCTGCTCGACCAGCTCCTCCGCCGTGCCGATGAGGCGGTCGAGCCACTGGGCCAGCGAGTCGGCCTCGACGTGGAGGCCGCCCTCGCGGTACTGCATCAGGACCTGGCCCCACCGGCCGTCGGCCCCGATGTCGACCCAGGTGACGCCGCCGCCTCCGTCGTCGGTGACCAGCCAGTGGGGGTGCGGCAGGCCGTGGTCGCCGGACTGGCGGGGGTGGCCGGTCAGCGTGAACTCCACCGGCGGCACGGCGAAGCCTCCGAGCCGGCCCAGCAGTTCGCGGGCCGCGGCCGGCACCGGGACCGGCCAGCTGCCGAAGTCGGCGGCCGGGACGCCGGGTTGTACCGCGAGGTCGAACGGGACTCGGGCGGCCAGTTCCCGCAGCCGCTTGAGGAGGGTGTCACCGGAGATCACCCGGCCACGCTACCGGAGCGGTTCCCGGCAGCAGGAGCCGGTGTGCGCGGTCGTGTCCGGGCCGCCCGGTGCGCCGGGCGGGCTTCACCCGGTCGGGTCAAGCGGCGGCGGGTGGCTGCCGCGAATGGCCCAGCATCGGGACGCAGGACAGGACGCGCATCGGATGAGATGCCTAACGTCGCTGCCAGAGACATCGGTGCGCGGCTAGTGGAGGTGTCATGTCCCGTCGACGCGGCTTCGTGGCGGGCGTGTGCGCGACCACGGTCGCCCTCGGCCTGCTCCTGACCGGGGGAGCCCGGGGCGGCACCTTGACGCCGCAGCGGCAGGACTCCGGCACGCATGCCGGGAGCGACGTCGCGCTGGGTGCCTACCTGCACTACGGATCGCCCGGCGTCGAGCGGATGCAGGAGTTCTCGCGCTGGCTCGGGGGTACCGAGCTGCGCGCCGGGCACACCTATCTGCCGGGCGACACCTGGGCGAACATCGAGGGGGCGCCCGATTCCCTGCGCAGCTGGGCGCGATGGCGCAACGCGAGAGCCGACCGGCTGTTCGTCCTGAACGTGCCCATGCAGGAGCGCAACGAGGCCCGCTTCCCCGACGCACGGGTCGCCGAGCTGATCCGCACCGGTGCGCGGGGCACGTACGACCACCACTTCCGGCGGCTGGCCCAGCGCCTGGTCGACCTCGGCGTGCCGGACACGGTGATCGTGCTCGGCTGGGAGATGAACGGCTTCGACTACACCCACCGGTGCCGGCCCGACCCCGAGAACTGGAAGAAGTACTGGCGGCGCATCGTGGCCGCCATGCGCTCCGTGGCGGGACAGGAATTCCGTTTCGACTTCGCCCCCAACCGTGGCGGCGACGCGATCGCGTGGACCCGGTGCTATCCGGGTGATGACGTGGTCGATGTCGTCGGGATGGACTCGTACGACCAGGAACCCGGCCGGACCTTCGACCAGCAGGTCACCCAGCCCTATGGACTGCGGCACCAGGTCGATTTCGCCAGGGCCCACGGCAAGGAGACCTCGTATCCCGAGTGGGGGCTGTTCCGGCACGGCGACAATCCCGAGTACGTCCGGCGCATGTTGGAATGGATCGAGGAGCACAGGCCGCTCTACCACAGCATCACGGACTTCTGCCCGCACGGCGTGTGGCAGTGCGGGCAGAATCCGCGCTCCTCGCAGGTTTTCCGGGACTTCCTCTCCGATGGCCAGAGCCGTCCGGGCGCCCGCGCGGGAGGTCGGCGAGGCGGGGGATGACCGGCGGCCCCGTGGGCCGGTTCGCGGAACGGCCGGCGCCGTGATCATCGGAGGGGGACAGGCGCCTCGCCCGGCATCGCCGTCATAACCCACGACGGGCGGCCGACAATGCTACAACTGATTTGTGACCTCTCCATGTAACCCGTACCGGGGAAATCGGTGCGGTCACTGAACGGCAATCGCCGGCGCAGCGTCGCCCGCCAGGTGTTCCTCCTGCAGGTGGCGGTCGTGGTGCTGCTCGCCGCCGGCACGGTGCTGGCGCTGGTGCTCCAGTCGCGCCACGACATCGACCGCGAGGCCCGCACCCGGTCCGTGGCGGTCGCCGAGACCTTCGCGCGTTCGCTCGGGCTGCAGGAGGCCCTCCGTTCCCCGGATCCCTCCGCGATCCTCCAGCCGCTCGCCGAGTCGACGCGCAAGGCCACCGGGGTGGACTTCATCGTGGTGATGGACACCGAGGGGATCCGCTACACCCACCCCCTGCCCGACCGCATCGGCAAGCGGTTCGTGGGGACCATCGAGCCCTCGCTCGCCGGCCGGGTGTACACGGAGAGTGTCGACGGTCCGCTGGGGAACGAGATCCAGGCCGTGGTGCCCGTGGTCGCCGCCGACGGCCGGGTCGTGGCACTGGTGTCGGCCGGCCTCACCGTGAAGAGCGTCACCGGAGTGGTCGACCGGCAACTCCCCGTGATCCTCGGCGTCAGCGCGGCCGGCCTCGCCCTGGCCACCGCGGGCGCGGCGCTGATCAGCAGACGCCTCCGGCGCCAGACCCACGGGCTGGGCCCCCTGGAGATGACACGGATGTACGAGCACCACGACGCGGTGCTGCACGCCGTCCGCGAGGGGGTGCTGATCATCGATGGCGCGGGGCGCCTCCTGCTCGCCAACGACGAGGCGAAGCGGCTCCTCCGGCTTTCCCCCGATGCCGAAGGGTCCCTCATCCGGGACCTGCCCGGCCTCGATCGGCAGGTGTCCGAGCTCCTGCAGTCCGGTCGGGAGGCCACCGACGAGGTGCACGAGGCCGCGGACCGGCTGCTCGTGATCAGTCAGAGGCCGACCCGGCCCGGCGGCGGCCCCGAGGGGGCGGCCGTCACCATCCGTGACTCGACCGAGATGCGCGTGCTCAGCGCACGGGCCGACGCGGCCCACAGACGTCTGAAGCTGCTGTACGACGCCGGCACCGGCATCGGCACCACCCTCGACGTGGCGCGGACGGCCCAGGAGCTCGCCGACGTCGCCGTGCCGCGCTTCGCGGACTTCGTGACCGTGGACCTGGCCGAGACCGTGCTGCACGGGGACGAGCCCACCTCGGACGCGGAGCTGCGCCGTACCGGGGTCAGCGGCATCCGCGACGACTCGCCGCTCTATCCGCGCGGCAGGCTGATCGACTTCCTGCCGTCCACACCGCAGGCCCGCGGCTTCACCAGCGGCCGGGCCGAGGTGGTGCCCGACCTCGCCGACGCGCCCGGCTGGTACGCCCAGGACCCCCGGCGGGCCCAGGAGATCGTCGATTTCGGCATCCACTCCCTGATCACCGCTCCCCTCACGGCCCGCGGGGTCACGCTCGGCGTGGCCAACTTCTGGCGCTCGCGGAAGCCGGAACCCTTCAACGACGAGGACCTCTCGCTCGCCGAGGAGCTCGTGGCACGGGCGGGCCTCACCATCGACAACGCCCGCCGCTACACCCGCGAGCACGCCCTGGCCGTGACGCTCCAGCACAGCCTGCTGCCGCGCGAGCTGCCCGAGCAGAACGCCGTGGAGGTGGCGCACTACTACCTGCCCGCCCACTCCGGGGTCGGCGGCGACTGGTTCGACGTGATCCCTCTTCCCGGCAGCCGGGTGGCCCTGGTCGTAGGGGACGTCGTCGGGCACGGACTGCGCGCCGCGGCGACCATGGGCCAGCTGCGTACGGCCGTGCTCAACTTCTCGTCCTTGGACCTTCCTCCCGACGAACTGCTGGCGCGCCTGGACGACCTCGTCCAGTACATCGACCAGACCGGGGAGGGAGGCGTCACCGACGGCGAACTGATCGGAGCGACCTGCCTGTACGCCGTGTACGACGCGGTGACCCAGCGGTGCACGATGGCCCGCGCGGGCCACGTGCCGCCGTTCGTGGTGCGTCCCGATGGATCGGCGGAGATGCCCGACCTGCCCCCGGGCGCACCGCTGGGGCTCGGGGGCTTCCCGTTCGAGTCGGCGGAGCTGGACCTGAGCGAGGGCTCGCAGCTGGTGCTGTACACCGACGGCCTGATCGAGAACCCCGGCCGCGACATCGACGAGGGACTCGAGCTGCTCCGTGCGGCGCTCTCGCACGCCGGCCCGGGGCCCCAGGAGACCTGCCGGGCGGTCCTGAGCGGGGTGATGCCGGTCCGCCCGAGGGACGACGTGGCCGTCCTCATCGCGCAGACGCACGCGCTGGGCGCGGACCGCATCGCCGACTGGGAGGTGCCGTTCGAGCCGAATGCCGTGGCGGGCGTGCGGGCCCGCGCCGTGGCGAAGCTCGAAGAATGGGGCCTTTCCGAGCTCGCCTTCGGCACGGAACTCGTACTGAGCGAGCTCGTCACGAACGCCATCCGGCACGGCAGCGCACCGGTCCGCGTACGACTGCTGAACGACGGCAGGCTTCTGACCTGCGAAGTCTCCGACGGCAGCAGTACCTCACCCCACCTGCGGTACGCCGCGACCACGGACGAAGGCGGTCGCGGGCTCTTCCTGGTGGCTCAGATCGGCGGCCGATGGGGCACCCGTTACACGCGCACGGGGAAGATCATCTGGTCCGAGCAGCCGCTGCCGGAACAGTGAACGGGCGGGCTTGCGCCGACACCAGCCGCCGTCTTCAGGGCTCGCACAGGCGTACGGCGAGGGCGGCGACGTCGTCGTCCAGGCGTCCTCTGCTGTAGCGCAGAAGATCGCGGTGAAGAGCCGTGAGCAGTTCGCGGGGCGGCGTCGGCGGCTGTCGGCGCATCCACGCCGCCAGGGGAAAGAACTCGCCGTCGCGGGCGCGGGCCTCGGCGATCCCGTCCGTATAGAGAAGCACCAGGTCGCCGGGGTCGAAATCGTAGGTGTCGACGTTGTAGTGATCGCCGACCAGCTCCGCGAGGCTGATCAGCGGCGAGGGAGTGGCGGACTCCAGGACACGAAGTCTTCCGCGGGTCAGGAGCATCGGCGGAGGGTGTCCGCAGTTGAGGATGTCGATGCGTCTGCCCTCGTGCGGGATCTGGACGAGAAGGGCCGTGGCGAAGCGCTCCATCGCCCCGTCGGGGGGAAACGCGGAGTTGTACCGGGTGCTGCTGGCGTCCAGCCGGCGTGCCACGTTGACCATGTCGGCCTCGCCGTAGGCAGCCTCCCGGAACGCGTTCACGATCGCCGCGGCCGCTCCCACGGCCGGCAGGCCCTTGCCCCGCACGTCACCGATGAGCAGTCTGATCCCGTAAGGCGTGTCGACCACCTCGTAGAAATCCCCGCCGATGCGGGCCTCCGCCGCGGCCGCGAGGTACAGCGACTCGATCTCGATGTTGCCCAGGCGGCGCGGCATGGGGCTCAGCACCACCTGCTGCGCGGCGTCGGCGACGAGCCGTACCTGGAACAGGGTGCGCTCGCGCTGGAGCCGGACGTGGCTTCCGTAGGCGGCCGCCACCGTGACCGCGATGATTCCCGAGGCCGTCCACCACGTGCCCAGATCGGGGAAGACGAGGCTGAGGCCGATCATCAGAAGGAGGCAGGCCGTCCCGAGCAGGACGGTGGGGAGGACCGGCCACATCGCGGCGGCCAGGGCCGGCGCCGCGGGAAGGAGGCGGCTGAAGGCCATGTCCGGCGGAGTGGTGTAGGCCAGGCTGGCGATGACGACGGTCAGGATGACCGGCGACAGCCGTACAAGTCTTCCGGGTCCTGGGCGCCTACGGTGCCGCGGCGGTCCAGACTCGATCACAATGCCCAGAGTATCCAGCTATGGGAGGCACGGCACTCCGGCGAGCCGACTCGGCCTCCCGCCCCGGCCGCCGCCGGCCCGCCGCGCGTCGCGGGAGCCGCCACCTTCATTTGGCTGCCTTCAGCGCGTCCACGTCCTTGGCCAGTGCCGTCACCTTGGCGCTCAGTGCTCCGATCTGCCTGGTGAGGGCTGCCAGGCCGTCCTGCCGGCCCAAACCGCCGTTCTCGTGGGCCGCCCGGCTCCGTGCTCGGGCGGCGCCGATCGGGACGCCCCTGACGGAGACCTCCACCTCCTGCCACGCCGCCAGCACGGCCGACTGTTCGGCACTGCCGACGCCGAACAGTTCGCCGGCCTTCTGGACGGTGGTGTGGGCGAAATCCTGGAACTCGGCTTCGGCGCCGGACGCTTTGAGCGATTCGTACCAGATGGGCCCGGCGGCCTCCCATGCGAATCCACCGATGCCCATGGCCGTCAGGAAGAACGCCTTGTTCGGAATGCCGGAGTTGAGGTGCACCCCGCCGTTGTCCCCTTCTTCGGTGTCGGGAAGGTGGACGAATTTGCTCATGCGGTCGGGCTGGGGGTCCTTTCCGAACAGCGGATTGTTGTAGGCGTGCCCCGGGGCCTTCATCGATCGCAGGGCGTCGGCGTCGATTCCGGGGGTCCACACGTCGGCGCCGATCAGCCAGTCCGCCTCCTCGGCCGCCTGTTTCAGCGACCACTGCTTGACCAGCGACCCGAAGACGTCCGAAATCGACTCGTTCAGGGCGCCGGACTGATTGTGGTACTCGAAGCCGGAGGTGTGCTCCGTCAGTCCGTGCGTCAGCTCGTGGGCGATCACGTCGAGGGATCCGGTGAGGTTGCCGAGCACCTTTCCGTCCCCGTCGCCGAAGACCATGTGCTGTCCGTCCCAGAACGCGTTGTTGAACTTCACGCCGAAGTGGACGTACCCGTCCAGGCGCATCCCCCGGCCGTCCATCGAATCACGCTGGAACACCTCCTTGAAGAAGTCGCGCGTCAGGCCGAGTCCGTCGAACGCCCGGTTCGCGGACTCGTCCACGGCCTCCGGTCCGTCTTCGGACCTGGCGAGGACGGCGGCCGGTAGGGAACTTCCCTCCTCGCAGTCGAAGACGGTGCGCCGGCCGTTGCCGGGGGCGGCCGCGCCGGCGAAGGACGCCCGGACCTCTCGCTGACCTCGCAGGCGAGCAGTGGTCAGCATGGTGTCCAAGGCGGCCTGGCGCACCTCACTGTGTTCGCTCTCCAGGAGCCTTCTGAGGAGGTACGGCGGGATGATGCAGTTGAGTCGCGAGGTCCTGCGCATAGGACACCTCTTGAAGGAGAGGGCGAGGGACATCACCAGTCTCCGGCCGCCCGTAGCGACCGGCAAACGCAAGGCGAGCGGGCCCCCTACCCGCTCGAGCGGGCCTTCTCCAGGAGCTCCCGGTAGGGCGTCTCCGCCGTGGAGCCGCGTACCGGCGAAAGACCGTACCGGTCGATGTTCTCTTCGTTCGCGTAGGGATTCACCGGATCGAACTCGATCCGTTCATCAGGCGGCGACACGTCCACGACGACGCGCGGCCACGCGCCACTGTCCACTCTGAACACCGTTGTCCGCTGCCGGCCCCGGGTCACGTTCAGAATTTCACTGCTGTTCGAGATCTCGGATCGGTACCTGTAATGCGTTCCGGGAGGATATCCGTCCTCCTTCTTCTCCTCCTCATCGAGCGCCTTGCCCCCGATCCCGGAACGCTCGTAAGTGCTGGGCATTTTCATTCTGTCCTTCCTGATCACGTACACGCAGGCGCCCCTACGGTTACCTCGGGTGTGTTCGCCATGTGATCAGCCTCCTCCCGGTCCGGGGGACACGCCCCCGGAGAACGCCCCCTCCGAGCAACGCCGCGTCAGAGTGCGGTCAAGGCGCCGCAGGGCGAAGCTGGAGTTGACGTGTAGGTTCGCTCGTCCCCAGAGGAGCTCCCATGCGTAGACGCGTTCTCGGATTCACCGCCGCACTCGTACTGGCCGCTTTCGGTGCGGCCGTCCCCGTCGCGTCGGCTGTCGCACCGACGGTCACCGGACCCGAGTGCATCGCCGACAAGGTGGGCAAGGTGGAGTACGACTCCGGCACCGGCCTGTGGACCTGCATAGGCGGCGAGCACGACGGCGAACCCATCACCACGAGCTGAAAGCGGGCCCCGGGCATTCCGTCCCGCGCCGGGCGTGGTGTGCCCCGGGGCCTGCGAGACCTGCGCGCGCGCAACTGCGGAGCCGCCCTACACCCAGTTGACCTCCGCCCGCTCCAGCAGCGGGTCGTCCGTCAGCTGGAACAGCGGCACGGCAAAGTTGCCCGACCTGAACCGGCCGCCGAAGTGGAGGCCGAGCACCCGGTGGTCGGCCAGGTCGAAGACGGGGGAGCCGCTGTTGCCGCCGAGCGTGGAGCAGTCGTGCGTCATGGTGAACCCCGGCCCGTCCGGGACCAGGGCCGTCGCCGTGCCCGGCTGGAGCCGCTTCACGTTGTAGATGTCCATGAAGATGCGGCTCATGGCCGCCGGTTCGTTGCGGCGGCCGTCCGCCGCCGGGTAGCCGACCACGTACACGGGCCGGCCTTCCAGGTCCGGCGGAGCGTCGGCGGCGACCGCCAGCGGCGTCGGCAGCGGCCCGCCGCCGCCCGCCGCCGGGGACACCCGGAGCAGTGCCATGTCGACGTCCCGGTGGATGCCGATGACCTCGGTGACCTCGAACTCGAACGATCCGTCGGTGGCGGGCGCGCCGAATTCCTCGGCGGTGTCGATGCGGGCACCCATGCCCTGGCGGAAGGTGAACCCGCCCTCGCCGTCCGCGCGGGTGAACTCGGCCGCGACGTGGCGGTTGGTCATCACGGCGAACGGCGAGACCAGGAACCCGGTGCCCAGCCAGTCCAGTTCCGCGTGGCCGGTCACCTCCACCCGGCCGACCCGCTCGATCGACGCCCGGATGGACGGCCGCTGCCCGTCCAGCAGGGCCCAGTCGCCCGGCTGCGAGGCGAAGTCCTGGCCCTGGACCAGGATCGCCGGGCGGCCTTCGAGCAGGACGATCGCCTCCACCCCGAAGTACTCGTCCGCGTCCACGTCGCCCCTGCGGCCCGCCGCCAGCTTCTCCAGCCCGCGCACCCCGGCCTCCAGCACCCTGGCCCGCTCCTCCCGGGCGGCGCGGCCGATCTGCGCGGCCGCCGCCTCCTCCCGGGGAAGCTCCTCGGCGGACTCGGGGATCTCGGCGTCCAGCCCCTTGCGCACGCGTGCGGCCACCTCCAGCAGATCCTCTCGGAAGACCTGCTCCGGCCCGGTCGCCACCGGTGATCCACCGCGCATCTCGCACCTCCTGTGATCGTGCCCGCCGCGTCAGCGCGACTGGGCCGCAGCGATTTCGTCGTGGATCTGCGGGCTGTGATCCCGCAGGTGCCGCAGGATGGCACTCAGTTGCGTGCCGACGTTCACGAAGGCCGTGCTCTTGCCCTGGAAGCTGACGTCCGTCACGCGCCGCGTGCCGCGGTGCAGGGCCACCACCGTCCAGTCGTCGGTCAGCACGGGCGAGCCGGACGAGCCGCCCCGGGTGTCGGTGAAGTAGCGCACGTCCATGTCGTCCGCCTCGAAGGCGAGGTTGTTGCGCAGCGCGATCCGCTTCGGCTCTCCACCCGGGTGCTGAATGATGTTGAGTGCCACCGGCGTGTCCTTGGCCACCTTCAGTGGTGCGGTGGCGACGCGGAGGAAGGGGCGGGGCGGGGCGGCGGTCAGGCGCAGCACGGCGTAGTCGAGTTCCTCGTCCCAGGCCACGAGTTCGCTCGCCTGTGCTTCCTCGGCGTCCGTGTCGTCCTCGCTCAGGTAGTCGAACCGGGAGCGTGATCCCTTGGCCTGGAGCCGGAGGTCCGCCGGGTCCGCGACCTGCTGCCGGCCGTCGGTGCGCTTGCGGGCGTTGACCACGTGGTGGTTGGTGACGAGGAGGTCGGGGGCGATGAGCCAGCCGGTGCCGCTGTGGGGCAGCGCCACCGGATGGAGCAGGGCGCCCCCCTGGTACGGCAGCACCTTGATGCGGGCGACCGAGGACCCGGCCAGCGCTCCGCCGCTCAGGAAGCCGAAGGGCACCGTGTCGTCCCGGAAGATGACCTCTTCCTTGGTTTCCCCGGTGGGGACATCGGGTGCCACGTCGGGCTCGCCGGCCGCGTCGCGCGCCACCCGGTCCAGTGCCTTGAGGATGACGTCGCGGGCGGCGGCATCGGTGAGCTGGTCGGCGGCGTTGCGGAGCCAGACGGCCAGCGGAACGGTGCCGTCGATCAGCCGCTCCACACGGTTCATCTCGTTGAGGTCCGAGTGGACCTGTTGGCCGGGCGCCGCGAGGTGCGGCAGCGAGCCGCGGTACTTGGGGAGGATTCCCGCGAACAGCAGATTCCGCAGCCCCGGGTCCGTCAGCCCTGCCTCCACCGCCGTGTCCCGCAGCTGTACGACGTCGTCCTGGGAGAGATACGGATCGCTCATGGTCGATCAGGCCGCTCGGTGGCCGTTCCCTTCGGCTGGGCTTTCTGCGGAGGGGGAAGCATCGCCCGGCTCCTGGGCGGCCAGCCGCGTGTCCGTGCGTACGGCCGGGCCGGGGGTGACGGCCCCGGGGGTGACGGCGCCGACCCCCATGGCCGCCGCCACGCCCGAGGCGAGCCCGCCGGTCCGGTCGTCGAGGGTCAGGAGGCGTCCGGCGAGCCGGTCGAGCGTCCCGAGTCGGCGCGACTCGCGCAGCATGCCCTGGACCCCCTGGTGGGTGACGCCGGTCGCGTACCGGCGGACAGCGGCGGAACGGTCGGGCGAACCGGCGGAGTCCTCCAGAAGGCGGAGCAGCGGGGCCCGCAGCTCGGGCCGGTCGGCCACCACCCGCTCGATCGCCTCGCCGAGTACGTCCAGGACACCTTCCTCGGTCGCGGGCAGGCCCACGACGTCCAGGGCGTGCTCCAGGATCCGCGGATGGTCGTGAGAGACCTCGGCGACCGCGGCACGCACCAGGGCGGGCTGCCGGACGAGCTCCGCATCGGGAAGCCGCCGCAGTCGCTCGGCGAGCCTGCTCCCGACCTCCTCATCGTGTTCCTCGGTACGGGACGCCAGCTGCGCACGGGTCAGCAGGGCGCCCAGCGCCTCGAAGTCCTTCCCCAGGCCCGTCGCGATCTCCTCGGCCTCCGCGAGGTCGTCGTCGGCCTCGGCGAGGTCGCCGTCCGCCTCGGCCAGCCGCGCCGAGAGGAGCAGCAGCTCCAGCTGCAGTCCGGGGAAACCGTCCTCGTCGGCGCGCTCCACGGCCGCGTCGGCGGCCGCCCGGGCTTCGGCGCGACGGCCCAGCCGGTCCAGGGTCTCGACCCACAGCGGGTGCAACGGGCTGCCCGAGGTCCACGGGCGCCGCCCCTCGATCCGGGCGGCGGCCGCCTCGGTGTAGCCCTGCGACAGCAGGTCCTCGACCTCGCGGGCGGCGATGCGCTCCCAGTCCTCCTGGTCCGCTTCCGCCATCACCTCGTCCGGGGTGTGGCCGCCGAAGCGCCCCGCGAGGTACGCGGCGGACCGCCCCGCCATGTCCTGGTCGGCCCCGACGAGGAACCGCTCGACACCGGGCAGCCAGCGCAACTCCACGTCGCGCGGGCTCTCGTTCAACCGCAGCCGGTGGTAGATCTCCTCGGCCCGCGGCTCCAGGCCTTCGCGCGGTGCGTAATACGCGACCGCGCGCCGCCCGACTTCCCGCATCACGTCCGCACGGGCACGGTCGGCCAGCCGCAGCATGATGGCCCGCAGGTCGGCCCGGTGGCGTACGGTCCCAGGGCCGGCGGACTCCACCAGGTCGAGCCGGGAGACCAGATCGAAGAGGCGCTCCGCCTCCACGTCGGAGTCCACCGTCAGTCCGCACGGACCGGCGAGGACTTCCCGGATCAGCCCGGGGGTGATGGTCCGCAACGCCATTCCGGCCTGCGCCAGAGCGCGGACGTCCTGGTCCCCGATGCGCCTCAGGATCCGCTCGTAGAGGGTCCCCTGGATGAGCATCTGGTCGACCTTGCGGAAGAATTGGCGGCGCCGCCGGGGCAGGCTCTCGATCAGTTCGTTCAGCGACCCGGCCCGGTCGCCCTCCTGCTCGGCCGCCCGCGCCGCCAGCTTCAGGCTCAGGGGATTGCCGCCCACGCGGTCGGCGAGCTTCTCGGCGAGCCGTTCGTCGGCCACCCCGCAGGAGACCAGGAGGGCCACGGAGGCCTCGGGGCCGAGGTCGTTCAGCTCGATGGTCAGGGGCTCCACCACTCGGGCCGGATGCCGCTTCAGCAGCCGCCCCGCGACGACGGTCCGCAGCCGCGGGTGCACCTTCTGGAGCGCCGACCAGACGGCCCACATGCGGCCGAGCTCCGGGGAACCGCTGTACTGGGCCTCCTCGAAGGAGTCGATCACGAGAAGCAGGGGCGGCTGCTCGGCCGCGGGCACTCCCACCGCCTGGACGACGAGCGTCGCGAGCTGCGCCGCCAGCATGCCCTCGCGGGCCGACGCCAGGGCGTGCACCCCCGACTGGGAGAGCCGCGCCATCGTCGCCCGGGTGGTGGCGAGCTCGTAGAGCTCGTCGACCGTGCCCTCTTCGGCCCGGTGGAGGCCGACGGTCTCCTCGCACGCGTGCGCCAGGGCGTCGAAATCGGCGTGGTGCCCGGGGTACTGGACGCTGAGCTGCCGAGCCATTTCCGCGATCAGGGTGGCCGGTTCGTGGGCCGAGAGGGTGGGCCGTTCGAAGTCGACGTACGCGAAGGGGAACGTGGTGGGGTAGTCGTGCAGGCTGTCCCGGAGGAACGTCGCGAGCAGGGTGCTCTTGCCGACGCCGCTCAGCCCGTGCACCAGCACCGGCCGCTTCGTGCCGGCGCCGACCGCCCGGGTGAACTCGTCCTGCAACGGCGTGGGCAGTCCGATGTAGGCGCGCAGACGGGCGAGTTCCTCGGCGCGCCCCTTGAAGGCGCTGTGTTCGAGGCGTTCGAGGGGCTGCATCAGCCGCGCCCGGTCGAGTAGCAGCTGGAGTTCCGCGCTCTCGGGGATGCCGGTGATGCCCGGGATCTGTGCGAGCCACAACACCGCCTGCAGCGTGTGCGACAGCTCGTCCACCTTCTGGTGCGTGACGTTCGGGGGAGTGCCGTCGAGGTAGGCCAGCGCGATGCGTTCCGGCCCCGGGCCGGGCGGGATCTGCTCCAGGTTGGCCAGCAGGGCACGGCGGGCCCCTTCCGGGCCGGCGAATCCGCTCAGCGCCGTGTCGCGGACCTCCGACTTCAGTACCCAGGTGAAGGTGTTGCGCGCGCCGACGGCCCGGCAGTCGCGAAGCAGCTCCACCCCGGCCGCCCCGGAGGGCTCCTCCTCGCCGGGCAGCTTCAGCCGCGCGGGGTCGAACCGGCTCATCAGCGACGCCGCTTCCCGGTACGCCTTGCGCAGGTCAGACACGTCCGCCGGGCCGGGGGAGGCCGCGGCGGCGCTCAGCTGCTCGCTCAGGCGCGCGCCGAAGTCCTCGCCGGGGAGGAGTGCGCCGTAGAGACGGACCGACGCCGCCGCAGCCGTGCAGATCCTGCGCATGTAGCTGCCCGGACCGCAGGCCTCACAGGCCTGCAGAACGGCGGGGACGGCCGTTTCCACGAGGGCGGAGATCCGCTGCGTGTCCGGGAAAGTCGAAGCCTCGGTGAAGAACTGCCGGAAGAACTCGCGCAGATCGTCCGGGCCGAACATCCGGGCGGTGTCCCTGACCTCGTTCTTGCGTATCTCGTACGGGAGCTGGCGCATCGCCGGCGAGTACCCGAGCAGGACCAGCCGGGGCGGTACGTCCGGCGGCGCCGGCCTCTGCTTGTGGATGGTCAGGGCCAGCTTGCCGATGCAGTCCCAGACGTCGGAATTGACGTCGAGCTTGTCGCAGTCGTCCAGCACCAGCCAGTACTGCCCGCGCGCCGTGGTGGCCTGGCTGACGACGCGGTGCACCGCGGCATCGATCTCGGGTAGTGGATCGTTCAATTGTGTCGGATTCAACGGCGGGAGGGGGGAGAGGGGCGAGAGCGCGGTGTGCGAAAGCGCCGGCGGGACCGTGGTCGGGTCGGCGACGCACTCGGAGAGCCGCTGGACCACCTGCTCGGCGGTCGAGGTCCGGTTCAGCGTCACCCGCACCGGACGGAAATTGCAGTGCTCGCCTATGTGCCGGATCAGCTTGTGGCTGTAGGAGCGCCCGCTGTCAGGTTCTCCGTCCACCACCAGAACGGTCTTGTCGGGATTCTCGAAGAACTCGCGGAGCCGCTTCCTGAAGTCCGCCCGGTCGATGAATACCTCGGCGCCGTTGCTGAGCACGCTGCTGAGGAAGAAGTCCTGCACTGAAACATGCAGCCGCGCGGCCTCCTCCAGCTCGCTCTTGAGGCGCCTGGCCTCGTTTCCGGCTGGAATGGACGTGAGCGAGTCGATCGCCACGAGCGTCCGGAGGAGCTGGAGTTGCGTTTCGATTCCACTGTTCCGCACGGCCTCGACCAGGGCGACAGAATTGTCGCTGCTCACGTAATTCAGTGGGATTTTGCTCACGAACTCGGGTGAGAATCCGAACTGGACCAGCTTGGGTCGGGGTTCGCCGGAAATGAAAAAGTGGTCCCGCACCATTTCGGTGACGAGTCCCCATTCAGTATCCTTGGGAGACATACCGCACCTGCACAGCCGCAGTAGCGGGGCGGAAAGACGGACTGCCTGATACCTGCCATGGTTTCACTCGGCCCGGTCGCCCGCAACGCGGCCGAACAGCGTGCGCAGCTCCTGCTGGACGGGCGCGCCGCGCAGGTACTCGGCGATGCCGTGGTGGTTGTCGCTCCCGTTCCTGACCAGATGGTCGGCAACGAGATCGGGCGGACCGTACTCGGGCCGCAGCCAGTGGTCGAGCGCCACCAGGTCCCGCAGGTCCGAGACGTTGGACCAGGCCGCCACGCCTGTCGGGACCGCCGGCGGGAGCGCGAGCTGGTCCTGCACCTCGGTGATGCCGAGAGGGGACCCCGCGCTGACGAAGAGGCTGACGTCCCGTCGCTCCTCGCGGAGCACCTCGTACGCGATGACCGAGCCGAGGCTGTGCCCCAGCACGGCGAGCGGCCCGTCGCGCACGTCGGCCAGCTCGCTGCGGACGACCGCGCGCATCGCCTCGCCGACGCCGCCGAAGAAGTACGCGTACACGTCCTCGAAGGTGAGCTTCACGAGCAGCTCGAAGACGGGTGCGCGCATGAAGAGGGGGAGCGGCAGCGCCTCGGCCAGGTCCGACGGGGCCGGTGCGGGCGCCGCGTCCTCGGCCCGGCCGAGGGTCTCGGCCGAGTACGCCATCTTCGCCAGCCAGTTCGCCAGGTGCTCCTCCCCGGCCTGCGCCGACCGTGTCCCGAGCGCCGGAGCTGCCCTCCGGCGCGCCTCGCGGAGCGTCTCCTCGATGAACTCCTCCGGAGTCCGTAGCGCCGCCGGGCCCGGGATTTCCCGTACGGACGGCCGGTCGCCGGACAGCGGGTCGGGCTCGTCGTCGGGCAGTGGGGCGCGGTGCAGGACCGGCGCCCAGTAGGCCATCCGCGATGCCGCGCCCATGTCCTCGCCGAACAGCGCCCTGTCCCACTGGGACTTGAGCAGGTCCTCGCGGACCTTGTTCCCGTTTCCGTGGACGTAGACGACGGTGGCGTCGTGCATCTCAGCCGTCCAGGACCACGTCGTCGTAGCTCTGCAGTCGTTTCCAGCGCTCCGCGGGTGCGCGGGTGACGGGCATGAGGTCGGCGGCCGGCAGCGGCCCGAAGCCGAGTCCCGTGAGTTCGACGATGTCGGTCACGGGCACCTGGAACGTGCGGAACGGGCCGAGCGGCGGCGGATCGCCGGGCCTGGCGCCGGCCATCGCCCGTTCGCGGTCCCGGCTGAGGTCCGGGCTCTGGTCGAGGATGTACCCGGTCGAGGCCAGTCGGCCGTTCTGGACGAAGGCGGCCACCTTCCAGAACCGTAGTGGCACCTGGATGCCCCGGTAGGGCGGGTCGGAGTCGTGCAGGACGGGACCGGTGAAGACGGACAGCTTGCGGTCGAAGCGGGCCGCGTGGTCGAGCAAGTGGTTCTCCAGCCCCTGCCACAGTTGTTTGCCCTGGTTGAAGGCGTCCTGTTGCGGGGCCGCGTTGGTGAAGTAAAAGGTGTCGGTGTTCGCGCGGTTGGCCTCGCCCGCGGCACCCCAGACCGGGTCCAGACGGCGGACCAGGTGGCCCCGGTCCAGGGAGTTGTCGCGGTAGACGTCGTTGCCGGCCTGCTGGGCTTCGGGCACGCGCGGGTCGAACCCCCAGTCGTCGTCACGGGGTACGTCCTCCACGAGCTGCTCGCCGTCGATGCAGACGGCGGTGGAGGCGGCCAGCCTGCGGTCGGGGCGCAGGACGACGGTGAAGTGGGTGTAGGGGAGGACCACGGTCTCGATCCCGGCCGCGGCCGGGAGGGGGAGCGGGACGACGGCCCCGAGGAAGGACTCGTCGTAGCCGGTGCGATCGGCGAGGGAGCCCTGCCGTGCCGTGGCGCCCGCCGACCGGTCCGGTGGCGTGCTAATTGCGTTCATACGATAGCGATACCGCGCACAAGTGATCATCTACGGTGCGAGACGACGGGCCACCCGAACAGCGGCCCTCCCGCCGGCTCCGCTCGGCAGGCCCGATCGGGCGGCGTCCCCGGCACCCCGGTTCGGGCGGCGACCGCTGCGGAACCCATGCTGTCGACCTCCCTTTGCCCGCCACGCCCCGAGGAGTACCCGTGCCCACTGGTCTGTCCATCCACATCGGTCTGAACAAGGTCGATCCCGCGGCGTACGACGGCTGGGACGGCAAGCTCCTGGCCTGCGAGAACGACGCCCACGACATGGCCTCGGTGGCCCGCGCCGCAGGGTTCGGCGACACCGTGATCCTGACCGGCGACGGCACGGTGGAGAACATCACCGGGGAATTGCGCAAGGCGGCCGGACGGCTCAAGAGCGGGGACATCCTGCTGTTCACCTACTCGGGCCACGGCGGCCAGATGGACAACGTCGTCGGATCGGACGACGAGCCCGACCGGCTGGACGAGACGCTGGTGTTCTTCGACCGCCAGTTCCTCGACGACGAGCTGTACCGGGAGTTCCGACGGTTCGAGGAGGGGGTCAGGATCTTCGCCCTGCTGGACTGCTGCCACAGCGGCAGCGCGATCGAGTCCCTCCAGGGGCTGCTCACCCCGGAGGCGCTGGAGTCGCAGTTCCAGACCCGTGACCCGGACCAGGTGGAGGAGGCGTCCCGGCTGATGCCGCTGCTCAAGCAACAGGAGATCTTCGCCCGGGACCGGCCGTTCTACGAGGGCCTCCAGCGCGAACTCAAGGACGGCGACGGCGGCCGTCCGGCGCCCGGTGCCGTACTCATCGCCGCCTGCCAGGACAACCAGGTGGCGTCCGACGGAGACGTCAACGGACTGTTCACCGCGAACCTTCTCAAGGTATGGGGGAAGGGGGCCTTCCTGGGCAACTACCGCACCTTCCACCGCGACATCCAAAAGCGCATGCCCGCCAACCAGAGCCCGAACTTCTACACGACGGGCAACCCGTCGGACGGCTTCCTCAAGCAGAAGCCGTTCACCATCTGACACGGCTGTCGTACGGCCGCCCCGGGGGAGTCCCTCGCGGTGTCTCGCGGCACGGGGCCGCCGAACCTCAGTCGATCCGTACGCAGATGGCCACCGGCAGCCTCGGTGACCAGGTTTCGGTGCTGTGGTCGTAGGCGCGGGCATAGCCGTTGTTCCCGGGGGCGCAGGGAGCGGAGATGTTCGTCTCCAGGTAGACGGCCCCGCCGGGGACGCCGGAATTAGTCTTCGCGGTGACGGTGCCGTGGTACCTGATCTTCCCCGAGTCGAACTTGACGACCACGTACACCTTGCCGCCGAGGGTGAAGTTGCCACCACCGATCTTGAGATGGCCCCGGTAGGTGTACTGGAACAGGTAGAGGCCGGCGGGCGCCTTGTCCAGCGCGGCCGGAGCCGTCGACCGGACCTGGGTGGGCAGGCCGGCGGGTGCCGGGTCGGCCGTCGTGGTCGCCGCCGCCGTCGCCGTCGGCGAGACTCCGAAGCCGACCACGGCCAGGGCTGTCGCGGTTACCGCGGAACGGCGCGCCCAGCGAGAGGCCGAGCGTCGGAACGTGTGCATGGCTCGCTCCTTGGGGCGGTTCGGACCGATCGGTCCCAGCGGCGTGGCCGGCGCGCCTCGGTTGCAGGTCCGGACTCCTAGGACCCGCACCTGCCGAAGGTGACCACGTAGGTGCCGGCCAGGCTCTGGTCGGCTCCGGCCGGGTCTGCCGCTCCGCCCCTGGACGCGGCACCGATGTCGGTCAGCGAGGGGTCGCGGATGATCTCGGCGTGACCTTGCGTACTGATGTTCAGCCACCAGTTGACGGCCGCGTTCGGAGTGCCGCCTCCGCCCCACCCGTTGTACGCGATCTCGTGGCCGCTCCACGACCCGCCGTCGGCGCAGTAGCCGGCGTTCTGGATGCGGCGCCCGATCTGTACGTCGGCGCTTCCGGACACCCTCGGGTTCTGGTGCGGGTTCTTGCCCTCGCCCCACCACTTCTGGGCCAAGGAGGCGTTCAGGTGCGTCCGGGCGGCCGCCGTCAGCTCGGAGTCGAGCGGAAGTTCCGAAAGACCGAGGCGCCGGCGCTCGTCGTTGATCAAGCACACGGTGGCGAGGGTCTGGAACATCGTCCCGAAGCCGAAACGGCCCGGGTTGGCGGAAGGCGCCGTGTCGTCGGCCTCGGGCCCCATCGCGGTGCAGTCCACCGGGGAGGCCGCTGTCGGGGAGGCCGCTGTCGGGGTGGCGGTGGCCGGGGCGGCAGCGGCCGGGCCGACCGGAACCGACAGGGCGACGGCGGCCGCGAAGGACACGACGGCAGTGGCGCGCGGAATGCGGACCCTCATGGAGACTCCCTCCTCTCCCGCGGACCGGCACAGGGAACGGGTCCGGAACTGGAGGTGGTGGGGAAGGCGCGGTGCGCCGCTTCCCATGGTGCGCTCCGCGGGACGGCTCTGCCACTCGGCCCCGCACGGCTGCCCCGCGGCGGGATACCCGGCGGGGCGGGCTCGGCGGTCACACCGGTGTCGGACCGTCAGCTCCCGGTAAGGGGCCGGCCGGCACGGCCGTTGGGGACCTCCCGGACCGCTCGGCCGGGCCCGCGACCACGTGGGTCAGTCCGGTCGTTCGGACGCATCCCGGGAACGGCCGGCATCGCCGCCCCTCCACGCCATGGTCACCGTCAGATGGCAGCCCGCACCCGTCTTGGCGATGACCGCCCCGGCGGCGACCGAGAGGTCGACCCCGAACTGGATGGTGATGTCGTCGGGGCGGGCTTTGCGCAGTTGCTCGAGGGCCACGCGCGCCGCCTCCGTGACCGGACCGAGCGCCTCCTGCAGCGTTTCCGGGAGGTCGTGGATGGCGTCGCCGATACGGCTCTCCTCCATCGGCCCCTCGGCCGTGGCCGGAGCCTCGACCAGGACGTACCCGCCGCCTTCCAGCGGGATCCGAGCGAGAGGTGCCACGACTCCTCCTCCGTATGGACGGCGACGACCCCGTCCGTACGGCGACGACCCCTTCCGGGCCTGCAGAACCGGACCCCGGCCAGCGTTACAGGGACGGGGTCCCGACGCATGGCACAGGGGGCCGTCCGCGTGACACCTCGCCCGCCCCGCCGGCCCGTGGGAGGGTGGAAGGGAAAGGGTCGCGGCACCCGGCGCGGCCCGGTCGAGCCGCATGGACCCCGCCATGACCCAGCACCCGTTCCACGCCTCCCGTACCGCGCCGAAGGCGCTGGTGTACGCCGCGCTCACCCTCCTGCTCGCCGCGCCGGCCGTGGCCGCTCCGGCCGATCGGGGTCCGCTGAACCCTCAGGCGGTCGCCCGTGTCCAGGAAGCCGTGCTGGCGATACCCGCCATCGGGGTGTCCGACCTGACCGTCATCCCCTACGAAGGCAGCCCCGACGACGCCCCGGGCACGGTGATCCAAGATCGCGGCGTGGCATCGAGTCCGTACGGGCCCCGGGGCGGGGTCGGTCCCGGAGACGTGGGGAACTACATCGTGACCGCCCACCGCATCTCGGCCGGCGGACCGCTGTGGTCGCTGCCGTCGTTGAAGACGGGCGCGTCCGTGTTCGTGACGGCCGACGGCGTGCGGTACGAGTACGTCATCACCACGACGCGGACGACGTCCTTCCGGTCGCAGGCCTCCATGGACGAGCAGCGAGCCGCGGTCCCCGGCTCGCCGGGCACCGCCCCCACGCGGGCCATGATCACCGTGAGTACGTGCCTGACACCGGAGGACGACGCGGCGGGCAACTTCTGGCGTGACGCGCAGAACAACCCGGAGCACCGCCTCGACAAGATCGGTGTCCTGACCGGGACCGGGCCCGAGGAGCAGTGAAGGGGCCGGGCCCTGGACGTGTGCGCCCGATCGCCGGGGGAACGGCCTCACGGGCTGCGGGGCATGAGACCCGCTCCTCGATCACGCCGCGCGGGAGGCGGGTCGGTCTCGGGCAGTAGCCCGAGCATGTCCAGCAGCAGCGCCAGCTCGCTCGCGTCGGCGGCCCGTGAGGCGATGAAGCGGCGCGCCGCCACACGGTCCGCGGTCCCGGAACACGCCAGGAAAGCCGGCTCGTCACAACCAAAGGGATCCTTCACCCGGCCGATCCCACCACGCCCGCCCATGTCGCGCATGCGCATTGGTCCGCTTGAGCCACCGGCGTCCGAGCGGGCGGCGCGTCCGTCGCGTTCGTCAGGCCGCTGAGCGGTCGCACGCTCCGGACGTGGCGCTCGGCGCACGGACGCGGGAACCGGGTCCGGTTCCTCCTCCGCGTCGTGACATGCGTCACGGCCCGGCTGCCGCTCCGCCGCCCTCGCGGAGATCCTCCACCTCGGGACATTTCGCCGTATGTGCCTGTTTGGCGCCGGCGTGCCGCACTCTGCCGGAAGCGGATTCCGACGTTCCTGTTTCCCCGCCTCCAACAGGGCTGACGGGGACGGGTTCTGGCGGCAGGCCAGGAGTGTTCCGGGGTGGCCGCGGCGGTTGGAATGCACGATCTTCCGGCCGTTTCAAGCCGTCGTCCGAACATCCCGCGCGGCCGAGCGGCGGCCCCTTGCCAGGCTGCCGGCGGGCTTCTAAGAATGGCGATTCCTCCGGCGCTTTCGCGGTCCGGCGCCGGGAGCTTCGCGATCACCGAGTGAGGTCCCGCATGAAGAAGCACCGTAAGAAGACGCACCACAGGAAGATGGCCGTCGCTGTCGGGGCACTGGCCCTCGTGGCCGTACCCGCCACGGCCATGGCCTGCATCGACCCGCAGGAGACCGGCCCGATGCGGTCCATCGCGGCCGAGCAGGACAGCCGTCCCCGGTACGACTCGTACGGCGGCCCTTACGGCGACCCCGGCGCGCAGCAGCCCGTGCACGTCCCGGTTCAGGCCGGCGCCCCCGCCGAGATCGTCGAGCCGCCGGTCGTCCAGCCGCCCGCCGAGCCGGCCGGGTCCCCCGCGCCCTCGGATTCGGCGGCACCCTCCGGTGCACCGGCCGAGGTCCTCGCGCTCGTCAACAAGGAGCGCGCCACGGTCGGGTGCCCCGCGCTGACCGTCAACGCGAAGCTCACGAAGGCCGCGCAGGACCACAGCGAGGACATGGCGGCCCACTCCAACATGTCCCACACCGGCTCCGACGGATCCGACCCGGGCCAGCGGATCACCCGTGCCGGGTACGAGTGGAGTACGTACGCCGAGAACGTCGCCTACGGCTACGACACCGCCGCCCAGGTCATGGAGGGCTGGATGAACAGCCCGGGCCACAAGCGGAACATCCTCGACTGCCAGGTCAAGGAGATCGGCATAGGCCTGGCGCAGCCCGGCCAGTACTGGACACAGGACTTCGGCGCCACCCGCTGATCCGCCCCCACGGCCGTGCGCGACCTTCAGGACGCATACCCCGCCTTCGGCGCCCGCCCGGCGCCGTGGCGCGGTACGGCCGGTGCCGTCCGGGGTGTGCTGCGCAGGGCCCGGCCCACGGCTGTGAGCCTCAGCGTCTCCAGGGTGTCGGCCTGGCGTTCGGCGCGTGCCAGCAGCCGGCCCATGGCCTCCGTGTCCAGGCGGGGGTTCGAGCGGGCCAGCGTGTGCAGGGTCCGCCAGAGTTCCTTCTTGCCTTCGACACCGATCCTGATGGCCTCCAGTTCGAGAACATCGCTCAGAGGCGAGCGTGAGAACACCCTGCCGTTGGGCTTCAGCCGCCCCGCCTGCGCGGCGGCGATGCCCAGGAGCATGCGGAGGTTCTTCGCGGGGACGTCGAGAGTCATCATGACCTCGCGCAGGCTGTCGCGGTCCTCGCTGATCTCCTCGGCGAGGGCGGCGAGGCGCGGCCCGGCGTCGGTGGCTTCCTGGGCACGTGCGGTCCGTCTGGCGAGGGCGATTTCGGCCCCCGCTCCGGCGAGGTGGTCGTTGAGGTAGATGCCCAGCAGGCGGTGGGGGTCCGGGGCGACACGTTTCATGGGGATCTCCGATCGGGTGTTCCAGGCCCGGGCCCGGGCCCAGGCAGGAGGCGGGGATCCGGGGTGCCGGGTCCGGGGGTCCCCGCCTTCAGGGCAGCGGCACGCACGTACGACCGGACGCTGAGGCGGCGCGGTGCTCGCGAGATTCACCGCCGCTCTACCGGCTGCCCGCGTCACCCGGCCGCAACCCTCCCGCCGGCATTCACTTGCCCTCGCCTGCCGCCGACCGAGGCTCCGTAAGGACGAGGTGATCCTGGCCGTGCCGTCTTTTCGCGGCGTCCATGGTGTGCGTCGCACGCGCGTGGGCAGGCGCCGTGCGGGTCCGGTGAGGGAGGGCAGACGGCACTTCGCCCTGACCGACGCCCCTTCGGCCTCGAGGGGCCCGTCGTGAGGAGGACGGCATGACGCCCGCAGGACGGCCGGCGCGCCACCGCCGACGGAGGGATTCCTCGAGAACGCGGGAGCCGGAGGGCAAGGGCCGCGCCGAGCGGCAGGTCGGCGCCGGGCGATCGGCGGGTGAACGGCGGTGACGGCATACCTGGACCGGTTGCCGGAGGACCAGAGGCGCCTGCTGCGTCCGTCCTCCGGCCTGCCGGGCACGCCGATGCTCGCCACGCTCAGTGCCCGCCGCGAGTTCGGCGACGACTGGATCTTCGAACGCAAGCTGGACGGTATCCGGGCCCTCGCCGGTCGTCAGGGGGACGAGGTGAGTCTGCTCTCCCGCAACGGCAAGTCGCTGTACGCCACCTACCCGGAGGTCGTGGCCGCGCTGGAGGCCCAGGACTGCCGCGACTTCGCCGTGGACGGGGAGCTGGTCGCCCTCCGCGGTGGCCGTACCGAATTCGCCCTGCTCCAGCAGCGCATGGGGCTCACGGATCCCCAAGCCGTGCGGGCCGCGGGCCGCATCAAGGTCACGTACTACCTCTTCGACCTGCTGCTCCTGGACGGCATCGACACCACCCAACTGCCCCTGCGCACCCGCAAAGCGCTGCTCCGGACCGCCTTCGGCTTCGGCCGGTCTCTGCGGTTCACCCCGCACCGGAACCGTTTCGACCCCGCTCTGCTCGACGATGCGTGCTCCCACGGTTGGGAGGGGCTGATCGCCAAGCGCGCCGACGCCCGCTACGTCAGCCGCCGGACCACCGACTGGCTCAAGCTCAAATGCTCCGCCGGGCAGGAGTTCGTCATCTGCGGTTTCACCGAACCCGCCGGGCAGCGGACCGGCTTCGGCGCCCTCCTCCTCGGCTACCACCAGGCCGGCCGCCTGCGGTACGGGGGAAAGGTGGGCACGGGCTTCGACACAGAAACCCTGCGCACGTTGCGACGGCGTCTCGACGGCCTCGCGGTGGAGCACGCCCCCTTCGCGGCCGGCGAGGTGCGCGAGCGGTCCGCGCACTGGGTACGACCCGAACTGGTGGCGCAGGTCGCCTTCACCGAATGGACCACCGCCGGACGGCTGCGTCATCCCCGCTACCTGGGCCTGCGCGAGGACAAGCCCGCTCGTGCGGTGGTCCGGGAGCGACCGGACGGGAGCGGCCGATGACAGCGAAGCGGCATGCGACGCAGCCCGTGGCGCCCGCGGGCGGGCCTACGGGGGGCGGGGACGCATGACAGGACCCGGCCGGTGACTGTCGGGCCCGGCCGGGTCCTGTGTGCGTGGGCGTGACGGATCCGACCGCGGTCAGAGTTCTTCGTCGCGCATTTCGTCGCCGGCGCGCTCGTGCGCCGTGTCATCCTCGCGGCGGCGCTTCAGCTCCTCGGGGCTCTTCCCCCGGGCGCGCTCCGCGGATCCGGGGTGGACGGGATCCGGGCCGACGCGCTCCACGGAATCCTGCTCCTCACGGCCCTTGCCCGACTGCTGGCGCTTGTCCTGCCTACCGCCCATGACGGTGACTCCCTCGATGACGCATGGGTGAAGCTCTTTCCCCACCACGCTGACACACGCAGTGACGATCCGCACCATTTGCGTCACTGTGCGTGTGGTGGGCCGGTGGCCGGTGGCCGGTGGGCTGGTGGTGAGACCACACCACCGGGGACCCCGTACCTAGGCCTGCCTCCCCCGGACGGGCTTCAGCCGGAGCTGCTGCGGAGCCGACTTCAGGTGGGTCGCGAGGTCCGGCAGGCGCGGTGCCCGTCCCGCCGTGAACCAGAGCAGGACGTCCTCACCGGTCCGGACCGGCAGTGCGGGGAAGGTGTTCTCCGCGTGATGGGAGCGGTGTACCGCCTGTGCGGGGGTTCCGGCGGCGGTCAGAGCCGGGCGCAGGTGCTGCTCGAAGTGGTCGGCGAATGCCACCGGGTCCAGAGGGTGGCAGATGGTTGCGACGACGGGGCCCCTGGTGTCCGGGGCGGCGAAGCCCGGTCCGTGCAGCAGGAGCACGTCGTCCGAGTCGACCATGGTCGCGTTGGCCTTCTCGCGATGGGCCTGCCAGACGGGGCCGCCGTAGAAGGCGTGGAGCGCCCGGGCCCGCGCCGCCATGTCAGGGAAGCCGCGTAGCCAGACGAAGCGGTCCGGGTGGTCCATGTCCCGGAACCGGCCCCCTACGGTGATGCCGGCCGCCTCCTGTCCGGCGACGAACTCCCGCTCGAAGAGGTCGACCAGGGTGTCCCGGGCACCCGGGTGGAGGGTGTACTGCCGGAGTTCGACGATGGTGTGCATGGCCCGGATGCTAGAGCCGGTCCACTGACACCCCCTGTCAGTGGACGAGGAGCAACCCAAGGACCTAGCGCGGACCGCTGCCTCGGCCCGGGCGTTGGCCGTGGTCGCGGGCGAAGGCGTCGAGGGTTTGGCGGGGTGGGCCGTCCGTGTGCAGGAAGCGCTGGTCCAGGATGTCGGCCAGATCCTCCAGCGCGGCACTCAAGACGGCGCCGGCCACTCTGACGTCGTGGTCCAGGGCGCCCGCTGCCTGATCTGCGGCCCTCACGGCATATCCGATGTGGCCGGCGAGTGAGGTGCGGTCGTCCCCGTCGTGGAAGTAGTAGGACTCCGGGTACTGGAGGAAGTCGACCGAGACGACCGAGAGCCCGGCGGCCAGGTCGAGCAGCAGGGCCGCGCCCGCCGGGGAGCCGGTCCGCTCCGGCGAGGGATGGGCCCGTACGAGGTGGGAGAGGCGCAGAGCGAAAGCGCGACGGCGGGCGAGTGCGGGAAAGATTCCGAGGATCCAGGAGACGGTTGCGGTCAGGAGCGCGAAGCCGACCAGGGCCTCCATGGGGGCGACGATGCGCAGCCACCCCTCGGTGGGCGCGATGTCACCGAGGCCGAGGGTGGAGAGGGTCACCAGCGAGATGTACACGGCGTCGAGGAGGCTCACGCGATCGGCGGGCCGTACGACATCGGCGTAGACGAATGCTTCGGGCAGGTGCGGCCAGTAGATCAGCGCCCAGCCCGTGACCACCGTCAGCACCCACAGGGCGACGACCGACACCATGCCGAGCGGGCCCGTCAGGCCTGACGGGCCCAGTCGCGGACCGAGGCCGGCCGAGATCCGCCAGATCGCGGTCATGACGAGGCGGCTCAGACCTCCGTGACGCGTCGGATGCCACAGGGTGTGGAACACGTCCCGCAGGATCAGCAGCACCATGGCCGCGCCCACGCCTGTCACCAGCCACTGCATCCGGTACTCCTCTCCCGCCCGTCTCGCCCGCGACGCACCAAGGCTCCCGCACATCCGCTCCCGCGGTCCGCAACCGCGCCGGGATCGAGGAGGCGACGGATGGCCCGTCGTTCGGGCTGCGGGGCAGCCTCGGCATCCGATGCCGCGGATGCGGAGGCTGCCGTGCGTAAGGCCGGGGTCCGTCCGGTCCCGGCCTTCAGTGGCCGGCAGCTACCGGGACAGCGGGATCATGCGAGGTCGAACCGGTCGAGGTTCATCACCTTGTCCCACGCCGCCACGAAGTCGCGCACGAACTTCTCTCCCGCGTCCTGGCACGCGTAGACCTCCGAGAGGGCTCGCAGCTGGGAGTGCGAACCGAAGACGAGGTCGACGGCGGTCGCGGTCCACTTGACCCGGCCCGTGGCGCGGTCCCGGCCTTCGAACACGTTCTCCTGCGACGCCGACGCCTTCCACTCCGTACCCATGTCCAGCAGGTTGACGAAGAAGTCGTTGGTCAACGTCTCCGGCCGGTCGGTGAAGACACCGTGCGGGGACCGCGCGAAGCCGGTGTTCAGGGCCCGCATCCCGCCGGTCAGGACCGTCATCTCGGGTGCGGTCAGGGTCAGCAGGTTGGCCCGGTCCAGCAGGAGGGTCTCCGGCGACAGCTTCTCTCCTGCCCGGAGGTAGTTGCGGAAGCCGTCGGCCCTGGGTTCGAGTACGGAGAACGACTCCACATCGGTCTGCTCCTGCGAGGCGTCCGTGCGCCCCGGTGCGAACGGGACGGTGACGGCGTGCCCGGCGTTCTTGGCGGCCTGCTCGACGGCCGCGCACCCGCCCAGGACGATCAGGTCGGCGAGCGAAACCTTCGTACCACCGGTCTGCGCGCCGTTGAAGTCCTGCCGGATCTGATCGAGGGCCCGCACCACCTCGGCCACCTCGGGCTGGTCGTTGACCTCCCAGTCCTTCTGCGGCGCGAGCCGCAGCCGCGCCCCGTTGGCCCCGCCGCGCTTGTCGGTGCCGCGGAAGCTCGCCGCCGACGCCCAAGCGGTGGACACCAGTTGGGAGACGGACAGTCCCGAGGCGAGGATCCGGGCCTTGAGGTCGGCGGTCTCCGCGTCCCCGACCAGTGCGTGATCGACCGCGGGGACGGGGTCCTGCCACAGCTGCGGCTCGGCGATCCACGGGCCGAGGTACCGGGAGAGGGGGCCCATGTCACGGTGCAGCAGCTTGTACCAGGCCTTGGCGAACGCGTCCGCGAGCCTGTCCGGGTTCTCGTGGAAGCTCTTCGCGATCGGCCCGTAGACCGGATCCAGCTTCAGCGAGAGGTCCGTCGTCAGCATCATCGGCGCGTGCCGCTTCGCCGGATCGTGAGCATCGGGCACCGTGCCCTGGGCGGAGGCGTCCGTGGGGGTCCACTGCAGCGCACCGGCCGGGCTCCTGGTCAGCTCCCAGTCGTACCGGAACAGGTTGTCCAGATAGCCGTTGTCCCACTTCGTCGGCTCCGAGGTCCACGCACCCTCCAGCCCACTGGTGAGCGCGTCGACGCCCACGCCGCTGCCGGACGAATTCGTCCAGCCGATGCCCTGCTGCTCGATGGGGCAGGCCTCCGGCTCCGGACCGATGTACTCGGGATCGACGGCGCCGTGGCACTTGCCGAAGGTGTGGCCGCCGATGATCAGCGCGGCCGTCTCCTCGTCGTTCATCGCCATGCGCCCGAACGTCTCGCGAATGTCCCGGGCGGCGGCGATCGGATCCGGATTACCGTTCGGGCCTTCCGGATTGACGTAGATCAGCCCCATCTGCACGGCGCCGAAAGGACCGGTGAGTTCCCTGTCGCCGCTGTAGCGCTCATCTCCGAGCCACGTGTCCTCCGGCCCCCAGAAAACCTCCTCGGGCTCCCAGATGTCCTCGCGCCCGAAGCCGAATCCGAACGTCTTGAACCCCATGGATTCCATGGCGCAGTTTCCCGCGAAGACCAGGAGGTCGGCCCATGAGATCTTCCGTCCGTACTTCTGCTTGACGGGCCAGAGCAAACGGCGCGCCTTGTCGAGACTCGCGTTGTCCGGCCAGCTGTTGAGCGGCGCGAAGCGCTGGGCGCCGGAACCGCCACCGCCCCGGCCGTCGGCGATGCGGTACGTCCCCGCGGCATGCCAGCTCATCCGGATGAAGAGCGGTCCGTAGTGGCCGTAGTCGGCGGGCCACCAGTCCTGCGACGCGGTCATCACCCCGAAGACGTCCCGCTTCAGCCCTTCGAGGTCCAAGGTCGCGAACTCGGCCGAGTAGTCGAAGTCCTCACCCATGGGATCGGACTGAGGTGAACGCTGGTGGAGGACCTGGAGGTCCAGCTGATTCGGCCACCAGTCCTGGTTCGCCCGGGGGCGAGTCGGCGTGGGGGTCGGGGCGGGGATTGCCGGGTTCTCGCTGTCGCTGCCGGACACGTCGTCCTTCTTCCTCTCGCGGTGTGTTCCTCTGCCGGCTGCGCTGCCCGCTATCGACGCCGTTCGCTCGTGCGAGCCGAGACTGCGACTCATGACTCCGACGAGACCGTATCCTCGCGAACGACGCCGATAAATCGAGCGCGTATCGGCGTCCGTATGGTCGCGCACCGTGGAGCGCACCGCTACGAGAACACGCAGGGCACCCCCGTGCAACAAACAGCCCAGATCCAAAGGTGACATCTTCCTATCAGCGCGATTCCCCACTGCTGATATGGGAATCGGAAATGCGTTGGCCATCGATCGGCCCGGCCCGTACGTAATGGAGGCGTGAAGCGAAAATGAGCGACCTGTTGGAGCGACTGCGAGGGCGCGGCTGGCGCATGACGTCCCAGCGGCGAGCCGTGGCGGAGGTACTCGACGGCGAGCACGTGCACCTGACGGCCGACGAGGTGCACGCCCGCGCGGCGCGCCGGCTCCCCGAGATCTCCCGGGCGACCGTCTACAACACCCTGGGCGAGCTGGTCTCGCTCGGTGAGGTGGCGGAGGTCTCCGCACAGGGCCGCTCGAAGCGCTACGACCCCAACGCGCATCACCCGCACCAGCACCTGGTGTGCTCGGGCTGCGGCGTCATCCGCGACGTTCACCCGACCGGCGACCCACTGGCCGGGCTTCCGGCGGCGGAGCGGTACGGCTTCACCGTGTCCGACGTCGAGGTCACTTACCGCGGGCTGTGCCCCGCCTGTACGTGAAGCGGCCCGGGCGGCGGAACGGACGGGCATGGAAGCCGCGCGGCCGGGCAGGCGCCCGGTGCGGCCCGCGCGGCGAGCGTCCGGGGGCTGCGCCACAGCGTGACAGAAGGGTGGCTCGCGATGACCGACAAGATCGTCACCGTGTTCGGCGCGACCGGTCAGCAGGGCGGCTCACTGGCCCGGTCGATCCTCGAAGACAAGGACAGCGGCTTCGTCGTGCGCGCCGTGACGCGGCACCCGGAGTCGACGGCGGCAACGGAGCTGGGACGCCTCGGGGCCGAGGTGGTCCAGGCCGCTCTGGACGACGAGGCGAGCCTCGCACCGGCCTTCGAAGGCGCGTACGGGGCGTACCTGGTGACCAACTTCTGGGAGGACATGGACGCCGCGCACGAGAAGCGGCAGGCGGCCGCCCTCGCCCGGGCCGCCTCGCACGCGGGCGTGCAGCACGCCATCTGGTCCACCCTGGAGGACACGCGCCACTGCATTCCGATCGACGACGACCGGATGCCGACGCTCCAGGGCTCGTACAAGGTGCCCCACTTCGACGGCAAGGCGGAGGCGGACGCCTACTTCCCGGCGGCGGGCGTGCCCGTCACGTACCTGCGGACGACCTTCTTCTGGGAGAACCTGCTCAGCGCCTTCGGGCCGCAGCCGGGTGAGGACGGCACCCTCACGCTGAACTTCCCCATGGGGGAGAAGCGGCTGTCCGGCATCGCCGTACGCGATGTCGGCAAGACCGCGCACGCCATCCTCAAGGGCGGCGCCGACTACGTGGCCGCGACCATCAGCATCGCCGGCGAGCACCTGCGCGTGGCCGACATGGCGGCCGCCCTCACCGACTCGCTGGGCCGGCCCGTGCGCTACCGGCCCCTGACCCCGGATGCGTACCGCGCCCAGGGCTTTCCGGGCGCCGACGAGGCGGGGAACATGTTCCAGTTCTACGCCGACTGCGAGGCCTCCTTCACCGCCGCCCGCGACCTGGACGCCGTACGTACGGTCAACCCGGACATCCAGGACTTCGCCACCTGGCTGGCCGCCCACCACGATCAGTTCCACCCGAGCTGACGGCACGGGTGGAGGCCGCGGCGGGAGGCACGACCCCACGCCGACCGCCTGCTACTGCCCGCTACCCGCTACCGCCCACTGTCCGCCAGCGCAGAGGACGGAGCCTCGCGCTGGTGGGGGACGGGCGCGGGCGGTGTGGGCCGGGGGACGTCCTGGTGGAGCGCGATCGTCCGCGTGGGGGCGGGGATCGAGATGCCCTCCTCCCGGAACCGCCGGTGCAGCCGCTTGATGAACTCGTGCTTGATCCGGAACTGGTCACTGAACTCGCCGACGCCCAGGATCACCGTGAAGTCGATCCTGGAGTCCGCGAACGTGTGGAAGCGGACGAGCCCTTCGTGGTCGGGGACCGCTCCGTTGATGTCGGCCATGACCCCGCCGACCACGTCGAGGGTCACCCGCTCGACGTGCTCCAGATCGCTTTCGTAGCCCACGCCGACCTGGACGAGGATCGACAACTGCTGTTCCGGCTGGGTGAAGTTGGTCATGTTCGTGCGCGCGAGCCGCCCGTTGGGGATGATCACGAGGTTGTTCGACAGGTTGCGGACCACGGTGTTGCGCCAGTTGATGTCGACCACGTAACCCTCCTCGCCGCTCGTGAGGCGGATGTAGTCACCGGGCTGCACCGTCTTGGAGGCGAGGATGTGGACGCCGGCGAAGAGGTTGGCGAGCGTGTCCTGCAGGGCCAGCGCGACCGCCAGACCGCCCACGCCGAGGGCGGTGAGCAGGGGCGCGATGGACACGCCCACGGTTTCGAGTGCGACGAGCAGGCCCATCGCGAGCACCACGACCCGCGTGATGTTGACGAAAATGGTGGCCGATCCGGCCACTCCCGTCCGTGCCTGGGCCACGGACTGGACGAGACCGGCGACGACCCGGGCCGCGGCGAGCGTGGCCATGAGGATCAGCAGGGCGGTCAGCGACTGGTTCACCCAGCCGGAGACCCGGCTACTGAGGGGCAGCGTCGAAGCGGCCACGGCGGCGCCCGCGATGACGGCCGCCCCCGGGGCCAAGGTGCGCAGCGCGGCGACGATGATGTCGTCCCCGCTCCACCGCGTCCGCAGCGCGTGCTTGCCCAGCCACCGTACGAGGGCGCGCAGGAGCAGACCGGCCAAGGCGCCCGCGGCGAGCGCGATGCCGGCGACCAGCCAGTCGTGCAGGACGAGATCCCGGTTCAACGGACGGCCCCCGCCCCTCGCCGGACCGGGGAAGCGGCGGCGGGAGCAGCCGGCCGCCGTATGAGGTGTGTCGTCACCTTGTCACCTGTCAGTTCGTCGTGCGGGAAGCCGCGTTGGGACAGGCGTGCGCATGCCGAACGGGCTGCCATCCTGCCCCATGGCCACGGCGGCGCCGCAGGTGGGCCGGGTCTACCGCCCACCCGTGCTCTCGGGCCCGGGCGGCTCGGCCGCCGCCGGGTCCAGGATGCGGTTGAGGAAGCTCCTGGTCCGTTCCTGCCGGGGATCCCCGACCACCCGCGCCGCCGGACCCTGCTCGACGATCACTCCGTCGTCCATGAAAACGACCCGGTCCGCGACCTCGCGGGCGAAGCTCATCTCGTGGGTGACGACCATCATCGTCATGCCCTCGCCCGCCAGGACCCGCATCACGGCCAGCACCTCGCCGACGAGTTCGGGGTCGAGCGCCGAGGTCGGCTCGTCGAAGAGCATGACCTCCGGCCCCATCGACAGGGCCCTGGCGATCGCCACCCGCTGCTGCTGGCCGCCGGACAGCTGGGCGGGGAAGGCCGAGGCCTTGTCGGCGAGGCCGACGCGTGCGAGGTTCTCCCGGGCCACGGCCGCGGCCTTGGCCTTGTCCCTGCCCAGGACCCGGCGCTGGGGCAGGGTCAGGTTCTCCGTGACGTTCACGTGCGGGAAGAGGTTGAACTGCTGGAAGACCATCCCGATGCGGCGGCGTACGGCATCGATGTCCACGTCCAGGTCGGTGACCTCGGTGCCTCCGATGAAGACCCGGCCCTCGGTGGGCTCCTCCAGCAGGTTCACACAGCGCAGCAGCGTCGATTTGCCCGAGCCCGACGGCCCGATCACACACACGACCTCGCCGCGCGCGATCTCCAGGTCGATGCCGCGCAGGACGTGGTTGTCGCCGAAGGACTTGTGCAGTCCGCGGATCTCGATCTCCGGGCCGTCCTTGGCCATCGCACCCACCGCTTCCGTCTCCTGTGGCATCTCGTCCTCACGTGGCCTTGGCCGAGCGGGCCTCCAGGCGGCGCACCACGAAGCTCAGCGGCACGGTCACCAGGAGGTAGCACAGACCCGCGACCAGGATCGGGGTGGAGTTGGCGGTCTGGCTGGCGAGGTCCCGCCCGAACTTCGTCAGCTCCCGCTCCTGCAGTGTCACACCGAGGAACAGGACGAGCGAGGAGTCCTTGAACAGCAGGACCAGTTCGTTGGTGAGCGGCGGGATGACGATGCGGAAGGCCTGGGGAATCACGATCGAGACCATGGCCCGGGCGTGCGAGAAACCCAGCGAGCGGGCCGCTTCCAGTTGCCCCCTGGGTACCGCCTGGATGCCCGCCCGAATCGTTTCCGCCATGTAGGCGGCGGCCACCAGGCCGAGGCCGATCGCCACCTTGCCGTACGTGCCGCCGGGGATCTCCGTACCGGGGAACGCCAGTGGCACCGCCACGCCGACGAAAATGAAGATCAACAGGGCCGGGAGGCCTCGGAACAGTTCGATGTAGACGCCGGCGACCCACCGGTAGGGGGCCACCGAGGACAGCCGCATCATGGCGATGACCAGGCCGAGGACCAGCCCGAGGAGGAAGCCCGACAGCGTGTAGACCACCGTGTTGCGCAGGGCCGTGGTGATGATCTCCGGGAAGAGCCGCAGCGCCAGGTCCTTCTGGGCGAACTGGTTCTGCAGCCGGTCCCAGTCGGCGTTCACGCCGACCAGCACCAGCACGGCGACGAAGAGGGCGTACTGCACGCCCTGCGAGACGCGCCGCCGCTGACGCCGGGTCAGCCGAGAGGTCACGGCGCGGCCTGGGGCAGCGGGCCGATCCACTGCTCGTAGATCTTCTTGTAGGTGCCGTCGGCCTTGGCGTCCGTGATCGCCTTGTCGATCGCGGCCACGAGGGCGGTATTGCCCTTCTTCACCGAGAAGCCGTACTGCTCGCCCGTGTCGATGTTCTCCGCGAGGGTGAACTCGGCAGCGTTCTTGGGATCCTTGAGCCAGCCCTGGACGACCGGGTAGTCGATGACGACGGCGTCGACCTGGCCGGTGCGCAGCCCGTTGATCACCGCGTCCGAGCTCTCGAAGGCGACGGGGTCGAATCCCTGGGCCTTGGCGTAGCTCTCGCCGGTGGTCTCGGCCTGTGCGCCCAGCTTCTTCGACTTCGCCTTGAGATCGGCGAGTGAGGTGACGCCGCTCTTCTTGGTGGCGAGCAGTGCCTGGGTGGCGTCGAAGTAGGGCACGGAGAAGTCGACGTTCTTCTTCCGCTCGTCGGTGATCGTCATGCCGGCCGCCGCGAGGTCGCACTCGCCGGAGTTCAGGAAGGCGCCCGTCTTGAAGTTTTCGAAGGGAGTGTCGAGGATCTTCTGTTCGACCTTGAGCCGGCTCGCCACCAGGTCGACCAGGGCCACGTCGAAACCGACGACCTTGCCGTCCTTCTCGTACTGGAACGGCGGGTACGGCAGATGGGTGCAGGTCGTCAGTTTGCCCTTCTCGACGACGGGCACTCCGCCGGCCGCCTCACCTGCGCCGTCACCGCCCGAGGAGCATCCCGCGAGGAGGAACGCACCCGCCGCGGCGGCTGAGGCCGCGGCGCGGATACGGAGGCTGGTGCGGCGACTGCGGGTTCCTCTGGCCGTCCGGGACACGGTTGACCTCCACGAGTGCGGGGCGAGCGGCGATCACGGGACGGGACCGTCCGCCGAGATGCTAAGCCACGGGCGGCGCCCGTCGGGGGATCTTCGGCGATGCGTTCTGGGGACCCCCGGCCGACCCGTGTGGATCCGGCCATGATCACGAAGGCGGGGTGTCCGCCCCCCACGAACCGGCCCCCGGGCGCGCCGGCGGATCGATGGCGGGCCGGTCAAGGGAAATAGGACTCGAGGGTCCCGCGGCGCCTGATGTCGAGCGTCGCGCAGTGGAACGAGCCGCCGAACGGCGCGTAGTGCGCCAGGTCGCACGGGATGGGCTCGAAGCCCCATCGTTCGAGGGCGCGCAGCATGTCGGTGTGGTGCCGCTCCGCGATCACCCGGTGCTCGTCGATCATGAGGACGTTCATGCTGAGCCATTTGCCGCACAGCGAGGTGAGCTTGAGGACGCGCTCGCCGATCGGGTTCGGCTCGGGGGCCACGAGGATCTCCCACGAGCTCAGCAGGTCGGGCAGGTGGTCGACGTCGACGTATTCGGGATTGACCAGGAGCTTGCCGGGCGCGAGCGGGAGCAACGTCGTGTCGATGTGCATGGGCGTGCGGCAGCGGCTCTCGATCTCGTGGATGCGATAACCCGGCCCGAGGTGGCGGCGGAGCCAGTCGATGCCCATGCGGTTGGTGACGTTGCTCCGCGTGACGAACAGATCGCGTCCCGCGCGTACGAAGTCCGCCGCGTCGAACACGGGCTCGAACTCGGTGAGGATGTAGCGCATGGGCTCGCCGGCCTCGGGCACGGAGAAGTCCGACTCGAAGAGGGCGTCCGTGAGCTGCGGCTTCGGCGCCGCCGTCCAGCGCGCACCACGCCTGAAGTAGTCCTTCAGGATCTCCCGGTAGGAGTGCGTCTCGAAGTAGCGGCACGGCCAGGCCATCGGGGTCTCGATGATCTCGTCGCCGATCACGAGCATGCTGTCGCGCGGGCAGGTGTTGAAAGAGCCGCGGGACGACCAGTCGGGCGTGCCGAACCGCTGCCTGTGGTCGACGGCGGCCGGCCGCGTGACCGTGACGCCGAGGGACTGCAAGAGGGCGACGAACTGATCGAGCTCCTCCTGCGCGGGCTCGACCAGCATGCGCGGATACTTGAAACCGGCGCCCAGGCCCTGGAACCGGGCCGCCCACGGCGGGATGTTGCACGCCACGACCGGATGGTTCCCGGGGACCGTAGCGCCGTCGAGGCGCCCGACGATCACCTCTTCGAGCGGATCCCACTCGTTGTGCGAACTGACCGGCGAAACGAGGGTCTCCGCGACCTCGCCGGCCGCGGGTGCCGACACCGACATCACGCGCCTCCCAGGGAGTGGAACCCCGCCGACACTGGACGCTCCATGATCTTCACCGCCCTCACCCTCGGTCCCGACGCCGGGGTGGGCCGGACCGCATTCCGTACCCGCCGCCTACCCGCGGTCGTCCCTCCCATGGCTGCGGGGACGGTGGAATCACGCGGTCCGAAACGTCTACATGGGGTCCATGGTTCCGCTGCCCCTGCCGTTCTCCTGCTCGCTCTTCTCCCGGATGTGCAGGGCCTTGGCGGTCAGCCGCTCCCGCTCCGCGGGATCGGCGGCCCGCTGCGCCGCCTGCTCCAGTTCCTGAGCCTTGTCGCGCATCTGCCGGGCCCGCTCGCTCGGCTGGCTTTCGGTGCTCATGATCGGTCCTCGAGGGGATTCGGGGCTAGGTCCTTCAAGCCAAGCAGGAGCACGCCGGACCCGCCACCGTGACGGGTCCAACAGGTCGAACCACGCGCGTACGAGACGGCGCGCCGGAGCCCGATGCGTCCCACGGGCAGGACGGGGTAGTCGCCGGAGGACCGGCACCAGCGAAGGAGGCCCGACATGGCGGCTCAGGAAGACTCCCGGCACCGCCCGCGCACCACCCCGTCCGAGGCCGAGGGGGAGAGCGGCGACCGCGAGGCCCGGCGGGAGGCGGACGAAGCCGTCGTCCGGCGTCCGGGTCGCGGAGGCGCGGCGGACGCCCGCGGACACGAGGCCAAGCGGCAGGCCCCGGGTACCGGCCGCGAGGAGCAGGACCGCCCGTACGACCAGGCGCCGTCGGGCGCCGGGGACCACGAGACGGAGTGATCGCGGATGCGCACCACAGCGGCACGCGTGATGGGCGCGGCCACCGTCGCATACGGCCTGGCGGTCGCGTGCAGACCCGAGGTACTGGCCCGCCCGTGCGGCCTGGCCGTACAGGGTTCCTCCGCACTGCCGATCCGAGCCCTGGGCGCACGGGACGCCGTCGTCGGCGCGGCCATGCTCACCGTCCCCGAGGGCAGCGGGCTGCGTACGGCCGTACTGTGCCGGGTGGCGCTCGACGTCGGGGACGCGCTGCTCTTCGGCACCCTCCTGCCCCACCGGACCGGGCGCGCCAAGGCGGCCTCGGCCGCGCTGGCCTGGGCGGTCCTGTGCGGCTTCACGCTGACCGACGACGGCCGCTCGGCGGCGACGCTCGTGGAGGACGCGACGAACGTCGCGGTACGGGCGGCCCAGTCCACCACCCGCGCGGATCTCTGACGCCCCGGCCAGTTCGAGGACCCGTTCGGCCACCGCGACACCCTCGCCGCGGGAGTACGCGCACCGCCCCGGGCGGGTGGGGCGGCGCGAGGACGCCTCGTGCGGATCGAGACCGTACGTCTGCCGGATCTCGCTCCTCGATCAACCGCAGGCAGCGGTCAGCGCGGCCGTGAACTCCCCGGCCAGTTCGGTGATGACGGGGAGCTCGAAGGCCAGCGCGTTGTACTGCAGCCAGCACCGCAGGCCGCCGTCCGGCTGCTCGACCACGGTCAGCTCCGGCACGCCCCGGTCGCCGCCCGGCAGCGGCCAGGGGACGGTGCTCCCGCGCGGCAGCTCCCAGGCCTCGCAGGTCAGGCCGGGGAGCTGCGCGGGCGCGGCCCACGCCTCGTAGCGGAGCCAGGCGGCGAACGGCACGGACGGACTGAACTCGGCGAACGGGTACAGCTGGTGGTCCAGTGCCTCGCTGTAGACCGCCCGCAGCCGGTCCACCAGTTCGGCGAAACCAGGTCCGCCGCTCGCGTCCACGCGCAGCAGCAGCGACTGGACGAAGCAGCCCACCGTGCGCTCGGCGTCCGGGCGCGGGCGGCCGGGCACCGGGGTCATCACCACCAGGTCGGGACGGCCGCTGCGGCTCGCCAGCAGTCCGGTCCAGGCCGCCGTGACGGCGAGGAAGGGAGTGGCGCCCAGCTCGGCCGCCCGCGCTCGCAGCGCTTCGGCCAACGGGGCCGGCACCTCGAACTCGTGCGCCTGGGTGAGTACTTCGTCCACCGCCCGGCGGCCGGCGAACTGCTCGACGGCCTCCGGCGCCCCGGCCAGCGCCGCTCCGAAATGGGCCCGGGAGGCGGGCCAGTGCGCGTTCGCCCAGTCCACCAGCTCCCGGTAGCCCGGGCCCGAGCGGGCCGGCGGGGCGGAGCGGCCCCGCCGCAGCGCGGAGTAGAACACCCCGAGGTCGGCCAGCAGCACACCGACCGACCAGCCGTCGGAGACCATGTGGTGCACCGCGACCAGCACCACGTGGTCGGTCTCGGATCGGCTGATCACCAGGAGGCGCGCCATCGGGTCACGGGCCAGGTCCGTGAGACGGTCGCGTTCGGCCAGCAGCAGGGCGTCCACCTCCGCGTCAGTGGCCCCCGGGGCCCGGGTCAGCGTGATCCGCACCCGGGGCTCCTCGTCCAGCACCGCCCGCACGACCCCCTCCCCGGCCGCCTCGAACCGGGTCCGCAGTGCCGGATGGCGCCGGACCACCTCGGTGAGCGCCAGGCCCAGGGTCTGCGGTTCCAGCCGGTCGGCCACCCGGAACAGCGCCGTCACCGCGCCGGCGTCCCGCCCGGGGGCCTCGGCCATCCAGCGGAAGAAGTTCTCCTGCTGCGAGGTGAGCGCGACGGCGTGCGGCTGCGCGCGGAGCGCGGCCAGGTAGGGCGTCACGGTCGTGTCCGCCGTCCCGGCAAGGGCGTCCTCAGCAGGGGTCGGCCGCCGGTCGGGGTGGTCCACCCAGGCGGCCTGGGATCGCAGCGAGGGCCGCTCGAAGACCACGGCGGTGCCCGCCCGGACACCGAACTCGCCGCTGATTCCGGAGGCGAGCTGGACCGCCCGGAACGAGTCGCCGCCGAGCGCGAAGAACTCGGCCGCCACGTCGGTGACCGGCCGGCCGAGCAGCCGCCGCCAGAGTCCGGCCAGCCGCAGTTCCGTCGGCGTGGCCGGGGCTACCGCGGGACCGGCGGGCTCCGCGGGCGCCTCGAACAGGGGGCGCAGCCGGTGCTTGACCACCTTGCCGCTCGGGTTCCTGGGCAGGTCGCCGGCGAGCAGGATCCGGACCGGCAGTTCGGGCCTGCTCAACCGGGCGCTCAGGAACAGCCGCAACTCGTCCAGGTCCAGGCCGCCGGGCCCGGCCACCACGACCGCCACCGGGACGGCGCCCATGACGGGGTGCGGCAGGCCGAGCGCGGCGGCGTCCGCGACCGCGGGGTGCTCGTGGAGCACCTCCTCGATCCGCAGCGTGGAGACCTTCAGCGCACCGCTCTTGATGACGTCGCTCTCCCGGTCGACCAGGTACAGGTACCCGTCCGGATCGAGGCGTCCGACGTCACCCATCCGCACCCGGCCGTCCCGGAACACCCGGGCGCTCTCCCCGGCGGCGCCCAGGTAGCCGCGCGGCGGTCCGGGCTGGCGGAGCCAGACCTCGCCGACCTGCCCGGCGGGCAGCGGCAGCCCGTCCGCATCCAGGATCGTGACGTCCCGGGGGTCCGCCGGGCGGCCCAGCGAGCCCGGGCGGCGGGCGTCGACCACGGTGGAGATCTGCGCGGGCGAGGCCTCGGCGGAGGTGTAGGTGTTGACCAGCGTCGCACCCGGCAGCGCCGCGGCCAGCGCGGCCGCCACCGGTGCGGGCAGTGCGGCGGCGGAGGAGTTGACCAGGTGCAGGCTGCTCAGGTCGTACCGCCCGGCGGTACCCGAGTTGACCAGTTCGATCGCCATCGAAGGCACCAGGAAGGCGGTGCCGACCCGGAACTTCTCGACCGCGACGCCGAACTGGTCCGCGTCGAAACGCGGCAGGCTGAGCGTGGTCGGCGCGGCGGTCAGTGCGCCCAGCAGCATCACCTGGCCCGCGTTGGTCCCGATCGGGAAGGCGTGCAGGGCGTGCCGCGAGTGCGCGTAGGCGCGGCGGCGCGGGTGGGCGGCCAGGCCGGCGGTGAGGCTTCCGTGGGCGGCGAGCACGCCCTTGGGCGCGCCGGTGGTGCCGGAGGTGCCGACCACCTGGGCCGGGTCGCCCGGGCCGACCCGGTACGGCGGGCCGTCCGGCGGCTCCGGGTGCGCCGCCAGCAGGGCGTCCAGACGCAGTTCCACCAGTCCCGGGAGGGCGGGCGGTTCACCGTCCCCCTCCCGCAGGACCGTGCCGGCTCCGGCCAGCGCGGCCAGGGCGGCGGCATCGCTCTCGGACAGGTCCTCGCGGACCGGAACGGGTACCCCGCCCGCGTACTGGACGGCGAGGAACCCGACGGCGTACCGGTCCCAGCGCGCGTTGGAGAACCGCAGCACGACCCGGTCGTGCGGTGCGACCCCGGCGGCGGCCAGCCCGACGGCAGCGCGCAGCGCCTCCTCGCGCCAACGGCGGTAGGTGAGTTCCCCGCCGCCGACGACCCCCAGCGCCACGTGGTCCGGGTGTTCCGCGGCCCGGGCGTCGAGGAGTTGGGGGACGGTCGTCGCGGCGGGCGGCACGGTGGTGGCGATGGCAGGCTCCGGGGTGAGTCGGGGGAGGGGAGGGTAGGGGAGGGAGGCGGTCGGGCAGGCGGAGTCAGGCCAGCCGGTCGGCGGCCTCCTCCTCGCTGAGGGCATCGATCTCCGCGATCAGCAGTGCTTCGATCCGGGCTGCCAGGGCTGCCGGCGTGGGGCTCTCGAAGACGTCCCGGATCGGCACGTCGAGGCCGACACCGGCCCGGATGCGGGCTGCCACCCTGGTGACCAGCAGCGAGTCCCCGCCGAGGGCGAGGAAGTCGTCCAGGACGCCGACCCTCGGTACGCCGAGCACCTCCTGCCAGAGGTCGACGACCAGGGCCTCGGCGTCGGTGCGGGGTGCCAGGTAGCCGGCGGCAGCGTCCGCCGGGTCCGGGTCGGGCAGGGCCGCCGTATCGAGCTTGCCGTTGGCGGTGAGCGGGAGGGCGGCGAGCAGCACCACGGAGTCCGGCACCATGAAGGCCGGTAGCCGCAGCGCCAGGTGCTCGCGCAGTTCGCCCGCCTCCGGCGCGGCCGCGGATCGCTGCCCGGCGGCCTGTCGGAGGGCGGCGTAGGCGATCAGTCGGCGGCCGTCGCGGACCAGTACGGCAGCCTGGCCGACGGCGGGGTGGGCGGTGAGGGCGGCCTCGATCTCGGCGGGCTCGATCCGGTATCCGCGGATCTTCACCTGCCCGTCGGCGCGGCCGAGGAACTCCAACTGCCCGTCGGTGCGCCACCGGGCGCGGTCGCCGGTGCGGTACATCCGGGCGTCCGGGGCGTCGGCGAAGGGATCCGGGAGGAAGGCCTCCGCGGTCAGCTCGGGCCGGGCCAGGTAGCCACGTGCGAGGCCGTCACCGCCGATGAACAGCTCGCCCTCGGAGCCGGCGGGCAGCAGGCTGCCGCGCTCGTCCAAGAGGTAGAGCCGCACCCCGGGCAGCGGACGGCCGAGCGGCGGGCGCTGCGCGGCGGCGGGCCCGCCGCCGATGTGGCCGACGACGCCGCCGCCGTGCCGGCCGCCGAGTTCGCCCGCGGTGACGATGACGGTGGCCTCGGTCGGGCCGTACGTGTTGACCAGTCGGACGGTGTCGCCGTGCCGCTCCCGCCACTGGGCGAGGGTGGCGGCGCGCGCCTCGGAACCGCCGAGGACCACCAGGCGCAGCGCCGGCGGCCACGGGACCTGGTCTCCGAGCGAAACCAGTTCCTCCCAGTACGCGGTGGGCAGGTCGAGTACGGTGACGGACCGTCCGGCCTCGGCGCGCAGCAGGTCGGGCAGCATGCGGCCGCCGCCGGGCAGCAGGACGACGCAGGCGCCCGCGGTGAGGGCGGGCCAGATCTCCTCGGCGTGGGTGTCGAAGCCGATGGAGGCGAACTGGACGATCCGGTCGCCCGGCCCAAGGCGGTAGCCCTCCGGTCCGGCCATCCACCGGACGCGCTCGGCCAGCGCGGCGTGCTCGACGGCGACGCCCTTGGGGGCGCCGGTGGAGCCCGAGGTGTAGAGGACGTACGCGAGGCCGCCCGGGTCGGTCCCGGGCAGTGCGGTCCCTTCGGGCCCCGTGCCGCCGGACACGGTGCCCGCGGCCAGCGCGGCCGGGACTCGCAGCTCCGGGACTCCCAGCTCCGGGGCCCCGACGTCCGGACGCTCGCCTCCGTTGAGCAGCAGGGCGGCGTCCGCCTCGCCGAGCATCAGACGTTGGCGCTCGGCCGGGTGCGCGGGGTCGAGCGGCAGGTAGCCGGCGCCGGCTTTCCAGATCGCCAGCAGGGCGATGACCAGGTCGAAGGACGGCTCGATCCGGACGCCCACCGCACGGCCGGACACGGGCCCCAGTCGGCCGGCCAACTCATCTGAGGCGCGGTCGAGTTCGGCGTAGCTGAGGACGCTGCCCGCACACTCGAGAGCGGGCGCGTCGGGCCGCGCGGCGACCTGGGCGGCGAAGCCGCGCAGGATCGGGCGGGCGTCCTCGCAGACGGCGGGCCCGGTGCCGAGGGCGAGCAGCGCGGAGCGCTCCTCGCCGGTCAGCAGCCAGTCCCCGTGCAGCGGGACCTCCACGTCCACGACGGCTCGGGCGAGCAGGTCTCGGACCCGGCGCGCCAGGGCCTCGACCGTGGCGCGCTCGAAGAGTTCCCGGTCGAAGCAGAACGAGAGCGTCATCCCGCCGTGCGGGGTGCGCCAACTGTCCAACAGCAGATCGGTCTTGGCCCGGTCGAAACCGGAGTCCATGCTCGCCGTCCGGACGCCCTCGGGCAGCGCGGTGCGGCCGTCGGCGCCGGCCGCCTCGTCGTACTGGCTCTGGTGGACGAACACCGCCTGGTAGAGCGCGCCGACGCCGGGCAGCACGGGCAGCCCCAGCTCGGCGGCCACCCGCTCGGCCGGGACGTCCTGATGGTTCAGCGCGGCCATCGTGGCGGAGCGCACCCGGCGCAGCACGGTGCGGAAGTCGGGCTCGCCGGTGAGGTCCGCGCGGATCACTCCGGTGCGGGAGAAGTAGCCGAGCAGGGCCTCGTGGGCGGTCTCGTTGCGGCCCGCCAGCGGGGTGCCGACGGCGAAGTCGCAGCTGCCGCTCCAGCGTGCCAGCACGCTCTGGTACGCGGCGAGCAGCACCATGAACGGGGTGCAGCGCTGCTCGCGCGCCAGGGCGTCGATTCCGGCGACGAGGTCGGCGCCGAGGGCGAGGTCGGCGAAGCCGGCCGGATGGGTGGGCTCGGCGGGCCTGGGATGGTCCAGCGGCATCCGCAGGGCGCTGATGCCGGACAGCCGACCGCTCCAGTGCCGGACCGCCTCCTCGGCTGCGCCGCCGTCCAGCCTGGTCCGCTCGGCGCGTGCGAAGTCCCCGAACTGGAGCTTGAGATCGGGCAGTTCGACCGGACCCTCGCCCATCTCCTCGCGGTACAGCGCGAGCAGTTCCCGCCACAGCACGGTGAACGACCAGCCGTCGGCGGCGATGTGGTGGACCACGAGGCTCAGGGCGTGCTCGTGCTCGCCGGCGCTGACCAGGACGGCCCGTAGGGGCGGGCGCTCGCTCAGGTCGAAGGGGGCGTTGACGAACGGGGCGCAGGCCGCGGTGAACGACTCCTCCGCGGCGTCCGGTATCGGGACCAGGGTGAGGACGACATCCCGTACGGGCTCGACGAGTTGGACGGGCTGCTCGTCGTCCAGGGCGAACCGGGTGCGCAACACCTCGTGCCGCGCGGTGAGCCGGGTGAGCGCCGCGCCCATCGCCCGCGGGTTCATCGGCCCGCTCCAGCGCCGGTTCAGGTACATATTGAACCCGGCGTCCCGGGGTCTGAGTTGCTGGAGGAACCAGAGGCGGCGCTGCTCGTCGGTCAGCGGATGGCGGGCGATCGGGGCGGGGGAGGTCATCTGTTCATCTCGCTCTTCGTGCGGGCCCGCAAGGTCTCCAGGCCGACCAGGTCGTCGGATTCGGCGTCCGGGACTTCCCGGTCGAAGCGGGCCAGGACGGGGACGCAGAAGCTGATCAGGACCAGTGCGGCCATCGCGAGGCCGAACACCAGGTAGAGCAGGCCGATGCCGCGCCCGTCACCGGTGCCGATCAGCGCGCCGACGCTGGAGGCCAGCGCGCCGCCCTCGTCCATCAGGGGTTGGAGCAGCTCGGGACCGGCCGGGGCGACCAGCGCGAAGCCGATCGGCAGGGTGGACCAGGCGACCAGGGTGTTCACCGCGATGACCCGGCCGTGGAAGCGCATCGGCACCTTGGTCTGGATGACCGTCGCGTAGATGCCGTTGAGCAGCGCCAGACCGTAGGTCATGCCGAACGCGCCGACGGCGACCACGGTCACCGAGGGCCGCAGGCCGGTCACGACACAGGCGGCGGCGAGGCCGAGGGTGGCGAGCAGGACGCCGCGCAGGCGCATCCGGCGCGGGCCTCCCCAGACCAGCAGGGTGAGGCCGCCGAGGACCGCGCCCAGGCCGGCCGCGGTGGAGACCCAGCCGGCCGCGGCGGTCGAGGAGAAGGAGAGCACCAGTGGGGTGATGAGCAGGAAGAGCGGGGAGAGGAAGATGTTCAGCACCGCGAACCAGAACAGCATGGCCCTGAAGTGGCGGCTTCCGAGGGCCCGCTGGAAGCCGGCCCGAATCTCGGCGCCGACGCTCTCGCGGCGGGTGGCGGCCATCACGTCGGGGAAGCGAACGGCCAGGGTGACGCCGGTGGCGATCAGGTAGCTGACAACGTCGAAGACCAGGATGCCGCCGAGGCCGATCACGTGCAGGATGCCGACCGCGATCAGCGGAACGAGGAACTGGGCGAGGCCGAAGGCCATTTGGACCACGCCGTTGGCGCGGCCGAGGAACCGCTTGGGCACCAGCTGCGGTACCGCCGAGCCCCAGGCGACGCGCTGGAAGGCCAGCGAGGCGGAGAGCAGGGAGATCATCACGTAGCAGTGCCAGATCTCCAGCGAGTCGCTGAGGTAGAGCACCAGCAGGGCCGCCTGGGTCAGGCCGGCCGCGACATCGCCCCACAGCATCACCCGGCGGCGGTCGCCGCGGTCGACGATGGCGCCGGCCAGCGGGGCGACCACGATGCCGGGCACCAGGCCGAAGGCGGCCAGCAGACCGAGTTGGAGCAGCGAGCCGGTCTGCAGGTAGATCCAGATCGGCAGGGCGAACTCGGTGAGCGCCGAGCCGATCATCGAGAGCTGCTGGCCGGTGGCGATGGCCAGGAAGCGGCCCATGGTCGGGCGGACGGGGCCGCGCCCGGGTGCCTTCCGGGCCTTCCGGGCCCTCCATTCCTTTCGGGCCTTCCGGGCCGTGTCCGGCGTCCCGAATCGTTCCTGCGCCCCCGGCTGCCGGGAGTCCGGCGCGGTGCCCGGCGCCGCGTCGGCGGCGTCGCGGGACAGGCCGGCCAGCCACCAGGTGGCGTCGGCGGTGCGTGCGTGGCGCGCCTCCTCGCCGGCGGCGATCGACCGGTGCACCCCGGTGAGGATTCCGGCCAACTCCTCGGCTCGGTACTTGAGGTAGAAGTGCCCGGCTTCGTCCAGGACCACCACGGCGGCGGTACCGGTGATCCGGTGCCACTCGCGGAACCGCTCCTCGTAGAACTCGGTCGCCGGATCGCGGTCGCCGCAGACGGCGATCACCGGCGCCGTGATGGCGCCGCCCTCGCTCTCGTACAGGTCGCCGAAGTAGCGCTCGGCGCCCTTGGTGCCCACCCGGCGGTTGTGCACGATCAGCCGCAGCTGGTCCTCGTCGACCTCGTCCACGTCCAGGCCCGCCGCGGCCAGGGCGTTGATCATGCCCTGGTCGCTGCGCAGACGGGCGGCCAGCTCGGCGAAGCGCTCGGCCATCGCGGCTCCGCGGCCCTTCGGGCGGGCGAACGGGAAGATCCCTCCGAGGTGGACGGCGTCGATCTCCCGGCCGGCCGCCTCCACCCGGCGGGCGATCTCCACGGTCAGCCGGACGCCGACCCCGCAGTGGCCGTAGAGCACCAGCGGCCCCGAGACGTTGGCGACGATCTCCTCTGCGCAGAGCCGGGCGACCTCGTCGATGTCCATCGCCTCCTCGCCCAGCTCGTGGCCGGGGACGGCGATGGAGTGCAGGGCCCAGTCCGCCGGCATGGCGTCGGCGAGCGGCTTGTAGATCAGTGCGCTGCCGCCGCCGTAGGGGGCGCAGACCACGCTGGCGGCCGCCTTGCGGCGCTCCGGGGTGAGCAGGTGCAGCAGCCGGCGCGGGCCGCGGTCCGCCTCGGGGGTGGCCACCAGTCCGGCGAGCCGACGGACCGTCGGGTGCGTGAAGAGGTCCATCACGCCGACCGGGGCGGCCAGGTCGGGGAAGGCTCGGCGCATCCGGGCGACCACCTGGGTGGCGAGCAGGGAGTGGCCCCCTAGCTCGAAGAAGTCGTCCAGCGCACCGACTCGGGGGAGGTCCAGCAGGTCCGCCCACATGGCGGCCATCACCTGCTCGGTCCCGGTCTCGGGGTCGACGTGGACGCCGGCGGCCGGCCCGTCCGAGGGCGCGGGCAGCGCCTTGCGGTCGACCTTGCCGTGGGCGAGCAGCGGCAGCCTCTCCAGCACCACGTAGCGGGCCGGCACCATGTAGTCCGGCAGGACCTCGCCCAGGGCGGCGCGCAGCTCGGACGCGGCCGGCGGCTCGCCGCCGGCGGGGCGTTCCAGGTAGGCCACGAGGTTCTGCTTGACGCCCTCACCGCGGGCCAGGACCACCGCCTGGGTGATGCCGGGCAGAGCGGTCAGCGCGGCCTCGATCTCGCCGGGCTCGACCCGGTAGCCGCGGACCTTGATCTGGTCGTCGCCGCGGCCGAGGTAGTCCAGGGTCCCGTCGGTCCGCCAGCGCGCCAGGTCGCCGGTGCGGTACATCCGCGGGCCGCCGGTCCCCGGGACGCCCCCGTCGGTGCCGGACGAGCCGGCCGCGGCGGGATCCGCGCCCGGCGAGTCGGCCGGGTCGGCGTACGGATCGGGCAGGAACCGCTCGGTGGTCAGGTCCGGCCGCCCGAGGTAGCCCCGGGCCAGCCGGTCCCCACCCAGGTACAACTCACCGGTGACGCCCGGCGGAACGGGGTCGCGGGCCTCGTCCAGTACGTAGCAGCGCCCACCGGCCAGCGGGCTGCCGATAGGGGTGCTGCCCGGCGCGTTCAGGCCGTCGGCGGTGACCTCGTGGACGGTGATTCCCACCGTCGCCTCGGTGGGCCCGTAGTGGTTGAACACCGCGCACCGGCCCAGTGCGGCGATGCCCGCCGCCCAGGACCAGCTGCTGGCCTCGCCGCCGAGGACCAGCGTACGGCGTGGCAGCAGCCGCTCGATCGGGGCGTCGGCGGTCAGCGCGGCCAGGTGGGAGGGCGTCATCTTCAGGTGGTCGATGCCGGCCCGCTCGATCTCCGCGGCCAGTTCCACGCCCGCGATCCGGCGCGGCAGCAGGTGCACCCGCCCGCCGGTCGTGAGCGCCAGGTAGAGCATGGTCATGCTGAAGTCGAAGGAGAGCGACTGCAGCAGCCCAAAGGAGGCCCCGGGCTCGATCCGCAGCCGCTCGGCGGCGCCCGCCAGGTAGTTGAGGATCTGGCGGTGCTGCACCGCGACGCCCTTGGGTGTGCCCGTGGAGCCCGAGGTGTAGATCACGTACGCCAGGTGGTCGGCGCCGGAGACCTCCTCCAGCGGCGCCCCGTCCCACTCCGTCGCGGCCCGCTCCGCCTGGCGGCACTCCGACGAAGCGCCGCCGTCGCCGGTCAGCAGGTCGACCGCCGGGTGGTCGCCGAACCGCGGTCGCAGCACGGTGTCGGTGATCAGGACCTTGGCTCCGGCATCGGCGACCAGGTGGGCGAGCCGGGCAGGGGGCTGCTCGGGGTCGAGCGGCAGGTAGCCGCCGCCGGCCTTGAGTACGGCGACCAGGGCGACGGCCAGCTCGGCGGACTGCTCCAGGCATACGGCCACCCGGTCGTCCGCACCGACGCCCAGCGCCCGTAGGCGCCGGGCCATGGCATTGGCGCGCCGGTCGAGGTCGCCGTAGGTCAGCGTGCGGTCCTCGAAGACCAGCGCGGGCGCCTCCGGCGTCCGGGCCGCCGCCTGGGACAGCGCCTGGGTCAGCGTGGCGGGACCGCCGTCCGGGAGCGCGGGACCGACGGCCCATGTCTCCAGTACGGCCGTCCGCTCGGCCGTGCCGAGCAGCGGGAGCCGGTCGACCGGCAGAGCGGGGTCGGCGACGCCGGCCGCGGTCAGCAACTCGAACCGCTCGGCGAGGCGCTCGATCGTGGCGGCGTCGAAAAGGTCCGTGCGGTAGGTGAACAGACCGTAGAGGCCGCCGTCCGGCTCCTCGCGCATGTAGAGGGCGAGGTCGGCGTGGGTGGTGGTGGCCTCGTAGCCGAAGCCCTCGGAGGCCAGGCCCGCGGCGGGGCCGGTGGCGCGGTCGCCGTAGTTCTGGAAGGCGAAGGTGGTCTGGAAGACGGCGGTGCGGCTGACGTCGCGTTCCACCGCGAGATCGCTGACCATCTGCTCGAACGGCACCTCCTGGTGGGCGTACGCGTCGAGCGTGGTCTCGCGGACCCGGCTGATCAGCCGGCCGAAGTCGAGGTCGGCGGAGAGCCGGGCGCGGATCGGCAGCATGTTGACGAACGCACCGACGACGCCTTCGAGTTCATGGTGGATGCGGCCGGCGACGGCGGAGCCGACGGCGAAGTCGCGCTGGCCGGCGTGCCGGCCCAGCAGGGCCTGGAAGGCGGCCATCAGCACCATGTACGTGGAGGCGCCGTACGCGCGCGCCAACTCGCCGATCTGACACGAGAGTTCGGCGCTCCAATGAAACTCGGTCGCGGCCCCGTCGAAGGTGAACAGCGGCGGGCGGGGTCGGTCGGAGGGCAGCTCCAGGGCCGGGACGCCGTCGAGCTCGCTGCGCCAGTGCGCGCGGGAGGCGGCGAGCCGGCCGCTCTCCAGACTGTACCGCTGCCAGGCCGCGTAGTCCCCGAACTGGACGGGGAGAGAGGGTAGGTCACCCGGGCTGCCGTGGGCGTGGTGGGCGTAGCGGAGGTCGAGCTCGCGGTTGAGGAGGTCGATGGACCAGCCGTCGCAGATGATGTGGTGCATCACCAGGGCGAGTACGTGATCGTCCTCGGCGATCCGGACCACCAGGGCGCGCAGCAGCGGACCGGACTGGAGGTCGAAGGGTTCGGCGATCAGCGCGCCGAGTTCGGTGGCGGCGCGCGCCTGCGGGTCCGGGGCCGCGGCGGCGTCCACGTGCTGGGCCGCGAACGGTGCGGGCTCGGCGACCCGGACCTCGGCGGTGCCGGCCTCGGTGGTGCGGAAGGTCATCCGCAGGCTCTCGTGCCGGGCGACCAGATCGGTCAGCGCGGCGTCCAGCGCGGCCCGGTCGAAGGGGCCTCGGAGCCGGCGGGCCGGTGCCAGGGTGTAGGCCGTGGAGCCGGGAGCGAACTGGTCCATGAACCAGAGCCGTTCCTGGCCGCTGGAGAGCGGCGGTGCGGTGTCCGGCGGGCGGGGGGCCACCACCCGGGCGGGGGCCGCGGCGCCGCGCAGCCGCTTGCTGAGGAGGGCGCGCTTGGCTGCGGACCAGTCGGCGGGCAGGTCCTGGGTATCCGTCATCGAGTTCCTGTTCGGGCGTTCGGCGGGGGAGTCGGAGGGTGCGGACGCGGCGGGTCCGGGCACGGGCCGAGCGGCCTGTGCCCGGGTACCGGGTACCGGGTACAGGGCCTACTGGCGCTCGCGGACGGCGGCGGCGATGCCGGCCGGGGTCGGGACGTCGAAGAAGACGTCGAAGTCCAGCTCCACACCGAAGGCGTCACGGATCCGGGAGGCGATCCGGATCACCGTCAGTGAATGCCCGCCGAGGTCGAACAGGTCGTCCTCGGGGCCGACATCGGGCAGGTTCAGCACCTCGGCCCAGATGCGGCGGACCGTTTCGGTCGTCTCGTCGCCTGCGCCTGCGCCTGCGCCTGCGTCTGCGCCTGTGCCTGCGTCGCTGGTATCGGCGGCGTGTGGCGCCGGAGCCTCGCGCGGCGGTACCGGCAGGGCCCGCCGGTCCAGCTTGCCGTTCGGGGTGAGCGGCAGGCGCTCCACGGTGAGCCAGCGCTGCGGGACCATCGCGGCCGGCAGCGTGCGCATCAGGTGGTCGCGCAGGTCGGTGGGGCCGGCCGGCCGGGCGCCGTCGGCCGGGACCAGGTAGCCGGCCAGGAAGGGTTCCCCGTCCTCCCCGGTACGCACGGCAACGGCGGCCTGGGCGAGGGCCGGGTGCTCCAGCAGAGCGGACTCGATCTCAGCGAGTTCGATCCGGTGGCCGCGGATCTTGACCTGGTCGTCGATCCGGCCGAGGAAGTCGAGTTCGCCGTCGGGCGTCCACACGGCGCGGTCCCCGGTCCGGTAGAGCAGGGCCCCGGGCGGGCCGAACGGGCTCGGCACGAAGCGCTCGGTGGTGAGTTCGGGTCGGCCGAGGTAGCCGTGAGCGACGCCGTCCCCGCCGATCAGCAGCTCTCCGGGGATGCCGAGCGGGGTGGGGTTCAGCTGCTCGTCGACGATGTAGGTCTGGGTGTTGGCGATCGGGCGGCCGATCCCGACCCGTTCCGGCTCGGCGGGGAGTTCGGAGCAGGTGGACCAGACGGTGGTCTCGGTGGGCCCGTACACGTTGAACAGCCGGGCGGTGCGCGCGCGCAGTTCGCGGGCGAGCGGCAGCGGCAGCGCCTCGCCGCCGGCCAGGCCGGTGACGGCGGCCAATGCGTCGGGGGCCAGTGCGTCGGCGGCCGAGGCGTCGGCGCCGGTCCCCGCGGTGAGCATCACCCGCCATCCGGACGGGGTGGCCTGGACGTGGGTGACACCCTCGGTGCCGATCAGTGCGAGCAGGCCCGGGCCGTCTACGGCGAGCCCGTCCTGGGCGAGTACCAGGCGGCCGCCGGTGGTCAGCGGCAGGTAGAGCTCCAGCGCCGAGATGTCGAACGAGAGGGAGGTCAAGCCGAGCCAGGCGTGCTGAGGGCCGGAGCCGAGCCGGTCGGCGAAGGAGCTGAGCAGGTTGACCAACGCGCGGTGGCCGACCGAGACGCCCTTGGGACGGCCCGTGGAGCCGGAGGTGTAGAGGACGTACGCGACGTCGTCCGGACCGGGGGAGTCGTCGGCGGTGGCGTCGGGAGCGGTCCCGGTGGCGGCCTCGGCCGGGTCCTGCGCCGACGGCTCCGGGAGCCGTAGGACCGCGGGGGCGGCGGCGACGACGGCCGGCGAAGGCTCGCGGTCGGCGAGCAGCAGGACTGCTCCGGAGTCGCGCAGGACGAGGGCGAGGCGCTCGGCCGGGTAGCCGGGGTCCAGCGGCAGGTACGACGCGCCGGTCGCGAGGACGGCGAGCAGTGCGGCGGGCAGGTCGGCGGTGCGGTTGAGGTGGAGGGCGACCAGGTCGCCGGGTCTGACCCCGTCGGCGCGCAGTATTGCGGCCAACTGGTCTACGCGAGCGCATAGTTCGCGGTAGCCGAGGTGGCGGTCGGCAGCGCTGACCGCGATCGCCTCGGGGGTGGCCGCGGCCTGGGCGCGGACCAGGTCGAGGACGGTCCGGTCGGACGGGTAGGGCCGATCGGTGGCGTTCGGCGCGGTCGTGACGGCCCGGAGTTCGGCGGCGTCCAGCAGCGGCAGGTCCACCAGCCGCATGCCCGGCGCGGCGACCGCGGCGGCGAGCAGGGTGCTGTAGTGCCCGGCGATGCGCCGGGCGGCGTCCGGGGCGAGCACGTCCGGGTCGTACTGGAGGCCGAAGTCGATGCCGCCGCCCAGGATGCCGTGGGTCTCGGGGGCTTCGACGATCTGGAGGTGGAGGGTGTTGCGGGCCGTACGGTTGTGCACGGTCCAGGCGATCCGGGCACCCGTGTCGGCGAAGTCCGGGTCCGGGCCGCGGCGGCGGTAGCCGAGCGAGACCGCGGTCAGGCCGACGCGGGGGCCCAGTCCGGTGACGGCCGTGCCGAAGGGCACGCTGCGGTACGGGTAGCCGGCCCGCAGCTCGGCCCGGACGCCGGCGGCGAAAGCGGTGAAGGACTGTGACGCATCGGCCGCAGGCGCGTGGACGGGCAGTTCATTGACGAAGAGCCCTATTTCCGACTCGAGTTCAGGCGTACGGGTGGACAGCGGGACGGACACCGGAACCGCCTCGCCGCCGTAGCGGCGGAGCAGCCCGTGCAGTGCCGCGAGCAGGAACTCGAACACGGTGGTGCCGCTGAGGGCGGCTGCGGCGGCCAACTCGTGCGCCTCGGCGCCGTCGAGCCGCCACTCGACCGCCTCACCGGCACCGGCGGAGGTCGGGATGCGCGATACGCCGGGCAGGACCGGGTCGGTGGCGGCGGCCCAACGCGGGCCGTACCACGCGGCAGCTCTCCGTACGGTGCCCGCATCCGGGGTCGGCGCGGCCGGGGCGGCCAGTGCGGCCGGTGCGGTGGTCACGGGCAGGGGCGACGACGAACCGTACGCGGCTGCGAGGTCCCGGGCCAGGACGTCCTTGGAATTGCCGTCGAAGACCGAGTGGTGGGCGGTGACCAGCAGTTCGGCGCTGCCGTCGGCGCGCTGGTACAGGGTGAAGCGGCTGAGCGGGCCGGTCTCCAGGGCGAACGGACGGCCGATCTCTTCCTCCAGTCGCTTCTCCAAGTCGGCCTCGTCCGCGGGAGCTCCGAGCTGCACCAGTTCGGGCCGGCGCGTCGCGGGTTCCTGCCAGACCCGGCCGTCACGCTCCACCAGCCGGGCGCCAAGAGCCGGATGGCGCCTGATGACCGCGTCCACGGCGCGGACCAGTGCCGCCCCGTCGATCCGGTCGAAGGAGATCCGCACCGGCATGTGGAACGCCTCGCGGGCCAGTCCCAGCCGATCGGTCAGCCAGACGCCCTGCTGGGCCGGGGTGGCCGGGGTGGCCGGGGTGCGGTCGGGCAGGGGGAGGACTTCGGACATTCGGCGGCTCACTTAGGACGTCGGAGCAGGGCGGAGGAGCGGCACGGGTGAACGTGCGGACGCGGAACGGGGCACGGGTGCGAGCTGCCTGCAGGTCGGGGCATAAGCGCCCAGTGGCAGTCCGGGACGAGCGAGTTCGATGAGATGCCGACCGCTCGGTGGCGTCCGGTCCTCCCCCGGGGACCGGCCGACGGCCGTGAGCGGTCAGGACCGCCGGACGCCCCGGGATTACCCGGGGTGTCAGGTAGCTCGGGCCCCCGCCCTAGCTAGACAATTGGTCCAGACCTGTCGAGAGATTCGCACAACGCCCATTCACCGTCAAGGGCCGTCCACGGCCCGGAATCGGTCGTCCTGTGCGGCCGATCTGTACCGACGTCCACCCAAACCTCCGCGAGTATGATGGCCTCTGATGGGTCGTCAACACGCCAACTCCCAGGGGGGGATCAGCCAGCAGGCCGATTCGCCGTGCCGGAATGCTCCTGGTCCGCCCGCTGCCGATCAGGAGGTCGAGGAGCAGGTCAGGGCGGTTGTCCGGGTGTGGCCGGCCATGCGCTGTCGTCCCGTGGTGGCGGCGGCGTCGGCACCGTGCGCCCGTGACGTCACGGGCCACGAGGGCGCTCCGGTCGTAAGGGCGCTCCGGCCGCGAGGCTGGGGGCATCGACCCGGCCGCCACCGGTCCCGTCGGCCGCCCCGACGTACCGACCGGCCCGCACCGTGGCGCCGGTCGGTACGTCCCGCCGTGCCGCGGCCGTCGCCGGGGCGGCTCGGGTGCTAAGCGAAGAGCCGGCGCCAGGTTTCCGGGCCCGGGTAGCCGTCCGCATCCGCACCGCTCCAGCCCTGCGCCCGCTGGAAGGCCTCCACGTTGCGCCGGTCGCTCTCGGACCAACGGGGTCCCGGGCCCTCGGAGTAGTGCTGCCCGTACCCGCACGCCACGAGCCGGCGGCCCAGCTCGGCCACGTGGCCGTTGGACTGTCCGGGGCGGAAGTGCTGCCGGCCGGGGAAGGCCGGGCCGGTCGTCGATCCGCCGCTACCGGAGGCGATGTCCCGTCCTCCGCCACCTGTCAGCAGGGTCCAGGTGGCCGGACCGGGGACGCCGTCCGCCTCGGCGCCGCGCCACCCCTGAGCCTCCTGGAAGGCCTTGGTCGCGGCCCGGTCCGCAGAGCTCCACACGGGCCCCGGGCCGGAGGCGTAGTAACGCCCACCGCCGCGCGCCGCGAGCATCGTGCCGAGCCGGGTGACGTGCGCGTTGTTCGCACCCGGGCCGAAGGCCTGCGCTCCGGGGAAGGAGCCGGAGCCCTCGTCGCCACCGCCCTGGCGCAAGCCCGTGTAGCGGTAGGCCACGTAGCGCGCGGAGTTGTTCCAGTACGCGTACGGGGTGGTGCGCTTCAGGGTGTGCGGGCGGGTCTGCTCGTAGGCGGTGTACTGGGTCCGGCCCGAGTCGGCCCAGCCCCCGAAGAGCACCACGTGCGAGCCTGCGCCGGGGTCCGCGGGGTTGTGGAACAGCAGCATGTCACCGGGTTGCAGCTCGGACTTGGAGATGCGCTGCGCGTACTGGTCCAGACTACCGGTCCACTGGTTGGAACCTAGGCCCCAGGCCATCGACACGAAGCCGGAGCAGTCCGTCCGGTAGCCGTTCCGGTAGGCGTACATGCTGTACGGAACCTTGGCGTCCACCCACTGCTGGGCGCGGCGCATGATCTCGGCCCGGGTGGTGGTGGCTCCCGGCGCGGCCAGGCGCGTGGCCGCAGGACGCGCGAGCGGGCCGGCCGGGCCCTGCGGGGTGGAGTGCGCGCCGTCGGGAAAGGGCGAGCGCCCCGTTTCCACGGCTTGAGCGGTGGCGCCGGGCCCGGGCAGCACGGCCAGGCCGCAGGCTCCGGCGACCGTGGCCACGGCCATGGCGCGGACCCGTCCGCGCGGAGCGTGCCGGGCGACGGCGGATCGGCGCTCGGATCGGCAGCCGGGGCAGGGGCAGTTCGTGTCCGGTCGTATCTCGGTGAACGTGATCAGGGGCATGATGGGATGAATCCCTCCTCATAGGCGCATAGTGGACCTGAATTGATCATGGTCCATGGCGCGCCGGGAGGAGCTCATGCCCCACGGGGCGGAAACCGGCGTGTCGCACGGCCGCCCACCCGCGGAGAGCTGCGTGCGGAGTCGAGCGCCTCGGTGCCGGGCCGTCACCCGGACCGCACGAAGAACTCCTCCGGGAGGACGGCGCTGCGCGGGGTCAATGAGCTTCTTCGATGTGGCCACCGATCGGGTGACGGTCCGTGAAGCGAAACGAGCGAGGCCCCCGGGCTGTTGATCAAGATGTCCGACGTCTCAATTACGGTGCTCGGGGGGCTCGTTGGTCGTCCATCCGGCCGCAATCGACCTGCCGCACGCACTCGTGGAGTGGCTCACCATGCTGATCGTCACCCGTGAGGGCGACCGGCGCTGCAAGCTCCGTCCGTCCCAGCGCGCGATGGTGGCACTACCAGGGCGCCGGTCCGTGGCTGACCACGGGCATCAAACGCGGGCCCCTGCAGGAACTGCCCCCCCCTGACAAGACCCGCAACCGTGCCCTGGCGCCGGAGGCCGGTCGAAGGCAGCGGACAGGCCGCCGGCCGCCGGAGGGATTCCCGGCGGCCGGCGGCCTGTTGAAGGGCTGGGGAGCGGTGTCCTCGGCGAGGGTCCCTGTCAGGACTCGCAGGGAAGGTTGACGATGCGGACGGTGTACGCCGAGGAGACCCAGCGGTTGGTGCCCACGTTGCGGAAGCCGTTGGTGGTGGACGCCGACGCGAGGATCGTGGAGCCGTTTGCGTAGGACCCGACGACCGAGTAGCTGGTGCCGGGACCGCTGCGGATCAGCAGACCGCCGCTGGCGTTGACCTTGTAGTAGCACCGGGTGGCGAGCGCACCGGCCGGCGCGAGCTCCACGGCCGCGCCCGTAGTGCGGGCGGGTGCGGCGGCCTGGGCCGTGAGGCCGCCGCCGAGGAGCGCGGCGGCGGACAGGGCCGCCACGGCCGCCGTGCGGGCGGCGGAGCGACGCGGTGACATGGTGCGGCGTGCTGCTGTGACGGTCATGGAATCGATTCCCCTTGCGTCGTCGGTTCTGGGTGCGGAACACGTACGTAGGAGCAGCACGACGTTAGCGCCATCGGGACGAAAGCAGCCGCCTGATACACGAGAACTCCCCAACCGGAACGGGGGAAGTGGCCCGTTCTGGTTGGGTCCGTAAAAAGCTGAATCAACGTAATTGAGACGTCAGACATCTCGATCAACAGCCCGGGGGCCTCGCTCGTTTCGCTTCACGGACCGTTACCCGATCGGTGGCCACATCGAAGAAGCTCAATGATGCTCAGAGTGATTGGGTCGTACGAAAGGAGGCCGGAGTGTGTGGTGGAATTCTCGCATTTATGGACTGGACTGGATTGAACCCTGATGCGCGGCTGGGAGGCCTGGGACTCTGGTATGAAGCGAATCGCTTTCCATGGTCCGGGAGTCGTACTTCGGATTCGGTCCCGGGGTTCATGCGCCGGGAGTAGCGGGCGCCGAGAATTGAATCAGTTCGCATCCGCACGGGATGCGCGGTGAATCCGAGAGCTCCCCCATGGCCCAGCGCGCCCGCACTATCGTCCTCGTCTTCGTCGGAACCCTGGTGGTGCTGGCCGTGGCCGCGCCCGTGGCCGTGTATGTCGCGAAGCAGTTCCTGGACGGCAGGCACGAAAAGGCGGACACCTACAGCACGGGCGCCGCGGGGAAGGGCGCCCGCCAGACGATGCCGAGGTGGCTCCCGGACGAGGCCGAGGACATCACGTGGGCGTGGAAGACGACGAGTGACGAACGGAAGCTGAAGGCGACGCTGCCGTCGGCCTCGCTCCCGGCGGGCTGCACGGCGGGCAAGCCGGAGACGAACCCGATCGTGCCGGAGAAGGTCAAGGCGGACTGGTTCCCGAAGGACGCCGCGACGAAGGCCACCGCGCGCTGCGGCCCGTACTACGCGTACATGGACGGCGACGTGCTCTACGCGTGGGTCAACCAGCAGGATGCGCTGAGCGTCGCATGAGGGCCGGTCCGGTCGGGGGACGGATTCTCGCAACCGGGCGGTTGGCATGGTTGTCACCGTGGTGACGTCTCGGCATCATCGCCCGGGCATTCCGGTGCCCCGTCCGCACGTTGGGCCGTTCGGAGGCCAGACCGCGTCGATCTCCGGACGCCCGTGACCGAGCGCCAGAATCACCGATCGGTGAGCGGTGAGGTCCCGGTACGGGCCAGGGCGGCGCCGCCCTGGCCGCGGCGCGACCCCTTCGCCGTCCGGCGCGGCGAAGGGCTGCCCGACCCGCCACAGCGGGTGCCGGGTCGGGTCGGGCGGATCGGGCCGTCGGGCGCGTCAGCGTACGGGGGTGAAGTCCCGCGCGGCGATGTAACCGGGGCGGCGCACGGGGGCGGCGAAGGGCTTCGACGGGCGGTTCTCGACGCTGTTGAAGACGAGGAACACGTTGCTGCGCGGGTAGGGCGTGATGTTGTCGCCCGAGCCGTGCATCGCGTTGCAGTCGAACCAGGTGGCCGAGCCCGCCTTGCCGGTGAAGATCTTGATGCCGCAGGCCGAGGCGAACTTGGTCAGTGCCTCGTCCGAAGGGGTGCCCGCATCCTGCATCTGGAGGGACTTCTTGTAGTTGTCCTCCGGCGTCGCTCCCGCGCAGCCCAGGAAGCTCCGGTGGGAGCCGGGCATGATCATCAGGCCGCCGTTGGTGGCGTAGTTCGGCGTCAGCGCGATGGACACCGACACGGTGCGCATGTGCGGCAGACCGTCCTCGGCGTGCCAGGTCTCGAAGTCGGAGTGCCAGTAGAAGCCGCTGGCGCCGAAACCCGGCTTGACGTTGATCCGGGACTGGTGCACGTACACCTCGGCGCCGAGGATCTGCCGGGCGCGCCCCACGACGCGCGGATCGGAGGCGAGGGCAGCGAACACCTCGCTGATCCGGTGGACTTCGAAGACGGAGCGCACTTCCCGGGACTTCGGCTCCACGATGGACCGCTCGTCGGCGAGCGTCGATGGGTCACGGAGCAGCCGGTCCATCTCGGTCCGGTACACGTCCGTCTCGTCGGGCGTGATGAGTTCGTCTACGGACAGGAAGCCGTCGCGTTCGTAGCTCTCCAGCTCGTGGGCCCATATGGGGCCCGGAGTGCCGGGCTCGGACCAGACGACGGGGTCCGCGCGGCCGGTGAGCACCTCCTCGGAGCCCCGGGTCGGATACAGGTCGTTCGCGGTGCGGGTGGATGCGTGGGTCATGGTGGTGCCTGCCTCTCCTCTCTGTGCGTTTCCGCAACTCAGCTGTGGTCGGGTCCGGCTCCGGGTCGGGCTGCGGGCCCGGCTGCGGGCCCGGCTCCGGGCTCGGGCTCGGGCTCGGTGAGCAGTGGGTACACGCCGTTCTCGTCGTGGTCCTCCCGCCCGGTCACGGGCGGGTTGAAGACGCACAGGCAGCGGAACTCGTGCTTCACGCGCAGGGTGTGCCGCTCGTGGCCGTCGAGGAGGTACATGGTTCCGGGCGTGATCGTGTACGTCAGACCCGTCTCCTCGTCCGTGAGCTCGGCCTCTCCCTCCGTGCAGACCACGGCCTCCACGTGGTTCGCGTACCACATGGACGTCTCGGTGCCGGCGTACAGGACGGTCTCGTGCAGGGAGAAGCCGACGCGTTCCTTGGCCAGGACGATGCGCTTGCTCTCCCAGGTCCCGGATGCCGCCCTGACGTGGCGGTCGGTTTCCTCGATGTCCCGGAACGAGCGGACGATCATGATGGTGCCCTTCGTGGTGTGTGACGGGTGCCGGTCAGACGGTTTCGCGGACGGAGCGGGCGAGGATGTCGAGTCCCTCGTCGAGTTCGTCGCCGGTGACGGTGAGCGGCGGGAGCAGCTTCACGACCTCGCCCTCGGGGCCCGAGGTCTCGACGAGGAGGCCGTGCTCGAAAGCCCTCCGGCACACCCGTGCCGCACGCTCCTTCTGGGTGAACTCGATGCCCCAGACCAGTCCGCGGCCCCGGTACGTCGCACCCAGCCGGCCGTGTTCGGCACACAGCTCGCGCAGCGCACCCTCGATGTGCCCGCCCTGGACGAGGGTCCGCTCGCGCAGGACGCCGTCGCCCCAGTAGGTCTCGAGGGCCGCCGTCGCGGTGACGAAGGCCGGATTGTTGCCGCGGAAGGTGCCGTTGTGCTCGCCCGGCTCCCACAGGTCCAGTTCGGGCTTGAACAGGCACAGGGACATGGGGAGTCCGTAGCCGCTGATGGACTTCGACAGCGTGACGATGTCGGGGGTGATGCCCGCCTCCTCGAAGGAGAAGAACTCGCCGGTCCGGCCGCAGCCCATCTGGATGTCGTCGACGATCAGCAGCATGTCGCGGCGGCGGCACAGGTCCGCGAGGGCGCGCAGCCATTCCGCGCGCGCCACGTTGATCCCGCCTTCGCCCTGGATCGTCTCGACGATGACCGCCGCCGGGTGGTTGAGGCCGGAGCCCCGGTCCTCCAGCAGGCGCTCGAACCACAGGAAGTCGGGGACCCGGCCTCCGAGGTAGTTGTCGAACGGCATCGGGGTGCCGTGGACCAGGGGGATGCCGGCGCCGGCCCGTTTGAAGGCGTTCCCCGTCACGGCGAGGGAGCCGAGCGACATGCCGTGGAAGGCGTTGGTGAAGGACACGACCGACTCGCGGCCCTTGGCCTTCCGAGCGAGCTTGAGTGCCGCTTCGACGGCGTTGGTCCCGGTGGGTCCGGGGAACATCACCTTGTAGTTCAGTGCGCGGGGTTCGAGGACGTGGGACCGGAAGGTCTCGAGGAAGGCCCTCTTGGCCGTCGTCGACATGTCGAGCCCGTGCGTGATGCCGTCCCGCTCCAGGTAGTCGAGCAGCGCCCGCTTCAGGACGGGATTGTTGTGGCCGTAGTTCAGGGATCCGGCGCCCGCGAAGAAGTCCAGGTAGCCGCTGCCGTGTTCGTCGTACAGCCGGCTTCCCGTGGCGCGCTCGAAGACGACGGGCCAGGCGCGGCAGTAGCTGCGCACCTCGGACTCCATGGTCTCGAAGACGGACAGGACCGGCTCGGTCATGGTCAAGGCAACTCTCCAATGAACGGGGGGTGTTACGTGCGGGGGTTCGGTGCGGGCTGGCTCGGTACGGGGTGTGCGGGCCGGCATCAGAAGTGGAGCGGCCCGATGCGGTGCAGGACCTCCGGGGCGTACCCGCGGTCCGGGAACTCCTCCGGGGTGAACAGCACTTCGCGCGTGAGCGTGGCGCCGTGCCGCGCGGCGTACGAGGCGAACAGTCGCTCCGACGCGAGGTTTCCGGGGGAGATGGTGGCCTCGAGGGCGCTCAGGCCGTGCTCCGCCGCCACCCGGGCGGAGAGGCCGTCGAGCAGCTCCCCGGCGACACCCAGGCCCCGGACGGATGCGTCGACGGCGATCTGCCAGACGAGCAGGGTGCCGGGGCTGTCGGGCCGCAGGTATCCGCTGACGAATCCGACGGCGCGCCCGGACGGGTCGCGGGCCACGGCGGACGTGCCGGCGAAGTCACGGCACCAGAGGAGGTAGCTGTAGGGCGAGTTGAGGTCCAGGGACCCGGAGTCGCGGGCGAGGCGCCACAGCAGGCGGCCGTCGCTTCGGCGGGGGCGGTCGATGTGCGTCGTCGAGGTGGTCGGGGCGGGGGGCGGGGTCTTCCGGTAATGGGCCAGTTCTGCATGAGCAGTCATGCGGGCCGAAGCTACCGATGCTTGGACGAGATTGCACGGCCCTGAGGGGTTACGCGGCGGGTGCTGTTCGTGATAGGTGGAAACCCCTCCACGGGGCGGTGAAAGTGCCGGCAATGAGCCCGGTCTTCTATGGAAAATGCCGACATTTCCACCCCACCCCCGGTTTCATAACGAGCAGATAACGTCTTTGTCCTGTCTCATGTTTTCCACTTGAATGTGATGTCTTCGTCGGCTGCTCGGGGGTTTCGTTCGCAGCCGCGCGGATATAGGCGGCGGGCGGGGTGCCGCGCGGCCGGCCGCGTCATTGTTCCTGCGGTGGTTTGCCCTCCGCCGCGGAGACCTCGACGAACTCCACCTGGCCCTTGGCGTTGAGGCGGAGGATCGGGACGGCCTTGTTGCGGGGATTGCCGTTGTTCTGGAAGGAGATGAACCCGCTGGCACCGGCCACCTGCTGGGTGCCGTCCATCTGGTGGAACATCCGGGCCACCGCGTCGCCGACGACCTGGCCCTGCCAGCGGGCGGCCATCTGGATGCCGTGGGCGGCGGCGAGCACCGCGTCGTGGCCCATCAGGGCCCCGCCGTCCTCACGGGGGTCGTGCGGGAACCACTCTTCCAGCAGCCCGCCCGGCTGGAAGTTCTTCGCGGAGGGCGCGGACACCGCCTGTGGCGCCGCGCGGTACATGTCGGGGTGGGCCAGGCCGGTGTACAGCACCTCGATGCCCGTCGCGGCGGCGCGGGCCAGCTGCTCTGGGTTCAGGTTGCTGGTGTCGTCCCCGGTGAACACGGTGAACCGCTGGTCGGTGCAGCTGCGGTTGGCGAGCGCGTCGAGGAAGCGGGTGAGGTGCAGGCCGCGGCCGGCGAAGTAGACGACCTGGGGGCGCTGCTGGCACAACTGGCCCGGCATGTAGCGCAGCTCGTTCTGCCAGGCGCTGCTGACGGAGGAGTCGTACGTCATGCGCTCGGCGACGAGTTTGTGCGCGCCGCCGTCCTGGAACGCCTTGGTGAAGGCGGTGCCCAGGGTGGAGGCGTAGAGGTCTCCCGCCGCCACGTCCTGGATGACGACGCCGGTGGAGACTCCGCGCCGTTTGAGGTAGCCGGCTCCCGCGTACGCCTCGTCCTCGTTGGTGGGGGCGATCCGGACGAATCCGTTGATGCCCTGGATGTTGGAGGCGGTCAGCGTGGCGCCGACCATGGCGATCCCGTTCTCGGAGAAGCGCTTGATGGCCGCGAGGTTCTCGTTGGTGCTGGGACCGAGGCCGGCCACCGCGACGAGCCGGTCCGGCGAGTCCTTGCGGGCGATCAGTTCGTCGACGGTGTGCTTCCACTGCGCGGACTTGCTGCCCGGGTTGGCGATCAGCAGCCGGATCTTGGGCGTGGCGGCCAAGTCGCCCTGGTTGTGCCGGTACTGGGCGAGGTGGGCGCCCTGGAGTTCGTGGCGGACGCCCTCGGCCGAGTTGCTGTCCTCCGAGGTGGTGGTGAACGAGGTGAAGTAGGCGACGGTGACGTACGGTTCCTTGTCGGCGTTGGCGAGGACCCGGCGGTTCTCCTCCTCGATCTTCGCGCTGACGGCGTCCAGGTGCGGCGCGAAGACGTAGGAGCCGTCGCTCACTCCGACGCACTCGTCGTCCCGTCCCTGTTGGACGACGCCGTCGGCGCACCGGGCCGCGCGTTCCTGGAGCCATCCCACACCCAGCCAGAGCGCCGCGACGAGAGTGACGGCCGCCGCGGCGGCCAGCGCGACGCGGCGTACGACGTGCAGGGGCCATTCGAGTCTGGCCACGCGCTCAGCCCTCCCAGCCCGCGGTCTGTGGATCGCGCCAATGGCGGTACCGCTCGGCCTCGTTGAACAGGGCCACGATGTCGTTCCTCCGCAGTTGGGACAGCTGGGTGTAGCCGTCGGCGATCAGGTCCCCCAGCCGCATGGCGGGGTCGGCGAGCGGATCGCTCCACACCCAGCGGGTGGTCACCAGGGTGTGGATCACGGACTCGGTGTCCATCACGCGTCCGGGCCGGCGCGGGACGAGCCCGGCGAGGAGCTCCAGCGGCCCGCTGCCGGCCGGGAGCCGGTTCGGAGCGGCGGTGATCGCGTCGAACTCGGAGATCCACTGAGCGGCCGGTACGGCGGTGAAGCGCCGGGTCAGGTGGGCGGTGACCTCCTCGGTCCGCCCGCGGGCGAGCTGGTGGTACATCTCCGGCACCGGCTTGCCCTCGCCGCGGTAGTGCTCCGCGAGGAGCTCGTGGGCGGCGTCCCACCCGTCGGGGCGCGCGGCCAGCCGCCACAGGAGCAGCCGGCGCAGCCAAGGGTGGAGTACGGGGACCACGGCGACGGGCCCGGTCAGCAGCCAGCGGGCCCGGATGTCGCCGAACAGGGAGTCGTCGGGGCTGAGCAGCCGCGTGGCCACGGAGAAGTCCCGGGCGGCGGAGCACTCGGCCAGGGCCGCGCGCTGGTTCCCGTCGAAATCGCGCAGGAGGTGCCCGAGGGCCGTGTCGGCGAGGGTGGCGGTGGCCTCGCCGGTACGCAGCGGCCGGTCGGGCAGGGTGCGCAGCCAACGGTCCTGCTGCGGACCGGAGTCCGGGAGCGGCCCGGCCTGGCGCAGTACGTCGAGCACCTGGTGGACGGCGCGCGGCAGCCCGCCGGTGAGCCGGTGTACGAAGGGGGTGAGGCGGGTGAGCGGGGCCAGGTCGCTGTTGCCGCCGAGCTGGAGCTCTATCCGGATGCGCACCTCGTCCAGGTTGAGGTCGCGCAGCCGCAGCGGGTACCACCAGCTGTCCTCGCTGTCGCGGGTCGGCCGGTGGGCGTGCCAGTCCGCCAGGGAGGCCCGGTCGGGGCCGCGCAGCTGCCAGGGCCAGGAGTCCCCGGTGGCCGGACCCCAGCGGGGCAGCCAGCGGTTGGAGCTGGCGACGACGGTCAGCGGGTCGCTGGCGTGCCCGGCAACCACGGTCTGGTCGTGCCGGGAGCGCAGTAACAGGTCGAGGAAGCGGCGGCCGTATTCGGTGTGGGAGTTGTCCAGGAGCAGCAGGTAGGAGCGGGGCATGAAGTTGCGGGCGGTGTTGCGCCTGAGATCCTCCAGGAAGGCCGAGAACAGGACGAGGTCGAGCCGCTCCTGTTCGTTCTCGTCCCCCTCGTGGCGCCAGAGGTTGAGCTCCACGAGGGCTTCCATGGGGTCCGCGCTGCGGGTCGCGGGGTGGCGTCCGTACCAGTGGGCACCTGCGGTGAGCCGGCTGCCCAGGCGGCCGCCGAGCAGGCCGGGCACGGTGCGGCGGCCGCGCCGCAGGGCGTCCTGGAAGAGGGTGAGGGCGGCTGTGGAGGCGCCTTCGGGCATGCCGACCGCGCCCATCCCCACTTCGAAGAAGGCGGCCAGGTAGTCCCCGTGCCGGGCCTCGTTCTCCTCCTGGAACCGGTCGAGCTGGCGCTGCACCGCGCGGCGGCCCTCCGCGAGGCTGCGCATGCGCAGCTCCTGGTCGGAGGCGAGCAGGCCGAGGCTGAGCAGGGGGAAGTGGGAGCGGCCGTAGCGGGGCAGCTTGCGTTCCAGCTGGCGGGCCAGGAGCCCGAGGGCGTAGCGCGGCAGCAGGGACTGGGCCCCGCCGAAGTTGACGAAGGCGAAGGGGTAGTCGGGTCCGAAGCGCTCCATCAGCGCGCTGTGCGCCTCGCTGGCTCCGCTGCCGGCCGGGCCGAGGAGCATGGTCAGGGGACGCTCGGCCGCCGGGTCCTCCTTCAGGCACGAGTCGACCAGCGACAGGATGCCGCTGCGGCCCCGCAGGCCCATGCCCGTACCCGGTTCCATGACGTGTGATCCCCCCCAGGACGGCGCTCAGAGAAGTAGAGCCTGCCATCCGGAGGCGGAGTCAGACAGGGGTTTCCGCTCCTTGATTCGATTCCGCGTGGACGGACGGGGCATCCGGGCCGGTGGCGGACCCTGCACGAGCACCACGGGCAGTGGCGGCCTCCGGCGGTTCGTCCAGGACGTGCGCGGCCCGGCCCTCCCCGGGGAGGGAGAGGGCCGGGCCGCCGTGCGGGTGGGGTGGAGAAGGGTCAGGAGGCGAAGCAGAGGGACTGGCCGGTGCCGAAGGCGTAGCAGTCGATGCGGCGCGAGGCGGTCGCCGTCAGGCCCGCGTTGTCGGTCACGGTCAGCTCGGCGGTGTAGCCGCGCTGACCGGCCGGGTAGCGGTGGGCGACGGTGGCGCCGGCGCCCGTGGCGGAGTCGCCGAACTTCCACTTGTACGAGGCGATCGAGCCGTCGGAGTCCTTCGAGGCCGAGGCGTCGAAGGAGCAGTCCTGGTACCAGCAGGACACCGAGAACGCCGCGGTCGGCGGGGTGCCCGACGGGGGCTGCGTCGTCCCGGCGGTGACGGGCTTGGTGACGGTGGCGGTGCGGCCGGAGTCGTCGGTGACGGTCAGCTTGACCGAGTAGGTCCCGGCGGCGGCGTACTCGTGGGACGGCTTGACGCCCTCACCCTTCGCACCGTCGCCGAACTCCCAGGCGTACGAGGCGATCGAGCCGTCAGGGTCCTTGGACGCCGAGGCGTCGAAGGCGCAGGAAGCCGCCGATGCCGAGCACTGGGCGGCGAAGTCCGCGACCGGCTCACCGGGCTGGGTGGGAGCGCCGAGCTTCGCCACGTTCAGGAACTTGTTGGGGGAGCCCGAGCCGGCCCCGGTCACCACGCCCGACTGCGCGTTGTCCACCAGCGCGTCGCGCACCTGCTGCGGAGTGGCGTCGGCGTGCGCCGAGAGGTAGATCGCCGCCGCTCCGGCCGTGTGCGGTGTGGCCATCGAGGTGCCGCTCATCGTCTGGGTGCCACCGCCCATCTTGGTGGAGACGATGGAGCCGCCGGGGGCGAACAGGTCCAGGCAGGAACCGTAGTTGGAGAAGCCGGAACGGGCGTCGTTGCTGTCGGTGGAACCGAGGGTGATGGCCGCGGGCAGGCGCGCCGGGCTGGTGTTGCACGCGTCCTTGCTGTCGTTGCCCGCCGCGACGGCCACCGGCACGCCCGCGTTGACGACCCCGGCCACGGCGTCGTCGAGCGCACGGTCGGTGCTGCCGCCCAGGGACATGTTGACGACGGCAGGCTTCTTCGCGTTCCTCGCGATCCAGTCCATCCCGGCCGCGATCTGCTCCGTGGAACCGGAACCCTGGCAGTCGAGCACGCGCACCCCGACCAGCTTGACGTTCTTCGCGACGCCGTGCGCGCTGCCGCCCACGGTCCCCGCGACGTGCGTGCCGTGCCCGTGGCAGTCGGCGGAGTCCGCGTCGTTGTCGATGAAGTCGTAGCCCGCGGAGGCGCGGGAGCCGAAGTCCGAGTGCTGTCGGTACAGGCCGGTGTCCGCGATGTACGCGGTCACCCCGCTGCCGTCGTTCGGGTACGCGTAGGAGCCGTCCTTGGCTCCGTCGACGCGGTCGATGCCCCAAGAGGGCGGATTGGGCTGGGTCCCGGAGGCGCGGAACACGGTGTCGGCCTGGACGTAGCGCACGCCCGGAGCGGCCGCGAGCCGGCGGGCCTGCTCCGGGGTGGCCTTCACGGAGAAGCCCTTGAGGGCGGCCGTGTACAGCTGACGGACCGCCCCTCCGTGCCGGTCCGTCAGGCTCTTCGCCTCCCCGGCGGTCTCGGCGGTGGCGGCGGCGCGCAGCGAGGGCGCGCCGTCGAGGACGACGAGGTACCGGCCGCTCACCGTGTCCGCCGCGCCCTCGCCGAGGACCCGGCCCTCCGCGGGTCCGGCATGGGCCTGGGTGGCGGCGCCGAACAGGCCGAGGACGGTCGCGGTGGCGGCACCGAGACATATGGCCCCGAGCCGGGTGCTTCTTGCCGCACGCTGTGCACGCATCCAACTGCTCCTACTGATCGGGTTCCTGGATGCCCCGGCGTGGGGGCCGGGGCACGGGGACCACCCTCGTGACACCCGGGGGAGCCCGGCAATCCGTACCCGGGTCCGTAGGAGTACCTATTCGCCGCCGCCCGCGCCCCCGCCGCTACGGAGTACGTACCTCCGTACGGCTGCTGACCTTCAGCTTCCGCAACACCTTCGCCACGTGCTGCTCCACCGTGCGCGGCGAGAGGAACAGCAGCTCGGCGATCTCCCGGTTGGTCCGGCCCGAGGCCACCAGCCGGGCCACGTCCGCCTCCCGCGGCGACAGCGCCTCGCCGTATCCGCCCCGGCCGCGGCGGGCCGTCGCCGCATGCCCGCTCCCGCGCAGCCGCCGGCGGCACCGGGCGGCCTCCCGCACGGCCCCGATGCGCTCGAACTCGACGGCGAGGAGAGCCAGTTCACCGGCATCCGGTACGCATTCCAGGGCCGCGTCAACGGCCTGGGCCGCGCTGTGCGGCCGGCGCAGCGCGGCGAACTCGGCAGCCGCCCGGCGGTAGTGCGCCGACGCTTCCTGCGGCTGTCCGGCGGACCGGGCCACGGCCGCCCGGCACAACGGCAGCGCGGCCAGTGCCAAGGGGTGGTCGCGTCCCGCGATGGCCTCGGCGTACTCGCGGGTCAGCCGCGCCGCGTCGGCGGAGCGGCCCGCCCGGACGTACGCGTCCACGCCGGCCGCCGCCAGCTCGGCGGCCCAGCCCCACAGCCCTTTGTGCCGGACGCGGGCGAGCCCCCGGTCCGCCTCGGCGCAGGCCGCGCCGGCCTGACCCCGCGCGAGGTGGATCCGTACCGCCGCGGCGCCCGCGGCGGCCAGGACGGGCGAGGCGGCGTTCTCCGGATCGCCCAGGGCGGCCGCCGAGAGGTGCTCCCGGGCCTCGTCCCACTCCCCGTGCGCGGCGCCGAGGAGCCCCAGCACGAGGCGCGCCTCCGACTCGATCCCGGAAGCTCCCTGAGCCGCCTCCCACACCTGCCGGGCCCGCTCGCCGAGCCCCTCCCAGCGCCCCTGCGTCCACTCCAGGCGCAGCACCGTCGCGTCGATGATCCCGCGCAGGTAAGGGGCTCCGCACGCGGCCGCGATGCGGTCGCCCTCCCGGCGGAACAGCTCGGCATCCGGGTCCTTGCCCAGCCAGGCCGCGGCGTCCGCGAGGTTCCCGCACATCCGCGCCAACTCCAGGCGCCCCGCCCGGTCCGCGGCGCCGGCGGCGAGCAGGGACTCCGCTTCGCCGCGGACCGCCCCCTCGCCGAGGGCCATCCGCAGGACGAGGTGGTTGCCGCGCACCGCGAGCCGCAGGGCCTCGTCCCCGTGCGAGGCGGCTATCCGCTCGGCGCGGTCGATCCACTCCTGGTAGACCGCGTACGGTTCCCCGCCCCAGGTCGGCATGGCGAGCCCCGCCATGCCCCGGGCGGCGCGGGCCGGCCGTTCGTGGAGTTCGGCGACGGCGCGGGCGGTGTCGAGCCGGCCCTGGCGGTGGTCGCCGGCCTGGTTGTTCAGCAGAAGCCCCAGGTTCAGCCGGATGTCCCCGCGCACGGCGTCGGGCAGCGCCCCGCCGTCGTCGACCACCCGGCGCAGCAGCCGGGCGGTGCGGCGGTGGGTGAGCCCGATCGTGGCCGCGCGGCTGAGCCGCAGGGCCAGGCGGGCGCAGTCCTCGGGCGGCAGCGACGGATCGTCGAGGAGCCCCTCGAGGAGTTCCACGGCGAGCGCGGTGTCGCCGATCTCCCGGGCGTGCTCGGCGGCGTCCTCCGCGTAACGGCGCCACTTCTCCACGGCCCCGGCCTGCCGGGCGTGGTAGGCGAGCCGTACGAGCGGAGGCGCGGGCAGCGCGGCCAGAGCGGTGACGGCACGCAGGTGCAGGCGCCGCCGCTCGGGGCCCAGCAGGGCTTCGTACACGGCCTGTTGGGCCAGCCCGTGGCGGAACCCGTACCGGTCCTCGCCCCAGTCGTGGAGCACCCCGGCCCGCAGCGCGGCCCCCACCGCCCCGGCCCCGGCCTCCTCGTCGAGCCCCGCCACGGCGGTGACCAGGGCCTCCTGCGCCGGATCGCGCAGCACCGCGGCGGCGTGGACGACGGCCAGGGCCGGCGCGTCCAGACCGGCGGTCCGGTCGGCCATCGCCTCCTGGAGCAGGGCGGGCACGGCCGTGGGAGGACCCGGCCCACGGACGAACTCCTCCAGTACGAAGGGGATTCCGGCGGTGCGCTCGTGCAATTCGCCGGCCAGCCGTGCGGATACGGGCCCGCCCGTGAGCGCGGCGGCCAGGGTGCGCACCTCGCCCGCGTCGAGCGCCTCCAGCCGCATCAGCAGGGACTCGTGACCGGCCGCCCGCCGGTAGGCACGCCCCAACGGCAGCCCGGGGGAGGGCAGGTCCTCCCGGCGGTACGTGAGCACGGTGGCGAGCCCCTGCGGCGGATCCTCGATCAGGAACCGGATCAGGTCGCGGGTGCCGTCGTCGGCCCAGTGGAGGTCCTCGACGACGAGCACGGCCGGACACGCGGCTGCCAGCAGCGCTCCCACCGCACGGAAGATCCGGTGCGTGGCGGCGGCCGGGTCGTGCAACGGCTCGCAGGGCGGGGGCAGCCGCTCGGCGAGTTCGGGCAAGTACGGCCGCAGCGCCCCGCACACCGGGCTGAGCCCGGCCGGGACGGCGGGGGCCAGGGTCCGCAGCACATCGAACAGCGGCCCGTACGGAAACGGCTCGCGCAGCGGCGGACAACTTCCGGACAGCACCCGCGCCCCGCGGTCGGGCCGCCGCGCGAGCACTTCGCGCACGAGTCGCGTCTTGCCGATCCCGGCCTCGCCCTCGACCAGCACCACGGCGGGCGGCCGGGCCAGCGCGGAACGCATGGCCCGAATCTCCGCATCCCGTCCGACCAGCACCGATGCGCCCATCCCCGCCGTCATGCGGGTGGAGTCTACGCACCGCTACGGGCCCCCGGTAGGGCCGCGGTTCCGAGGGTTGCGTCGGTGGTGCGCCTGCTGTGGCGAAGGTGTGAAGGGGCCGGGTGTGGGCAGACCAGGGCCACGGGGCGTGTGCGACGGAGCCGCGCCCCGGCCACCCCCACCGCGGGCGTTTCCCGCGTAGCCCGGCCGCGGGGCCGGCTCAGTCCTCGTCGGCTCCGGCCGGGGGATCCATCGCGGCGATGCGCCGGTGGACGACGAGGGTGGCGGCCATCGCACTGAGGGCGAAGGCCACGCCGATGACAGCGGGGCGGTCGAGCCTGTGCCGGCTGACGTGGTCGAGGGAGATGCGCCCCGGCCCGGTGACGCCGAGGCAGGCAGCGACGGAGCCGAGCAGGGCCGGGTACTCGAAGCCGCCCCCTTGGGCGAAGAAGCCGGCAGGAGCGTGGACGGAGACGGCCCCTGCCATGGCACCCGCGGCGGCGGCACCCGCCGCCGGGGTGGCGAGACCCAGCGCCAGCAGGGCACCGCCGCCCGCCTCGCCGAGCCCGGCGGCGATGGCGCTCGGTCTGCCCGGGCTGAAGCCCATGTGCTCCATCGCCCGGGCCGTTCCCTCGATGCCGCCGCCGCCGAACCAGCCGAAGAGCTTCTGCGTGCCGTGTGCCATCAGCACGCCGCCTGCCGCGAGGCGCAGGGTGAGCAGCCCGAGGTCCTTGCGAAGGGTGAAGTGCATGAGCGGCCTCTCGATAGAAGTGCATCGGCGGGAATGCATCGACGGAATGCATCGGGAATGCATCGGGAATGCTCGGGAAGGCACCGGGAACGCATCGGCGCAATCCCTTCGCCCCCTTCCACCCCTTCCACGCCTTCCGTACCCCCACACCGCACCCGCCCCGGATGGACGGGTGGGTTTGCGGCGGTCCGCTGCGGTTAGATGCTCCACGTGCATCCGCGTCCTCCACCGGTCGAGAGGGGCACCATGGTTCCCACCACCGCTCCGGCGGGCCCGCCGGCTCCCGGCGGCCTGAGCCCCCCGGCTCCGCCCGACGCTCCGCTGCCCGAGGACCACACCCAGGCGATCCTGGAAACGACCAAGCACGTGGCGGCGCTGCTCAAGCAGACCGGAAGGCCCTTCGCCCTCGCGGGCAGCGTGGCCGCCTTCGCCCATGGCCTGCCGGCCCGGTTCCAGCACGACACGGACTTCTGCGTCCGGCCCGAGGACGCCGACGCGGCCGTCGAGGCCTTGGAGGGCGGCGGCATCTCCATGCGCCGGGCCCCCGAGGACTGGCTCGTCAAAGGCAGCTCGGGCGGGGAGGAGATCGACCTCATCTTCGAGCTGGCGCGGCGTCCGGTCAGTACGGAACTGCTCGACCGGGCGTGCGTCAAGGCGGTGGACTCGGTGTGGATGCCGGTCCTCTCGCCCACCGACCTCATGGAGAGCCGTCTCGTGGCGCTCTGCGAGCACTACTGCGATTTCGGCGACCTGCTGCCCATGGCCCGCATGCTGCGCGAACAGATCGACTGGGAGCGCCTCGACCGCGACCACCGGGGAAGCCCGCTCTCGGACGCTTTCCTCTACCTGCTCGCGCGACTCCAGGTCATCGACCGCCCCGCGGGGCCCGACGGGAGAGAGGAGGCGACGTGAACTCCGACGGCATCACCGAGTACCGCATCGAGCACCTGCGCGACCGGCTCGCGCGCGAGGAGACCGCCGAGCTCGGCGTACGCGTCGACACGCACGGCTCCCGAGCCGTCGTCCGGGGCTGCGTCCCCGACGAGCAGTGCAGGGCGGCCGTCCTGCGCATGGCGGGGGAGGAGCTGAGGGGCCTCGACTGGTACGACGACCTCACCGTGAGCCACCCCCGGCCGCCCGACCATTCCGAGGAGTTGCCGTGATCCGCGTGGCGGCCGTCGGGGACATCCACCTCGGCCCGGACAGCGCCGGGACGCTCCGGCCCGCGTTCGACACCCTCGGGGACTGCGCGGACGTGCTGCTGCTGGCGGGCGACCTCACCCGCCACGGCACGCCGTCGGAGGCCCGGGTGGTGGCGGCGGAAGTCGCCGGACTGCCGGTGCCCGTCGTCGCGGTCCTCGGGAACCACGACTACCAGAGCGACCTGCAGGACGCCGTCACCGGAGAGCTGCGGGCGGCCGGCGTGCACGTCCTGGAGGGCGGCGGCGTCGCCCTCGACCTCGCCGGTACGAAGCTCGGCGTCGCGGGGACCAAGGGCTTCTGCGGAGGCTTCGCCGGGCGCAGCGCCAGCGAGTTCGGCGAACCGGAGATGAAGTCGTTCATCCGCTACACCCGCGGCTGCGCGGAGGGCCTCGGGCGGGCACTGGCCGAGCTCCGCGAAGCCGGTTGCGCGCTGCGCATCGCTCTGACGCACTTCGCGCCCGTACCCGACACGCTGGCGGGCGAGCCGCGGGAGATCTACCCCTTCCTCGGCAGCTACCTGCTCGCCGAGGCGATGGACGAGCAGGGTGCCGACCTGGCCGTCCACGGCCACGCCCACCTCGGCACCGAGCACGGGATGACGGCGGGAGGCATCAGGGTCCGGAACGTCGCCATGCCCGTCATCGACCGGGCCTTCGCCGTCTACCACCTCGGGCCGGACGGGCACGCGTCCGATCCGTCCGCCGTCGGCCGACCGCAGGTTCACGCGGGCGCGAACGGCTCGGCCCCTGCCGGCGCACCCGCCCCGGCCCGAAGGCCGAGCGTCTGAGCTCGCCGGACGGGTCCCTCGAGGTCGGCCCCGCACGGCCGGTCACTCGCGGTCGGCCTCCAGGAGGTCCAGGACGGCCTGCTCAACGGCGCCGTGCGTGGCCGGCTCGCCGAACAGGCCGTCCTCGCCGAGCTTGCCGAGGGCCGGCGCGATGGTCTCCCCGGCTTCGTAGAGTTCGATGACACGTGGGTCGATGTACGACGCGCGGCAGACGGCGGGAGTGTTGCCGAGATAGTCGCTGACCTCGCGCACGGCGCGCGCCACGACCCTGCCGCGCCGGGCATCGGAGGCGCCGGCGGTGCTTTCGGAGACCGCCAGGGCGACTGCGGCCAGGACGGTGGCGTACCAGGTCCGGAAGTCCTTGGCCGTCACTTCCCGTCCCGCGAGCTCCCGCAGGTAGTCGTTCAGGTCCTCGGCATGGACGTCGTGCCAGGACCCGTGCTCCCAGTAGGCGAACAGCCTCGGCCCGGGATCCCTGCGCCGCAGCAGGGCGCGGATCACGGCGTGGGCCTGCCGGTCCACCAGCGTGCGCGTGACCGTCCTGCCGGACTTGGCGGGGAAGTCGAGCCGGATCTCGCCGTTCCGGCAGGCGGCGACGTGCTCCCGTAGCAGCGTGGTCAGTCCGAAACTCCCGTTGTCCCGGGCGTAGCGGTCGCCGCCGATCCTCAGGAAGCCCAGGTCGAGCAGCCTGGTCAGGCAGGCCAGCACCCGGACACGGGTCAGACCGCGGCCGTCGAGATCGCGCGTCACGTGTTCGCGCAGCCGCGGGAGCGTGCGGGCCACCCGACGGACGTGCTCGTGCTTGGCGGCGTCGCGCTCTTCACGGAACGCCGGATGGTAGAGGTACTGGCGACGCCCGGCGGCGTCCGTCCCCAGGGCCTGGAGGTGGCCGCTGGGCCACGGGCAGATCCAGACGTCCTGCCAGGCCGGGGGTATCACGAGGGCACGGACGCGCTGCCGGTCCGTCTCGCAGAGCGGCGCGCCCTCCGTGTCCAGATAGCGGAAGCCGCGGCCGTGGCGCACGCGGCGCCATCCCGGTGCGCGGGGATCGCTGGTCCGCAGCCGCACGGCAGCCGTCAGTCCCCGTCAGGGTGGGCCTGCGTGCGCAGCGTCCACGAACGGCCCGAGCAGTCGAAGGGCAGGGGAGGGAAGCGGTGCCCGCGGACGTCGGTGCTCTTGCTCCACACGTGTTCCTTGCCGCAGTCGCAGGCGTAGATGCCGCTCTGCGGGACGATCTCACCCGGTTTCCAGTGTTCTGTCGCATTCATGCCGTACGTCTACCCGGGCTCACGTCGTCACACGTACCGGAGCTGCTCCCGGCAGAGCCCCCGCACGCGCCGCGGCACATGCGCTCCTTTCCGGGGGTTTCCTCTCCTCCGAGCGGGTAGCCGAGAGGGCGACGAGCCGCGGAACCGCTTGATGGAGGCGGGACATGTCTACAAGCACACTCATAGCGATCATCGTCGCGGCGGCCGTCGTGGTCGTGGCGCTGAGCTTGACCCTGGCCATGCTGGCGCGCCGGCGCCACCTGCGCGACCGCTTCGGGCCGGAGTACGAGCGGACCGTCGAGGAGAAGGGCGGTGCCCTGGCCGCGGAACGCGAACTGCGCGCCCGCGAGCAGCGGCACGACCGGCTGGAGATCAAGGAACTCCCGGCCGAGCGGCGCCGCCAGTACGCCGACGAGTGGACCACCGTCCAGGAACACTTCGTGGACCGGCCCGACGGCTCCGTGGCCGAGGCGGACGAGCTGGTGTCCCGCTTGATGCGGGAGCGCGGCTACCCCACCGACGGGTACGGCGGACAAGTGCGCGACCTCTCCGTCGCACACGCGGGCACGCTGGACCACTACCGCTCCGCCCACGACGTCAAGGTACGAAGCGCCGACGGGCGGGCGACCACCGAGGAACTCCGGGGAGCGATGGTGCACTACCGCGCCCTCTTCACGGAGCTGCTCACGGACGAAAGGAACCGGTGACATGGAGACTTCGGACATGGAGGGCCGGCCCACCCAGGCAGGCCTGACCACGGAAGACCTCGCACATCCGGCATCGGAGGACGAGGAGCAGGCACCGGTGTACCCCGGAGAGGCCACCCAGGACCCCGACGTCCGCGATGTCCGCGAGGGCTACGGGGACCAAGAGGGGAGCGGGAGCGAGGTTGGCGGGGAGGACGTCCCGGCCGCGGCGGAGGACCGTACGGTCGCATCCGGCGGCGCGGACGCGCCCGCAGAGGGTGCCGACGATGACTCCGCGCCCCTCGTCGGCGCCACCGAATCCCAGGAGTTCCGTCAGGCGTGGACCGACATTCAAGGCCGCTTCGTCGACGACCCCCAGGACGCGGTCCGGTCCGCGGACGCTCTGGTCGCCGAGGTCATGCAGACGCTGGCCGGCACCTTCGCCGCGCACAAGCAGGAGCTGGAGGCCCAGTGGAGCCGGGGCGAGGAAGTGGAGACGGAGGACCTGCGGCAGGCGCTGCAGCACTACCGCTCCTTCTTCAACCGCCTGCTCAAGACCTGAGCGCGGCGGAGCCCGGAGCAGAGCCCGTTAGCGTCAGAACCCGTTCCGGAGCCGCATTCCGAGCGGGCGGCCTTCGGGGTCGACCAGAGCGTGGTGCAGCGGGGTGGCGAGCAGGCGCCGGACGGTGGGCAGGTGCGGAGCGACGTAGCGGCGCAGGCGCCCGGGCGGGCGCGGCCCCCGGCGCCCGCCCGCGTGCCAGGCGTCCAGCGCCGCGGCGGCTTCGCGGAAGCGGTCGAACGCGGTCGACGGATCGCACAGGGCGTCCGCACCCGCCCCCGCCCCGTCCCCGGCGTCGAGGTGCTCGCGCATGAGCTCCAGGCGCAACTCCCGCGCGAACGGGCGGGCGCCGTCCCCGAGCCCGCCCGGATCGTGCGGCGGCCTCGGATCGCTGCTCAGGTCGAGGACGGCGCAGCTCAGCTCGGAGTCGTGCGTCCACGACCGCAGATTGACGTTGTCGGACCCGATGGCGGCCCAGACGTCGTCGATCACGCACACCTTGGCGTGCACGTAGACGGGGGTCCCGGCATGGTTCTCCACGCCGTACACCGCGACCCGGTCCCCACCGGCGCGGTGCAGCTCCTCCAGTGCGGTGATCCGTCCGATCAGGTTCATGGGCCCGGTGAGCAGGCCGTCCTGCTCCGGGACGGAGGGTATGACGGCGGCCAGCCGCAGCCGCGGATGTTCGCGCAGGGCCCGGGCGAAGCAGTCCACGACGCGCGGGGACCACAGGTACTGGTCCTCCAGGTAGATCAGCGTCCGGGCCCGCCGCAGTGCCTTCAGGTACCCCCGGGCGATGCTGCGTTCGCCGTCGGGGGCGAAGGGATAGCCGCGCAGCAGCCGGTTCGGGTAGGTGCGCAGCACTTGGACGGCGTGCGTGCCGCACGGCAGGGGATCGGGTCCCTGCGGCGGCAGCCCGTCCGCGAAGGTGTCCTCGCGCGCCAGCCGTTCGCGCAGGCGTATCAGCGGACTGCGGCTGAGCGGCGCGGGATCCTCCCAGCGCTCGCGGAAGACGGCTTCGACATCGCCGACGGCCGGCCCGCTCAGGGCCAGCTGGACGTCGTGCCACGGGGGGTGCGGACCGTAGCCGGGCGCCAAGGGCAGGGATTGGGGGTCGCCGCGGTGGTCGGCGTCGTCGTTGCGGTTGTGGCAGAGGTCGATCCCGCCGACGTACGCGACATCGCAGTCGGGCCGGCCGGGATGCCGCAGGACCACCATCTTCTGGTGGTGCGAGCCGCCCGGCCGCACGCGCAGGTCGAGCAGGCACTCACCGCCCGCCGCTTCGACCCGCTCGCTGAGGGAGCGGTTCTCCTCCTCGCTGAACCGCAAGCCGTCCAGGTGCGAACGCCACAGCAGGCCCTTGACGATGACACCGCGCTCGGCCGCCGCGGCCAGCACGGCCGCGATCTCCGTACCGGCTCCGTCCAGCCGCTCGTCGGGATCGCCGCGCCAGTCGGTGAACAGGAGCAGGTCGCCGGCGCGCATCGCCCGGATCCGCGAGAGCAGCTCGGGGAAGTACCGTGCGCCGTGGACCAGCGGGCGGGCGTCGTTGCCCTCGGACCAAGCCGCGCCGTCCGCCCGGCGGTGCTCCAGCCGGGTGGCGGCATTGCCACGTTCTCCTGGTGTCAGGAGCCAGTCAGAGCTGGGCATGGTAGGGCCTCCTCTTACGCGGGTACCCGCTTCCCGTCCCTTCCACTCGGGAGGGCCCGCACAGCTCGGAAGGAGAGGCCGTGGCGGTAACGGAACTGGACGCCTTCGCCGAAGTCCTGGACGGCCCCGTCTACGTGGTCACGACCGCGGGCGGGGCCGGGGGCTCGGACCAGCGGGCCGGCTGTCTCGTCGGCTTCGCCTCGCAGTGCTCGATCAGGCCGCCGCGCTTCATCGTGTGGCTGTCCACGCTCAACCACACCTTCCGGGTGGCACGGACGGCCTCCCACCTCGCGGTGCATGTGCTCGGCCGCGACCAGCGGTCGCTGGCGGAGCTGTTCGGGGGTGAGACGGGCGACCGGACGGACAAGTTCGACCGGACCGAGTGGACGGTCAGCGCGGACGGCGTCCCGTTGCTGGCCGGTGTGCCCGCATGGTTCGTGGGGCGGATCGAGGCACGGATCGACGGGGGCGACCACGGCGGCCACGCGGGCGACCACGTCGGCTTCCTCCTGGCGCCCACCGAGGTCTCCCCGGCCCTCCCGGACACGCCCGCTCTGCTCCGGTACGGCGACGTCAGGGCGATCGCCCCCGGACACCCGGCCTGACAGACCCACCCCGGGGCCCTCCTTCGGGGGGCCCCGGGGTGCCGCCGGGCAGCTGACGGGCCAGCCTGGAGGGAGCTCTCCTACGAAACGACTCGGAGGACTCCACGTGGTCCGACCTCTGCCCCGAGTGCGCGGATGGCTCGGGCGCGTGAAGAAGGGCGCCGAGGGGCTCGGCGAGCGCCGAGCCCGCCTCCACGCCCGACGTGAGGCGGAGGCCGCGGCGGCCTGGGAGGAACCGGTGACGCCGGAGGCGCGGCACGGGTCCGACGCCGGATCCCGGGACCCGGCGGCCGCGGTGCCCTGGGGGGTACGGGTGGCCGCCGAGGCCGGCTGGCGGTTCCTGGTGCTCGCCGCGACGGTCTGGGTGCTGATGCGGGTCATCGGGGCGGTACGGCTGGTCGCCCTCGCCTTCGTCGTCGCGCTCCTGGTCACCGCGCTGCTCCAGCCGACGGTCGCCCGGCTGCACCGGAGCGGACTGTCCCGGGGCGCGGCGACGGCGCTCACCGCGACCTGCGGCTTCGTGATGCTCGGGCTGGTCGGATGGTTCGTCGTGTGGCAGGTGCTCGACAACCTCGGCAACCTGTCGGACCGCGTGCAGGAGGGCATCGGTGAACTCAAGCAATGGCTGATCGACAGTCCTCTGCACGTCACGGAACAACAGATCAACGCCGTCGCGGACAAGCTGAGCGACACCATCGGCTCCAGTACGAGTGAGATCACCTCCACCGGCCTCCAGGGCGTGACCGTCCTCGTGGAGGTGATCACCGGACTGTTGCTGGCGATGTTCGCCACCCTCTTCCTGCTGTACGACGGCAAGCGCATCTGGCAGTGGACCCTGCGGCTCGTCCCCGCGGCGGCCCGCTCGGGGGTCGCAGGCGCCGGCCCGCGCGCCTGGCGGACGCTCACCGCCTACGTGCGCGGCACCATGATCGTCGCGATGATCGACGCGGTCTTCATCGGCGTGGGCATCTACTTCCTCGGCGTGCCGCTGGCCGTTCCCATCGGCGTGGTGATCTTCCTGTCCTCCTTCGTGCCCCTCGTGGGCGCCTTCGTCTCCGGAGCACTCGCGGTCGTGGTCGCCCTCGTCACGGATGGGGTCTTCACCGCCCTGATGGCGTTGATGGTCGTCCTCGTGGTGCAGCAGATCGAAGGGCACGTGCTCCAGCCGTTCATCCTGGGCAGGGCGGTGCGGGTCCACCCGCTGGCCGTCGTCCTGGCCGTGGCCACGGGCGGCACCATCGCGGGAATCGGCGGGGCCGTGGTGGCCGTCCCGCTCGTGGCCGTGGGCAACACGGTGGTCACCTACCTCCGTGCGCACCCCGCGGCGAGCGCGGGGCCGTCGCCACCCCGGCCCGCGGCCCCACCCGTGGGCCTGCCCGTCGCCCCTTCCGGGGATCAGCGGGCGGGAGCGGACGACGCCCCGGACCGGTGAGCGGGACACCCGGCGAGAGGACAACGCGAGGGGTCAACCAGGGCCGCTGCGCACGGCCGGATCGGGCGGTTGTGGCCGTGGCACGGGCGTGTGGGCGACCCGGTGCAACGTGCCGCCTGCTACACAGCAGGACCCACCCGGATCCGAAGGGTGAGCCACGCGGAGGAGCGGACGGATGGACCACCCGGCGCAGCAGCCCAGGACGTCCGCGACGCCGGCCGGGCCGCCGGAAAGTCACGAGCCACGAGCCATCGCCTCCCGCGCCACGGGGGTGCTGATGGCCCTCGTCCCCTGCACCGCGGCCAAGGCACGGCGGATCCTGGCCGAGGTGGCGATCGGAGCCGGCACGGACGTGCGGGAGGCGACCGAAGCCGTTCTCGCCGCAGGGGCCGGCGAACCGGCCGCGCCCGTCGTCGAGGACGTGCTGTACCGCGCGCTCGCCCGGGCCCGTACCCTGCCCGCTCCTCCCCCCGGGCCCTGGTCACCGCCGCACCCGGACACCCTGCGGGAGCACGTGAACCACCTGAGAGCCGCCCGCCGCCGCGCGATGGCGGCTCCCGACGACGCGCGTGTGCGCAGCGAGCTGGAGGAGGCCGCGTACACCCTGTGCGTCGTGATGGGCCGGCGCAGCGCCCACGGCGCACTGCTGGCCGCGGAGGAGATGATCGCCGTCAACCGGCTGACACCGCGGGGCCTGCCGCGGGACGGCTGATCACCTTCCCGGAATCAGGTGTGCAGGCGGCTGTTGCCTTCCTCGTGTCCGTCCGCGGCCGCCTCGTCGAACCAGTAGTCGCCCGCCGCGAGGTAGCGGAAACCGTGGGTGGCCTTGGCGGGAAGGGCCACGGTCACGGCCCGCATGCCATCGGTCCGGGGTTCGAGGACGTGTGCACCCGGACGCCAGTCGTTGAACGTACCCACGACGCTCACCGGCCCCGGCGGAGAGTCCGCGGGAAGGACGAAGGTGACCTCGGTGGTGTGCTTCCGGCGCTTGCGCTCCAGCACGGACTGCTCCCATCGGTAGGGGCGGGCGGTGCCCGCCGACCGGGGTCAGCCTGACGACCACCGCCCGTTCCGGCTGACGACCCGCCGTACGGGCACCCGCATCACCCGTCCGGACGGACCCGGTCGCGTGACGCAGTCGGCGTCGCTCCGGTCCGAATGAACCGTTCCCGGGCCGGGCGGCGGGCGGGCTCAAGCGGGCCAGGTGCCGGTCAGGCGTTTGGCGGCCACCGCGCCGCTGCGGTCGATCGCGGCCTTGACCGCGGCGAACACGGCGCCCTGGAGGGCCGCGGCGATCAGGATCTCCCGCCACGAGCGGTCCTCGTCGGTCGCGCTCGGTGCATCGCCCTCGTGACCGAGCCGCTTCCAGAGCTGCTTGAAGGCCAGGCCGGCCAGCAGACCGCCGGTGGCGCCGAGCGCCAGACCCACGGGTTTGTAGACGATCTTCGAGGTCTCCACGGCTGCCTCCGTTCGCTCCCTGCCCCACGGCTCCTGCCCCGAGCCGCACGCGGCTAACGCGGAGCCGTGCGCAACCGCTGACGGCGCTCCGGGCATCGGGAGGGACCGACGTTTACGGGACGGGCAATCGGACAGACGCGGCACGTCAGAGGATCGCCGTGGAACGGAGTGAGACCCGTGTCGGGTGAGCAGAAGATGAAGGCCAAGAAGGAACAGGCCAAGGGCAAGGCCAAGGAAGCGGTGGGCCGCACCGTCGGCAACGAAGGGCTCACGGCAGAGGGGCGCGCGGAACAGATGAAGGGTGACGCCCGCCAGGCCAAGGAGAAGGCCAAGGACGCCCTCAAGGACTAGCGGGCGGGCGGCGTCACCGACGTCGAAAAGCGCACGGCCACGGCCTCCATCCCCGGAAACGGGCGACGGGGGCCGTGGCCCTGGCCGTACGACGACCCCTTGCCGCCGAACCGGGACACGCCCGAGCGGCCGCCGATGGGGAACGGTCGGGGTTCTGATGCGTCGAGCGGCCACGCCCCGGTGTGTGCCCCGCCGCTGCCGGTGGACCGGGCCCGGACCGTTCCGGGCGCGGTGGGACACGACCCCCACCACGAACCCCCTGGAGGTGGAGGGGGTCGGCTCCCTCGGTACGGTCGGCGAACAGCGGCCGGTACCGATCACGAGCATCACCAAGGTGATGACCGCCCACCTCCGTCTGGCCGGGGACGAGCGGGGTAGGCGCTCGGACGGGGCGGACGCAGCCGAGGAGGCAGCCATGAGCGAGCACGAACCTGGGGAACAAGGCCCGCACCACCCCCGCAACCGCCAAACCCGGGGCCGCCGCCCCGAGGACCACCGCGCCGAGTTGCTGCCCGACGAGGGTGCCATGGTCGATGAGCACGGGCGCCCGCCAGGAGTTCCCTCACGGACGGGTACCGGTTCCAGCGCGCCTCCGTCCGATCCGGAGCGCGTCGAGCGGGCCGCCGCCCGGGGGGCAGGGCCGGGCGCGCCGGCCGCCGATGACCGATCCCGGTGATGACCGATCCCGGCAGGGGCCCAGCCCGGTCCCAGGGCCGGCGAAGGTTGCGTTTCCCGGGCACGCGGGTCGACCATCGAATCAGGTCGGATCGTGGTCCTGCCCCCGGAGTGCGGCGCGGGAACCGATCCCGAGGTGAGGTGACCGCCATGGCGAACGCTTTCGGAATCGCGACGACCTCCCGCGGCCGCACCGTGCACCTGATGCCCCACGGCGAGCTGGACGAGGAGGCGGGCGCCGCCTTCGACCGGCTCCGCGCCGTACTGGGCGCGGACACCGAGGTGGTCGTCTGCGACCTGTGCGGAGTGGAGTTCATGGACGTGGCCGGCCTGCACCACTTCCTCGACTTCGTCCGTACGGTGCGGGAGCGGGGCGCCCAGTTCCACGCCTGGCACTGGCAGCGGCAGCCGGCGAGCCTGCTGGCACTCGTCGACGGCCTCCGACCGGCCGTCGCCGCGGAAGCGGCCGGCCGTGACGGCCGTGACGTGATGGCCGGGCTGTTGCGCCTGGACGTCGACGCGAGCGCCGACGCGGGGCGTGCCTGCGGCATGGACCTGGCGCGGCCGTCGAGTGTGGTTAACCCGGGCGGAGTGGGTACGCGCACCCATGGGGAAACCGTCCGTTCCCGGGCGGTCGTCACCGCTGATCCAGGCGGACGGGTCCGGGGAATCGAGACTGGAGGCCGCGGGAGCGGGGATGACTCTCCATCTGAGACAGCACAGCGATCTTGACGGGTCGACCGCGGCCGCCACGGCCCGCGACCTCACCCGGCACTTCTTCGACGACGCCTCGCGCGGTGGCCGCTTCGTGGCGCCCGAGGTCATGGACACGACGCTGTTGCTCGTCAGTGAGCTCGTCACCAACGCGATCCGCCACACGGCGGACGGCTGCGTTCTCGACCTCGAACTGGAGCCCGACGAGATCGTGATCGACGTCACCGACTACAGCGACGTGGAGCCGCGCCTGAGGGCGCCCGATCTGGAGGGCGGCGGTGGATGGGGCTGGGCCCTGGTCCATCAGCTCGGCAGCGACGTAGGGATCCGGCACCGGCCGGGCGGCAAGACCATCCACGCCGGTGTCCGCCTGATCCCGCCGGAATGATCTCCCGCACGGGCCGGCCGGCCGTGCGTGCGTGCGTACCGCCTCCCCGGGTAGGCGCCGGACGCGAGCGAGGGGGCGTACGGACGATCGCCGGCCGAAGGAGAGAACCGTGAAGGGGACGCACCAGAACCAGCAGCAGACAGACCGGTCCGAGGGGACGGCGCGGACCTGCTGGGACGACTTCGAAGCCTTGCGCGGTCAGATGGACCGCTTGTTCCGGCAGCGGCCCCACCGCACCCAGCCGACCGAGGCGAGCGGCGCCGCCGGCGAGGAGGGACGGAGGCGAGCCGGATGAACGGACACATCGGCTCCGTGCGCTCGCGCGACCCCGCCCTCGCCCTCGATCCGGTGTCGGCCGGGTGGCTGAACACCCTGGCCGCCATCGAGCGCGCCCCCGCCCTGGATCCGGCCGTCCGCGTGCTCCAGCACGGCATCCGCCGGCTTCCGCCGGGCGCCGTACGCGACCTCCTGCACGGCAGGCAGCTGGGGCATCCCCTGCATCCCGTGCTGGTCCAGCTCCCGGTCGGCTGCTGGCTGTCGGCCGGGCTGCTGGACGCGGTGCCCGGAGGACAGCCCGCCGCCGGGACGCTCACGGCGGGCGGCCTGGCGGGGGCCGGGCCGGCGGCCGTCGCCGGATGGGTGGACTGGGCGGAGCTGCCGCCGGCGCGGGCCCGGGTCGGCCTGGCGCACGCCGTGTCGAACGTGGCCGTGATCGCCTGCTACACGATGTCCCTCTCGGCCAGGGTCCGAGGGCACGCGCTCAAGGGAGGAGCTGGTCCCTCGCCGGGGTGGCCGCCCTTGCCGTGAGCGGCGCCCTGGGCGGACACGTGGCCCACGGACCGGACCGGACCGGACCGGACCGGACCGGACCGGACCGGACCGGCGGAGCGGCCGCGATCTGACGGCCGGGACCCGCCCTGAGCACGGCGGGCGCGCGAGACGAGAGCGGTGGTGGTGGTCATGGCGCGACCGGTGTGGGCGGGCGTGCTGACCTTCGGCCTGGTCAGCCTGCCGGTGGGCCTGTACACGGCGACCGACAGCCACACGATCCACTTCCATCAGCTGCAGCGCGGCACCTCGGACCGAGTCCGCAACAAGCGGGTCAACGAGCGCACCGGTGAGGAAGTGCCCTTTGAGGAGATCGTCAAGGGGTTCGACGACGGTGACGCGTACGTGCTCGTGGAGCCGGAGGAGCTGGACGAGATCGCGCCGGGCCGTTCCAAGTCCCTCGACATCGAGGGGTTCGTGGATCTCGCCGAGGTCGATCCGATCTTCTTCGACGCGACGTACTACCTGGCACCGAAGGGCAAGGAGTACGGGAAGATCTACAGCCTCGTGGAGCAGGCCCTCGCCAAGGCGGAGAAGGCCGGCATTGCCCGGTTCGTGATGCGCAGCCATGAGTACCTCGTGGCCGTGAAGGCGGAGAACGGCCTGCTCACCTGCCACACGCTCCACTGGGCCGACGAGATCCGAGACCCTCGCGCGGAGATCGACTCACTGCCGCGCAAGGCGAAGGCCTCGCAGAAGGAGTTGCGCATGGCCGAGCAGTTGGTCGAGGCGCTCAGCATGGAGTGGAAGCCCGAGGAGTTCCACGACACGTTCCGGGAGAAGGTCGCCGCTCTGATCAAGGCGAAGCGGGCCGGCGAGAGCGTGGAGAAGGCGGAGCCGGCGGCCGAGTCCACCAAAGTGGTCGACCTCGCGGAGGCGCTGCGTGCCAGCGTCGAGCGGGCCGCCGGCTCCAGCGGCACGTCCTCGCGGCACGCGAAGACGCGCGGCGGCGGGACGCCCGGGGCGGCGGAGCTGGCGGGCCTGACGAAGGCGGAGCTCTACGAGAAGGCCGCGGCGGCCGGAATCCCGGGGCGCTCGACCATGACGCGCGACGCACTCCGCGACGCGCTCACCGGCTCGGCCACGGCCACCGGCTCCGGATCCCGTCGGGCGGCCTGACCGGGGAGGACGCGGCCGCGCGGCCGCACGACCCACGGGTCGAACCGGCTGATCCCCGGCATGGCGTAGCGCGCCCTGGGCAGACGCCCGGCAGAGCCGCGACCGGGTGGGAGCGACGTGGGAACCGGGTCAGGTGAGGGAGCTCCACCCGGCCGCGGCCACTGCCGGTCGTCGGTCGGGCAGCCGGGATTGGGACGGACCAGAACGGGCAGGCGCCGCAGTGACCAAGCCGTGTCCGACGAGCCGGAGTCACCATGACGAACGCAACCACCCCCATCGGCGCGCACGTACGGGCCGGGTCGCCGACCCGTCCGACCGGCTCGGGACCGAGCCCGGTGCCGCCCACCCGCCCCGTCCCCGGCGATCCGCACACGCCGAGGCCGATCCCGACGCCCCTTCCCGACCCGGAGCCGTCGCCCGAACCCCCGCCGGCGCCCCCGACCCGGTAGCGGCGGCCGGGCCCCGGGCGGCGCCGGCGTTCGCACGTCCGCGGGCCAGGGGGCCGGCCCGGGAGGGGTTCACCGGCCGATCGGGGGTAGGCGCCAGGGGTGAGTTACGTAAGCCCTGGCCAGGAGTACACCCGAGACGGCCGCTACCTCAGCACCCGGATCACCGCCGACGGCCGCGACGGCCACCGGGTCGAGCCCGGCCGCTACCGGCTGGTGGTCAGCCGGGCGTGTCCGTGGGCGAGCCGCGCGGTGATCGTACGCAGGCTCCTCGGGCTGGAGCGGGCGCTGCCGATGGCCGTCGCCGGACCCGTGCACGACGAGCGGAGCTGGACCTTCGACCTCGATCCCGGCGGGCGTGACCCGGTGCTCGGCATCGAGCGGCTGCAGGAGGCCTACCTCGCGCGCGACCCCGACTACGACCGGGGCATCACCGTGCCGGCGATCGTCGACGTCCCGACCGGCAAGGTGGTGACGAACGACTTCTCGCAGATCACGATCGACATGGCGGCGGAGTGGAAGCCGTACCACCGGCCCGGGGCGCCGGAGCTCTACCCGCCCGCGCTCCGGCCGCACATCGACGCCGTCAACGAGGTGGTCTACAAGGACGTCAACAACGCCGTCTACGAGGCCGGGTTCGCCGGGACACAGCGGGGCTACGCCGCGGCCTACGAACGGCTGTTCGCCAGGCTCGACTGGCTGTCCGTCCGGCTCGAGCGGTCCCGCTACCTCGTCGGGGACACCATCACCGAGGCCGACGTACGGCTGTTCACCACACTCGTCCGGTTCGACGCCGTGTACCACGGCCACTTCAAGTGCAACCGGCACAAGCTGACGGAGCTGCCGGTGCTGTGGGCCTACGCGCGCGACCTGTTCCAGACCCCCGGCTTCGGCGACACCGTCGACTTCGACCACATCAAGCGGCACTACTACCTCGTGCACACCGACATCAACCCCACGGGAATCGTCCCGGCCGGGCCCGACGCGACGGCCTGGCTCTCGGCGCACGGTCGGGCCGCTCTGGGCGGACGCCCGTTCGGCGACGGCACCGCACCCGGCCCGGTCGCTCCCGACGAGAGGGTCGGACAGGGCGCCGGCCACGCGTGAGGACGAGCCTACGGCGGGGTGTGCGCCCCCCGCGGGTCCGCACCCGGAACATGATGCGCGGACCCGGGGGTAGACGCCGTCGGGAGACACCTTCGGGAACTGGCCCTACAGGGAGGCGCGATGCCGAGCGACACGCAGGCGGGACGGGACGAGTCCACGGAGGAACGTGCCGACCGGCAGTGGCAGGAACTCATCCAGGAGATCCGGGTCGCTCAGATGGGCGTGCAGATCCTGTTCGGATTCCTGCTCACGGTGGTCTTCACCCCCGCCTTCGCGGGGCTCACGCAGACCGAGAAGACGATCTACGTGGTGACGGTCGTCCTGGGTTCTCTGTCGACCGGCGCGCTGATAGGTCCGGTCGCCTTCCACCGCATCGTCTCGGGGCGCCGGATCAAGCCCGAGGCGGTCGCGTGGGCCGCCCGCCTGACGTTCACCGGACTCATCCTGCTCCTTGCCACGAGCACCTCGGCCCTGCTCCTCGTCCTGAGGGTCGCGACCGAGAACACCGTCGCGTCGTGGCTCGTGGGCGGAGTGTTCGCCTGGTACACGCTGTGCTGGTTCGTGCTGCCCCTGTGGGCCCGCGTCCGCTACACCTCCCAGCGCTGACGCGGAGCGCCGGAACGCTCAGCCCACCGTGGCGAGCTGCTCCTCCGCGGCGATGACGGCCTCGTGGGCCGTCGGCCGGCCCATGAGCACGCACAGCGTGTACACGGTGTCGTCCATGGCCCGCATGGCCGCGGGGTCCTGGGGCGAGGCGGCGAGGCGGGCCTGGCATCCGCGCAGCCGCGTCAGGACCTCTTCCGTCCGGGCGGGATTCGGTGCGATCCCCGCCACGCGGGGTCCCGCCGCCCGTCCCCGGGTCCGGGCGGTTTCCACGGCGTGGCGCACGGCGCGTTCGAGACGCGCGGGGAGTTCGTTGCCGTACGCGGTGGCGGTCAGCGCGGCGGCCAGGTCTCGGGGGGCGACGTCGGCCAGGTCCGCGGCCGTCGCGAGGATGCGCTGCGCCTCGCGGACCGAGCACGGTGTCGTGGCCATCAGCATCCCCAGGGCCCGGCCGACCGTCGGAACGGCGACCGGGTCGGGTGTCTGGGTGGCGGACGGGGCCTGACGGGTCGGCGGAGCGGGTTCTCCGGGTGTCGGCACGAGGTTCCTCCGGTCCGGGGCCGTGGGGGGCGGTGGGGCGGCGGCGGGGTGTGGTGGTCCGCGTAGGGAAGTTACGCCCGCTGCCTGGCCACGGGCCGCGCGGCGCGCTGGTGCGGGGCTCGAACACCGTGACCCATGAGGCCGACGCGGAGCCGGGACGGCCGACTCCGCGGCCGTGTCGTCAGGGCCGTCCGTTCCCGAACTGCTCCACGATCGCCGCGCAGAAGGCATCGAGGTCGTCCGGTTTGCGGCTGGTGACGAGCGTCGAGGGCGCCGCTTCGCAGACGCGCAGGGGTTCGTCCACCCAGACGCCCCCGGCGTTGCGGATGTCGGTGGCCAGGCTCGGCCACGAGGTCAGCGTGCGGCCCCGGACGACGTCCGCCTCCACCAGCATCCACGGCGCGTGACAGATCGCCGCGACGGGCTTGCCCGCCTCGAAGAAGCTACGGGTGAACCCGACGGCCCGCTCGTTCAGGCGCAGGGCGTCGGGGTTGGCCAGCCCCCCGGGCAGGACGAGGGCGTCGAAGGCGTCCGCGGTGTCACCCGCGAGGATGTGGTCGACGGGGAAGCTGCCGGCCTCGTCGAGATGATGGTAGGCGCGGACCCGGCCCGGTCCGGTCGAGACGAGCTGCGGATTCCACCCGGCCCGCTCGACGGCCTTCCAGGGCTCCGTGAGTTCGATCTCCTCCACGCCCTCGGGCGCGGTCAGAAAGGCGATGCGCACCGGACTCGCCTCCTTCAGTCGGGGGGTTCGGGCACCACGGGCCGTTCGCTGGGCGAGGGCTCCGGAGCCGGTCGCGGGTCGTCGGGCTCGGGGCCGGGGCGCGCGGGCACGGGATCGCGGGGCAGCGGATCAGGCCCTTCGGGCGTGGGTCCGGGGCCCTCGGGGCGCGGTTCGGTGGTCCGCTCCATGCGCTTCACCTCCGGGTTCCGTCCCGTGGAACTCCCCACGGGATCCGTGCGTGCGGGCCCGCCGCACGCACGGCGCCTGCCCTCTCCCGCGCTCCCCAATCCACCCGGCCGGCATCTCCAGGCGGGGTGTCGGGCGGGGGCCCTCAGGGCGCGGCCACGGCCTCCACCAGGCTGTCCACGACCCGGCTGAGCCGTCCGTCACGCCGGTGCGCGGCCCGTTGCCGTGCCGCTCCGGTTCCCTCGGTCCGGACCTCGTCGAGCAGGTCGTCGACGAGGACCGCGTCGCCCGACGCCGAGAGCCCCGGGGCCGCGCGTTCCCGCAGCCGGGAGACCAGGGTCCAGGCGGGCACCGCGGCGCCGCCGACGGGGTCGAGGCCGTTGCCGTGCAGGCCGTGGGCGGCCGCGAGCCGGTGGGCTTCGCGGAGCATCGCCGAATGCGGCTCGGGGGCCGGTGCGCCCTCGGCCGCCTCCGTGCGCAGGGTGGCGGCCAGGCCCCGTACCAGCACGGCCAGGAGGACGACGGTATCGAGCCGGGCGTTCACGTCGGCGACGCGGATCTCCAGCGTCGGCACGTGCTCGGACGGGCGGGCGTACCAGTAGATCATCCCCCGGTCCAGCACCGTGCCGCTGCGCACGAGCTCGTCGGCGCAGTGCTCGTACGAGGCCTCGTCGAGGACCGGGGCGGGTCCGACGGTGGGCCAGCGGGCGTGCTCCACGGCGCGCCAACTGGCGTAGCCGGAGTCCCTGCCCCGGTCGAAGGGGGAGTTGGCCGCGAGGGACTGGAGCACGGGCAGCCACGGACGCATCCGGTTCGCGAGGTCCAGGGCCTGCGCCCGGGAGTCGATGCCGATGTGGACGTGGCAGCCGCAGACCGCCTGGTCGTAGTTGCCGAGGACCGAGGCGAAGCGCGACTCCATCCTGCGGTAGCGCTCGTTGCGGGTGACCGTCAGGGGATGCTCGGGCGGTACGACGGGGGTTCCGGCGGCCAGCAGCAGGCACTCCTCGGCGGCCGCGGCACGGATCACCTCGGCCCGGAGCCGGGACAGCTCTGCTCGGAGCGCGGCGGCACTCGCGGTGGGGGTGGTGCACACCTCGACCTGGGCGGTGAAGAACTCCGGCTGGACCAGCGGGCCGAGTGCGTGCGCGGCCGCTTCTATGACGCGGGGGCCGCGCCCCACCGGGGCCCGGCTGCAGCGGTCGACGAGCAGGAACTCCTCCTCGACGCCCATGGTCAGGGCACGGACACGTCCGGAGACGCCCTCGCGGCCGTGGTCCGCGGCGGCCGACACTGGTGCGGCGCTTTCCTTCTGTCCGGATGTGGCTGCGGATGTGGATACGGTCAGTGACATCGAAAGCCCCTCCGTGAGTCGAGGCAGATCAGCGGTCGATCGGGCCCCGGCGTCCCGGGCCGGCTGATGAAGGGCTCCTACCCCTCGAAGCGCGGCGCACGCAGGGGGACCGGTGACGGCGGGGGCCGGGGCGCGGCCTGCCGGGTCCGGCGCGGGCCGTCAGCCGTACTCCGGGACGAACGGCAGGTAGTCCTGCTCGTGGACGGACGGGATCACCGTGTAGCTGGCCTCGGGAAGCTCGTTCCACACGCCGGGCAGGTCCCCCAGCGGTTCGGAGACCACGAGGCGCGAGGCGTCGGAGATCTCCTGGAGGTACTCCACCTCGGGGTGGAGGTGGCGGACGGTCTCGGCGCGGCTGCTGTAGAAGAGGGACCGGGACGCACCCTGGCTGGAGTAGCGGAAGGCCCAGAGCCGCTCGCCGTCGCTGATGGCCAGGGTCATCTGGAGCGGTTCCGCGACACCGTGCTCCTTGCCGAGCCGCTCCACGAGCCCGGCCATCCTGGCCACCGCCACGGGGACGTCCTGGTCGAGCCCGAAGGTCACCGCCAGGTAGAACATCACCTCGGAGTCGGTGGACCCCTCGATGGACGGGAAGAGCGCCGGGTCGACGGCCAGGCAGAGGTCGCGCTGCAGCCGGTGGAAGTCCGCGATGGCCCCGTTGTGCATCCACAGCCACCGGCCGTGACGGAACGGGTGGCAGTTGGTCTGCTGGACGGCCGAGCCCGTCGAGGCGCGCACGTGCGCGAAGAACAGGTGCGACCGTACGTGAGCCGCGAGCTCGCGCAGATTGCGGTTGTTCCAGGCCGGGGCGATGTCCCGGAAGACCGCCGGTGTGCCGTCCCCGTTGCCGCTGTACCAGCCGAGCCCGAATCCGTCGCCGTTCGTCGTCTCCACACCCATCCGGGCATGGAGGCTCTGGTTGATGAGCGAGTGCTCCGGACGGTAGAGCACGGCGTCGAGCAGCATGGGGGAACCCGAGTAGGCGAGCCACCGGCACATGCGCAACCTTCCTTTCGCGGCCTCATTCCGAGCCTAACCCCGCGGCAGTCGGCCGCCACCGCGGCGGGGCCCGCGGCGGAGGACGGGTGCCGTGCGGCAGATCCGCGGAAGCTGCTCCGCGATCGGCAGGTCCGCCACCCGGGTGCCGCCGAGCCGGGTGCGGGCCACGACCATGCCCGGGCTGGCCACGACCATGCCCGGGCTGGCCACGACCATGCCCGAGCCTGGCCACGGCCATGCCCGACTGGGTCTCCGGCCTCACCGACCGCGGCCGGTGAGGCCCAGCGCCCGCGGCGGCTGCCACCGCTAGGCGCTTTCCCACAGGGCCGCTCGGCGGCAGGGGCCCACGCCGGCGAGGGGCGTCTACGGACCGGCGATGCGGGTAGGCGCGGGATGCCGCGCCTGCTGCCGGGCAGCAGTGACGTGCGCACCGGGGCACCACCAGGTGCCCGACCGGCGTCGCGCCGGTTCCCGCACGAACGATCGGACGCAGCATGACCCATTCCGAAGGCCGCCCGCCCACCCGTCCCCGTCCGGCACCAGGGGCGGGAGCGTCGATGGGGACACCGCCGAACGACCCGGTGCCACCCAACCCGACCCCCGCGCCGGGCCCCGGCCCGGGACCGCAACCCGGGCCGTTGCCGGGACCGGTACCGGCGCCCGGGCCGGACCCGGTGCCGCCGGCGCCTCCGCAGCCCGAACCCGATCCGCCCCCGGCACCGCGGCCCGATCGGCACCCGCCGCCGGGGCCCCTGCCGGGCCCCGTGCCGGCCCCGGAGCCGGTCACTTGAGCCCGTCGTCATCCCGGTCACCCGGACTGCGCCGCTGAGCCGTGGCGCCGGCGGGCGGTGGCGCCGCTGGGCGGCAGCGGGCCACGGCTCCGCCCTTCCGCTGCCCGCCGCGCCATTCTTGGCGCTCCGGACCACGCACGTTCAGTTCCTGGCTCCGCCTGTGCCCCGACGGCCCGGCGGAGCCCGCTGCCGGCGGCGCGGAAGCGATCGGGCGCGGGCCGGCCGTCCTGCCGCCCCGGTCCGTCGGCGCCGGTTCGCCGACGGCGATTCCGCCGTCCTGGTGGAGTTCGTACGCACCCTGGACGGGTACGCCACGCCCCCCGATTCCTGCGCCTCTCGCTACGCAGCCCCTCCGGCAGTGGGCCGGACGCGGAGGATGCCACGCTGCGCCGGAGCCTCGACGCCAGGGACCGTGGTGGCGCGCGGAGGGCGCCCGCCGGGCCCGCGCCGACGACGGACACCCCTGCCCCGGGACGGCAACCCGCCGGGACGTGACCCGCCGGTCGGGGTGCGTGCGGGGCGCCCCCGGTGTGGGGGAGGACGGGGCGGAACGGGCCCGACGGGTGGAGGTGATGGCCGTGGACCCCGTGCAACCGGAGGACGACGGGCGGTCCCCCGGCGGCGGCCCCCACCCCGACACGGAGACCACCGGGCGGCTCGGCGAACTCTTCGCGGGAGCCGTGTGCGGTGTCACCGGTACCGACGTGCCCGCCGCTCTGTGCCGGGAGTGCGTCGACCTCATGGAGGTCACGGGCGCCTTGATTTCGCTGACGGGCGGGGACATGGACACGCGGACCCTGTGGTGGCCGAGCGACGACGGCGCGGGCCGCCTCGCCGAGACCCAGTACACCCTCGGCGACGGGCCGTGCGTGACCGCTGTCACGCACGTCGCCCCGGTGCTCGCCCCGGACCTCACGGGCGGCGCGGACGCCGCCCGTGAGGTCGTCTTCACCCAGCAGGCCGTGGAACTCGGGGTCCGGGCCGTCTTCTCGCTCCCGTTGGGCAGCAGCGCCCTCGCGATCGGCACGCTCGACCTCTACCGCGACAGCACCGGTCCGCGGTCCGCGCGGGACCGCTCCTTCGCGTGCGCCGCGGCGGACCCCATCACGACCGCCCTGCTCGCCCTCCAGGCGCGGGACGCCGGAGAGGGACTGGACGGCTCCTGGCTGGACGAGCCGAGACGGACCACGAGGAAGTCCACCAGGCAACCGGAATGATCATGGTTCATTTGGGGATCGGCCCCCCTCAGGCCCTGGCCCGCCTGAGGGCCCACGCCTTCGCCGGCGGGCAGTCCGTCACCGAGGCGGCTTTCGACGTCATCGCCGGGAGAATCAGGTTTCATGACTAGGCCCGCCCCCACCGACGGGTCGGAGCACGGAAGCGGTGAGACCGGCATGACGAGCGACCAGCAGCTGGCGGAGGCCTTCGTGGACCTCAGCGACACCCTCACCGACGACGTCGACCCCCTGACGCTCCTCGACCGCCTGGTCCGCCACTGCGTCGCGCTCACGCGGGTGGACGCCGCGGGAGTCATGCTCGCCAACGCCCGCGACCAGCTCCGGCCGGCCGCGGCCACGGACGCCCTCACCGAGCTGATGCAGGCACAGGCCAGTCAGGGCCCGTGCGTCGACGCCTTCACCTTCGGCGCTCCGGTCCACGCCGACCGGCTGAGCGACCACGAGGAACGCTGGCCGGTCTTCCTCCGGGTGGCCCGCAGCAGCGGATACGAGAGCGCGCACGCCTTGCCGCTGCGCGCCCGGGACCACACGCTGGGAGCGCTCAACCTGCTCGCCCGGGTCCCCACCACGCTCACCGCGGACGAGATCGGGGTGCTGCGGGCCCTGGCCGACGTCGCGACGACGCCCTGCTCACCTGGGTACGGGAGCCCCTGGGAGTCGCCGACATCGTCACCCGCACCCAGGCGGCGCTTTCGACGAAGGCCGTCGTCGACACGGCGTGCTCGCCGCCACCGCATCCCTACGGCCCCACGAGGCGGAACTGCACCTGCGCGCCTTCGCCGCACGGCGCCGGCTGCGGACCGCCGACGCCGCCGCGCGGCTCGTACGGCGCGAGATCCGCCCGGAGGACGTACTGGCGGAGCCCTTCGAGGGGGATTAGCGCGAGGGGGATGAGCGCGCCCCGGCGACGGGAGGCGGAGGCGGACGGAGTCACATGTGGGGCTGGTTGTAGTACCGGGCGAACTGCTCCAGATAGCTGGGCCCCGTGTCGTACTTGGACGCGTCGAATTCCGGCGCGTTCTTGATCTGTTCCTTGCTCCTGTCGACGTGGACGGTCTGCTCGCCCGTGTCGATCCGCGTGATGACGCCGGCCGGGAGCAGGACGTGCTTGCCGAAGATCCACATGCCGGTGTCGACGACGATGAGGGAGGCCCCGACTTCCTCGGAGTGCTTGTCGACCTTCCCGATGGCGCCGTCCGTGGCCTCGACCTTGTAGCCGACGAGGTCGATCCCCTTCGCATAGCCGGTGGCGTCTTCGTGGCCCCAGATGTCTTGCCCGCTCATGGTTCGAGCCTCTCCGTGCGTGTCCTTTCCTTCTTCCGCGCCTTCCCGGAAAGGGTCCGCGTACGCCTTGCTCGGTGGTCCGGGCCCTCCCGGCGCCCGTACGGGCCGTCGCCGTCCCGCGACGACGGAATGCGACCCCCGTCGCAGCCATGAGGCCGAGGCCGCATCCCGCGCCGGGCGCCTACCCGGTCGCGCGCGGCCGACGCCTGCGCGGTGCGGTGAGCGTGCACGCCGGTTTGTTTGCGGGACCCCGAGCGGGGCAGCCGCCCGTGCGGGGATTCCGTCGAGCGAGGAGGAGGACGGCCATGGACGACGAGCAGGGTGGCGCAGGAGGAGTGCCGCTGGAAGGAGAGGGGAAACAGGACAAGCGCCGCAAGGCGCACACCGAGCGTCACGACGACAGGACCACCGAGCGTCACGACGACAAAACCACGACGGCGGCCGACACGGACGAAGCCAGCCGTCTGGACCGTCCCCAGCAGCCCGAGAAGCCGGACGGGAAGGGCACCCGGTGGGTCGGCCCGCGCGGTGAGTGAGGCCGGGTCGCACCTGGGCGCCCGCAGGGTGGGCGTGCCATGCTCAAGATGTGAAGCGCGATGCCGCACCCGTGGGTGAGGGCGCCGCACCCGAGGTGGTGGCGCTCGCCAAGGTGGTGGCCAGACTCCGCTCCGAAGTCGTGGACCTGGAGGGCGTGGCCGCGACGACGGCCGTCGTCGAGCGGGCCAAGGGCGTACTGATGGCCCAGGCGGGAGTCTCCGCCGGCGACGCGTACGAACTGCTTCTCGAACGCGCCGCCCGGCGCGGCCGCACCGTCCTGGAGGAATGCTGGATCGCGCTGGGCCAGGTCCGCGTGCGCCGGCCGCCGGGGACCGCCCGGATCTCCCTGCCCACAGCTGCGGCCACGGGCCCGAAGGAGCCCCCGGGCGCGGAGAAGGCCCCGGACGCGGAGAAGGCCTCGGAGATGGAGAAGGCCCCGGAGACGGAGCCGGGTGAGCCGGGTGCCTCGGCGTTCAGCAGGCGGCGCTATCTGTCCGGCCGCCACCAAGGTGCGGCCGAACTCAGTGCGCCGCCGGGTGCCTCGGCGTTCAGCAGGCGGCGCTATCTGTCCGGCCGCCACCAAGGTGCGGCCGAACTCAGTGCGCTCCTGTCCCGGGTGGCCGACGGACTGGCCGTGGCGCACGGCGGCGACGACATCGCGGAGCTGCTGGTGAGCGTGCTCGGCGGGGCCACCGGCGTGGACGCGGTGATGATCTACGCCGTGGCCGCCGCCGGAAGCCTGGACCTGAGCGGAAGTGCCGGAATCGACGAGGCGCTGGCCGAGCAGTGGCGCCACGTTCCCCCACTGATCGGGGTCGCCGGCCTCGAAGCGATCGCCGGCCGCCGCGCCCTCTGGCTGGAGGACCCCGAACAGGACGCCCGGCGCTATCTGCTGATCGGCGACCCGCCGGAGCGCTGGCCTTCGCGGGCCTGGATCCCCGTGCCCGGCGACGGACCCCCGACGGTGGCCGTCGGGTTCCTGCGCACACGGCCCGGCCCCTTCGCAGCCGACACCCGGGCGTTGCTGCGCCAGGCGACCCGGTTGTGCGCGGGGCCCCTGGGGGCGCCGGAACGCGCCCGCGACACGGAGACCGTGGTGGCGGGCGGAGACTACGCGGCGGCCGTCCAGCTGATCCTGGACACCATGGCCGGACCCGCGACCCTGCTCACCCCCCTGCGCTCGGAGGCGGGGGAGGTGGAGGACTACCGCATCGACGCGGCCGCGCCCGAGTCGGTGGACGTCGTCGGCCGGCGGGGGAAGGAACTCGTGGGTCGCCGGATCCTGGAGACGTACCCGACGGTGGCGGGCACCGCGCTCTGGGAGGGCTACCTCAAGACGCTCACCACCGGAACCAGGTACGAAGGGGAACCCTTCACCTACGAGGAAGTGATCGCCGGCGTGCCCCGGCAGTCCGTCTACTCGGTCCGGGCTTCCAGGCTCGGAGACCACTTGGTCGTGTCCTGGGTCTGCCACGACAGCAGCCAGCGCGAGACGCGCCGGCTGGCCGACATGCAGCGCCTCGGCAACCTGGGCTGGGCGGCCTGGAACCTGGTCACCGACACCGTCAGTTGGTCCGAGCAGGTCTATGCCATCTTCGGCCGGGATCCGGCCCGGGGCCCGATGACGCTGGAGGAACTGCCGCACCACCTCGTCCCCGACGACCTTCCGCAGCTCGGTGCCGCCGTCGAACGGCTGCTGAGCGAGGGGCAGGCCATCGACCAGGCGTTCAGGATCACCACCGCGCGCGGAGTCCGGCACCTCCGGATCGTCGCCGAGGCACAGACGGACGCCGACGGCGCCCCCGTCGAGGTACACGGCTTCTTCCAGGACCTGACCGCGCAGCACGACGTGGAAGTCGCGTTGCGCGAGAGCGAGCGGGCCGTCCTCCTCCAGCGCGGCATGCTCCAGGCCGAACGCGCGCTCGCCGCACGCCTCCAGGACACCCTGCTGCCGATCCCCGAACAGTCCCTGGAACTGGCGGGTCTCCGCATCGACGTGGCCTACGTCCCCGCCGACAGCGGGATCAACGTCGGCGGCGACTGGTACAGCGCCATCGAACTCCCCGACGGGAGCGCTCTGTTCGTCGTGGGAGACGTGGCCGGGCACGGTCTGGCGGCCGTCGGGACCATGGCCCAGCTCCGGTTCACCACGAAGGGCATGACGGTCACCGGGTCGGCCCTGCCCGACGTCCTGCGCCGACTCAACACCCTCCTGCTGCACACCGGTTCGGACCCCTCGGGGAGTGCCACCGCCACCATGGTCATGGCCCGGTACCAGCCCTGGGACCGGCGGCTGATGTGGGTACGGGCGGGCCACCTGCCGCCCCTGCTGATCCGCGGCGGCCGGGCGGAGTTCCTCGAGCAGCCGCAGGGCACCCTGCTCGGCGCGACCTTCGAAGCCTCTTACGAGCAGGCCGTCATCGACCTGCTGCCCGGCGACCACCTGCTGTTCTACACCGACGGGCTGGTGGAGGAGCCGGGTGAGAACATCGAAGCCGGACTCGACCGCCTCGCGGCGTCGGTCCTGCGACTCCTCGGGGAGGGCCACGGCGAAACCCTCGCCCGCAGGCTCGCCGCGCTGTGCGCGACCCATCGCGACGACGTCTGCGTCCTGGACCTTCACGTTCCGGACGCGGACGGCCCCGACCGGGAGGTTCCGTAAAAAAAGAGGGTCATATTTCCCCTATGTGGGTATATCCCTCCGGGAAGACCACGACGGTTCTTGCCGCCCCGCTCAGGGGCGGCCGGTACCCACCGACCCGTCGGAGGAACTCATGGCACCCGTATCCGGCGACATCACGGATCCGTTCCGCATCGAACTCCGTGCCCAGACCCCAGACCTCCCCGAGGACCCGCTCACCGCCAGCACCGGCGAGGCGCGGACGCTGTCCACCGCGCTCTTCCGGCGGCTGAAGGAGCTGCGCGAGGGGACGGCCGAGTACTCGTACGTGCGCAATACGCTCGTCGAGCTCAACCTCAGCCTGGTGAAGTACGTGGCACGCCGGTTCCGCAACCGCTCGGAGCCCCTGGAGGACATCGTCCAGGTCGGCACGGTAGGCCTGATCAAGGCGATCAACCGGTACGACGTCGAGCGCGGGGTCGAATTCACCACGTTCGCCATTCCGACCATCACCGGCGAGATGAAGCGGTTCTTCCGCGACACGAGCTGGTCCGTGAAGGTCCCGCGGCGGCTCCAGGAACTCCGGCTCGACATCGCCAAAACCCACGACGTGCTCGAACAGCGGCTCGGGCGGCACCCGACCGACCTCGAGCTGGCAGAGCACCTCGGCATCAGCACGGAGGCGCTGGACGAAGGCCGCCGGGCGGCCAACGGCTACGTGGCGGGATCGCTGGACGCGCCGGTGGGGCCCGAGGCGGAGGGCGGCACCCGGGCGTGGCCGCTGGGGGAGGAAGAGGCGGCGTACGACCTCATCGAGTGCCTGGAAACGCTGAAACCGCTGCTCGCCACGCTCAGTGACCGCGACCGGCTGATCCTCTCGCTGCGCTTCGGCGAGGAGCTGAACCAGGCCGAGATCGGCGCTCGGCTGGGGCTCTCCCAGATGCACGTCTCACGGCTGCTGAGCCGCATCATGGCCAGGCTGCGGACCGGGATGCTGCAGGACGAGGAAGAGGACGAGGGCGACGAGAAGGCCCGGGAGGGTGCGATCGCGGAGCCGCTCCGGGCGCGCGCGCCGAGTGGCCCCGAGACGTAGGGCCGAGCGCTGAGCCGGTGATGCCGGGCCCACGCTCAACCGTTCGGGCGGGGAGACCTGCCCGGTCGGCGCGCGGGCGCCTCGGCGTCCCCCCGGAGGGCCAGTGGAGTGACGACCTCCACCCACACGCACTTCCCCCCGTCCACGGGATCCGCCCCCCACGCACGGGCCAGCCGCTCCACGATGAGCAGCCCGTGCCCGCCGGGCCGGGCCGGATCGGAGGGGTAGTGGAAGACGGGCACCGCCGGACTGCCGTCCGTGACCTCGATGCGCAGCCGATCGCCGGTGCAGTGCAAGAGCAGAGAGCGGGGCCCGCCCGCGTGCATACAGGCATTGGCCACGACTTCGGACACCAGGAGCAGCACGTCGTCCGCGGTTTCCGCGGCCTCGTCCTCGGTGCCGGTCCCGCTCCCGCTCCCGCTTCCGTTCCCGTTCCCGGCCTCCGGCAGCCACTGCCATTCGGTCAGGGCCCGGCGGGTGAAGTCGCGGCACCGGCCGACGACATCCGTGGTGCCGTGCAACAGCAGACGCCGGGTCCACTCGGGTGACCGGCGCTCGCTCATCGGTGCTCCTCCGCTACGCGCACCGGGGACTCGCCAGTGCCGCCTCCACATCGGGGTGCTGCGGGAAGAGCCCTGCGGCGCCCGTGATGTGGAACATGCGCGCGACCGGCCGGTGCAGCCCGATCAGTTCGAGGCTGCCACCCGTTTCCCGGGCCGCGAGCCGACTGTGCAACAACACGTTCAATCCCGTGGAATCACAGAACAGCAGACCGCTGACGTCGACCAGCAGGCGTCGCCCGCCACCTGTCCGGGCAGCTTCGAGAGCCGCGCGCAGGGGCTCGGCGGTGTCGTGGTCGAGCTCGCCGGCCAAGGTCAGGACGGTGGCACCGTCGAGGGGTCGTACGTCGACCGCGAAGCGGTCATCGTCCGCCGAGGGCATGAGAACCCCTTCCCCCGGTGGTTTGGGTCTCGACACCGGTTACGTCTCGCGCCTACCCCGTCATAGGGCGTCAAACCCGGGCGGGGCGAGGTCGATGGGGAAAAGGGCGAGGGAGTCGGTGATCTCCAGCAGGCGGAGCATCTGCGCGCTGGGTGCGGCCAGGCGCAGGGTGTGACCTGACTCCACCGCCTGCAGGCGGGCCCGGAGCAGCAGGTTAAGTCCGGCCGAATCGCAGAAGGTGAGACCGCTGAGATCGACGACGATGTCGGCGGGGCCGTCCGTTCGGGTCACCGCTTCGAGCAGCAGGGCGCGCACCTCGTCGACGCGGCTGATGTCCATCTCGCCGGACAGGCGGACCACGCTCTCCCGCGCAACCGCCCCCGTCGACGGGGGCGGTTGCGCGGGATCGTGCTCGTGAGGCTCTTCGGGCATTCTTAGCGCTGGCCCTTGGCCTTCTTCATCTTGTCCGTGGCCTGGGAGGCCGTTTCCTCAGCCTTGCCGGCCATCTGCTCGCCGCTTCCCTCTGCTTGCATGCGCGTGTCGTCCATCGCGCTGCCGAGGTTCTCCTTGAGCTCTCCCTTGGCCTGCTTCGCCTTTGCCTTTGCCTTGCTCATGACCGGCGTTCCTTCCTGAGAAGTGCGGGTGGTGCTGCTGCCACCATGCGTCAGGGGACGTCCGCCTGCAATATATGACGAATCGCCTGAAATCTGTCGCTTGAAGCGGCAGTGCGCCGGTGGGCGGGCGCAGCTTCCGGTGCGGCCGCCCTACGGATGCGGAGCGGCCGAAGCGAACCCGATGCATTCGACATCGATCTGATCGGCGAGTTCGGTCAGTACGTTCGCCAAGTCCCGGACGGTCTGCTCGTCCCCGCGCATTTCTCCGGTGTCCTCCGATTCGAGCCAGTCGGCCGCGAGGCCGCGCAGGAGGCCGGTGACGTGATCGGCGGGGATCAGGACGCCGTCATCCGCGGGTATCAGCGGTATGGACATCTGGATCATGAAACCGTCTCCCGGGAAGCGTCCGTACGGGTCCGCGCTACCAATAGTGACGACGTCCTCCGACCGCGTGCCCGACCGAGCCGAGCACCCACAGGACGACCCCGATGACGATCAGGATGATTCCCAGCGTCCACAGGATCGAAATGCCGAGGAGATAGCCGACGATCAACAGGACGATGCCTAGCGCAATCATGATGTTCTCCCATCTCGCAGGCTGCTTCTGCCCCGATCCGGCGTCGGAATGCGCGCGCCGGCGGCCCTCTCGCACGCTCGAAGTATCTTGACGTCAAGATTCATCTCGGGCAGGCTTCCGCTGGTATCTCGATATCGAGATACTTTCGCGGGGGTCGGAGGCACGGGATGTGGTGGCGCGGCACGGGGACCCGGAAGGGTTCGCAGGGGTGGCAGGGGTGGCAGGGGCCGTCGGGGCCGGGGCGGGGGCCGCGGCGACCCGGGCTGGTGGCACAGTTGCGGCGGCCGCCCGGGGGCCGGGACGCCCGGATCATGCTGTTCGCCCAGCTGCTCGACCGCACCGGCACGGGCGTGTGGGCCGCCGCCTCGGTCCTCTACTTCACCTTCGTCATGGGCCTGGACGCCGCCCGGATCGGACTGCTGCTGGGCGCCGCGGCCGTGGCGGGCATCGTCGGGTCGCCCCTGGCGGGACACCTGGCGGGCCGCTTCCCGGTGCGGTCCCTGCTGATCGGCTGTCATCTGCTGCGCCTCGGAACCCTCGGCGCACTGCTCGTCGTCACCCGCTTCGACGTGCTGTTGCCCCTGGTCGCCGTCACCTACCTGGGCGACCGGGCGGCCAAGGCGCTCGAGATGCTCTTCGCCACACGGGTGGCGGGGGAGCGGCGCGGCACCTATCAGGCGCTGTCGCGCAGTACGGCGAACGCCGGCTACGCGGTTGGCGCGGGCATCGCCGCCGCCGGTCTCGCGGTGGGGACGCCGGCGGCGTACCAGGCGCTGATCCTGGCCAACGCCCTGTCCTTCCTCGCGGCCGCCGCGCTGGTCCGGCGCACCAGGGAACCGCGGGCCGAGGGGCGGCGGGTGGCCGCGGGTGTCGGGGAGGCGGGCGCCGTTGCGACGGCCGGGGTCGCGCCGACCGGGCCTGCGGCGACGGGGGTTGTGACGACGACCGGCGGCACGGCGGCGCGGGGCCCCGCGTCGGGGGATGTGGCGGCGCGGGGCCCCGCGTCGGGGGATGGTGCGGCGTCGGAGGAGGCGCCGACCACCGGCCGGACGCGGGCGCCGAGTCCGTGGCGGGATCGCGGCTACCTGCGCTTCGTCCTCCTCGACATCCCGATGCACCTCGACGACTCGGTCCTGGCCGTCGGCCTGCCGCTGTGGCTGGTGGTCCACACCGACGCACCGCACACCCTGGTCCCGGTCTTCCTCGTCATCAACACCGTGCTGGTCGTCGTACTCCAGCTCCGCGTGTCGGCCAGGTTCGAGGAACCGCACCGGGCCGCGGCGGCCGTCTCCGTCTACGGGCTGACGATGTTCGCGTGCTGCACCCTCCTGGCCCTCACCGCGGGGGCCGGAGCCGTGGCCGCGTCGGTGGTCCTGCTGGTCGCCGCGGTCCTGGTCACGGTGGCGGAGCTGCTGCGGTCGGTGAGTTCCTGGGAACTGGCGGTCTCGCTCGCCCCCGAGGAGGCGCGGGCCTCGTACCTGGGAGTGGCGGGCATGGCCCAGTCCGTCCAGAAGTCCGCGGGTCCGCTGCTCCTGACGGGCGTCGTGATGACGGCCGGCCCGGCGGGCTGGCTGGCCCTCGGCGCGGGGATCGCGGCCCTGTCGGTGGTCCAGCGGCGCTCCGCCGTCCGCCGCCTGGACTCCGTACCCGCCACGCCCGCTCCGGCCGCGCGCGTACGGGTACGGGGGCGGCGGCTCAGGCCTGGGCGGCCGGACCGTCCATCGGCCAGGCGGAGGTGTGCGCCGTGAACCCGATGTGCGGGTAGTAGTCCACGGCCGCCGGGGCCGACAGCAGGATCAGCTTGGCCTGGGGCGCGGCCTCGCGGGTGGCCCGGACGAGGTCCTTGCCCACCCCCTGGCCCTGGTACGCCGCGTCGACGGCGAGGTCGCTGAGGTACGTGGAGTACGCGCCGTCCGTGATCGAGCGGGAGATGCCGATGAGGCGGCCGTCCTCGTCGCGGGCGACGATGACGAGGTTGGCGCCGGCCAGCATCCGGGTGAAGCGCCGGGTGTCCTCCACGGGGCGTCGTTCGGCGAGGGTGGACGCCCGGTACAGCGCGGCCACCTCCTCCACGTCGAGGGCGCCGCCGATGACCTGTTCACACTTCCACGTGCTGGTACAGCTCCTTGCCGTGTTCCTCGCCGAGGTGTCGGTCGAGTCGTTCGCCGAGTTCTTCGAGCCGGGACTTGAGGTGGTTCCGGTTGGCGAGGAACCGCCGGGGGTCGAGGAGGCCGGCCGGAACGGTGACCCCCCGGGCCGCCGGGGCGTCGGCCAACGGAACGTTCGTACGCCAGGTTTGGTCGGCGGCCGCCTGGACCAGCCGGTACGCGTGCTCGCGTTCCGCGCCGTCGGCGACGAGGCCGAGGAACACCTCGGAGGAGTGGACGAGGCCGTGCGTCTCGTCGATGTTGCGGGCCATCCGGTCGGGGAAGACCTCCAGGCCCCGGACGAGGGCCGCGGCCGAGACCAGCTGGTAGTGCGCGATCGTCAGGCTGTCCGGCAGGACGATCCGCTCCACCGAGGAGTGCGCCAGGTCCCGTTCGTGCCACAGCGCGATGTTCTCGTACGCGGCGCCCGCGTTGGCCCGCAGGACCAGGGCCAGTCCGCACAGCCGCTCGCTGGTCGTCGGATTGCGCTTGTGCGGCATGGCGCTGGAGCCCTGGTACGCGCTGGTGCGGGGCTCGTCGACCTCGCGCACCTCCGTGCGCTGGAGCATCCGCATCTCCAGGGCGAACTGCTCCACGACGGCACCCGTGATGGCGAGCGCGGACAACAGCTCGGCGTGCCGGTCGCGGGCGACCACCTGCGTCGGGATCGGTTCGACCCCCAGTCCCAGCTCCCCGCACACGTACTCCTCCACGCGCGGGGAGATGTGGGAGTAGGTGCCGACGGGGCCCGAGAGGGTCCCCACGGCCACCGCCGTACGGGCATCCGCCAGCCGGGTCAGGCAGCGGCTCATGGCCTGGGCGTGGACGGCCAGCTTCTGTCCGAAGCCGGTCGGCTCGGCGTGGATCCCGTGGGTACGGGCGATGCACACGGTGTCCCAGTGCTCCAGGGCCCGGTCCGTCAGGATCCGGGTGAAGGAGCGGGCCGCGTCCAGGACGAGGTCCATGGAGCGGGCGAGCAGGTATCCCTGCCCGGTGTCGACGAGGTCGTAGCTGGTCATGCCGTGATGGACCCAGCGCGCCGACCCGGCCGGCATCGTCTCCGTGTAGGCGGCCAGGAACGCGAGGACCTCGTGGTCGCGTTCGGCCTCCAGCTCCCGGATCCGCGCGACCGACGGCACCGGGGCCCGCCGGATGTCGGCCAGGGCCCCGTCCGGGACGACTCCGAGCCCGGCCTGCGCGGTGCTGGCCAGCACTTCGACCCGGACCCACGTCTCGTACGCGCACTCCGCGGTCCACAGTGCCGCCATCTCCGGCAGCGCGTAGCGCTGGATCAAGGCACACCCCTTCCCGTTGCCCGAGGGCACGCGATGCCGTCGGCCGGCGCCCGTCTCTGCCCTCCTTGCGGTAATAGGTGAAGTGTCCCTTTGGCTATTGCCTGCCGGAGTTCCGGCGAGCGGGGGGAGGTGGCGACGCTCCACAGCCGCCCGCGTCTTCGGCGGCGGCCCGGCGCGCCGCCGCCCGGGTCGGTGTCCTCCCG
>NZ_JCAXEG010000017.1:0-146008 GCF_059758875.1 Streptomyces sp. GQ60 | reverse complement strand
GTCACCCCCGACCTCACCTTCGGCCACAGCGCCGGAGAATTCGCCGCCGCCGCGGCCGCCGGAGCGCTCACCCCCGTGGACACGGTCCGGCTGCTGGTCCACCGCGGTGCGGCCCTGCGACGGGCCCAAACCGGCGTGCGGGGCGGAATGCTCGCGGTGCAGACCGACAAGGAGACCTGCCGCCGGCTCACGAACGGGATCGACGACGTGTGGCTCGCCTGCTTCAACCAGCCGCGACAGATCGTCGTCAGCGGCACACCGGAAGGTCTCACCGCCCTGCGCGAAGCCTGCGCCGCGGCCGGGGTCGTCACGGCGACGCTCGACGTGTCCAACGCCTTCCACTCCCCGTGGCTGGCCCGGGCCGAGGAGGCCGTGCGCTCGGGCCTCGCCACCCGTCGGGTCACCAGCCCCGCCGTGCCCTTCGTCTCGTCCGTGAACGCCGAGGTCTGCACCGACCCCGACCGGCTGCGCGAGCTGTGGGCCCGGCACGCGTCCGCCCCGGTCCTCTTCAGCGACGCCGTCCGCACCGCCTACGACCAGGGAGCCCGCGTCTTCCTCCAAGTGACGGGCGGAACCTCGCTCCTCACCTCGGTCCGCCGCAACCTCACCGGCCACGGCGACATCCACGTCATTCCCGTCTCCGGGGAGGTGCCGGACGGCGGGCGCACCTTCGTGCTGGCCCTCGCCCGGCTCGCGGTCCTGGGCGCCCCCGTCGACCCGCGCGCCCTGATCTCCGAGGAGGACCGCCGGCTCCTGGACCTGCCGGTGCCCGCCCCGCCCGCCCCGCGGCTCGCGGAGGACCTGTTCCCGCAGGGCGTCGGCGTCAGCCCCCTTTTCTGCCGGGCCGTGCCCGAGGACCTGGCCCGGCCGCACCCGCGACAGCTGGGCACGGACACCGCGGCCCCCGCCGCCGCGTGACCCCCGCCGTCATGCAGACCGTCGCCTTCCCGCCGATCGTGCCGGGCCACCTCCACCGCTGGGGCGGTGCCGTGCTCGTCGTGGCACGCCGCGGCGCGCCGGACCGGGCGCCCTTCCTCTCGCCGGCCGAGCGGCGCGTCGTCCACGCGCTGCCGGCCTGGCGGCAGGCCGAGTGGACGGCCGGCCGGCTGCTCGCCAAGGGGCTGGTCCAGGAGGCCGTCGGCGCTTCGGAGCGGGAGGTCGAGGTGCTCCCCCGCGCGGACGGCAGCCCGTACGTCCTGCTCGGCGGCAGCCCGCTGCCGGACCTGCACCTCTCCATCAGCCACACCGCCCGCCACGTCACCGCGGCCCTCGCCCCTCAACCGGTCGGAGTGGACCTGTGCGAGACCGCCTCGGCCGAGGCGGTACGCCGGGTCGCGGACCACGTCCTGGCGCCCGGGGAGCTCTCCCTCATCGGTACGGACCGGCCCGAGGTCCTGGCAGCCGCCTGGGCCCTGAAGGAGGCGTCGGTCAAGGCCGACCGGAGCGGGGTGTTCGGCGCCGCTCCGCGCCGCGTGCAGATCCTGGGCCTGCGGCCGCCCCTCCTCGGCGGGCGGCGCCGCGCGATGGTCTGGCGGGCGGCGGACGCGGTCCTGGCCCTCGTCCTGGCGCAGCCGGGCACGTGACGGCACTGCGTTGGTGCTCCTTGCCGCGCCGGATCATGCTTGTCAGTGGAGCCCCTGGCCAGGCGAAGGCGAGATGAGCGGCGATGGAGCAACTTCCCACCCCTCCCGGTGAGCGGCCGGCCCGGACGACGCACGCCTCCCCGGGGGCCGCGTACACGGCCACGGCCACCGTCAGCGAGCAGGGCATCGTGACGGGGTGGAGCGAGGACGCCCGCAGGCTGCTCGGCTACGCGCCCTCGGAGGTCGTGGGACTGCCCGCCGCCGACCTGCTCGCGGACCGGTCCGGCGGGCCCGGCGGATCCGCCGGTACGGACCCCGGTACCGGCACTGGTACGGGCCCTGCGGCGCGGCCGGTCGCGCCCGGGCAGGAGCGGTGGAGCGGCACCGTGCCACTGCGCCACCGGGACGGCCGGCGGCTGGACGCGGGACTGCTCGCGCACCGCAGGACGGTCGTCGGCGGGTCGGCCGAGTGGCTGGTGGTGTCCGCCGTGGCGGGAGCGCCCGGTGTGGCCTGGGGCCAGGCCCTGGGCGAATGGGCCTTCGACCGGTCCCCGTGCGTCCTGTCGGTCTTCGACGAGGATCTGCGGTTGGTGCGGGCGAATGACGGCATGCGCCGGGCGCTCTCCCTCACGGAGGCCGAGATGCGCGGGCTGCGCCTGTCGGAGATCGCCCCCGACCCGGTGAGCGAGGAGACCGAGCGGGCGATGCGCCGGGTGCTGGAGACGGGCGAGCCGCAATCCGTGGGCGGCTTCGTCCGGCCGCCCGTCGCGGGCGGGCCTTCCGGCTGGGCGACCTCGCTGGCCCCCGTCCCGGGTCCGGACGGCCGCGCGCGGGCCGTGTACCTGACCGCGCACGACAGGGTCGCGGCTGACCCCGGTCCGCGGCAGGCGCTGCCGCCGGACCTCGCCGGCGCCCGCATCGGCACCAGCCCGGACAGTGCCCGCACCGCGCAGGAGCTGGCCGACGCGGCCGTCCCCCGGCTCGCGGACTTCGCTGTCGTCGACCTCCTCGAACCGTCCCCGCGCGGCGCGGGGCCGGCCCCGAGTCCCGGAACGGGGGCGCTCACGGTGTCACGCAGCGCCGTACGGTCGGTCCTCGGCGGGAGCCAGGAGGCCCGGATCGCGGTCGGGGAGACGACCGTGTACCCGGCGCTGTCGCCGCCCGTGGAGTGCCTGGCCGCGGGGCGGGGCGCCGTGTACGGCACCGCCGACCCGGCCGTCGCCCGGTGGGTGGCCCAGGACCCCGGGGCCGCCTGGATCAGCGAGTACGGGACCCATTCGATGATGCTGGTGCCGCTGCGCGACGGCGGGACCACCCTCGGCCTGGCCGTCTTCACCCGTCATCAGCAGCGGGAGCCCTTCGATCCGGACGATCTGCGGCTGGCCGAGGAACTCACGGCCAGAGCGGCCGCGGGCATCCACCGGGCGCGCCGGACCGCCCGGGAGCACACCACCACCATGACGCTGCAGCGCAGCCTGCTCCCGCACACGCTGCCCGTGCAGTCGGCGCTGGAGATCGCCTCCCGCTATCTGCCCGCCGGCGGCGAGGCCGGTGTGGGCGGTGACTGGTTCGACGTGATCCCGCTGTCCGGAGCCCGGGTGGCCCTGGTCGTGGGCGATGTCGTCGGTCACGGCATGCGCGCCTCCGCCACCATGGGCCGGCTGCGGACCGCCGTGCGCACGCTGGCCGACGTCGACCTGCCGCCCGACGAGCTGCTCACCCACCTCGACGACCTGATCATCCACTTGTCGGCCGACGAGACCGGCCAGGAAGCGGCCGGGGGCATCGGCACCACCTGCCTCTACGTGGTGTACGACCCAGTGACCCGCCGGTGCACCGCCGCCCGGGCCGGCCATCCCCCGCCCGCCGTGGTCTCCCCCGAGGGCTCCGCGTACCTCCTCGACGTCCCGGCGGGACCGCCGCTGGGCCTGGGGGGCCTGCCCTTCGAGACGGTAGAGGTCGAACTTCCCGAGGGGAGCCTGCTCGCGCTGTACACCGACGGCCTGCTGCAGACCCGCGACCACGACATCGACGAGGCCCTGGACAGCATGCTCGCGGCCCTGGTCCGGCCCGCCTCCAGCCTGGACACCGTCTGCGACCGGGTGCTGACGGCTCTGCTGACCCACCGTCCCGATGACGACGTGGCCCTGCTCGTCGCCCGGACCCGGGCCCTGCACACCGACAAGGTCGCCGTCTGGGACCTGCCCTCCGACCCCTCCTTCGTCGCGCAGGCCCGCCGCAACGCCACCGACCAGCTGACGGTCTGGGGGCTCGACGACGCCGCCTTCGTCACCGAGCTCGTGGTCAGCGAACTGGTCACCAACGCCATCCGCTACGGCGAGCAGCCCGTCCAGCTCCGGCTGATCCACGAGGGCACCACGCTGATCTGCGAGGTCTCGGACGCGAGCGGTACCGCCCCGCACATGCGGCGGGCCCGGATCTTCGACGAGGGAGGGCGCGGCCTGCTGCTGGTCGCGCAGCTCACCCAGCGCTGGGGTACCCGGCACACCCTCTTCGGCAAGACCATCTGGGCCGAGCAGTCCCTCACCGGGTTCTGAGGACCTTCTCCCCTACCCTGTGACACGCCCGTGACAGACGACGGACAGGCTCATGAACTCCCACCGACAGGCTCTTTAACACGGACATACACCCACATTCGTGGACATGTTCTCTGCTTCCAAAGGTGCGAGCAGCCGTGATGATCGAGCCGAAGCGCCGGAGGAAGTCCCATGAGCCTCACACTCGTCGCACCGCACCCCGAAGCCGCCACAGCCCCCGCAGCCGTCCTCGCTCCGCGCGAGCAGGAGGCGCTGCGCCACATCGCAGCCGGGTGCACCTACGTGCAGACGGCCCGCTCCATGGGACTCTCCAAGCACACGGTCGACGCGTACCTGCGCCGCATCCGGGCCAAGCTGGGCATCAACACCACGGCGGAGATGACCCGCCTGGCGATCTCCCTGGGCCTGTGAACACCGGCCGCGCCCAGTCCGGGGGCTCCCGCGGCGGTTCGCCGCTCCCCGGATCCCCGGGAGGCGGCGGACCGGCCCGCCGGGCCACCGCTGTGGCGGTCGCGGCACGGAGCGCCGCCACGAATTCCAGGCAGGAGTCGTAGCGGTCCTCCGGGACCTTCGCCATGGCCTTCGCCAGTACATCGCCGGCCGCCGGCGCAATATCGGGCCGCTTCTCCGTCAGGGGAGGCGGCTTGTCGTATTGGTGCGCCCACAGGAGCGCGGGGGCGTCGTCGCGTTCGAAGGGCGGCCCGCCGGCGAGTGACTCGTAGACGACACAGCCGAGGCTGTAGAGATCGCACCTGCCGTCGACCGGGCGCCCGGAGATCTGTTCCGGCGCCATGTAGTCGACCGTGCCGACGAACTCGCCCGCCGTGGTGAACCCGGTGAGCGCCAGCGACTTCTTCGTCAGTCCGAAGTCCGTGAGGTAGATGTGCTCCGGGTGGTCGCTGTCGGTGCCCTCGGCGACCAGGATGTTGCCGGGCTTGACGTCCCGGTGCACCAGATCGTGCTCGTGGGCGGCGTCGAGCGCCGATGCCACCTGGGCGGCGATGCGCAGCGCGGTCGGCACGGGCAGCGGTCCGTCCCGGTCCAGCAGGGCCCGCAGGTCCAGCCCCGCGACGTACCGCATGGCGATGTAGAGGACCCCGTCGGTCTCCCCCGCTTCGAAGATGGGCACGATGTGCGGGTGGTCGATCCTCGCTGCCACCCGGGATTCGTGGGCGAAGCGGCGCCGGAAGACCTCGTCGCGGACGCGCTCCGGGGCGATCAGCTTGAGCGCGACCGTACGGTCCAGGCGCAGGTCCTTCGCCTGGTAGACGACGGCCATTCCGCCCCGGCCGATGATGCGCTCGATCCGGTAGCCGGCGATCTGCCGCCCGATCAGGCCGGAGGCGCGGCCCGTATAAAGGCCCCGGTTCGCTGCCGTGCCCATCAGGCGCCTCCCGCCACAAGTCTATCGAGTGATCCACACGCACGCCCGTGGGGCGAGCATCGCTCGCCCCACGGGGGATGGTGCCCGGCCGGGTGGTCAGTCGTCGTCACCACCGGCTCCTCCGTTGCCGCCCCGGCCACTGCTTTCGCAGCCGACGCCGACGCAGATGCCGCCGTTGCCGCCCCGGCCGCCGTTGCCGGCGTCGCCGCCGGCGGGTGCGTTGCCGCCCTTTCCGCCGTTCCCGCCGTTGACGCTGCCGTTGCACACTCCGGCGCAGATTCCGCCGTTGCCGCCCTTCGTTCCGTCGCCGGCCGGACGGCCCTGGGTGCCGTTCCCGCCGTTGGCGCTGCCGTTGCACAGTCCGGCGCATATCCCGCCGTTGCCGCCGTTGGTGCCGTTCACCGTTCCGTTGCAGTTGCCCGCGCACACCTTGTCCCCGACGCGGACGCTGCCGTTGCCGACTTTGACCTTGCCGGTGAGCCGGCTCGCGCCCGGTGTGCTGTCGCCGCCGCCTTCGTATGCGCCCTGCCAGCCGTGGGACGCCGCCGGGGCCGTCTGGACCGTGGACGCCGGAGCCGCCATGGCCGGAGCCGCCATCGCGCCGGCACCGATCAACGTCGACGAGATGACAAGACCGATACGGAACTTCCAAGAACGTGCGCGCATGGGATTCTCCTTGCCGATGATGCGGTGAAAGTGATGCCGGGAATGTGGTGCGGGGAATTCGGATGGAAAAGGACCCGGCCGGCCACCGGCCGGACGGGCCCGTTCATCACGTGGACAGGGGGGAGAAGGGGGAGCCGGTCCCCATCAGGGCGAACCAGTCGCCGTCGAGGTAGCTCTTCTTCCAGGTGTCGATCTGGTCGGTCGAGATCTCGTACTTCTTGGCGATCTTCTCCTTCGTCTCGTCGGAGTCGTCGGCCAGCAGGGTCACCACGATGCGCACCTTGTCCACCATCGTCAGCTCCGACTTCGGCTTGTCCGGCAGGTCGTCGAACCGGAAGCAGCCGGCCCGTCCGGACTTGCCGGGCTCACCGGGCTTGCCGGGCTCCCCGCCCTTGCCGCCCTCGCCGCCCTTGCCGCCCTCGCCGCCCTCGCCGCCGGCCCCGCAGTGGGCGGGCGACCCGGTCATGATCGAGGAAACGGTGTTCGCGGGGGTGTGGGACTGGGACGCTTGCGCTGCGCACGCCGTACCGGTGACGAAAGCCAGGGAGGCCGCCGCCAGGATGAGCGGACGCTGCCAGGGGCTCGTGAACATGGGGGTTCTCCGTTTCCGTGAGCACGGTGTCGCTGATGAGGAAGGTGGGTGGGGGTGAAGCGGGTGGGGTGGGGGTGGAGGCCCCGAAGGCCTCCACCCCCGTGGAGCACGTGGGTCAAGCGCGATTAGAAGATGCTGCTGCCTCCGGCACCGCCACCGCCGCCGAGGCCACCGAACAGGCCGCCGAAGCCGCCCTTGCCGCCCTTGCCGCCGTTGCCGCCCTCGAAGACGCCGTTGCCGCCCTTGCCGCCCTTGCCTCCGTTGCCGCCGATCAGCTTGCCGTCGCCGCCGCTGCCGGCGTTGCCGCCGCTGCCGCCGAAGAGGCCGCTGCCGCCCCCGCCGCCGTTGCCGCCCTTGCCGCCGATGACGCCTTCGCCGCCGCCACCGCCGCCACCGCCGCCGCCACCGGAGAGGACGCCGTCGCCGCCCTTGCCTCCGTTGCCGCCGGCACCGCCGGTGCCGAGGACGCTGCCCCCGCCGGAGCCGCCGGAGCCGCCACCGCCACCGATGAGGCCGCCGCCGCCTTCGCCGCCGTCCCCTCCGGCGCCACCGGCGGCCGGGAGGGCAGTGGCCACATGGGCCGGCATCGCGGCCGCCGTCGCCATGGAGGCCGGCAGGACGACCCCTCCCGAGATCATGGCGGCCGCTGCGGCCAGGGTTGCGATGCGGAATCCACGACGGTTGGTGCGGACGACGTTGTTGGTGCGAGTCTTACGGTTCATGGCCTTCTCCTAATGATTGAGGTGTCCCGGATATTCGGGACGGTGCGGTAATTCGAGGAGAGGAAGAGTCTCTCGGAGAGGTTTTCCGTCCCTTCCTCGTGCCTCAAGTAAGCCCCGGATGGTGCATCCGGGTCATGTTCCGGAAACTCGGGACTTGACACCCTCCGCATCACCGGTTAAAAGCCCGGGAGGCCCCGTGAAGGGCACGGCCGCGGGTCAGATGCCGCGGCGCCCGCGGTACGCGACCAGGGAGATCCAGAGCATCGCCGTGACGGCTCCTACGGCCAGCGTCAGCGTGCCGGCCGGGCCGCCGCTCATCGCCCAGCCGTTGCCGACCAGGAGGGCGCTGCCGGCGACTCGGGAGGCGATCGCGTACCGGCGCTTTCCGGCGCGGCCGAAGTGCCGGCCCAGGACGTAGCAGGCGGCGATCAGCGAGGTGAAGGTGACCGACCCGGCGGCGAAGTGGGCGTAGGTGTTCCAGGTGAGCGCGGCCCCCTCCGCGGAGGGGGCGCCCAGGGGGAAGCCGTCGACCGGGTCCATGACGAAGGCCCCGGCCGCGATCATGCCGATGCCGCCGATCCGGACCAGCCGTGGCGCCCAGGTGGATCCGGAGGTGCCGCGCAGGGCCCGGCACAGGCCGGTCGCCCCGATGGCGAGGAGGGCACCGGCGAGCAGGAAGTTGGTGATCTGGAGCCAGCCGAGGCCGCCGTTGCTCAGCGCGCTCAGCGGGTGGCGGGTGATGTCGAAGCCCTGGCGGGTCGCGGCCTGGGTCAGGGAGACGACCGCCCACAGCGGGGAGGCGACGACCACGCAGGTGAGCAGGGAGCGCGTGGTGGCGGAGAAGGAGGGCGAGGAGGTGTGCGAGGAGGAGCGGGTGGCGGAGGAGACGGTGGCGGCGGGGGTCTGCATGGTCATGGTGGATGCCTTTCGGTGCGGCGGGACTGCGGCTCGATTGCGGTTCTCGCCGGTACGTCGAACCGGAGATCTGACAGGGAATCGGCGCGTTCCCTGTCACATCACCGGTTCGACGTGTAGGCAGGTACGGGCAGCAGCTCGGTACCACGAGACGAGGGAGTCCCCATGCGCTACCTGATGACGACGAAGCCTTCCGACGCCGCCCCCGACGAGCGGCTGTACGCCGAAATGGGCCGGTTCATCGAGGAACTGACGGCGGCCGGCGTGCTCCTGGCGACGGGCGGCCTGGAACCGGGCGGCATCCTGGTGGCCTCCGCGGGCGAGGAGATCACCGTGACGGACGGGCCGTTCGCCGAGGCCAAGGAGGCGGTGGCCGGTTTCGCGCTGATCGAGGTCCGGTCCAGGGAAGAGGCGATCGAGCTGGCCCGCCGCTTCCGCAGGATCGTCGGTGACGGCGAGAGCGTGGTCCAGCAGGTCTACGGCCCCTGATCCGTGCCGGACACCTCGCGGACGATCGACGCGGTCTGGAAGCTCGAATCGGCCAGGATCATCGCCACGCTCACGCGCATGGTGCACGATGTCGGCCTGGCCGAGGAACTGGCCCAGGACGCTCTCGTCGCCGCGCTCGAACAGTGGCCGGGTGCCGGGGTCCCGGACAACCCCGGCGCCTGGCTGACGACCACGGCCAAGCGCCGGGCGGTCGACCACATCCGGCGCTCACGGCTGCTGACGGACAAGCGGGAGCAGCTCGCCCACGAGCTGGAGGAGCGTCAGGAGCCCGAGCAGGACGACGACGTCCTGCGGCTGATGTTCCTCTCCTGCCACCCCGTGCTGCCGGCCGAATCCCGTGCGGCGCTCACGCTCCGGCTGCTGGGCGGCCTGACGGCCGAGGAGATCGCACGGGCCTTCCTCGCCACGTCGACCGCCGTGACCCGGCGGATCGCCGCGGCCAAGCGCACGCTGGCCCTGCACCGCGTGCCCTTCGACCTGCCGGAGGAGACGGAGCTGCCCGAGCGGCTGTCCTCGGTGCTGGAGGTCATCTACCTGATCTTCAACGAGGGCTACTCGGCCACCTCCGGCGACGATCTGATGCGGCCCGCGCTCTGCCTCGAAGCGCTCCGGCTGGGCCGGCTGCTGGCCGAGCTGGCCCCCCGGGAGGCCGAGGTGCACGCCCTGGTCGCGCTGATGGAGATCCAGGCCTCCCGTTCGGCGGCGCGCACCGGCCCCTCGGGCGAGCCCGTCCAGCTCCACGAGCAGAACCGGGGGCGCTGGGACCAGCTGCTCGTCCGCCGCGGCTTCGCCGCGATGCTGCGCGCGCGGGAGGCCGGCGGGGCCCCCGGCCCGTACGTGCTGCAAGCTGCGATCGCCGTGTGCCACGCGCAGGCACGCACCGCCGCGGAGACCGACTGGGCGCAGATCGCGACCCTGTACGGCGCCTTGGCGCGGCTGCGGCCGACGGCGGTGGTCCAGCTCAACCGGGCGGTGGCGCTGGGGATGGCGCACGGGCCGCAGGCCGGCCTCGACCTGGTGGACTCCCTGGTCGCCGATCCCGTGCTCCGCGACTACCACCTCCTCCCCAGCGTCCGGGGAGACCTGCTGCTGCGCCTGGACCGCGGCCCGGAGGCGCGGAGGGAGTTCCTCCGGGCGGCGGCCCTCGCGAAGAACGCCGCCGAGCGCGCCTTCCTGCGCCGGCGCGCGCAGGAGGTCCCCGCCACCGGCGGCCTGGTAGGTCCCGCACCGGGTCCGTCCCTCGGCCGGGCCGCGGAGGGCTTCCTGGGCCGGGCGGATCTGGACGCGGCGACGGTCCGCTCGTACGGGCAGACCCTGCGGCGGCTGCGCCTGGACCTCGGCGACGGCACGCCGCTGTCCCGCCTGACGCCCGAGGAGGTGGCACGCGTGTGCTCGGCCGCCTGGGGCGGTACGGCGGCCAGGACCTGGAACCGGCACCGCTCGGCCGTACGCTCCTTCGGCGCCTGGGCCGGTCTGGACGGACTCGCGGCAGGGCTGGAGCGGCGCACCGAGCCCCGTGCCCGGGCATCCGCCCTGGGCCCGGCACAGCTGGACGCCCTCTGGAGCGACCCCGGCGTTCCCCTGAGGGAACAGACGTTGTGGCGGCTCCTGCACGAGTCGGCAGCGGGGGTGAAGGCCGTCCTGTCCCTGAACGTGGAGGACCTGGACCTGGAGGACCGCCGGGCCCGCGCGGGCCGCACGTGGGTGAGCTGGCGCTCCGGTACGGCCCGGCTCCTGCCCCTGCTGCTGGCCGGCCGTACCCGGGGACCGGTGTTCCTCTCCGAACGGCGGCCCGGACCGGCCCGTACCCCCGGGCCGGCCGACCTGTGCCCCGACACGGGCCGGCGCCGCCTGTCCTACGAGCGGGCCGAGCACCTCTTCAAGGAGGTCACCAAGCCCCTGGACCCGGCGCACGGGGGCTACACCCTGCACCGCCTCAAACCCGATCCGCAGCCTCCCGAGGGCACCCTTTAGGCCGTCTCTTTCGGATCTTGCCGTCAGGCCCGAAAGAGACGGCCTAGCCCCCGTCGGCCAACAGGGCCAAGCTCCGGCCGAGTTGTGCGCGTACGGCTTCGTCGGTGATGGTCCCGTCAGCGCCGACCGTCCCTCGGTCCACGGGGATCCGTACGCACGCCTCGTCCCTGATGTCGGCGCCGGTGTAGCCGAGGACGGTCCGCAGCGTGGCCTCCGCGCCCTGGCCGCGTCCCGGGGCCGCCGCGTTCACCCAGGCGACGGGCTTGTCGCAGATCTCGGTTCCGCCGACCGTCCAGTCCAGCAGGTTCTTGAAGGAGCCGGGGAGGGTGCCGGCGTACTCCGGGGCGCAGATCAGGACCGCGGCCGCCTCGGCGATCGCCGTGCGCAACCCGGCCACGGGGCCCGGCAGCGGATCGGCGTCGTCGTCGGGGTTGAAGTGCGGAAGTTCCGCCAGCCCCTCGTAGAGGACCGTCCTCACCCGCGAGGGGGCCGCCGCCTGCGCGGTGCGCAGGACGGTTTCGTTGGAGGACCCGGCCCGCAGGCTCCCCGACAGCAGCAGGATCACAGGCAGCGTGGACATGCGCCCCAATGTATGGCGTCCTCCCCCTGCCCGAGGGAGGGGATTCCTCACCCTCCAGGGCTGATGGGGGCCGGCTCGCCGCCCTTCTGCGCCGTGAGCGCGCGCGGGGCGGGTGATGTGCCCGTCCTCGGGGGCGGCCGGGGCGATCACCGTGGTCGCGGTCACCACGGGCCTCCCCCGCGCAGGGCCAGTCCCGGGGCGTCGCCGGTGCCGGGCAGCCGCAGACCGCGCAGCCGCCGGGTGTGGGTGACGCCGGAGGCCACCTGCGCCTCGGCGGCGGCGGACAGGAAGAGCTGGAGGCTGTGGCGGCATTCGCGCTGACGGCGGAAGGTGCGGACGTGGCCGAAACGCCACCCCCTGCACGCCCGCCCGGCGTCCTCCCGGGTTCATCCGGCGCCCGCCCGGCGGACCCGGCCACCCACCCGCCCTGTCCGGCCCGCCACACCTGTCCGGCCCGCCACACCCGTCCGGCCCGTCGCCCGGGGCGGCCCGTCAGCCCCGACCACCCGTCAGCCGTGCATGCGGGCCCCCTTGAGCGCCTTGTCCACGGAGTTGCGCGCCCCGTGGACGGCGATCCCGACCAGGTCGAGCTGCTCCCTGCCCACCGCCGCCACGGCCGCCCGGTTGGCCCGGTCGTGGCCCGTGCCGAACAGGTCGGACGTGAACACCGCCGTCGCCAGCCCGCGCCGCACCGCCCGCTCGTGCGCCGCCGCCACCACTTCCCTGCCGCCCTCGAAGACCAGGACGGGCTGGCGGAACATCGGCAGGTAGGGGGTCCCGTCGGCGTCCTCGTACGGCTCGCCGACCACTTCGGGAGAGGCCGTGCCGAGCCCGCTGACCAGGAACGCGGTGACGTGCAGCCGCTGCCACGCCTCCAGGTCGTCGCGCAGCAGCACCGCGATCTTGGTGTCGAACCGCACCGGCGCCTCCCGCTCGTCCGCCTCGTCCCGCTGCTCGCTCCCGTACCGCTGCTCGCTCTTGCTCGTACTCTCGTCGCTCATGCCGCGAGACTGCCGGGCGCCCCCGCACGCGGTCTTGTACGTTCTTTGCGTGCAGCCCCAGCAGGAGGTCTCGGCCTGGCGTCCGCGGGTCGCGGGCGTCGTCGAGGTCTTCCACGCCCGCTTCACCGCGCACGCGTACCCCATGCACGTCCACGACGCGTGGACCCTGCTGATCGTCGACGACGGCGCGGTCCGCTACGACCTGGACCGCCACCGGCGCGGCACCCCGGGCGACACGGTGAGCCTGCTCCCGCCGCAGGTTCCGCACAACGGCTCCGCCGCGACCCCGGACGGCTTCCGCAAGCGCGTCGTCTACCTCGACACGACCTTGCTGGACGAGCGCTTCATCGGCGCCGCCGTGGACGGTCCCGACCTCGCCGACCCCGTACTGCGCCGACGCGTCGGGCAGCTCCACCGGGTCCTGGCCGCCCCCGGTGACGAGTTCGAGGCGGAGAGCCGGCTGGCCCTGATCGGCGAACGGCTGCGCACCCTGCTCCATCCCCGCCTCGAACTCCCGCACGCCCGGGCCGCATCGCCCGGAACCGCCCCCGGCCTCGCACGGAGCCTGCGCGAGCTCCTCGACGAGCGGGCGGCCGGCGGCCTGTCCCTCGAGGAGGCGGCCGGTCTGCTCCAGGCGCACCCCGCCCACCTGGTGCGCGCGTTCAGCGCCGCCTTCGGCATCGCCCCGCACCAGTACCTCGTCTCGCGCCGGGTCTCCCTGGCCCGCCGGCTGCTCCTCGACGGCCTCCCGGCCGCCGAGGTCGCGGTCGAGACGGGCTTCTACGACCAGTCGCACTTCACCCGGCACTTCAAGCGCGTCGTCGGCACCACCCCGGGCCGCTACGCCCGCCCCTCCGCATCCCGCTGACGGCGGCCCTCCCGGCGAGTAGGGTGACGCTCCATCAGGTCATGTGACCCGGACTCTTGACTCTGTACCCGGCAGTAGCGATTCTCGACCCAATGCTTGCGCGGGACATGACAAACAGGTGCCAGGGCGGCCACGCCTCCGGTGGACCGTGTCCTCGACCGCGCCCTCCGCCGACCGAGGACGTGAGTAGTGGCCCTGACCCGAGAACCACGAAGCCAACGACCGGAGGCGCGCCGCCACCGCCGGCGCAAGCCGATCGCGATCCTGTCCCTGCTCCTCGGCCTGCTCGCCATGGCCCTCGGCCCCGCTCCGGGAGCGGCCGCCGACAACGGCTGGTGGAACCCCACCGCACGACCCGCCCCCGACTCCCAGATCAACGTGACCGGCGAGCCCTTCAAGGGCACCGACGCCCAGGGCAACGTCCGGGGCTTCGTCGACGCGCACGACCACATCATGTCCAACGAGGGCTTCGGCGGCCGTCTGATCTGCGGAAAGCCCTTCTCCGACGCCGGGATCGCCGACGCACTCAAGGACTGCCCCGAGCACTACCCCGACGGCAGCCTCGCGATCTTCGACTTCATCACCAAGGGCGGCGACGGCAAGCACGACCCCGACGGCTGGCCCACCTTCAAGGACTGGCCCGCCCACGACTCGCTGACCCACCAGCAGAACTACTACGCCTGGATCGAGCGCGCCTGGCGCGGCGGCCAGCGCGTCCTCGTCAACGACCTCGTCACCAACGGGGTGATCTGCTCGGTCTACTTCTTCAAGGACCGCGGCTGCGACGAGATGACCGCCATCCGCCTGGAGGCGCGCAAGACCTACGACATGCAGGCCTACGTCGACAAGATGTACGGCGGCCCCGGCAAGGGCTGGTTCCGCATCGTCACCGACTCCGCCCAGGCCCGCGAGGTGATCAAGCAGGGCAAGCTGGCCGTGGTCCTCGGCGTCGAGACCTCCGAACCCTTCGGCTGCAAGCAGATCCTGGACATCGCCCAGTGCAGCAAGCAGGACATCGACCGCGGCCTCGACGAGCTGTACAACCTCGGCGTGCGCAGCATGTTCCTGTGCCACAAGTTCGACAACGCCCTGTGCGGGGTCCGCTTCGACGAGGGCGCGCTCGGAACGGCCATCAACGTCGGGCAGTTCCTGTCGACCGGCACCTTCTGGAAGACCGAGCAGTGCGCCGGCCCGCAGCACGACAACCCCATCGGCCTGGCCCCCGCGGCCGCCGCCGAGAAGGAGCTGCCGGCGGGCGTGAGCGTGCCCTCGTACGCCTCGGGCGCCCAGTGCAACACCCGCGGCCTCACCGACCTCGGTGACTACGCGGTGCGCGGCATGATGAAACGCAAGATGATGCTCGAACTCGACCACATGAGCGTGAAGGCGGCCGGCCAGGCCTTCGACATCCTCGAGACCGAGTCGTACCCCGGCGTGATCTCCTCGCACAGCTGGATGGACCTGGGCTGGACCGAGCGGCTCTACAAGCTCGGCGGTTTCATCGCCCAGTACATGGGCGGCGCCGAGGGCTTCAGCGCCGAGGCCAAGCGGACCGACGCGCTGCGCGAGAAGTACGACGTCGGCTACGGCTACGGCACCGACATGAACGGCGTCGGCGGCTGGCCCGGCCCGCGCGGGGCGACCACGCCCAACCCGGTCACGTACCCCTTCCGCAGCACCGACGGCGGGTCGGTCATCGACAAACAGACCACCGGCCAGCGCACGTGGGACCTCAACACCGACGGCGCCTCGCACTACGGCCTGGTGCCCGACTGGATCGAGGACATCCGGCTGGTCGGCGGACAGGACGTGGTGGACGACCTGTTCAAGGGCGCCGAGTCCTACCTGCGCACCTGGGGCAACTCCGAGCAGCACAAGGCCGGGGTGAACCTCGCGGCGGGCACGGCCGCATCGGCGAGCTCCGCCGAGTGGAACCCGTTCGTCAGCTACGCGCCCGGCAGGGCCGTGGACGGCGACCGGGGCAGCCGCTGGGCGAGCGACTGGAGCGACGACCAGTGGGTGCAGTTCGACCTGGGCTCCCCGTCCCTGGTCAAGCGGGTCACCCTCGAATGGGAGCGCGCTTACGGGAAGTCGTACCGCATCGAGCTCTCCCCCGACGGCACCAACTGGCAGACGGCCTGGTCCACGGCGAGCGGCGACGGCGGCCTGGACACGGCCCAGTTCGCGGGCGTCCCGGCCCGGTACGTACGCGTCCACGGAGCGGGACGCGGCACCCAGTGGGGTTACTCCCTGTACGAAGTCGGCGTATACAGCAGCTGACGGCGCCGAGCGGGGTGTCCGGGGGCCGGGGCGCCCGCGGACGCCCCGCTCGGGGCGCACCGGAACGAAGGGGAACCCGTACATGGCACGGATGCCGTTGACCGACCGGCGCAGGCAGCTGACGGAGGCGGCGATCCGCGCGATGACCCGCGACGGGGTGTCGCGGACGACGACCCGGTCCATCGCCGCCGAGGCCGGGGTCTCCCTGAGCGTCTTCCACTACTGCTTCGACTCCAAGCAGGCGCTCCTGGAGTCGGTCATCGAGACCATCACCGCGCACTACGTCACCCTCGTGAAGGCCGCGATCGTGCCGAGGCCGACGCTGCGGGAGACCATCCGGGCCGGCTTCCAGGCGTACTGGGACCACGTGGCGGCCAGCCCCGGCGCACACCTGCTCACCTACGAGCTCACCCAGTACGCGCTGCGCCAACCGGAGTTCGGGCACCTGGCGCGCAAACAGTACGAGTCCTACTGCGATGCCTACGCCGAGCTGCTCGAAGAGCTGCGCCGGATCACCCCGTTCGAGCTGAGCGTGCCGGTGGCCGTGCTGGCCCGCTATCTGGCGGCCATGACGGACGGGGTGACCCTGAACTTCCTGGTCCTCGGCGACGACAAGGCCGCCGCCGAGATCCTGGACATGGTCACCGATCACGTGGCCGGTCTCGTCCGGATCGACTGACCATCCCTCAGGCCGCGACCCGGTAGCGGTTGCAGTACGAGTCGTGGCAGAGGAAGGAACCCCCGCGCATCGCGCGGGAGGGGTGGCCCGGGGCGAACGGGTCGGAGCACCACTCCCAGACGTTGCCCACCGCGCTGTACAGGCCGGGGCCGTTGGGCCGGTACGACGTCACGGAGACGGTGCCGAGGTGCGGGCCGGTATGCAGGGTGGGGACGTCAGTCCAGGGTCGGGTGCGCCTCCGGATGCTCGTCCCACCAGACCCGGTGGAAGGGGTTGTTGTCCACATTGGCCAGGTACGCGTAGGCGGCCGAACGGTAGAAGAGCTCCGCCTGCCGGGCCGAGACCGTCGAGCGGTTCCACGCCATCCGGATGCGCCCCGTGACCGGCGCCCCGATCAGCGGACGCATCACCGTGCCCGCCACGGCGGGTGCGGTGGGCTGGCTGAGGGAGACGGCGCGGCCCGCGGAGATCAGGTCGTACTGCATCATGCGGTCGGTGATCCGGTAGCGCAGCGCGGGGACGAACCCGGCTTTGGCGCAGGCCTCGACCAGCGCCTCGGGTCCGCCGTCGTCGTCCTCCACCAGGGTCATCCACTGCTCGTCGGCGAGGTCGGCGAGGTCGAGGGCCTCCAGCCGGGCCAGCGGGTGCCGGGCTGACATCCGGATGCAGAAGGGCTCCTTGGGTACCAGGGTGCGGGCCGCCACTCCCCCGGGCAGCGGCACCTCGTGGTCGTTCACCTCGCCGTACACGATGACGTCGTAGCGGCCCGCGCCGAGCATCCGTACCAGCGCGGTCGCCGAGTCCTCGATGTCCACGGTGATCTCCCGGCCCGACAGGGCCAGGTCCTGCCGGGCGATCAGTCCGTCGATCAGCACCAGCAGGATGCAGCCCAGGCGCAGCGGGGCGTCGGTCGTCCGGGCCCGCGCCTCCGAGCCGAGGGCGTCCATCTCGCTGAGCACCCGGCGCGCCTTGGCCAGGACGAACTGGCCGAGCGGAGTGGGTTCGACGCCGAGCCGGCCGCGGACGAAGAGTTCGCCGCCGGTGACCCGCTCGATCCGGCGCAGTTGGGCGGAGAGTGCCGGCTGGGACACCCCGAGCAGCCGCGCCGCACCCCCCAGGCTGCCGGTCTCGGCTATCTGGCAGACGGCTTGCAGATGTCTCAACTCCAGCTGCATTCCGGCAGCTTACGCAGCGTCACGCCCAGGCACCATAACGCCGGTCTTATGCCCGCAGGGATGTCCCGAACTGGTCATGAACACGCCCATACTCGGCCGCGAACAGCCAGACCGCCTTTCCCCGCTCCTCCCCATCCCCCCACACGATCGGAGTGGACTCTTGCAGCCCACCAGATGGATGGCCGCCCTCACGGCCATGGTGCTGACCACGGGCCTCGCCGGCACGCTGGCCACCACCGCCACCGCCTCGCAGAACGCGGATCCCCTCCCGCCCACCGCTGCCGAACGGGCGGTCGCCGCGGCCGACGCGGCCGTGCGCAGCGGGCTCGACAGCCTGGTCAACTCCCCCCAGGAGCAGTACGACCGGCGCCTGGTCACCCCCTGGGTGAAGGACCTCTACTCCGTCGCGTACGAGCGCAGCTACCGGGGCCTGCCGGTCGTCGGCGGCGACGCGGTGGTCCTCGCCGACGGCGAGGGCCGGGTACGCGCCGTCCAGTCGGCCTCCGCGACCGTGATCGACGTGGCCACCACGGCGACGGTCACGGCCCAGGCCGCCGAGGCCCTCTCGCGCGCCGAGCAGGTCAAGACCGACAAGGTGGAGAGCCGCCGGCTCGTCGTCAAGCTCAAGGACGACAAGGCGGTGCTGGCCTGGGAGACCGTGCTGACCGGACGGACCGCCAAGGCGCCGAGCAAGCTCCACGTGTTCGTGGACGCCCGCACCGGCAAGGTCGTCGACCGCTTCGACGAGGTGGTCGCGGGCAGCGGCAACAGCAAGTGGAACGGCCCCAACCCGCTGACCATCGACACCACGGCCTCGGGCGGCACGTACTCCCTGCGCGACCCGAACCGGACCGCTCTGAGCTGCGCCGACTACAGCTCGGGCACGGTCTTCTCGAAGTCCACCGACTCCTGGGGCACCGGCAACCCCACCTCCAAGGAGACCGGCTGTACGGACCTGATGTTCGCGGCGCAGAAGCAGTGGGACATGTTGGGCCAGTGGCTCGGCCGCAACGGCGTCAACGGCAGCGGCCGCAGCTTCCCGGCCAAGGTCGGGCTCAACGACGTCAACGCGTACTGGGACGGCAGCTCCGTCACCATCGGCCACAACAACGCCAACGAGTGGATCGCCAGCGTGGACGTGGTGGCCCACGAGTACGGGCACGCCATCGACTCCACCACCCCCGGCGGCACCAGCGGCCAGGAGTCCGGGCTCGGCGAGGCCACCGGTGACATCTTCGGCGCGCTGACCGAGGCCTACATCAACCAGCCCTCGCCGTACGACACTCCGGACTACCTCGTCGGCGAGACGATCAACCTGGTGGGCAGCGGGCCGATCCGGAACATGTACAACCCGGCGGCCGTCAACAACGATCCGGCCTGCTACAGCTCCTCCATACCGGGTACCGAGGTGCACGCGGCGGCCGGCCCGATGAACCACTGGTTCTACCTGCTCGCCGAGGGCACCAGCCCGGGCGGCGGCAAACCGAACAGCAGCACCTGCAACCAGACCACGCTGACCGGCGTGGGCATCCAGACCGCCGGCAAGATCTTCTACGGCGGCATGCTGCTGAAGACCTCCAGCATGTCCTACAAGAAGTACCGGACGGCGACGCTCAGTTCCGCCAAGTCGCTGGACACCACCTGCGGGCTGTTCACCAAGACCAAGGCCGCCTGGGACGCGATCAGCGTGCCGGCGCAGCCCGCGGACCCGACCTGCACCCCGAGCGGCCAGAACAGTGACTTCACGCTGGCGCTGAACCCGTCCTCGGGCACCGTCCAGCAGGGCGCCTCGGCCACCACCACGGTCTCCACGGCCATCTCCACGGGCACGGCCCAGCAGGTGACCCTCACCGCGTCCGGCCTGCCGGCCGGGGTCACCGCCTCCTTCAGCCCGGCCACCGTGCAGTCCGGCCAGTCCTCGACGCTGACGCTGACCGCCTCCTCCAGCGCGGCCCCCGGATCCTCGACCGTCGTGGTCAAGGGCCAGGGCACCAGCCTCTCGCACACCGTCGACTACGCGCTCACCGTCGGCGGCACCACGCCCAACCCCGGCGCGCCGAACATCGACGTGGCCGCCGTCCAGGCGCACTTGACCCAGTTCAGCACGATCGCCTCCCAGAACGGCGGCAACCGCCGTGCGGGCAGTGCCGGTTACACGGCGTCGGTGGCGTACATCAAGGGCAAGCTGCAGGCCGCCGGGTACACGGTGACCGAGCAGAACTGCAGCTCGTGCACCTACCCGTCGAACAACCTGATCGCCGACTGGCCCGGCGGCCCCGCCGACCAGACGATCATGTTCGGCGCGCACCTCGACAGCGTCTCGGCGGGTCCGGGCATCAACGACAACGCCTCGGGCTCCGCGACCCTGCTGGAGAACGCGCTCGTCCTCGCCCAGAAGAACCCGACCATGACCAAGCACGTGCGCTTCGCCTGGTGGACCGACGAGGAGCAGGGCCTCAACGGTTCGAGGTTCTACGTCAACCAGCTCTCCAGCACCCAGAGGTCGGCCATCAAGGCCTACTACAACTTCGACATGGTCGGCTCCACCAACGGCGGCTATTTCATCAACAACGTCAACTCCACGGCGGCCGCCCCGCTCAAGGCGTACTGGACCTCCCTGAACCTCGCTCCCGAGGAGAACACTGAGGGCCAGGGCCGCAGTGACGACTACTCCTTCCAGCAGGGCGGCATCCCCACCTCCGGCTACGCGGCCGGCGCCAGTGCCCGCAAGACCTCGGCCCAGGCCGCGAAGTGGGGCGGCACCGCGAACGCGGCGTACGACCCCTGCTACCACGCGTCCTGCGACACCACGAACAACATCAGCGCCACCGTCCTGGACCGCAGCGCCGACGGCGTGGCCTACACCGTCTGGAACCAGGCCGTCGGCGGCACCACCCCCGGCCCGGACTTCTCGATCAGCGCCTCCCCGGCCACCGGCAGCGCCGCCCAGGGCGGCAGCGCCACCTCCACGATCAACACCGCGACCGTCAGCGGGGCCGCCCAGACCGTCGCCCTGTCGGTGACCGGCGCCCCGGCCGGCACGACCGCCTCGCTGAGCCCCGCCTCGGTCCAGTCGGGCAGCTCCTCCACGCTCTCCGTCCAGGTCGGCGCGAGCACCGCGCCCGGCACGTACACCCTGACCGTCACCGGCACGGGCTCGGTCAGCCACACCACCACCTACACCCTGACCGTCACCGGCACCGGCCCCTCCTGCACCCCGCGCCAGCTCGTCGCCAACGGCGGGTTCGAGAGCGGCACCGCCCCGTGGACCACCACCTCCAACGTCATCACCAACCAGGCCGGCCAGACCCCGCACGGCGGCACCTACAAGGCCTGGCTCAACGGCTACGGCACGTCCCGCACGGACAACGCCTCGCAGTCCGTGACCATCCCGGCCGGCTGCGCCTCGTACCAGCTCGGCTTCTACCTGCACATCGACACCGCCGAGACCGAGAACACCGTCTACGACACCTTCACGGTCTCGGTGGGCGGACAGACGCTGGCGACCCTGTCCAACGTGAACGCGGCCTCCGGCTACCAGCTCAAGACGTACGACGTCTCCCGGTTCGCCGGCCAGACGGTCACCCTGAAGTTCCAGGGCGTGGAGGACGCCTCCCTGCAGACCTCCTTCGTCGTGGACGACGTCACCCTCCAGGTGAGCTGACGCCCCCGGCACCCTGAGCCCCACCCGGGCGGCACCCGCTCCGGCCCCACGGCCGGAGCGGGTGCCGCCCGGCCGTGCGCGGTGTATGCAGGAGGCATGGACCCCTCACCGGCGCACCCGCGCACCCGCAGGCTCCGGGAATCACGCGCGGTGCTGCTGCCGGTCCCGTTCGCGCTGATCGCCGTGGTCACGGTGGTCGACGTGCTGGCCCCGCCCGAGGTCCACCTGGGCCCCTTCCTGGCGGCCGCCCCCGCCCTCACCGCTTCCTTCGCCGGTCCGCGCATGACCGGTTTCGTCGGGGCCGTGGCGGTCCTCGCGCAGGTGGCGGTGGCCATCGTGCGGACCTCCCTGACCGACCTCAACCACACCTTCCAGATCATCGCCCTCATCCTGATCTCGGTCTTCGTCACCTTCTTCGCACACCTGCGCGAAGTGCACGAGGGGCAGCTCACCCGGCTGCGTTCCCTGGCGGTCGCGGCGCAGCAGGTGGTCCTACGACCGCTGCGCGACCGGATGGGCCCGCTGCGGATCGCCTCGGTGTACCTGTCGGCCGAAGCCGAGGCGCAGATCGGCGGCGACCTGTACGCGGCCGCCCGTACCGCCGACGGCACCCGGCTGATCATCGGCGACGTCCGCGGCAAGGGGCTGGAGGCGGTCGGCGACGCCGCGATCGTCCTCGGCGCCTTCCGGGCCGCCGCCCATCTGGAGGCCGACCTGCCGGGGCTGGTCGGCTACCTGGAGGCCGCCGTGGCCGCCGACCCGGACCGGGGCGCGGACGGCCCCGGGGGGTCGGGCCGGCCGGACGAGGGGTTCACCACGGCGGCGGTGCTCGACATTCCCGACGGGGAGCCGTCGCTGCGGTTGGTCAGCTGCGGGCACCCGCCGCCGCTGCTGCTGCGCGGGGGCCGCGTCGTCCCCCTCCAGGTGGACCGTCCGGCTCCGCCGCTGGGTCTGTCCGAGTTCGTGGACACCGGCTTCACCCCGCAGTCCTTCTCCTTCGAGCCGGGGGACGTGGTCCTGCTGTACACGGACGGCGTCATCGAGGCCCGTGACGCGTCGGGGGCCTTCTACCCCCTGCCGGAGCGGGTCGCGGACCGGCCCGGCGACGGGCCGGAAGCCCTCCTGCGCCACCTGTGCGCGGACCTGCTCGCCCACACCCCGGACGGCCTCCTGGGCGACGACGCGGCGATGGTGGCCATCCAGCGGATCTGATCCGCGCCATCGCTGCCGACCGCCCGCGGCCGTGGTCACGCTGAATGCACGATCCACCGTGCATCGCATCGAAGGCCGAATCCCCCTTCCGCCTGCCGGATGCGTACCGCCAGGTGGCTCCCGCGGCGTGGGTCTCGGTGGCGTCCAGGAGGCGGGCCGGCCCGAAGTCCCGCCGATGTGGTGCACCAGCTCGTAGCGCGCCCAGCACGCGGTGGACGCTCATTAATCCAGCCGCCCCTTCTCCAGTGGCGACCACCCCTCCAGGGCGGACGCGGCGGCCGGTCCGCTGTGCCACCCGCGAGCAGGAGCGACAATTCGGCGAGCCCCCGCGACAGCACGCGCACCCCCTCGGTCTGTTCACGAACCGCCCGGGCGCGCAGCCTGTGCCGTCGGATCGGTACGTGCCCCAGCCCGGCCACGGCGAGCAACCCGAATACCACGCAGTCGCGGGCGCCCAGGCGGGGGCCGTGAGCTCACTCTGCGGCAGCGCGATGGCTCGGAGCTCCCGCCCGAGTTCTTCAACATGCCTGTGTGGTCCGGCACTTCCTCCATGGTCTCCCCATGTCGTCGGCCTCCGTGAATCCCGGCCATAATCCGGATGGAGCGGCAGCCGCGGGTCTAATCTGAACCGGTTGCGCACCGCCCTCCCGAGGAGAAGACGATGGACGTGGAGTTCAGTCCGCTCAACAGGCTCTTCTTCGGGCGCGACGACGCCGAGAGCGATGTCGCCAGCGGTCTCCTCAACGGTGCGGTCTTCCAGCAAACACGCGCCTACGAGGCCGCGCTCTCCGGTCGGAAGTCGTTGATCATCGGCCGCAAGGGAGCGGGCAAGAGCGCCATCTGCCGCTGGCTGGCGGGTCCTGACGGACACCCGGGCAGCACCATCCTCATCACTCCGGACGATGCGGCCGGCGACGAGATCCGCCGGTTCGAACTCCAAGGAGTGACGGGCGACACCGCGAAGTCACTCATCTGGCGCTACGTGTTCGCCGTCCACGCGGCCCGCCACCTGTCCACGCACGCCCGAGCCGCCCACGGGTGGAGGATCCCCGCCTCGGTCCGGGCGCTGCGCCGGTTCCTCGAAGCGAACGACGAGGCCGGCGAGGAACAGCTCTACGACCGACTGCGCCGAGGCATACGGAGCCTGCAGTCGGCGACGCTTTCCCTCAAGGCATTCGGTGTGGAGGCCGGCGTCGACGTCAGCGGTGCCTCCGAGGGCGCGCGGGCGGGCCGTCAGCTGGAGGTCCTGGAGAATGGGGTGGCGGCGGCCTTCGCGGAACTCGGCTGCGCCACCGCGCACCCGCCCCTCCTGTTCCTCGTCGACCAGTTGGAACAGGTGTGGCGGATCGACCCCGAGAGCCACGCGCTGGTCACGGGCCTGCTCCTCGCCAGCAAGCAAGTGATCGACCACTACGGCAGCGCCGTGCGCTGCACGTTGTTCATCCGCGCCGACATCTACGACACGCTGAATTTCGGCGACGGCGACAAGTTCCACAGCGACGAACTGCGGATCTCATGGACTCCGCAGGCCTTGGACGACTTGGCACTGGCGCGCGCGTCCGCCTCCCTCGGGCTCCCCCTCACGGCAGGCCAGTTATGGGGACAGTTGCTCCCCGGCACCGTCCTCGGGGAGCCCACCGCCGCGTACCTGCTCCGCCGGTCCCTGCCCAGGCCCCGCGACATCATCCAGTTCCTCAACCAGTGCCGGGACGTCGCGGACGAGCGCGGCAACCGGTGGGTCTGCGAAGCGGACGTCCTCGACGCCACCGAGCAGTTCTCCCGTTGGAAGCTGGAGGACCTGGCGAAGGAATACGGCGTGGTCCACCCGTACCTCAGGTCTCTGTTCCCCCTGTTCGAGAACTCGGGGTACGTGGTGATGCGCCAGGCCCTGGAGGAGCGTTTCACCCAGGTGCGCGGGCGGCTCTTGGAGGGCTTCGGGGACTACACCGACAGCCTGACCTCGCAGGGGCTTCTCGACGTCCTCTACGGAACGGGCTTCCTCGGCGTCAAACGGGGCAACGACGTGGTGTACTCCGGCAGCATCCAGTCTCCCCCGCAGGCGGGGGAGACCGAGTTCCACATCCATCCTTGCTTCCGGCCCGCCCTGGGGAGCCGCGAACCCGTCTCCTTCGCCCCGTACACCGCCTACACGGGGCGGAACACGCTGGTCGGCTCCAACCAGACGCTGATCGTGACCGCCGGATCCGACGTATCCCTTCCCGTGAACCGGGACGCCCAGCTGCTCGACGAGGTGATCCGGTCCTGCGACCGGCTGCTGCGCCAGCTGCTCCGCGCCGGGCTTCCGGACGACATCCACACGGAGGTCGAGGCCCAGCTCGGCCGGGTTCTGGCCGACGCCCGCGACCTCCGCGACGGCCTCGCGGAGATCGGCCACGACGGCGTGGCCCGACACGTGATCACCGCTTCCGGATACTTCGGGCGGCTCGCCGCGCGGCTCGGCGAGCAGGGCATCCGCGAGGAGCCGATCACCCGACGGCTCGAGGACGAGGCACGTGAGCTCATCCTGGTCCTGGGCGGCGCTGCGGGCCGTGGCACGGGATCGGACTCCGGGAACTGACCGGGGGCCGGCCCGGCGCGCGTGCCGGCCCCCGCGGTGGGTCAGCCGCGGTCGCGGACCGCGACGATGCCGTTGAAGACGCCCACGTAGGCCGTCCCGTCGGGGCCCAGGGTGATCGGGGCCCAGTTGTTGTCGTACAGCGGGCCGGTGCCCGTCAGCTGACGCCAGCGGCGCTCACCGGTGCGGAAGTCGACGGCCGTGAGGTACCAGGCGTCGATCCCCCAGAAGTTCGGCTCCTTCTCGTAGAAGTAGAGCAGCCCGTTCGCGGTGGAGAGCTTCGGGACCACGGAGGGCGAGCGGATCGCGCTCTGCCAGACCGTGTCGCAGCCGCTGCCGTCGGGGCGGACGTCGATGCGGCTGACGCCGCCGACGACCGACTTGCCGAGCACCAGTGACGTGACGTTCTCGTAGCCGTAGTTGTTCTCGACGACGATGCTGTTGCCCCAGGTGATCAGGGAGTTGTCGGTGGTCGAGGCACCCGATCCGAAGACCGGGACCTTGCACACCAGCCGCCGGCCCGCGGGCACGTCCCGTCCCCGCTTGAAGACCAGCACGTTCATCCGGTCGTCGGCGTTGTCGGTGATCGCGACGTAGCCGTTGCCGAAGAGGTCCGGAGTGGTGCCCGAACCCTGGTTGACCGAGCCGGGCTTGGTTCCCGTACCCCGGTCGTAGGTCTGGCGCCACTGCGCGACGGGGGTGCCGTCTGCGGAGGCGGTGAAGCTGTAGAGCGCGTGGTCGGTAACGATGGAGACCCCGTCCTCGCCGACCGAGAAGGAGTTCTGGATCTCCTCCCCCGCCAGCCGGACCGAGCGGATCACCGAGGTCGCCGGGTCCACGGTGCCGACGCGACCCTGGCGGGTGACCCACCAGATGCGGCCGTTCCAGTCGGGCATCACCGAGGTGACCGGGTCACAGGTGCCGGTGGGCCACAGGTTTGTCCAGTCGACGCAGTCGTGCGGGACCTGGCCGGTGAGGTCCCAGTCGTTGTCGACCTCGAACTGCCAGGACCCGTCGGGCTGCTGTACGTGCGAGAGCCTCAGGACGTGCTGGCGGGAGTCGGCCAGCACCGCCCGGTCCTGGTTGTCCAGGTAGAAGTAGGCGCCGCCCGAGGTGTCCTTGAAGATCTTCGAGAAGTCGAGCGAGGTGATCGCCTGGACCGTCGAGGAACGCTGCGGGAGCTGGTACTCCGCGAGCGTGGCGAGCGTACGGGGCTCCAGCAGTTTGACCTTGAAGCCGCTGAAGGTGCCGCACACCGTGACCAGCCGGCCGCCCGAGTCGAAGGTGGCCGTGGCGCATTCGCCGCCAAGGGCGGCGATCTTCTCGCTGGTCACCTCAGGGTTCTTGCCGAGCGGCCCGGCCCAGGGCGAGGTGGCGCTGCCCGCCGCGTCGGATTGCATGCCGCTCCGGCCGTTGGGCGCGAGGAAGGGGTGCTGCGGCGGGGCTTCGCCGGGCAGCGGCGCGGCCGCGGCCGGGGCGCCCTCGTAATGGCTGACCAGGCGGTGGCCAGGTGCCAGGGGTATCTCATCGGCGGTGGCCGGCGAGCTCCCGTACAACACCGCGCATGCGGCGAGAGCCGGCGCCACGGCGCAGTTCAGCGCTCTTCGGAACATCCGGACTTCCTCCCTTGTCCTCGGCTTTATTGACGTTGCGTATGACATCGCGCCGCGGCCAGACGCTAGGTCGCACTGCCTGAGGAGTCCATGGAAGAGCCGGATGATTCACGAAGGCGCAACAGTTGATCAACTCACGGGCGGGGGAGGGCGGGTGCCGGTACCGCGTGCGGGTCAGGGCTTGAAGCCGCTGACCACGTTCGCCGTGGCCGAGACCCCGTTGTGGATGGTCTGCGCGAGGCTGCTGCTCGCGAGGTAGAAGCCGAGCAGGACGCAGACGAGCGCGTGCGACAGCTTGAGGCCGCCGCCGCGCATGAAGATCCACGCGAGGACGAGGAGCAGGACGAGGACGGAGAGGGAGATCACCATCGGAACACCTCCTTACGCGCCGCCATGGTGGCGCAGCGGGAGGGCCCTTCGGGCGAAACTAGTGTCCGCCAAACGGGTGTTGACAGTCCGTGACCGGTGTTCAGCCCTTGACGATCTCTCCCCAGTGGACCGTACGCCCGCACCAGCGGCCGAGCAGAACGGGGTCGTGCCCCACCGCCAGCAGGCCAGCGCCGGACTCCGCCCGGTACTCCTCCACCACGGCCACCAGCGCGGCGGTGGTGGACGCGTCGAGCATGGCGGTCATCTCGTCGCACACCAGCCAGCTCGGCCGGAGCACCAATGCCCGTGCCACACAGGCTCGTTGCAATTGGCCGTCGCTGACCTCGTGGGGCCGCCGGTCGAGCAGGTCCGTGCCCAGGCCGACCCGGTCCGCCAATTCGGGCACGGTGGAGCCGATTTCGCTACGCCGGCCCGTCGCCCGGAGCGGTTCGGCGACGAGCTCGCGCAGCCGGAGCCGGGGGTCCGCCGCCAGCCGGGGCTGCTGGAACACCATCCCGACCGAGGTGCGCAGGGCGCGCGGTGCCCGGTGCCGGAAACCGGTCACCGCGCGGCCGTCGAAGGCCACGCTCCCCCGGTCGGGCCGGTGCAGCAGCGCGGCGACCCTGGCCAGGGTGGACTTGCCGCAGCCGCTGGGGCCGAGCAGTCCGAGGGAGTCGCCGGGGGCGAGACTCAGGTGGGCGCCGCGCACGACGGGGGCCCGGCGGTCGTAGCCCGCGGTGATGTCGGTGAGCTCAAGCATGGTGGCAGGCCGCCCCTTCGGTGAGCGCGGGCCGCTCGGCCCGGCAGCGGGAGTCGGCGCGCGGACAGCGGGCGGCGAAGGCGCAGCCGGGCGGGAGCGCGCCGAGCTCGGGCGGGGCCCCCGGGATCGGGGCGAAGGCCCGCTCCGGGAGGGCGTCGAGGAGCCCGCGGGCGTAGGGGTGGCGGGGGCCCTGAGCGCCGAAGAAGGCTCCGGCGGGGGCGGTTTCCACGATGCGGCCCGCGTACATGACGGCCACCGTGTCGGCGATGCGCTGGGCCGCCCCGAGGTCGTGCGTGATCATCAGCAGCGCACGGCCCGCGTCCCGGGTGTGGGCGCGCAGCTCGTCGACCGTGCGGTGGACCAGGTCCCGGTCGAGGCCGGTGGTCGGCTCGTCGGCGAGCAGCAGGGACGCGTCGCCGATCAGCGCGAGCGCGGTGGCGGCGCGCTGGGCGAGCCCGCCGGAGAGCTCGTGGGGATGGCGGTCGAGGTGGCCGGCGGGGAAGGCCGCCCGGTGGGCCGCCGACTCGGCCGCTTCCCGCAGCTCCGGCCGGGCGGTCCCGGTCAGTTCGCGGACCGTCTCCTCAAGGTGGGAGCGGATGGTGCGGACCGGGGTGAGGTGCGCGGCCGGGCTCTGCGGGACCAGCCCGACGCGGCGGCCCCGGATGCTCCGGGCGAGGGTGCGCTCGTCGAGGGCGAGCAGGTCGGTCCCGTCGGCGAGCCGGGCCGATCCGGCGGTCTCGGCGTTGCCGGGGAGCAGGCCGAGGAGGGCGGAGGCGAGCACGGACTTGCCGCAGCCGCTCTCTCCGACGAGCGCGAGGCACGCGCCGGGGGCCAGGGCGAGGGTGGCGTCGGTGACGGCCGCGACGTACCGGCCGCCGCGCATCCGGAAGCGGACGGAGAGCCGGTCCAGCTCGAGCACGGGCCGGGTGGTGCCCCGCCCCGGGCCCCGCGTGGCACCAGCCGAATCCGACTCCGGTGCCGAGGGGGTGTGGGTCTTCACGGACTGGGCTCCTTCACAGGCTGAGCTCCGAGCGGCGGCGGGGGTTGAGGCGCTCCCGCCAGGCGCCCGCCAGGCCCGCGATGGCCAGGGTCGGGACGATCAGGAGGAGGCCGGGGAAGAGCGTGGGCCACCAGTCGCCGGCGAGCAGCGAACCGCGGGCCGTCTGGACCAGGTTGCCCAGGCTCGCCTGGTGCGCCGGCAGGCCGAGGCCCAGGAAGGACAGGGCCGACTCGTGCCACATGGCGTGCGGGATCATCAGGACGGCCGCGAGCCCGGCCTGCGGCAGCACTCCGGGCACCAGGTGGCGTACGGTCACCCGCCACCGCGAGGCGCCGCCGGAGACGGCCGCGTCCAGATACGGCCGCGAGCGGAGCGAGAGGACCTCCGCGCGGACGATGCGGGCCGTGGACAGCCAGTGGGTCAGGGCCACGGAGACGACCACCGGCCACACCCCCGGGCGGAACATCGCCACGATGAAGACGCCGAGCAGCAGGTGCGGGATCGAGGACAGTGCGTCCACCACCCGCATGACGCACCGGTCCGGCCACCCGCCGAGCGCCCCGGCGAGGGCGCCGACCGCCGTGCCGAGGACGGAGGCGACCAGCGCGGCCACCAGCCCGACCAGCAGCGAGACGCGCAGCCCGTACACGCAGCGCAGGAACAGGTCGCGGCCCACGTCGTCGGTGCCGAAGGGGTGCGCCCAGGAGGGCGGCAGGAGCTTTGCCGACAAGTCGACCGCCTGCTGGTCGAGCTGGACCAGCGGCGGCACGAGCAGCACCGCCAGCGCGACGAGGACGACGATCACCGCCGAGGTCCGCACCCGCAGGGTCCGGGTGGAGCCGCGGTCGCGGCCGCGCGGCCGCCAGAGCTGTGCTCCGATCGCTTCGGTCGTGTCAGCCATCGAAGCCCACCCTCGGGTCCGCCAGCCCGTAGAGCAGGTCGGACAGCAGGTTCCCGGCCAGCACGGCCGCCGTGGCCAGGACCGTCAGCGCGGCCAGCAGCGGGAAGTCCACCGAGGTCGCGGCCTGGACGGTGGCCGCGGCGATGCCGGGCCAGCTGAAGACGGTCTCCACCAGCAGCGCGCCGGTGATCAGCTCCGGCACCCGCGACCCGATCAGGGTCAGCATCGGGAGCATGCCGGCGCGCAGCCCGTGGCCGAGCAGCACCCGGCGCTCCGCCAGGCCCCGCGCGCGGGCGCCCCGTACGGGGTCCTCCTCCAGCGCGTCGGCCACGCCCTGTCTGACGTACAGGAAGAACCAGGGCAGTTGGGAGATGCCGAGGACCAGCGCGGGCAGCACGAGGTGCCGGGCCACCTGCACGGCGGTGACCACGTCGCTGCCCGCGTCCGTGAGGCCGCCGGACGGCAGTGCGCCCAGGCGCACCGAGAAGAACCAGATGGCGAGCAGGCCCAGCCAGAAGGCCGGGGCCGCTTCGAGGGTGTACGCGAGCCCGGAGACGGCGCGGTCCAGCCGCCCGCCCTGCCGGCGCGCGGCCAGGACGCCGAGCACGGTGCCCAGCAGGACGGCGACGGCGAAGGCGCACAGGGCGAGCAGGACGGACCAACCGAGCCGTTCGGCGATGACGTCGGAGACGGGCTGGCGCATGGCGGCGGAGGTGCCGAGGTCCCCGGTCAGCGCCGAGGTGAGCCACTCCCACCAGCGCGTGAGCAGGGGTTGGTCGACGCCGAGGTTGGCCCGGAGCTGGTCGAGTCCGGCTTGGGAGGCGGTGAGCCCGGCGGTGCCGGCGTACGCCTTGACGGGGTCGAAGGGGGACAGCGCGGCGACCGCGAAGACCCCGAAGGTCACGACGAGCAGGACCGGTCCGGCGAACAGCGTCCGCCGGCCGGCCATGCGCGCCATCGGCCCCCAGGGGAGACGGTGGAGACGGCTCACCGCTGCTTCGGCTTCCAGCTCTCGACGTTCCACCAGGGGCCGGCTCCGAGGCCGTGGTCGTGCGGCTCGACCTGGGTGGAGGGCCCGGCCCACCGGTCGCCCACGACGTAGAGGTGGTCGATGTGGGTGAGGTAGACGTAGCCGGGGTTCTTGACCAGCTCGCGCTGGACCGTGTCGTACGCGGCCTTGCGCACGGCCGGGTCCGCGCTCCGGCGGCCGTCGAGCAGCGCCTTGTCGACGGCCGGGTTGTCGTACCGGGCCATGTTGTTGAAGCCGTCGCCCGCGAGCGCCGAGTTGAGCGTCAGGTACTGGTCGAAGTCCGGGTCGGCCGGGGAGCCGCCGCCCGCGAGGACCGCGTCGGTGCGCATCCGGGGCTCGATGACCTCCCAGCTGCCGGACTCGGTGGTGACCTGGATGCCGGCCTTCTTGGCGTCGGAGGCGAAGGCGAGCGCGTGGTCCTGGCGGAGCTTGTCGCCGGAGGGGTACCAGAGCGGGAAGGCGGCCCGGATCCCGTTCCTGGCGCGGATGCCGTCGGCGCCGGGGATCCAGCCGGCGTCGTCGAGGATCTTCCCGGCCCTGGCGAGGTCGTACGGGCGCTCGGTGCCGGCGGCGAACCAGGGGCTGCCGGTCGGGACGGGCCCGTAGGCGGCCTTGCCCGCGCCTTCCAGGAGCTTGTCGACCAGGGCGCCGCGGTCCACGGCGATGTCCAGGGCCCGGCGGACGGCCGTGTCCCCGGTGACGGGGTGCTCGGTCGGCAGGGTGACGCTGCGGTGGTCGAAGGTCGTGGCGGCGTAGGTCTTGCGCGCCGTGTCGGCCGCGAACCCCTCGGCCAGGTTCGGCGGCAGGACGGCCCCGTCCAGTTCGCCGGAGCGCAGCCGGGTGGCGCGTACGTCGTCGTCCTTGATGACCGCCATGGTGAACTTCTTCACCGCGGGCTCGCCGCCCCAGTAGGACGGGTTGGCCCTGAAGCTCAGTTTCTCGCCCTTGGACCAGGCGGTGAGCACGTACGGTCCGGTGCCGATGGGCTTGGTGGTGAACTCGCCGCTGTTGACGTCCTGTCCGCCCGCGACGTGCTCGGGGGCGATGGGCAGGACGGTGCGCTCGGCGAAGGGGGCGTAGGGGTACTTCAGGGTGAAGACGACGGCGTCTTCGCCGCGGGCCGTGACGGCCGCGATCGCGTCGAGCTCGGACTTCGAGGCGTTGTTCGTCTTCGCGTCGAGGATCGTCCGGTAGGTGAAGACGACGTCCTTGGCGCCGAAGGGCCGTCCGTCGCTGAACCGCACGCCCCGGCGGAGCGGGTAGGTGTACGTGAGCCGGTCCGCGGAGACCTCCGGGAGGGCCTCGGCCAGGGCGGGCTTCAGGTTCATGTCCGCGTCGTGCGTCAGCAGTCCGTCGAAGATCTTCGAGTTGCCGTCCTTGCCGTAGCCCAGCAGCGGGCTGAGGCTCTCGGGCTCGGTGGCTATGCCGACCACCGCGGAGTCGGCCGCCCCGGCGCCCGCCGTGGCACCTCCCCCGGGGTTCGAACAGGCCGCCGCTCCAGTGACGATCACCGCGGCCGCGGTCGCCCCGGCCATTCCCCGTACGGTCCGGGCCTTCATGTGGTGCACATCCTTAGTTATTGCAAAGAGCTCGCAATACTGCCAGACGGGAGCGGGAGAACACGAACCGGGCCGCGCCGGGGGGAAGGGGCCGCGCAGGGGTCTTGCCCGGCCACCGCGGAGCGTGCCATATATGTCTAGACCTTTCCGAGGAGCCGGAAGACCGGAGAAGAGGGCGCCCGCCGTGCACGACCCCGCACCCCGCACCGCGCCGCACCCGCCGCGCCGCTCCCGGCCGGCGTCCGCCCGGAGAGCGGCGCCCGCCCTCGCCCTGGCCCTCGCGGCGGCCGCGCTGACGGCGTGCGGACCCTCCGACAGCACGCCCCCGCCGGTCCCGGCCGGACTCACGGCGCAGGCCGGCAGCGCCACGTCCGTGCACGTCATGTGGGAGTCGCCGGCGCCGGCCGACGGAGTGACCTCCTTCCTCGTCTACCAGAAGGACCGCCTGGTCCGTGAACTGCCCGCCGACAAGACGATGACCGACATCACCGGCCTCACCCCGCGGACGGCCTACACGTTCACGGTGCGAGCCCGGGACGCCGCCGGTAACACCTCCCCGGCCGGCCCGGCCGCCTCGGCCACCACCCCCGCCGCGACGGCCGAGGACCGGCTGCCCCCGACCGCCCCGCCCCGTACGGACGGCCAGGCCCTGGGGCCCACCTCCGCCCGGCTGACCTGGGCCGCGGCCACCGACGACACGGCCGTCACCGCGTACGACGTCTACCAGGGCGACGCCCGGATCCACACGGTCGGCCCCGGCTCCACCACGACGGTCCTGGAGGACCTCCGGCCCGACAGCGCGTACACCTTCACCGTCCGGGCCCGCGACGGCGCCGACAACTCCTCCCCCGCCGGCCCCGCCGCGGACGTGACCACCCCGCCGGGGCCCGGGCAGCGGACCGGCACCGCTCCGGCCGAGTTCGCGGCGGCCGCCTCGCCGGGCGCGGTCACCCTCTCCTGGACCGCCCCGGCGACCGGCCGCGAGACCAGCGAGTACGAGCTCTACGTCAACGGCCGCCCCACCACGGTCATCCAGTTCGGTGCGGGCGCCGTCCCGGCCGGCCGGGCGGAGCACCGGCTCACGGTCGCCGAACCGCCCGGAACCGTATGGACGGTGAAGCTCCGGGCCCGGCTTCCCGACGGCACCTGGGGCGCCTTCTCCGCCGAGCGGCGGATCACACTGGCCCCCTGAACGGCCCACTGCGGAGCGGTTTCTGACAACCAGTCCGTTCGATCTGGCCCGAACGGTACTGCGAGGAAAGAAGATCGCGCAGAATACTCCCGTGTTCGGTGAGTACTCGGTCAACAACAATCAGGCAGATTCCACGGACGGCGATCCTGGGCCAGACTCTGGCGCCGTGCCGGGAAACCTGCCGCCGGAAACGGCGAGCTTCGTGGGCCGTGAGCGTGAACTCGGCCTCCTGTCCGACCTGCTGCGCGAGCGACGGCTCGTGACGCTCACGGGCGTCGGCGGCGTCGGCAAGTCCAGGCTGGCCCTGCGGGCCGCCGCCGACCCCGGCCAGCGCAGGCGCGACGGGGTGTGGTGGGTGGAGCTCTCCCCGCTTCGCGACGCCGAGCTGCTCACGGCCACCGTCGCGCACGCCGTCGGCCTCGCCCACCAGTCCCCGCGCCCCCTGGACGAGGAACTCTGCGCCTGGATGGCCGACAAGGAGATCCTCCTCGTCCTCGACACCTGCGAGCACCTGGTGGCCGCCTGCCGGCACCTGGTGGGCGAACTCCTCCAGTCCGCACCGGGCCTGACGGTACTGATCACCACCCGCGAGCCGCTCCGCACCCCCGGGGAGGACCTGGTCGAGGTCAGCCCGCTGCCCAGCGAAGGACCCGACAGCGACGCCCTCGCCCTGTTCCGCGCCCGATCGCTCGCCGCCACCCCGCACGCCGCGGCCGCCTTCGCCGACCCGGACCGGGTGGCCCTCGCCGCGGACATCTGCCGCCGCCTGGACGGGATCCCCCTCGCCCTCGAACTGGCCGGCGCCCGGATGCGGCTCTGGACCCTGGAACAGATGGCGCAGCGCCTCGAAGTCCGCTTCGACCTGCTGTCCGGCACCACCGCCGCCCGGCTCCCCCGGCACCAGACCATGCGCACCGCGATCGGCTGGAGCCACGAGCTGTGCGAGCCGGTCGAGCGGCTGCTGTGGGCCCGGCTCTCGGTGTTCACCGGGGACTTCGACGTCGCCGCGGCGCGCGCGGTGTGCTCGGGCGGCCCGCTGCCCGCCGCACGCGTGGAGCGGGTACTGGCGGGCCTGGTCGCGAAGTCGGTGGTCCGGTGCAGCCGGGAACGGGGCGCGGGCGCCCGCTACCGGCTTCTGGACACGATCCGCGAGTACGGCCAGGACTGGCTGGCGGAACTCGGCGAGGAACGGGTCGTCGCCGACCGGCACGCCCACTGGTACGCGGCGCTCTCGAAGGCCGCCGACCCGGGCTGGATGGGCCCCGGCCAGGTGGACTGGTACCGCAGGATGACCGCCGAGCACGCGCAGCTCCGTACGGCCCTGGAACACCTGCTCCGCTCGGATCCGACGGCGGCCCTGGAGACGGCCGGCGCGCTCTGGTTCTTCTGGTTCTCCTGCGGCCACGTCGACGAGGGCAGGTCCTTCCTCGAACGGGCCCTGAGCCGGGGCCCGCGCTCGGGGGGCGCGTACGTCCAGGGCCTGTGGGCGCTGGGGCTCACCGCCCTGCTCCAGGGCGACCTGGCCACGGCGGAGGACCTCGGCAAGGCGTGCACCGGCGCGGCGGCCACCCTGGCCGACCCGGAGCCGGAGCTGCGCGCCGCCTACCTGCACGCGGTGTCGGTGCTGATGCCGGGCGATCCCGTACGGGCCTTGGCGCTCGCCGGACCCCGGGCGCGCGGAAGCCACGGCGGAAGACCCACCGGCGTGGGCTGGCTGCTGTGCCGGCTGGCCACCGGCTACGCCCTGTGCGACCTCGGGCGCTTCGAGGAGGCCGAGCAGGAGGCGCGGGGCCTGCGCGAGGCCTGCGCGGAGCTGGGCGAGCGCTGGCTGCGTGCGTACGCGGACTACATCCTGGCCATGGCGGCGTTCGGGCTCGGCCACCACGGGGAGGCGGCCCGGCACGCGCGGGCGATGCTGTCGGGCAAACGGCTGCTGGGCGACCGCTTCGGGATCGCGCTCGGTCTCGACCTGCTGGCGGCGGCGGTGGCGGCCATGGGCGACGGCGAGCTGGCGGCCCGACTGCTGGGCACGGGGCACGCCTGGTGGCGCACGGTGGGCCGGCCGCAGATGGGCTCCCCCTCGCTCACGGCGGTGCGCGACCAGGGCGAACGGCAGGCCAGGGCGGCGATCGGCGACGAGGCGTACGAGAGCGCCTTCTTGGGCGGTGCGGCGGCGTCCACCGCCTGAAGCCCGACCAGCGGGCTCAGCCGGTGGCGCCGTGGCGTAACTCCTGGGCTCCCGTCAGTACGGGAGGGGTCTGCCCGACGGTGTACGCAGGTCCAGGTCTCGGGGGGCGGGCTTCGGGACGGGCTTTCGGATCAGCTGCTGGCGCATGCTGCCTCCTCGCTCAGACCAGGGCCGGGCGGCGGGGTTCCACCGTGCGGCCGTCGGGGAGCAGTTCACCTGTGTCGTCGAAGACCACGGCGCCGTTGCAGAGCAGATTCCAGCCCTGTTCGGGATGGAAGGCCACGGTGCGTGCGGCGTCGTGGTCGACGCTGTCGGCGGACGGGCAGGGGGGCTGGTGGGAGCACATGGCGCACCTCCTCGCAGAGTGGGGCGGGAGGGCCGGTGGTCACCCGGTCGAATCCGCGATCCACGGTGGCCGTGAGTATTGCTGATCGCCACCCCCGGACGGAACCCATATTCGCCGCCCAGTTCAGGGTGTGTATGCCCGCTTACGATGCGCTCATGCCCGCTATCCGGATCATTCACCGCACACTTCTCGACTCCGAGGAGGCGTGGAAGAGGCTGACGGACTGGGAACGCCACGCCGCCGCCGTCCCGCTCACCCGGGCGATCATCGAAACGCCGCCGCCGACGCACACCGGAACCCGTTTCACCATGCGTACGGGCGTGGGGAGGATCACCTTCGACGACCCGATGGAAGTCACCCTCTGGCGGCCCCCTCGGGGCGGCTCCGCGGGACTGGTCCGGCTCGTCAAGCACGGCCGCGTGGTGCGGGGCCGGGCGGAGATCGAGCTCCGTCCCGCGCCGGAGGGCGGCTGCGAGGCCGAATGGCGCGAGGAGCTGCGCGTACGCGGCCTGGGGCGCCCCTTCGACCCCCTGGTCGCGGCGGCGTCGCGCCTCCTCTTCGGCCGCGCCCTGGAAGCCCTCCTCCGCCCCTGAACGGGGCGCCGGCGCACGAAGGGGCCCGGGGCCGCCGCACGGCGGCCCCGGGCCCCTCACCCCGCTCCCGGCCCGCGCTAGCGGATCGGCATGCCCGAGAGGGTGCGGGCGATCACCAGGCGCTGGATCTCGCTGGTGCCCTCGAAGATGGTGTAGATCGCACTGTCGCGGTGCATCCGCTCCACCGGGTACTCGCGGGTGAAGCCGTTGCCGCCGAGGATCTGGACCGCCTGGGCGGTGACCTTCTTGGCGGTCTCGCTCGCGAACAGCTTCGACATCGAGCCCTCGGCCGAGGTGAAGGGCTTGCCCGCGACCGCCATCCAGGAGGCGCGCCACACCAGCAGCCGGGCCGCGTCGATGGCGGTCCGCATGTCCGCGAGCTGGAAGGCGATGCCCTGGTTGTCGATGATCGGCCGGCCGAACTGCGTACGGGTCTTCGCGTAGTCCAGCGCCACCTCGTACGCGGCGCGCGCCGTGCCGACCGCCATGGCGCCGACGGCGGGGCGGGAGGCCTCGAAGGTGGCCATGGCCGCGTTCTTCACGCGCTCCCCGCCGCCGGCCTTGGCCCGCTCGTGGGCCCGCGCGAGCCGCTCGTCCAGCTTCTCCTTGCCGCCGAGCAGGCAGGAGCCGGGGATCCGTACGTCCTCCAGCACCACCTCGGCGGTGTGCGAGGCGCGGATGCCGTGCTTCTTGAACTTCTGCCCCTGGGAGAGGCCCGGGGTGTTCGGCGGCACGATGAAGGAGGCGTGCCCCTTGGTCCCCAGCTCCGGGTCGACGACGGCCACGACGATGTGGACGTTGGCGATGCCGCCGTTGGTCGCCCAGGTCTTGGTGCCGTTCAGCACCCACTCGTCCGAGGCCTGGTCGTATACGGCGCGGGTGCGCATCGCGCCGACGTCGGAGCCGGCGTCCGGCTCGGAGGAGCAGAAGGCGGCGAGCTTCACGTCGTCGGGGGTGCCGTACATCTGCGGGATCCAGGTGCCGATCTGCTCCTCGGTGCCGTTGGCGACGACGCCGATGGCGGCGAGCCCGGTGCCGACGATCGACAGCGCGATGCCCGCGTCGCCCCAGAACAGCTCCTCCATGGCCATCGGGATGCCGAGGCCGGTGGGGTCGAAGAACTGCTGGGCGTAGAAGTCGAGGGAGTAGATGCCGACCTTGGCGGCCTCCTGGATGACGGGCCACGGAGTCTCTTCGCGCTCGTCCCATTCCGCGGCGGCGGGGCGGATCACGTCGGCGGCGAAGCCGTGGATCCAGTCCCGCACCTGCTTCTGGTCGTCGTTGAGCTCCATGGTGAACTCCGCCATGTCCCCTCCAGCTTTCGTCTCGCCTGCCGTACAGGTGGTTGCCACCCAGTGGTTACCAACGGTAACCCTTACTCCGACTCCAGTCTGTTACCGGCCGGTAAGCACTGTCAAGCAGCAGCGATGACCGACCGCCGATGAGATCAGCAGGGTGTGCGGGGTGTTACGTTGCGTGGGCCTCAGGACATCGCAAGGGCGGGGAGTGAACACGGCATGGAGACCACACGGCAGTCCGGCGAGCCGGGAGCGGGCGAGCGCCGGCGGCGGGAGCTGCTGGAGGCCGCGGACCGGGTCGTCCTCAGGGACGGCCCCAAGGCGTCCATGAACGCCATCGCGGCGGAGGCCGGGATCACCAAGCCCATCCTCTACCGCCACTTCGGCGACAAGGCGGGCCTCTACCAGGCCCTGGCCGTCCGGCACACGGACGCCCTGCTCGACTCGCTGCGGGCCGCGCTCGACGCACCCGCCGAACGGCGCAGCCGGGTGGAGGCCACCCTCGACACCTATCTCTCCGCCATCGAGGCCCGGCCCCAGGTCTACCGCTTCCTCATGCACCCGGCGGAGGACTCCCAGGCCCCCGAGCGCTGCTTCGACGTCGGCCAGCACTCGGCCCCGCTGCTGCGCCGTCTCGGCGAGGAACTGGCCCAGGTGATCGGCGAGCGCGTGGACCTGGGCCCCGGCGGCGAACGCCTGGCCCGGGTCTGGGGCCACGGCATCGTCGGCATGATGCACGCGGCGGGCGACTGGTGGCTCGGCGAACGCCCCTGCGACCGCGCGGAACTCGTCAGCGCCCTCACCGACCTCCTGTGGGGCCGCCTGGCCACAGCCGGCAACCGAACGGACGGCCCGGGCTTCTAGGCCCGGCCCAATCCAGCCCCGCCGGCGTCCGAAGCGCGGGGTCCGGGGCGGCGGCGCATTCAGCCCCGCCGGCGTCCAAAGCGCCGGCTCCGGGGCGGGGACGCATTCAGCCCCGCCGGCGTTTGAGGCGCGGGGTCCGGGGCGGCGCCCCGGGACCCCCGGCCCCGCCGGGCTCACTCCCCCAGCGCCCGGAGCCCGGCGAGACCCCAGTCCGTCTTCCGGATGGCCCGCCGCAGGCGCCGGGCGCGCAGCCCGGTCACCCGGTCCGCGTACACCGCACCGGCCAGGTGATCGCACTCGTGCTGCAGGCACCGCGCGAAGAAGCCGGTCCCGGAGATCCGTACGGCCCCGCCGTCCGAGGTGACACCCTCCACCACCGCGCTGTCGTAGCGCAGCGTCCCCGCCTCCAGCCCCGGCAGGGACAGACAGCCCTCGGGCCCCAGGAACTCGTCCCCGTCGGCCGACACCAGGCGCGGGTTGACGATGTGCCCGACGTGCCGGACGTCCTCGTCGTCGGGGCAGTCGTATACGAACACCCGCTGCCCGACGCCGATCTGGTTCGCGGCGAGGCCGACGCCCTGGGCGGCGTACATCGTCGCGAACATGTCCTCGATGAGCCGGTCGAGGGCCGGACCGAACTCGGTGACCTCCGCACAAGCGGAATGGAGCACCGGGTCGCCCAGCAGGCTCATGGTGCGGACGATGCCGGAGGTACCGGGGAGAGGGCGCTGTCGCATGGCGGTAAGGGTACGACGGGCGACTATATGAGGAGATCTTCGGCGGACCGGGGGCGCCGCGGTCGGGGCGCGGGCAGGTCATGGATAGGCTGGGGGCGACCGACGCAAGGAGGACAAGGGACGATGGCAGGCAACACAGAGCCGCTTTCGCCGCGGGCCAAGCTGGCCGTGACGGCGGGCAAGGCCGCGGCGGCGGTGTCGCGGGCCGCGGGACGCGGAAGCGGATCGGTGATCGGAGGCAAGGTCGCGCTCAAGCTCGACCCCGATCTCCTCGGCGCGCTGGCGCAGCATCTCGACGTCGTCCTCGTCTCGGCGACGAACGGCAAGACCACGACGACCCGGCTCATCGCGGAGGCCCTGCGGGCCAGCGGCCCGGTCGTCTCCAACGCACTGGGCGCGAACATGCCCGCGGGCATCACCTCCGCCCTGGCGGGCGGCTCGGACGCCCGCTACGGCGTCATCGAGGTGGACGAGAAGTACCTGGCCGGAGTGGCCCGGGACGTCACTCCCAAGGTGATCGCCCTGCTGAACCTCTCCCGCGACCAGCTGGACCGCGCAGCCGAGACCCGCATGCTCGCGGAGAAGTGGCGCGAGGGCCTTTCGGGTTCCAAGGCGGTCGTCGTCGCGAACTGCGACGACCCGCTGATCGTGTGGGCCGCCTCCTCCTCCTCGAACGTGGTGTGGGTCGCGGCCGGCCAGGAGTGGAAGGACGACGCCTGGTCGTGCCCCTCCTGCGGCGGCGTCATGCAGCGTCCGGGCGACGACTGGTTCTGCGGCGAGTGCGGCTTCCGGCGTCCCACCCCGAGTTGGGTGCTCTCCGGTGACCACGTGCTCGACCCGCACGGCAGCGCCTGGCCGATCAGCCTCCAGCTCCCGGGCCGCGCCAACAAGGCGAACGCCGCCACCTCGGCCGCGGTCGCGGCCGTCTTCGGCGTCCCGCCGCAGGTCGCGCTGGAGCGGATGTACCAGGTGCAGGCCGTCGCCGGACGCTACGACGTGGTGAGCTTCCAGGGCCGCGAACTGCGCCTGCTGCTCGCGAAGAACCCGGCCGGCTGGCTGGAGACCTTCTCCCTGATCGACCCGCCGCCGACCCCGGTGATCCTGTCGGTCAACGCGCGCGGTGCGGACGGCACCGACACCTCCTGGCTGTGGGACGTGGACTACCCGCGCCTGGCCGGCCACCCGATCTTCGTGATCGGCGACCGCAAGCTGGACCTCGCGGTCCGACTGGAAGTCGCGGGCCTGGACTTCCGGGTGTGCGAGACCCTCGACGAAGCCGTGCAGCTCGCGCCGCCCGGGCAGATCGAGCTGATCGCCAACTACACCGCCTTCCAGGACGTGCGCCGCCGCGTCGGCAACTAGTACCCATAAGGACAAGAGCATGAGCGACAACAGCCTGCGTCTGGTGTGGGTCTACCCCGACCTGCTCAGCACGTACGGAGACCAGGGCAACGCCCTGGTCGTCGAGCGCCGGGCCCGCCGGCGCGGCCTGGACGTGCAGCGCGTGGACGTGCGCAGCGACCAGCCGATCCCGACCTCGGGCGACATCTACCTGATCGGCGGCGGCGAGGACCGGCCGCAGCGGCTGGCCGCGGAGCGGCTGCTGCGCGACGGCGGTCTGGAGCGCGCCGTCTCGAACGGGGCGATCGTCTTCTCCGTCTGCGCCGGCTACCAGATCCTGGGCCAGGAGTTCGTCAACGACGTCGGCCAGCGCCAGGAGGGCCTCGGCCTGCTGGACGTGGTGACCGTGCGCGGCGAGGGCGAGCGCTGCGTCGGCGACGTGCTGGGGGACATCGACCCGCGGCTCGGGCTGCCGCAGCTGACCGGCTTCGAGAACCACCAGGGCGTCACGCACCTCGGCCCGACGGCGAAGCCCTTCGCGCGGGTCACGATGGGCCGGGGCAACGGCACCGGTGACGGCACCGAAGGCGCGTACAACGACACGGTGTTCGGCACGTACATGCACGGTCCCGTGCTGGCGCGCAACCCGCAGATCGCGGACCTGCTGCTGAAGCTGGCCCTCGACGTGAACGCGCTGCCGCCCATCGACGACCGCTGGTACGAGGCGCTGCGCGCCGAGCGCATCGCGGCGGCCACGCAGCCCGCGTAACCGCACCGGCACCGCCGACACCCGGCGTTCGGCCCGGATTCCCCTCGGGGCATCCGGGCCGACGTGTTTTCGTACGACTGATCTGACCAGCATGTGGAGGATGGTTCAGTCCACCCTCGATCCGCTTGTAGGGTGCTGGGTAGTTCCAACCGGACGACGTGGTCCGGTCGTCGGCCCACGTTGCAAAGGTCCTCCCTGCCATGCGCATAGGTGTGCTCACTTCCGGAGGCGACTGCCCCGGCCTCAATGCCGTCATCCGCTCCGTCGTGCACCGCGCCGTCGTCGACCACGGGGACGAGGTCATCGGTTTCCACGACGGCTGGCGCGGCCTGCTGGAGTGCGACTACCGCAAGCTCGACCTGGACGCCGTGAGCGGCATCCTGGCCCGGGGCGGAACGATCCTGGGCTCCTCCCGGGTCCAGCCCGCCCATCTGCGCGACGGCGTGGAGCGGGCCCGCGGCCACGTCGCCGATCTCGGCCTGGACGCCATCATCCCGATCGGCGGCGAGGGCACCCTGAAGGCCGCGAACCTGCTCTCGCAGGGCGGCCTGCCCATCGTCGGCGTCCCCAAGACCATCGACAACGACATCGCCTCCACTGACGTCACCTTCGGCTTCGACACCGCCGTCGGGGTCGCCACCGAGGCACTGGACCGGCTGAAGACCACCGCCGAGTCCCACCAGCGCGTGATGGTCGTGGAGGTCATGGGCCGCCACACCGGGTGGATCGCCCTGCACTCGGGCATGGCGGCCGGCGCGCACGCGATCGTCGTGCCGGAGCGCCCCTTCGACATCGAGGAGCTGACGGCGATCGTCGGCGAACGCTTCGAGCAGGGCAAGCGCTTCGCGATCGTCGTGGTCGCCGAGGGCGCCAAGCCCGCCGAGGGCAGCTCGATGGCCCTGGAGGAGGGCGGCACCGACATGTACGGCCACGAGCGGTTCGCCGGCATCGGCAACCGCCTCGCCGTCGAGCTGGAGGACCGTCTCGGCAAGGAGGCCCGCCCGGTCATCCTCGGCCACGTCCAGCGCGGCGGCACCCCCACCGCGTACGACCGCGTCCTCGCGACCCGCTTCGGCTGGCACGCTGTCGAGGCGGCCCACCGGGGCGAGTTCGGGATGCTCACGGCGCTGCGCGGCACGGACATCGTGATGGTCCCGCTCGACGAGGCCGTCCAGACCCTGAAGACGGTGCCGTCCGAGCGCTACGCCGAGGCGCAGAACGTGCTGTGATCTTTCCCCTTTTCTGCGTGTCACTCCCGTAATGGCCGCCCCCGGACGATTTCCCGTCCGGGGGCGGCATTACTGTGGTGGGGCACCACGGGTCAAGGGAGTGAAGAGATTGAGTTACCTCGCGCGCGGCACCATGGACATGCACGACATGCACATGGACATGCCGCCCTTCACCCTCGGGCGCGGGCTGGAGTTCTCCTTCGACGCCTTCTTCCTCATCGGCTCGCTCCTCGGCCTCGCGCTGTACGGGTGGGGCGTGCTGCGGCTGCGCCGGCGCGGTGACTCCTGGCCGGTCGGGCGGACGGTCGCCTTCACCACCGGCGTGCTGAGCGTTGCCCTGGTGATGTGCACCAAGCTGAACGACTACGGCATGGTCATGTTCAGCGTGCACATGGTCCAGCACATGGTGATCAGCATGCTCAGCCCGATCCTGCTGCTGCTGGGCGCGCCCGTGACGCTGGCGCTGCGCGCGCTGCCGCCGGCGGCCCGCGGCCGCAAGGGGCCGCGCGAACTGCTGCTGATGCTCCTGCACAGCCGGTACATGAAGGTGATCACCCATCCGGTGTTCACCATCCCGATCTTCATCGCCAGCCTCTACGGCCTGTACTTCACTCCGCTCTTCGACTTCCTGATGGGCTCGAAGACCGGCCACACCGCGATGATGGTGCACTTCCTCGCCGTCGGCCTCGTCTTCTTCTGGCCGATCATGGGCGTGGACCCGGGCCCGCACCGCCCCGGCTACGTGATGCGGATGCTGGAGCTGTTCGCCGGAATGCCCTTCCACGCCTTCTTCGGCATCGCGCTCATGATGGGCAGCGAGCCGATGATCAAGACGTACGCGAACCCGCCCGCCTCCCTCGGCATCGACCCGCTGCTCGACCAGCAGTGGGGCGGCGGCATCGCCTGGGCCTTCAGCGAGATCCCCTCGGTGCTGGTGCTGATCGCGCTGGTCTACCAGTGGTACCACTCGGAACAGCGGGCCGCGAAGCGCTCCGACCGGTCCGAGGACCGCAACGGAGACCAGGAGCTGGCGGCCTACAACTCGTATCTCGCCTCGCTCCAAGCGCGTGGCCAGTAGCGCTGGACCGCCTTCAGGCGCCACCATGGGGCATGACCGGATCCGTGAAGGCGATGGCAGTGATGACCTTCGCCTCTCTGGTGGCGATCGCCACGTATTCCGTGGCCCTCGGAAGCAACGGCTGGCTGTGGTTCGGCTGGGTCGTGCTGGGGCTGCTCACCGCGGGAATGGCGGCCACGGACGGAGCGTGAGCCGCCGTCCCCTCCGCCCCCGGGCTGACCGTCCGTAGGATGTCCGTGACCACGGGACGTCGACGGGAGCCGCTTGGTGTTCTACCACTTGCTCAAGCACGTGATTCTGGGGCCGCTGTTGCGGCTCCTGTTCCGGCCCCGCATCGAAGGACTGGAGAACATCCCGGAGGACGGGGCCGCGATCATCGCGGGCAACCACCTCTCCTTCTCCGACCACTTCCTGATGCCCGCGATCCTCAATCGGCGCATCACCTTCCTCGCGAAGGCCGAGTACTTCACCGGACCGGGCCTGAAGGGACGGCTCACCGCGGCCTTCTTCCGCAGCGCCGGCCAGATCCCGGTCGACCGCTCCGGCAAGGACGCCGGTCAGGCGGCGCTGCGCGAGGGGCTCGGGGTGCTGTCCAAGGGCGAGCTGCTCGGCATCTACCCGGAGGGCACCCGCTCGCACGACGGGCGGCTCTACAAGGGCAAGGTCGGAGTGGCGGCGATGGCGCTGGGCGCCGCGGTGCCCGTCGTCCCCTGCGCGATGGTCGGGACCTTCGAGATCCAGCCGCCCGGGCAGAAGCTCCCCAAGATCCGCCGGGTCACGATCCGTTTCGGCCGGCCGCTGGACTTCTCCCGCTACGCGGGGATGGAGGGTGAACGGGCCGTGCTGCGGGCCGTCACCGACGAGATCATGTACGAGGTCCTCGCCCTGTCCGGCCAGGAGTACGTGGACCGGTACGCCGGCGAGGTCAAGGCCGAGGAAGAGGAAGCACGGAAGAAGGCCCGGCGCAGAGCGCGCTGAGCCCTCTCCCGTGCGGGGCGGAACCGTTCCCGCCGGGTCCCGCTAGCGGATGGCCGGGAGCTCGTCGATCGCCTGCCGGTCGGCGGCGGCCGGGGCCGGCGCGAGCAGCTTGGCGGCGACGGGGGCCGGGGCCACCGGGGTGGCGTGCGGAGCGCACGTCACGTTCTGGGCGTCGACCTTGCCGGTGAGCAGGTAGGCGTCCACCCGGGTGTTGACGCAGGGGTTCACCAGGTTGGTGACCCCGTGCGAGCCCGCGCCCTGCTCGGTGATCAGCCGCGAGCCGGCGAGGCGCTGGTTCAGCGAGACCCCGCCCTTGTACGGCGTGGCAGCGTCCCGCTCGGCCTGGACGATCAGCACCGGCGGCAGGCCGCGGTGGGCGCCGACCCCGACCTCGATCGCGTGGTGCTGCTTGGACTTCCAGGTGGCGCAGGGCAGGTTCATCCACGCGTTGGCCCAGGTCATGAAGGGGTACTGGGCGTGCAGCCTGGTGTTGTCCCGGTCCCACTTGGACCAGCTGGTGGGCCACTTGGCGTCGGCGCACTCGACGGCTGTGTAGACCGCGTTGCCGTTCTCCGCCGAGGCGTTGCCCTGGACGTCGCTCATGTCGGGGGCGATGGCGTCGATCAGCGCCTGCTCGTCACCGGCGGCGTACGCGGCCCAGGTCTGGGCGACGGGCACCCAGGCGGAGTCGTAGTACGGGGCGCTCTGGAAGAAGCCGATGAGCTCGGCCGGGCCGACGATCCCACCGAGCGGGTTGGCCTTGGCCTTGGCGCGCAGCTCCAGCCACTTGGCCTCGACCTCGGCGCGGCTGGTGCCCAGGTGGAAGGAGGCGTCGTTCTTGGCGACCCAGTCCTGCCAGTCGTTCCAGCGCGTCTGGAAGGCGACGTCCTGGCCGAGGTTGGCCTCGTACCAGATGTTGTCGCGGGACGGGTCGACCACGCTGTCCGCGATCATGCGGCGCACGTGCGTCGGGAACAGGGTCGCGTAGACCCCGGCGATGTAGGTGCCGTAGGAGACGCCGAGGAAGTTGAGCTTCTTCTCGCCGAGGGCGGCACGGATGACGTCCAGGTCACGCGCGACGTTCGGCGTGGTCATGAACGGCAGCATCTCGCCGCTGCGCTCCTTGCAGCCGTCCGCGTACTCCTCGGCGAGCTTGCGCTGGGCGTTCTTGTCCGCGTTGGTGTCCGGCACCGGGTCGGCCTTGGGGGCCTTGACGTACTCCTGCGGGTCGATGCAGGAGATCGGCGCGGAGTGGCCGACGCCGCGCGGGTCGAAGCCCACAAAGTCGTACGCCTTCGCGGTGTTCACCCACAGCGGGCTGTTCGTGGTGATGCGGCGGGGGAAGCGCATGCCGGAGGCGCCGGGTCCGCCCGGGTTGTAGATGAGGGCGCCCTGGCGCTCCTCCTTGGTGCCGGTGCTGACGGCGCGGTTGACCGCGAGGTCGATCGTCTTGCCGAAGGGCTTGGCGTAGTCGAGCGGGACCTTCACGTAGCCGCACTGGATGGGCGCCGCGAAGCCCCAGTCGGGCGGGCAGTCCTTCCAGTCGATCCCGGCGCGCGCCGCGCGGGCGGCGGCGATCTGGGTGCCGAAGGCCTCGGCGACCGGGTTGTCGCGGCCGGAGGGGCCGGGGGAGCCCGACGAGAACGTCGAGGTGGCCGACGCCGACGGAGCGAGCAGCAGGCCCGCCGCCAGCGTTCCGGTGACCAGAGTGGCGGCGCTCCCCAGCACCGCGTTGCGTATCACGTGGTTGTTCCCCCTGCGTCATCTGCCGCCGTGGGCGGCGTGGTTCGTGCCGGCGTGGATGTGCCTCGGCACGTGCAGGGGATACTTCCGCCTGACCGGGAGCGGGCGACAGGGCACGGGGCCGTTCTTTGCCAAGCCGATATCCGGAAATGCGTGTACCGCTGAGCGGTGTCGGCTTCGTCCCGGGTTCGCGGGCCGTCGCCCGTGGTGGTGGCCGACCTGGTTCACCAACCGTAGGCGGCGCAGGCGGAGTCGAGCAGTTCGCGCAGCCGCAGTGCGTCCGGGGCCAGGGCCGTGACCAGGACGGCCGGACCCGCCAGCGGGGTGACCGCAGCGAACTCCCCCAGCATCGCGGCCCGCGGCGGGGCCTTCGCGAACTCCGGGTCCACCACCAGCAGCTGGCCCAGCGCCCGGTGGCCGGCGAGTCCCGCCGGACCGTCCCAGCCGCCGGGTGCTCCGGGGCCGCAGGCCAGCTCCTGGTCCAGCAGCGGCCGCCCGTCCCGGGTCACGGTGAGCCGGGCGCGCAGCAGGCCCGGGGCCTCCCCGGTACGGCCGAGCACCTGCTCCTCGCGCAGCAGGAGCCGGGCGGTGGGGGCGAGTTCGGCGCGGGTCCGGACCCGCAGGTCGCTGCCGCGCACCGAGACGAGGGGCTCGGGCAGCCAGCGCACCGCGGCCCCGCCGGCCAGCCGGAGCCGTACGTCGTACCGCGCGGGTTCCCCGTGCCGGCCGGGCAGGGCCAGGGTGGCCGCCGCCGAGCGGAGCACCAGCCGGGCGCCCGGTCCGGCGGTGGCCTCGACCGTGAGGTGGTCGCCGCCCAGGGGGGCGCTCATGGCGCCGACCAGCATGACCCCCGCCTCGCCGGGCCCGCCCCGGGTGCGGCGCAGGGCGAGCGGCCCCTCCCCGGCCAGGAGCGGCAGGGCGGTGGAGCCCCGCCCGTCGGCGGCCGCGCCGATCCGGGCGGTGGCGCGCAGGCCGCCCGGCGCGGGGGCCGGGGGCCGGGCGGGGGGTGCGCCCGGGCCCGCGGTGAGGTCCGTCGGGGCCGCCGCGGGGCTCACCGCGCGGTCCAGGCGGCGATCCGCTCGCGCACCCAGGCGGCCACCGGGGCCACACCCTCCTCGCTGCGCAAGGACTGGAACGCGACGGGCAGGTCGCCGCGCTGTTCGGCGGCGTCGCGGGCCATCCGGTCCAGGTCCGAGCCGACGTGCGGGGCGAGGTCGGTCTTGTTGACGACGAGCAGGTCGGCGGTGGTGACGCCGGGGCCGCCCTTGCGCGGGATGTCGTCGCCGCCGGCCACGTCGATGACGAAGATCTGGGCGTCGACGAGGCCCCGGGAGAAGGTGGCGGTGAGGTTGTCGCCCCCGGACTCGACGAGGATCAGGCCGAGCCGTCCCTGCCCGTGGAAGGCCTCCTCCAGTTCCTCGACGGCTTCCAAGTTGGCGGAGATGTCGTCGCGGATGGCGGTGTGCGGGCAGGCTCCGGTCTCCACGGCGCTGATCCGCTCGGGCGGCAGGACCGCTTCACGGAGCAGGAACTCGGCGTCCTCGCGGGTGTAGATGTCGTTGGTGACCACGGCCATGGACACCTCCGTGCGCAGGGCCCGGCACAGGGCGGCGACGGTGGCGGTCTTGCCGGAGCCGACGGGGCCGCCGAGCCCGATGCGCAGGGCCCGGCGGGTCCCGTCCGTCCGCAGCGGCTCGGCGCCGTGGGTGTGGCGGTGCGGGAAGGTCCCGCCGCCGAGGGAGGTGTCGAGGTGCATGGTGGTCTCCTTGGGGGTGGAGCAGGGGGGTGAACGGGGCGGATCAGGAGGCGAACAGCCGTACCGGCCAGTCGGCATGGGCTTGCGCCGCGATGTCCAGCAGCGGCGAGGAGGCCGCGGGCAGGGTGTGCGTACCGTCGGTGCGGGCCCGCAGGGCGGCCCGCTCCGCCCGCCGGGACACGGAGTCCAGCTCGGGGGCGAGCCCGGCCAGGACCCGGCTGGCCTCGAAGGGGTCCAGGCCGAGCAGCCGTACGGTGGCGGTGGCCGGCCCGCTCACGCTCTCGTACGCCGCCACGTGCGCGGCGTCCAGCGGCCCGAGCCCCGCCGACCGGGCCGTGACGCCGAGCACCACGGGCTGGTGCGCCCCGCGCGGGAAGGCGGCGGCCAGCGCCTCCAGTTCCGGGCCGGGCCAGGTGGCGCGGGCGGCCCGCATCAGCTGGCGCCCGAGCCGCCGTGCGGCGGCGCGCAGCGCGGGCGACGGGGTCCGGGCGTCGGCGGCTTCGTCGAGGTCCGCCGGGTCGGTCCCGAGGGCGGCCGCCGCGGCGAGGGCGGCCGCGACGAGACCGGCGGTGTGCAGCCGGCCCCGGCAGAACTCCGCCAGGGTTTCGGCGTCGTGGATCCTGCCCGCCTTGCAGGCGGCCTCGGCCCCGCCGGAGTGGGCGTGGCCCCCGGCGGGGAAGCGGCCGTCGGCGAGGACGAGGAGGGTGGCGAGACTCATCGTGAGAGGCCCCTTCCCCTCAGGGGATTCCCATCAGAAGAGGCCCCCATCAGAAGAGGAAGTAACGCTGGGTCATGGGGAGTTCCGTCGCAGGAGCCGGTTCCACCACGTCGCCGTCGATGGTGACCGTGAAGGTGTCGGCGTCGACCTCCACCCTCGGCATGGCGTCGTTGTTGCGCATGTCCGCCTTGGTCACCTTGCGGGTGCTCTCGATGGCGAGGAACTCCTTGCCGAGTCCGAGCCGTTCGGGCAGTCCGTCGTCGAGGGCCGCCTGGGCCGTGAAGTTGACCGAGTTGAGGCCGGGGGCACGCCCGTACGCTCCGAACATGGGGCGCGGCAGGACCGGCTGCGGGGTGGGGATGGAGGCGTTGGCATCGCCCATCTGCGCGTAGGCGATCTGGCCGCCCTTGATGACCAGTTCGGGTTTGACCCCGAAGAAGGCGGGCTTCCACAGCACCAGGTCGGCGAGTTTGCCGGTCTCGACGGAGCCGATCTCGCGGGCCAGGCCCTGGGCGACGGCGGGGTTGATCGTGTACTTGGCGACGTAGCGCCGGGCCCGGTGGTTGTCGGCGGGTCCGTCGCCGGGCAGGGGGCCGCGCCGCTTCTTCATCACGTGGGCGGTCTGCCAGGTGCGCAGGACGACCTCGCCGACGCGGCCCATGGCCTGGGAGTCGGAGGAGATGATCGAGATGGCTCCGAGGTCGTGCAGGACGTCCTCGGCTGCGATGGTGGAGGGCCGGATCCGGGACTCGGCGAAGGCCAGGTCCTCGGGGACGGCGGGGTTGAGGTGGTGGCAGACCATGAGCATGTCGAGGTGTTCCTCGACGGTGTTGACGGTGTGCGGCCGGGTCGGGTTGGTGGAGCTGGGCAGGATGTTCGGCTCGGAGACCACGGTGATGATGTCGGGGGCGTGCCCGCCGCCGGCGCCTTCGGTGTGGTACGAGTGGATGGTCCGCCCGCCGATGGCGGCGAGGGTGTCGGCGACGAATCCGGCCTCGTTGAGGGTGTCGGTGTGGATGGCCGCCTGGACGCCGGTCTCCTCGCAGACGGTGAGGCAGGCGTCGATGACGGCGGGGGTGGACCCCCAGTCCTCGTGGAGCTTGAAGCCGAGCGCACCGCCGCGCAGTTGGGAGTACATGCCCTCGCGGGACATGGTGTTGCCCTTGCCGAGCAGGCCGATGTTGACGGGGTAGGCCTCCAGCGCGGCGAACATCCGGGCCAGGTGCCAGGGTCCGGGGGCGACGGTGGTGGCCTTGGTGCCCTCCGCGGGGCCGGTGCCGCCGCCGACGAGGGTGGTGATGCCGGAGGCGAGGGCCTCCTCGATCACGGTCGGGGAGATGAAGTGCACGTGGGCGTCGACGGCGCCCGCGGTGAGGATCTTCCCGTTGCCCGCGATGATCTCGGTCTCGGGGCCGATCACCAGGGCGCGGTCGACGCCGTCCATGGTGTCGGGGTTGCCCGCCTTGCCGATGCCGCAGATCCGGCCGTCGCGGATGCCGACGTCGGCCTTGACGATGCCCCAGTGGTCGAGGATCACCACCCCGGTGATGACGGTGTCGGCGGCGCCTTCGGCGCGGGTGGTGCGGGCCTGGCCCATGGATTCGCGGATGACCTTGCCGCCGCCGAAGACGGCTTCGTCTCCGGCCCGGCCGGGGCCGCCGCCGAGGTCCTGCTCGATCTCGACGAAGAGGTCGGTGTCGGCGAGGCGGATGCGGTCGCCCGTGGTGGGCCCGAAGAGGTCGGCGTAGACCTGGCGCGACATCTCAGCCATCGAGCGGCCCTCCGGTCTCCCCGCGCAGTCCCGGCACGGTGCGCAGTCCGGCCAGCGGTACGAGGGCCACGGCGACCGGGATGCCCGGCTCGAAGCGGACCGCGGTGCCGGCGGCGATGTCGAGGCGCAGCCCGTGGGCGGCGCGGCGGTCGAAGTCGAGGCCGGGGTTGGCCTCGGCGAAGTGGTAGTGCGAGCCGACCTGGACGGGCCGGTCGGCGGAGTTGAGCACGGTGAGTCGGGTCACGGGCCGGCCTTCGTTGAGGCGCACCGGGCCGTCCCCGTAGGCGATTTCGCCGGGGATCATGCGGGTACTCGCTCTCAGACGATGGGGTCGTGGACCGTGACGAGCTTGGTGCCGTCCGGGAAGGTCGCCTCGACCTGGACGTCGTGGATCATCTCGGGGATCCCCTCCATGACCTCTTCCCGGGAGAGCACGGTCCGTCCGGAGGCCATCAGCTCGGCCACCGTGCGGCCGTCGCGGGCCCCTTCGAGGATGTGTGCTGTGATCAGGGCGATCACCTCGGGATGGTTGAGGAGCACGCCCCGCGCCTTGCGTTTCTCGGCCACGTCGGCGGCCACGTGGATGAGCAGTCTCTCCTGCTCGTGGGGGGTCAGCTGCACAGCAATCACCAAGCTTCCGGGACATGATCAAAACCGCGCCGAGCCGACCCTATGGGCCGCCAACGCTTTGTTGACCTGCGCATATCCGAGCCAAGCATGTCTTGCCCAACACAGGGAAAGACTTTCCGTCCCGCCCACCGCCGCTTTGCCGGCCCATGGGTGATCATTGACGGAGGGAACGTGGCCGCCACGCTAGGCGCCGCGCTTTTCCGTTGAGTTAACCCACGTTTCGAGCAGGTACCCGGTTCAACTCCGGGCGCCGCCAGACCCGGATCCGTATACGGCCCCGCCGATCAGGAGCAGCATGTTCGTCAACCCCGTCCGCCACATCACCTTCGACGCCCAGGAGCCCTACCCGCTGGCGCGGTTCTGGTCCGCGGTCACCGGCTTCCCCATCCACCCGGACGACGATCCGGAGGACGACGAGATCCTGCTGGACCCGGGTCAGCCCGGCGTGCCCGGAATCCTCTTCGTGCGGGTGCCCGAGGCCAAGTCGGCCAAGAACCGGGTCCACTTGGACATCATGCCGACCACCGGCACGCGCGACGAGAACGTCGAGCGGCTCGTCGCGCTCGGCGCGAAGCTCCAGGCCGACCACCGCAGGGAGGACGGCACCGGCTGGGTCACGCTGACCGACCCCGAGGGCAACGAGCTGTGCATAGAGCGCGGCGTGTCGGAGCGCGCCGGGGCCTGACCGGCCTCAACAACCGGTGCGCGTCCTCGCCGGAGCTCCGGCGGCCACCCAGGGCAGGGCGATCCACACGGTCTTGCCGCCGTCCTCGGTCGGACTGACCGAGAGCCGGCCGCCCGCCTCCGCGGCGAGCCAGCGGATGATGACCATCCCCCGGCCGTTGTCCTGCTGGACGGCGGCCGGGAGCCGCTTGGGCCAGCGCGGGTGGCTGTCGGTGACCCCGATGCGGAGCCACTCCTCGCGCTCCAGGCGGATGTCCACGGTGAAGGTCGGCGACTTGCCGAAGGTGTGCTGCACCGAGTTGGTGGCCAGTTCCGAGACGATGAGCCGGATGCTGTCGGCGGCCTCGGTCCCCTCGGACAGTCCCCACTCGCCCAGCACCTCCGCGACGTAGCGGCGGGCGGCCGCGACCGAGGCGGGATCGCTCGGCAGAGTGACGGATGCTTCCTGGTGATCTGCCATGGCGACGGTCCCTTTCCCACCGGGGCGAAGCCGCCCCGGATCTGTGCTGGACGCCAGAGTGCCACCCATCGTCCCGCTGTTTCCGCCGATCCCCCAAGATATGCATATATCTGTCGCTCGATGCGGTGAACTCTGCTACGGAAGAGCGTATTTGGACGGCAGACTGGTGCGAGCTGTGCCGGTGGAAGGAGGCGGGTGTGCAGCATGGTCCCGCGGTGCGCCGACGCAAGCTCGGCGAGGAACTGCGTGCCCTTCGCGACCGGACCGGACTCACCAGTGGTGAGGCGGCCCGGCTGGCGGGATGGCACCAGTCGAAGATCAGCCGTATCGAGACGGGTCGCAGCGGCGTCAAGGTGGAGGACATCCGGCTGCTGCTCGACGTCTACGGGGAAGACGTGGTGAGCGCGCAGCAGCGCGCCCTGCTGGAGGCCCTCTCGGCCTCGGCGGCGGGCCCCGCGCCGGACGCCGACACCGGGCGCGGCCGCCAGTGGTGGCACGACTACCGGGGGCTGCTGCCGCAGGAGTACCGGGACTTCATCAGCCTGGAGGCGGGTGCCCGTTCGGCCCGCACCGTCGAACTGTCGGTGGTGCCGGGCCTGCTGCAGACGCCGGAGTACGCGCGCGCCGTGACCCGGGCCGCGCTGGGCGGGCTGCCGGAGCCGAAGGTGGACGCGCTGGTCGACGTACGGCTGGCGCGTCAGTCCGTCCTGCGGGCCGATCCGCCGCTGGAGCTGAGCGCCGTCCTGGACGAGGCGGTGCTGCGGCGCACGATCGGCGGGGCGGGGGTGATGGAGGAACAGTTGAGGCATCTGGTGGAGGTGGCGCGTTTGCCCCAAGTGCGGCTTCAGGTACTGCCGTTCAGCGTGGGGGGACATCTCGGCCTGACCGGACCGTTCGTCATCTTCTCATTTCCGAACATCGCCGATCTGGATGTGGTGGTACTCGACCATTTGACGAGTAGCCTCTATCTGGAGCGGAAGGAAGACCTTGAGGCGTACAGCGCCGCGTTCCGCACCATCCAGGCGCACGCCCTCCCGCCCCGCGATTCGTCGGATCTCATCAGCGCCCTCGCTGACGACGCGTAAGGAGGCACTCCCGTGTCCGCAACCCCCTTATCCACAGGCGGACTTCTGAACAGCGCACGGTGGCGGCGCAGCAGCCGCAGCACCGGAATGAACAACTGTGTGGAAACGGCCGTACTCGGCGGCGGTCTGCTCGCCGTCCGCGACTCCAAGCGGACGGACGGCCCGGCCGTGCTCTTCACCGGGCCGGCCTGGAACGGCTTCCTCGTCTCCGTTCGTGCGGATCTGGAGACGTAGGCCGGACCCAGGCCGGACGCAGGCAAGGCGCAGCATCGCGGGAGCGCCCGTAGCGGCTCCGTTCAGCGGTCCGTGGCTCCGGCCGGAGCGGTCCCCAGGATCGTCTCCACCGCACGGCTGATCTCGTCCCCCGTGAGATCCGCCCGCGCGGTCAGTCGCAGCCGGGAGATGCCGTCCGGTACCGACGGCGGCCGGAAGCACCCCACGGACAGACCTGCCTCGCGGCAGTCGGCGGCCCAGCGCAGTGCCGCCGAAGCCGACGGGGCCCGTACCGACACCACGGCCGCGTCCGGCCGGGCCGCGGTCAGGCCGGACGCGGTGAGCCGCCCGTACAGTTCGGCGGCCACCGCGCGGGCGCGGTCCGCGCGCTCCGGTTCCCGCTGGAGCAGGCGCAGGGCGGCCAGTGCGGCGCCCGTCGCGGCCGGGGCCAGCCCGGTGTCGAAGATGAAGGTCCGCGCCGTGTTGACCAGGTGCCGGATCACCTTGGCCGGGCCGAGCACCGCCCCGCCCTGGCTGCCCAGGGACTTCGAGAGGGTCAGCGTCGCGACCACCCCGGGAGCCCCCGCGAGCCCGGCGGCGTGCAGCGCCCCGCGGCCGCCCTCGCCCAGCACCCCGAGGCCGTGCGCGTCGTCCACGAGCAGGGCCGCGCCCTCCGCCCGGCAGGCCTCGGCGTGGGCCGCGAGCGGGGCGGCGTCCCCGTCGACCGAGAACACCGAGTCGGTGACCAGCAGGGCGCGCCCGCGGTGGGCGGCGAGCGTCTTGCGGGCGGCGTCGGGGTCGGAGTGCGGGACGACGGCGGTCTCGGCGCGCGACAGCCGGCAGCCGTCCACGATCGAGGCGTGGTTGCCCGCGTCCGAGACGACCAGGGTGCCCCGGTCGCTGAGCGCGGTGACGGCGGCCAGATTGGCCGCGTATCCGGACGAGAGCACCAGCGCCGCTTCGAATCCGCAGAAGGCGGCCAGTTCCCGCTCCAGCTCGGCGTGCAGTTCGGTCGTACCGGTGACGAGGCGCGATCCCGTGGCCCCCGCGCCCCAGCGCTCGGCCGCCTCGCGCGCGCCCCGTACGGTCTCCGGGTGCCGGGACAGACCGAGGTAGTCGTTGCTCGCGAGGTCGAGGAGCGGGGAGGACGCCGGACGCGGACGCAGCGTCCGGACGAGTCCGGCCTGCTCCCTGGCCCGCTCCGCTTCGTCGATCCAGGAGAAGACGTCCACCGGGGCGGGGGTGTGCTGGTCGGGCATCGACGGTCCTCGCGTTTTTGTCGGCAGTCCACAGACCTGCCCGACCCTAACCGCCCGTGACCCATGCGTCAGGTGTGGCGATACACACACTCTCTTCCGGCCATGTTGTTCGGTCTCTCCTTGGCCGGGAGTACCCGGGTGGGACAGGATCGGCATCATGGACCTGCTGAACACCCTCGTGGACAAGGGGCTGCGGCGTGAGCTGCCGACCCGCGAAGAGGCACTCGCCGTGCTGGCGACCTCTGACGACGAACTGCTCGACGTGGTGGCCGCGGCCGGCAAGGTGCGCCGACAGTGGTTCGGGCGCCGGGTCAAGCTGAACTACCTGGTCAACCTGAAGTCGGGGCTGTGCCCCGAGGACTGCTCGTACTGTTCCCAGCGCCTGGGATCGAAGGCCGAGATCCTCAAGTACACGTGGCTGAAGCCCGAGGAGGCCTCCCAGGCCGCGGCCGCGGGCGTCGCCGGCGGGGCCAAGCGGGTGTGCCTGGTGGCGAGCGGGCGCGGTCCGACGGACCGCGACGTGGACCGCGTCGGCAAGACGATCGAGGCCATCAAGGAGCAGAACGAGGGCATCGAGGTGTGCGCCTGCCTCGGCCTGCTGTCGGACGGCCAGGCCGAGCGCCTGAAGGACGCGGGCGCGGATGCCTACAACCACAACCTCAACACCTCCGAGGCCACGTACGGCACGATCACCAAGACCCACACCTACGCGGACCGGGTCGACACGGTGCAGAAGGCGCACGCCGCCGGCCTGTCGGCCTGCTCGGGCCTGATCGCGGGCATGGGCGAGAGCGACGAGGACCTCGTCGACGTCGTCTACTCGCTGCGCGAGCTGGACCCGGACTCGGTGCCGGTCAACTTCCTGATCCCCTTCGAGGGCACCCCGCTGGCCAAGGAGTGGAACCTCACCCCGCAGCGCGCCCTGCGCATCCTGGCGATGGTCCGCTTCGTCTGCCCCGACGTCGAGGTCCGCCTCGCGGGCGGGCGCGAGGTGCACCTGCGCACCATGCAGCCCCTCGCCCTGCACCTGGTCAACTCGATCTTCCTGGGCGACTACCTCACCAGTGAGGGCCAGGCCGGACAGGCCGACCTCGACATGATCGCGGACGCCGGCTTCGAGGTGGAGGGCGCGGGTACGTCCACGCTTCCCGCACACCGCTCCGACGCCGTCCCCGCCGGCGGGGGCTGCGGCTCGCACGGCGCGGACGCCCCGGTCTGCGGCTCCTCCGCCCCGGCGGACGGGCCCGGTTGCGGCTCGGCGTGCGGCGGCTGCTCCGGCCACGCCGGGCACGAGGCCCCCGTGGCGGCTGCGGCGGAGGAACCCGTACCGGCTCAGGCGGAAGCGGGCGAGGTCCGGCCCGGTCTGGTGGCGGTACGCCGTCGCGGTGCGGGAACGGATCTCGCTCCCAATGCCTGACCAGCACCACGCGCACCACTCGCCCGACGCGCTGCCGGCCGCCGAACTGCTCGCGCTGGACCGGCAGCACGTCTGGCACCCGTACGGCCCGATGCCCGGGCGGCAGGAGCCGCTCGTCGTCGCCTCCGCCTCGGGCGTCCGCCTCCGGCTGGCTGAGCCGTCGCAGGGTCACGACGAGCTGGTCGACGGCATGTCCTCCTGGTGGTCGGCCATCCACGGGTACAACCACCCGGCGCTGAACGAGGCCGTCACCGGCCAGCTCGGCCGGATGTCGCACGTGATGTTCGGCGGTCTCACCCACGAGCCCGCCGTCCGGCTGGCCGCGAAGCTCGTCGAGCTCACCCCGCCCGGCCTGGAGCACGTCTTCCTCGCCGACTCGGGCTCGGTCTCGGTCGAGGTCGCGGTGAAGATGTGCCTCCAGTACTGGCGTTCGGTGGGGCGCCCCTCGAAGAGCCGCCTCCTCACCTGGCGGGGCGGCTACCACGGGGACACCTGGCAGCCGATGGCCGTCTGCGATCCCGAGGGCGGCATGCACGAGCTGTGGTCGGGCATCCTCCCGCGCCAGCTCTTCGCGGACGCTCCGCCGAGCGGCTTCTCCGCTCCCGTGGACGAGGCCTACGCCGCCCACCTGCGCTCCCTGTTCTCCGCGCACCGGGACGAACTGGCGGCCGTGATCGTGGAGCCGGTGGTCCAGGGCGCGGGCGGCATGCGGTTCCACAACCCCGGCTACCTGCGGGTGCTGCGGGAGCTGTGCGACGAGTTCGACGTGCTGCTGATCCTGGACGAGATCGCCACGGGCTTCGGCCGCACGGGCGCGCTGTTCGCGGCGGACCACGCCGGGATCACCCCGGACGTGATGTGCCTGGGCAAGGCGCTGACCGGCGGTTACCTCACCCTGGCTGCGACGCTCTGCACGGAGCGGGTCGCGGACGGGATCTCGCAGGGCGAAGTCCCGGTCCTGGCCCACGGGCCGACCTTCATGGGCAACCCGCTGGCCGCCTCGGTGGCCCTGGCCTCCATCGACCTGCTGCTCGGGCAGGACTGGCAGGGCGAGGTCAAGCGCATCGAGGCGGCCCTGCTGGAGGGTCTGGCCCCGGCCGCGGACCTGCCGGGAGTCCGTGAGGTACGGGTCCTGGGCGCGATCGGCGTCATCCAGCTCGACCACCCCGTCGACATGGGCCGCGCCACGGCGGCGGCGGTCCGGGAGGGCGTCTGGCTGCGCCCGTTCCGGGACCTCATCTACACGATGCCGCCGTTCGTGACGGGTGACGCCGACGTCGCCCGCATCTGCCGGGCCGTGGTCGCGGCCGCGAGAAAGGCCTGACATGGCGGTGCTGATGGTCTCCGGAACGGGGACCGAGATCGGCAAGACGGTCGTCACCTCGGCCGTCGCGGCGGCCGCACTGGCGGCGGGCCTCTCGGTCGCCGTGCTGAAGCCGGCCCAGACGGGCGTCGGCCCGGACGAGCCCGGAGACGCGGCGGAGGTCGGCCGGCTGGCCGGCTCCGCCGTCACCACGGTGGAACTGGCCCGCTACCCGGAGCCGCTGGCACCGGACACGGCGGCCCGGCGCGCGGGTCTCCCGACGGTCTCCCCGGAGCGGATCGCGGAGGCGGCCCGCGAGCTCGCCGGCTCCCACGACCTGGTCCTGGTCGAGGGCGCGGGCGGCCTCCTGGTCCGCTTCGACGAGTCCGGCCACACCCTGGCGGACGCGGCCCGGCTGCTCGGCGCTCCGGTGCTGATCGTGGCTCCGGCCGGACTCGGCACCCTCAACTCCACCGCCCTCACGGCGGAAGCCCTCCGGACCCGCGGCCTGACCTCGCCGGGCGTGGTGATCGGCAGCTGGCCGGCCGAGCCCGACCTGGCGTCCCGCTGCAACCTGGCCGACCTGCCCTCGGTCTCCGCGCTCCCCCTCCTCGGCGCGGTCCCGTCCGGCGCGGGCGGCCTCGCCCCGGCCGCCTTCCGCACCTCGGCGCCCTCCTGGCTCGCGGCCCCGCTCCACGGCACCTGGTCGGCGCCCTCCGGCTGACCCGGTCCGTGGGCCGGACGGGGGAACGGGCCGTGCCGGGCGGATGCCGGGCGGTGTCGGGGCGGGGAGTCGCGGCGCGGCGGATGAGTATCGGGGAGTGGGCTTCCTCGTGCCGGTCCTCTTCGCGCTGTTCGCGGCGCTCAGCAACGCGCTCGCGACCGTGCTCCAGCGGCGGGCGGCGCTCATCGTGCCGCAGAGCGACGGATTCCGCTTCGGGCTGGTGCTCGACCTGCTGCGGCAGCCGCTCTGGCTCGGCGGCATCCTGGCGGTGATCGCGGCCGGTGTCGGGCAGGCCGTGGCGCTGGCCACCGGCGCGCTGGCCCTCGTACAGCCCCTGTTCGTCCTGGAACTGCCGCTCGCGCTCCTGATCGCCTCGCTGGTGACGCGGACCCGGATGCCGGGGCCGTTGTGGCTGGCCGTGGGAGGAGTGGTCGCCGGGCTCGGGATCGTGCTGGCGGCCGCCTCACCGACGGGAAACCGTACGGACGTTCCGCTCGACCGGTGGGTCCTGGCCCTGGCCGCGTGCGCCGTGGCGGTGGCGGTGCTCGCCGTGGCCGGCCTGCGGCGGCCGCCCGGCCGGATGCGGGCCGGCTGCCTCGGCGCGGCGACCGCCGTCTGTTACGCGCTGACCGCGGCGCTGATGAAGTCGGCCGTGCACGTACTCGACGAGGGCGGCATCGTCGCCTTCCTGCGCACCTGGGAGACCTACGCCTTCGCCGCGGCCGGCATCTGCGCCCTGCTGCTCCTCGAACACGCCATGCAGGGCGGCCCGCTGGTCGCCTCGCAGCCCGCGCTGACGCTCGGCGACGCGGGCGTCAGCGTCGCCCTGGGAGTGCTGCTGTACGAGGAACACCTGCGGACCCACTGGTGGCTGCTGCCTCAGCTGCTGGGCCTGTCGCTGATCTGCGCCGGAGTGCTCGCCCTGGCCAGGCACAGCGCCACGGTCGATGCCGAAGCGACGTGAGACGAGGGCTTCGGCCGTGGCGTCGGGGCCGACCGCCCCGCGCGTGGACGGCCCCTCAGGTCGTCAGTGACGGGCGGCCCTCAGTCCGTCAGCGGTGCGCGGCCCTCAGTCCGTCAGTGGCCTCCGCGGGGCTCCCGGCAGCCGCCCTCGACGTACATCCCGTGGGCCTTCACGGTCACCGGCGGGCCCAGCCGGCCCGTCACGCACGGGCCGCTCTCGGGGACCGCCAGGACGAACGAGACGTCCGCCGACCCGGATCCGTACACACCCCCGTCGTCGAACCCGTACCCGAGGCCGGTCAGGACCGCGTGCACCCCCTCCGCCGTGTGCGGCGCGCCCTTCCCTCCGGGGCCGCCGGCCACCGCCGCCTCGATCCGTGCGGCGTGCGCGTCGCCCCGGCACGCGGCCTCGGGGGTGAGCCGCGCCTGCTTCTTGTAGGCGTGGTTCTCCGCGTACTTGCGCGCCTCGGGGTCCTCGGGCAGCTCTCCCGCCGTGGCCGCGGGGCTCGCTCCGCCGCCCTTCCCCACGTCCGAGCACCGCGCCGCGATCGCGGGGAACAGCTCGTCGTGGCGGGCGACGGCCGCGGCCGCCCGGGCCGCGTGGTCCACGGACGGCGCCCGGGGAGCCTCCGGGTCCCCGGGCGCCGCGGACCGCGTGCCGCAGCCGGTCGGCGCGAGCACTGCGGCGGCGACGAGGAGGGGCACGAGGCGCGCCCCGGTCCCGGTGCGGGCCGTCACGCGGTCTCCACCAGCGGCTTGACCCAGCGCCTCCAGTGGTCCTCGCGGTGGTAGCCGGCCGCGGCCCACGCCCGCTGCGCCCGTTCGTTCGCTTCGAGGACCATCGCGTCGCCCCGGCGGCCCCCCACGGCGACGAAGCGCCGTTCGGCCGCCTCCAGGAGCGCCGTGGCGATCCCCCGGCGCCGACGGGACGGCAATACGGCGAGCCGGTACAGGGACGCCCGCCAGCCGTCCCAGCCGGCGATCACCGACCCGACCAGGACCCCGTCGCACTCCGCGAGGATCAGCGCCTCGGGATCACGGGTGACGAGCCGGGTCACGCCCTCCGCGTCGTCCGTGATCGACGTGCCCTCCGCCGCTTCCTTCCAGAAGGCGAGCACGGTCTCGGCATCGGCCGGCACGGCGGCCCGTATGTGCAGATCGGTCATGCCCGGGAGCCAAGCACGACCGGCCGGTGACCCGCCACCGACTTCCGTCCACCGAGACGTACCGGCGTACGGACCCGCGCGGGGCGGGCGCACGTATCCCGGACGCCGGCTCGGGTTCGATGCGAAGATCGTTCCCGAACGGCCCCGTCCGGGCCGAACGGATCAGCCGAAGGAACGATCCCCCCACTTTACCTTTCCTTTACCCTGTAGGAGCCGACCCCCTCCCCCTCCTGGAACGAAAGGTGTGAGCGTCCGCCCATGGGCGAGCCCCCCAGCCCCCTCCCTTCCCGCACGCGACAGCGCGCGACGCCCCTCCTCCTGGTTGATCATGGGACGGAGGTGACGGACCGATGACCGAAGTGCTCCTGCTCGTCGTGGCGCTGCTGCTCTGCCTTGCCTGCGGAGTCTTCGTCGCGGCCGAGTTCTCGCTGACCACCATCGAGCGCAGCGAACTGGAACGGGCCGTCGAGCGCGGCGAGCGCGGCGCCGACAGCGCCCTGGCCGCGGTGCGCAGCCTGACGTTCCAGCTCTCCGGCGCCCAGCTCGGCATCACGGTGACCGGCCTGGTCATCGGCATGATCTCCAAGCCCTCGATCGCCACCCTCCTCAAGGGCCCGTTCGAGGCCATGGGACTGTCCGCCGGAGCCGCGTCCTCCACCGCCCTGGTCCTCAGCACCGTGCTGTCGACCGTCGTCCTGATGGTCGTGGGCGAGCTCGTCCCCAAGAACTGGGCGATCTCCTCGCCGCTGGCCATAGCCAAGCGGGTCGCCACCGCGCAGCGGGTCTTCAGCCGGGCCTTCAGGCCCCTCATCAGCCATCTGAACACCACGGCGAACCACATGGTCCGCCGGTTCGGCATGGAGCCCGCGGAGGAGCTCGCATCGGCGCGCACCCCGCAGGAGCTGGCGGCGCTGGCCCGGCACTCCGCGAAGGAGGGCGCCCTGGAGGAGGACACCGCGGAACTGTTCATGCGGACCCTGAACCTCGCCGACCTGACCGCGGAGAACGTCATGACCCCGCGGGTCCAGGTCACCGCCCTGGAGCTGCAGACCACCGCCGAGGACGTGGCGAACGCGACGCTGGCCACCGGTCTGTCGCGCTTCCCCGTCTACCGGGGCAACCTCGACAGCGTCGTCGGCACCGTCCACATCAAGGACGTACTGGCACTGCCCGCCGAGGAGCGCCACAACCACCCCGTGTCCTCGCTGCTGCGCGAACCCCTGCTCGTACCGGAGTCGCTGACCGTGGACCGGCTGCTGGACCGGCTGTCCGGGAAGCAGACGATGGCCGTGGTCATCGACGAGTACGGCGGCACGGCCGGTGTGGCCACGCTGGAGGACATCGTCGAGGAGGTCGTCGGCGAGGTCCGCGACGAGCACGACCCGCACGAGACCCCGGACCTGGCCCCGGCCGGGGAGGACGCCTCCGGGCGCGCCCTGTACTCCGCGGACGGCTCCGCGCGCACCGACCAGCTCCAGCGGATCGGGCTGCGCGTGCCGAACGGCCCGTACGAGACGCTGGCCGGTCTGATAGCGACCGAGCTGGGGCGGATCCCGATGGCCGGCGACAGCCTGGAGCTGGACGGCTGGCGCCTGGACGTGGTGGACGCGAGCGGGCGGCGGGCCGCGCGGGTGCTGCTGCACACGCCGGTCGAACCGGCTCCCGGTGACGGTGCGGAGGAGACCCGATGACCGCCGTCCAGTTGCTGATCGGCCTGGCGACCCTGGTCGTCAACGCCTTCTTCGTCGGCGCGGAGTTCGCCATGATCTCCGTACGGCGCAGCCAGATCGAGCCGTACGCCGAGCAGGACGACCGCAGGGCGCGCGCCGTGCTGTGGGGTCTGGAGCACGTGTCGGCGCTCATGGCGGCGGCCCAGCTCGGCATCACGCTGTGCACCCTGGTGCTGGGCGTGGTGGCCGAGCCGGCCATCGCCCACCTGCTGACCCCGGTGTTCGACTTCTTCGGGGTGCCGTCCGGGCTGACCCACGCGATCTCCTTCGCGGTCGCGCTGGCCCTGGCCACCTACCTGCACATGCTTTTCGGCGAGATGGTGCCGAAGAACGTGGCACTGGCCGAACCGGTGCGGACCGCCCTGCTGCTGGGCCCGCCGCTGGTGGCCCTGACCCGGGGGCTGAAGCCGGTGATCTTCGCGATCAACGCCTTCGCCAACGCCCTGCTGCGCCTGCTGCGGGTGGAGGTCAAGGACGAGGTCGCGGCGACGTTCTCGGACGACGAGCTGGCCCGGATCGTCAAGGACTCCAGCGACGCGGGACTCATCGACGACCGCGCGAGCGAGCGGCTGCACGACGCCCTGGGGCTGGGGCGGCGGCCGGTGACCGATGTGGTGCTGCCGGCGGACCGGGTGGTTCCGGCTCGTGAGGGCATCACGCCGGCCGGACTGGAGCGGCTGTCGGCGGAGTCGGGTTACTCCCGGTTCCCGATGATCGACGCCCAGGGCCGGATCCTGGGGTACCTGCACGTCAAGGACGCGCTGGACGCGGCGGAGCGGGACGAACCGTTCCCGGTCACCGCGCTGCGGCCGATCGCGCAGGTCAGGGCGGAGACCCCGCTGGACGACGTGCTGACCGCGATGCGGCGCAGCCGTACGCACCTGGCGGCGGTGCTCGGGCCGGACGGGGTCATGACGGGCCTGGTCACGATGGAGGACGTGCTGCGGGAGCTGTTCGGCCGCCCGGCCTCGCCCTAGCGGCGGCGCGCGGCGCGTCCCCGCGGTACCCCGGCCCCGCCTGCGGGACGGCCGTACCGCGCGGTAGCATCGCTCCCGCCATGGAGATGAATGTGCGTTACACCAGTTTCGTCGCGGTCGGCGACTCCTTCACCGAGGGCATGTCGGACCTGCTCCCCGACGGCTCCTACCGGGGCTGGGCCGACCTGCTCGCCGACCGCCTCGCCGCCCGCGAACCGGGTTTCCGCTACGCGAACCTCGCGGTCCGCGGCAAGCTGATCGGGCAGATCGCCGCGGAGCAGGCGCCCGCGGCCGCCGGGATGGGCGCCGACGTGGTGGCCCTGGTCGGCGGGCTGAACGACACCCTGCGCCCCAAGGTGGACATGGGCCGGGTACGCGGACACCTGGAGGAGGCCGTCGGCCTGCTGGCACCCTCCTGCGGGACGCTGGTCCTGATGCGCTCCCCGGGCCGCGACGGCCCCGTGATGGAACGCTTCCGCCCGCGCATGGAGGAGCTCTTCGTCATCATCGAGGAGCTCGCCGCGCGGCACGGCGCCCTCGTGGTCGACCTGTACGGGTCCTCCGCGCTCGGCGATCCGCGGATGTGGGACGTGGACCGGCTGCACTTGACGGCCGAGGGCCACCGCAGGGTCGCCGAGGCGGTCTGGCAGACTCTGGGCCTGCCGCCCGAGGCGGACTGGAGCGCCGTACTGCCGGCCACCCCGCCGCCGGGCTGGGCCGCGCGCCGCTCGCAGGACCTCAGCTTCGCCCGGCAGCACCTGCTCCCCTGGGTCGGCCGCCGCCTGACGGGCCGCTCCAGCGGGGACGGCCGCCCCGCCAAGCGCCCGGATCTGCTGCCGCACGAGGCTCCGGCGGGCGAACGGCTCGCATAGCCCGCGGGGCCCGCGGGCCGCCGGGCCCGCGGGCCGCCGGGCCCGCGGGCGCCCCTGCGCGGCGCCTACGCGTCCGCAACCCGCCCTCATCCACTCTCGTAGCAAGGCACAATCCCGGATGGGTCCCCTACCTGCGTAAACGCACAGCCGAGGCCCAAGTAGAATCCCTACACGTGACAGCCAAGCCCCGCATCCCCAATGTCCTGGCCGGCCGCTACGCCTCCGCGGAGCTCGCCGTCCTGTGGTCCCCCGAGTACAAGGTGACGCTGGAGCGGCGGCTGTGGCTCGCCGTGCTCCGCGCCCAGAAGGATCTCGGCATCGAGGTCCCCGACGAGGCCCTCGCCGACTACGAGCGCGTCCTCGAGACCGTCGACCTCGCCTCCATCGCCGAGCGCGAGAAGGTCACCCGGCACGACGTGAAGGCCCGCATCGAGGAGTTCAACGCCCTCGCCGGCCACGAGCACGTCCACAAGGGCATGACCTCCCGTGACCTCACCGAGAACGTCGAGCAGCTCCAGATCCGGCTCTCGCTGGAACTGGCCCGGGACCGCACGGTCGCCGTCCTCGCCCGCCTCGGCAAGCTGGCCGGCGAGCACGCCGAGCTGGTCATGGCCGGCCGCTCCCACAACGTCGCCGCTCAGGCGACCACCCTGGGCAAGCGCTTCGCCACCGCGGCCGACGAGCTGCTGGTCGCGTACGGCCGGCTGGACGACCTGCTGACCCGCTACCCGCTCCGCGGCATCAAGGGCCCCGTCGGCACCTCGCAGGACATGCTCGACCTGCTGGGCGGCGACGCCGCGAAGCTGGCCGACCTGGAGCAGCGGATCGCGGCCCACCTGGGCTTCGGCCAGGCCTTCACCTCGGTCGGCCAGGTCTACCCCCGCTCGCTCGACTACGACGTGGTCACCGCCCTGGTCCAGCTGGCCGCGGCGCCCTCGTCCATCGCCAAGACGATCCGCCTGATGGCCGGCCACGAGCTGGTCACCGAGGGCTTCAAGCCCGGCCAGGTCGGCTCCTCCGCGATGCCGCACAAGATGAACACCCGCTCCTGCGAGCGCGTGAACGGCCTCATGGTCATCCTGCGCGGCTACGCGTCGATGACCGGCGAGCTGGCCGGCGACCAGTGGAACGAGGGCGACGTCTCCTGCTCCGTGGTCCGCCGGATCGCGCTGCCCGACGCGTTCTTCGCCCTCGACGGCCTGATGGAGACCTTCCTGACGGTCCTCGACGAGTTCGGGGCCTTCCCCGCCGTCGTGGCCCGCGAGCTGGACCGCTACCTCCCCTTCCTCGCGACCACCAAGGTCCTGATGGGCGCCGTGCGGGCCGGGGTCGGCCGCGAGTCCGCCCACGAGGTCATCAAGGAGCACGCGGTGGCCTCCGCCCTCGCCATGCGCGAGCAGGGCGCCGAGCGCAACGAGCTGCTGGACAAGCTGGCCGCCGACGAGCGGATGCCGCTGGACCGGGCCCAGCTGGACGCCCTGATGGCCGACAAGCTGTCCTTCACCGGCGCGGCGGGCGACCAGGTCGCCGCGGTGATCTCACGCATCGAGGAGATCACCAAGGAGCACCCCGAGGCCGCGGCCTACACCCCCGGGTCGATCCTCTGACCCCCGAAGAGCTGACCGCCGCCCGCGACCGCGTCCTCCCGGACGTGGTCGCGGGCGGTCTTCGTGTCCTCTTCTGCGGCATCAACCCGGGCCTCCTCTCCGCCGCGACGGGCCACCACTTCGCCCGCCCGGGCAACCGCTTCTGGCCGGTCCTCCACCTCTCGGGCTTCACTCCGCGCCTCCTTTCCCCCGACGAACAGGACGAGTTGCCGACGTACCGCCTCGGCATCACCAACGTCGTCGCCCGTGCCACGGCCCGCGCCGACGAGCTGAGCGCCGAGGAGTTCCGCGAAGGCGGCCGCATCCTGACGGCCAAGGTGGAACTCCTGCGCCCCCAGTGGCTGGCCGTGGTCGGAGTCACCGCCTACCGCACCGCCTTCGGCGAGCGAAAGGCCCAGATCGGTCCCCAGGAGCGCACCATCGGCGCCACCCGCATCTGGGCCCTGCCCAACCCCAGCGGCCTCAACGCCCGCTGGACCGCCGCCTCCATGGCACAGGAGTACGCCCGCCTCCGCGCTGCCGCCGAGCACCCGGGCCCTGGCGACGCCGCCCCCTAGACCGTCGACAGCCGGCCCGGCGTCCAGGCGGCCCGCACGGCCGGGATGCGGGCCAGCCTTCGGCCACGCCGGCGGGGGCGGACCCCCGCCCCCGCCGAGCAGCTCGAAGGGCCTGAGACCGGCGTCTTCGGCGACATGCGCCACCTCCCCGCCCTGCGCGCCGACCGCTGACCCCGCCAGCCGACGGAGCCCCGTGGCTGCCCGAACGCACCGGCTCGGTGGGGAACTCGTCCACCCAGCGAGCCGGTCGGCCGACTCGGCCCGTGCTGCGCAGCTACCTCCGTCCCGGGGCCACGGGACGCCGCTCCGGCGTCAGGCGTCCCGTCGCCGTACCGACAGCCATCCACCGGTCACCGCGACCAGGGTCCACAGGGCAACCACGCCGAGACCGGTCCAGGGGGCGAGTCCCACCGAGGTGTCCAGCCGCATCATCATCTGGCCCGCACGGTCCGGCAGGTACTGGGCGATGCTCCCGCCGTGCGCCGCGAGAACGAACGACACGATCAGCGTGAAGGGTATGAGCAAGCTCAGCACGGCCGCCGCACTGCGCAACACCGCTGTCAGTCCGGCCGACAGCAGGGCCATCAGCGCGAGGTACACACCGCACCCGAAGATCGCCCGGTAGGTGCCCGGGCTGCCCAGTTCGAGGGTGTAGGGGCCCATGAAGGACTGTCCGCCGACGAAGGTGACCAGGGCAGTGAGCTGGCCCACCACGAAGCCCAGTGCGCCGATCACGGCCATCTTCGAGAGGTAGAGCCGCGCCCGGTTCGGAACCGCCGTCAGCGACGTGCGCAGGGCGCCGTTGTGGAACTCGGACGACAGCGCGGTCGCACCGAAGGCGAAGGCCGCCACCTGACCGAAGTTGAGGCCGTAGAAGGCTGCGAGGAGCGGATCGTCTCCCATGCTCCCGGCCTCGGCATCGCCGATCAACGCGGCCGTGAGTATCTGGATCCCCGCCGTGGCAACGAAGACGGCCATCAGCGCCCCGAAGGTGCCGCGCAGGGACCGTATCTTGATCCATTCCGAGTACAGGACGGGGACGGTGGGCAGAGCGGTGCTCATGGGGAAGCCTCCTCGATAGGGATGGGTCAGCTGGTGGCGGCGAACTGGGCGCTGTCCGCGGTGAGGGCGAGGTAGGCCTGCTCCAGCGAGGGGCGCTCGTCGATCAGTTCCAGCATCGGGACGCCTTCGCGGGCGGCGATGACGCCGAGTTGCTCGGCCTGGATGCCGTCCACGGTCCACCGTCCGCCCTCGGCCGTGACCAGTTCGAAGTCGGCCCGGGCCAGGGCGGCCCGGAGCCGGGCTGGGTCCGTGGTGCGCAGCCGGACCCTCGGGGTGCTGCGGGAGTCGATGAACTCCTCTATGGACGTGTCGGCCAGCAGCCTGCCCCGCCCGAGCACGACCAGGTGGTCGGCGAGGGCGGCGGTCTCGGTCATCAGGTGGCTGGAGACGAGGACCGTGCGCCCCTCGGCGGCCAGGCCCCGCATGAGCTCGCGAATCCAGATGATCCCCTCGGGGTCGAGGCCGTTGGTGGGCTCGTCCAGGAGCAACACCCCGGGATCGCCGAGCAGCGCGGCCGCTATGCCGAGGCGCTGACGCATGCCCAGGGAGAAGGTCTTGATCCGCCGCTTGGCCGCCGAGGCTATCCCGGACTGCTCCAGGACCGCCTCCACCCGGCTCATCGGGATGCGGTTGGCCGCGGCGAGGAAGCGCAGGTGGTCCCGGGCCGTGCGGCCGCCGTGCGCCGACTGTGCGTCCAGCAGGGCGCCCACCCGGTGGAGGGGGTCGGGGAGTTCGGTGAACCGCCGGCCGCCGATGGTGGCCGTCCCGAAGGTGATCCGGTCCAGGCCCAGCAGCAGCCTCATCGTGGTCGACTTCCCGGCCCCGTTGGGTCCGAGGAAGCCGGTGACGCGGCCGGGCATGACATCGAAGGTGAGGTGGTCCACGGCCCGGGTCCGGCCGAATTCCTTGGTCAGTTCTCGGATCTCGATGCTGTTCATGTCTCAAGGTTCACCGCCGGCCCCACCCCTCTTCCTCCCCCAAGCGAGGGTTCCTTCTCCCCCACGTGGGGGAGGAGCCACACCACCCCGAACTGCAACGATGTGGGGATGCACCGATTGTTCCGCGCCGCGCTCCACCCGGTGACCTACTCGCGCTGGGTCCATCTGTGTGTGCCCGTGCTGATGCTGGCCGTGTGGATGTTCATAGAGCCCGAGGCCCCGTGGGTGCCGCTGCTCCTCGTGATACCGATGGGCCTGCTGCCCTGGATGCGGCTGGCCGAGGGGCTCCAGGCACAGTTTCTCCTCGCTCCGCACGAGCGCAACGCCCAGGGCGGCCGGGAGGCCGAGGAGCAGAGTTTCAGCACCGTCGCCTCCAAGCGATGGAGCGACCGGTGGCGGACCCTGTTGTGGCTGGAGATACGGCTCGGCGTCGGGCTGGTCTCCATGCTCGTCACGGTGTGGCTGCCCCTCTTGACGATCCAGCTGATCACGACCGGCCTCGGCGGGACGGTCTCCGAAGACAACCTGGTGCCCGCCGGCCTCCCCACCTGGGCGGCCTGGGCGCTGGCTCCGCTGCCCCTGATCCTCCTGATCGTCCTCGTGGTCCTGCTCGGCGACATGATCACCGCCATCGCCCGCCGGCTGCTGGGACCCTCGGCCGCGGAGCGGCTCACCGCGCTGGAGGTGCGGACCGAGCAGCTGTTGGAGCGCACCCGCATCGCGCGGGAGCTGCACGACTCCATCGGCCACGCGTTGACCGTGGCCGTCGTCCAGGCGGGAGCCGCGCGGGCGGCGGGCGATCCGGAGTTCACGGACCGCGCGCTGAGCGCGATCGAGGAGACGGGCCGGGCCGCGCTGGAGGACCTGGACCGGGTGCTGCGCGTCCTGCGGGAGTCCGGTCAGCGGCCGTCCCAGCGGCCCACCCTCGCCGAGGCGGACCGGCTGTTCGAGTCGGCGCGCGCCTCCGGCGCCACCGTCGACGCCCAACTGATCGGCCCGCTCGACCAGTTGCCCGAACCGGTGAGCCGGGAGGGCTACCGGATCCTCCAGGAGGCACTCACCAATGTGCTGCGGCACTGCGGTCCCGTGCCGGTACGGGTGCGGATCGGCATGGTCGCCGACCGGCTGGACCTGGAGGTGACCAATCCACTGCCGGACCGGCCCTCCGTCATGACCGGCGGCGGCACGGGACTGCGCGGGATGCGGGAGCGCGCCGCACTGCTCGGCGGGGAGACCGAGACCGGTCCGCACAAGGGGGGTTGGAGGGTGCGAACGCGGCTCCCGCTGGAGCGAATACGCTGACCGGATGCCGGTTACCGTTCTGCTCGTCGACGACGAACCCCTGGTGCGTGCTGGTCTGCGCGCCATCCTGGACGCCCAGCCCGACATCAAGGTGATCGGCGAAGCCGCCGACGGAGCCGCGGTGGTCCCGCTCGTGCGGCAACTACGCCCCGATGTCGTGGCGATGGACGTCCGGATGCCGCTGCTGGACGGGATCGAGGCGACCCGGGCGGTCCTGCGGAGCGTGGACTCGCCGCCGAAGATCCTCGTGGTCACCACCTTCGAGAACGACGAGTACGTCTACCAGGCGCTGCGGGCCGGCGCGGACGGGTTCCTGCTGAAGCGGGCCCGCCCGTCGGAGATCGTGCACGCGGTCCGGCTGGTAGCGGAGGGCGAGACGCTGCTCTTCCCCGCTGCGGTCCGCTCCCTGGCCGCCGAGTACGGGAACCGACAGGCCCGGACGGTACTGGAGCGGGCGGCGCTGACCGAGCGCGAGGAGGCCGTGCTCCGGCTGATGGCGAAGGGGCTGACCAACGTCGAGATCGCCGGCGAGCTGATCGTGGGCACCGAGACGGTGAAGTCCCACGTCAGCGCGATCCTGGCGAAGCTGGGTGCGCGGGACCGGACCCAGGCCGTGATCACCGCGTACGAGTCCGGGTTCGTCTCCCCCGCATGACCACCCCCGGGGGAAGGGCGGATTCCGGCCGATGGGGGGCTGCTTCTCGCCGCCGCGGCCGGTGCGCAGTACGATCCGGCTGACAAGCTCACTCGCTGGGAGGGACACACGTTGGGGCAGCTGACCGGCGGGGACCCCTCTCTGCTGCGGCGGATCAACTCCGCCGTGGTGCTGCGGGCCCTGCGAGCGGCCGAAGCGCCGACGCTGACGGACCTCACCCGGGTCACGGGACTCTCGAGGCCCACCGTCGAGGGAGTCGTCGAAGGGCTCATCGGAACGGGGCTCGTCGTCGAGGCGGGCGCGGAGGAGGGTGCGCGGCGCCAGGGACGCCCGGCCAGACGGTTCCGCTTCCGCACGGAGGCGGGACACCTGCTCGGCGTGGAGATCGGCGCGCACCGGATCGCGGTGCTGCTGTCCGGGCTGGACGGCCGGGTGATCGGCGCCGGCACCAAAGAGGTCGCCGAGACGGCCTCCGCCGACGAACGGCTCGACCGGGTCCGCGCTGCGGTGGCCGACCTGCTGCGCCGTGCCGGTGTACCCCGGGACTCCCTGCGGGCGGTCGGCGTGGGCAGCCCCGGGATCGTGGAGGCCGACGGCACCGTCCGGCTCGGCACTGCCCTGCCGGGCTGGACCGGGCTGCCGCTCGGAGAACGGCTCCGGCGCTCCTTCCGGTGCCCGGTGCAGGTGGAGAACGACGCCAACGCGGCGGCGGTCGCCGAGCACTGGAAGGGCGCCGCGACCGACACCGACGACATGGTCTTCGTGATGGCCGGGCTCAGCCCCGGAGCGGGCTCCCTGATCGGGGGCCGCCTGCACCGCGGCTTCGGCGGCGCGGCAGGAGAGATCGGCGCACTGCACCTGCTGGGACGCGAGGTCACCCCCGAGAGGCTGCTGTCGACGAACGGCGAACCGCTGCACCCGCTGGACGAGCGGGCGGTGGCGGAGGTCTTCGCCATGGCCAAGCGCGGCGACGGGCAGGCGGTGGCCGCGGTGGACCGGTTCATCCAGCGGCTGGTCCACGACGTCGCGGCGCTGGTCCTGGCGATGGATCCGGAGCTGGTCGTGGTCGGCGGCTGGGCGGCCGGGCTGGACGGGGTACTGGACCCCCTGCGTCGGGAACTGGAGCGGTACTGCCTGCGCCCGCCGCGGGTGGCGCTCTCCCTGCTGGGCGAGGCCGCGGTGGCCACGGGAGCGTTGCGGCTCGCGCTGGACCACGTGGAGGAAGAACTGTTCGCGGTGGAGAAGACGGTCACCGCCCGCCGCCGCTGATCCCCTCCGGGGGCGGTTCGCACACCGGTCCGCGCGGTCACCGACCGCTCCGCGGGCTGCGGATCCGCGTGCACGCCGCCGCCCAGGGCCCCGCACACGCCCACCCGGCGCGCCCACCCGGCACACCAGCCAGGCGCGCCCGCCCGCCGCACCGCCACCCGGCCGGGTCTCTGCGGGGCGAGGTCCCGCTACCCGCCCTTCGCCCGTTTCCCGGACGCTCCAGGGACCCGTTCCTCAGGTACCCGCAGGCGGAGGGTGACCCGGCGCTGCGCACGGGCAAGTGGGGCTCCGCCTCAGACCCGGCACGTGAAAAGCGCCCCCAGCCATGGCTGGAGGCGCGTGCACTACACCGACCGTTGCGCGCACCCCGGAGCGCCTCACCGGCGCACATCGGCGCGCGAAGGCGGGCGGGCCCGCGGCTCGCCCCGGACGGGGCCACCACCGAGTGGCGGCCCCGGTCGTCCCGGGTCGTCAGCGGGTCAGGACGCGACCCGCGTGTCATGGGTGATCTGCACGTCACCCGAGTCGCCGAAGGTCAGCCTGCAGGTGTCCGCCCGGTAGGTGGCCACCGAGACGGCCGCCGTGCCCGCCACCGTGAAGTAGCGGGTGGTGACGAGCAGGACGGGGGCGCCGGGCAGGCGGTCCAGTTCCTTCGCGTCGTCGGCGCGGGCGGAGCCGAGCTCCACCGAGCGGTCCTGTCCGTCGAGGACCTGCTTCTGCAGCTCGCGCATGACGGCGCGGGCGCGCGCCGGACCGGCCGGGGCGTCGATCGCGGAGAGGCCCGGCACCGACGAGGCCGGCACGTACAGCAGCTCGGCGGCGAGAACCTGGCCCTGCTCGACGCGGGTCCGGCGCACCGCGAGCACCAGCTCGCCGGGGGCGGCCCCGAGCAGCTTCTGGACGGCGGGGCCGACCACGGCTTCCGACGCGTCCACCGGCTCCCATCCGTCGACGCTCTCGCCGGGCCAGCTGTGCTGCGCGCCGCCGACCTCGACGCCCACGCGCGGCGGGGCGACGGTGGTGCCGACGCCGCGGCGGCGCTGGAGGCGTCCTTCGAGCTCGAGCTGCTCCAGGGCCTGGCGCAGGGTCGCCCGGGCGACACCGAAGCGGGCGGCGAGCTCGCGCTCGTTCGGCAGGACCTCGCCCACGGCGAAGTCCTGGTCGAGCGCCTCGCTCAGGACGGTCTTGAGGTGCAAGTACTTCGGCTCAGGTACCGATTCGAGCTGCGTGGTCCCCACCCTGACTCCTCCTGCTATCGCCGCACTCGCCGTGTTCCAGCGGGAGTTCCGCGCCTTTGTTTATTAAAGGTTCCTGCACTATGCCTGCGACGATAGGACGGCGCACCCCCTTGGTCAAGACCAATGCTCATCCCTTTGCCGGGCAGATCGGGCATATGCATCAAGCTGTTCACGGGATGTTCGCGAGCGCCGCGCATGACCCCGCGGAAGGCCCCCCGAAGGTCCTCGCGAAAGCCAAAGTCCCACCCCGGGGACTACCGGGCGGTAACCGGGCGCGAGACACTACTGACAAGCCGTCTCACACGGCAGCCGAAGCCGCCCGACCCCGACGAGGAGCAGCATGACCGCCACGGTCTCCTTCACGATCGATTCGCCACTGGGCCCCCGCACCACCACCGCCGCCTACGAGCGCAAGGGCGCGGGCGAGCCGCTCCTGCTGCTGCACGGCATCGGCCACCACCTCCAGGCCTGGCGGCCGGTGACCGACGTCCTGGCCGCCGAGTACGACGTGATCGCCGTCGACCTGCCCGGCTTCGGCGTCTCGGAGCCGCTGCCGCACGGGGTTCCGTACGATCTGGGCACCGTCGCCTCGGCGCTGAGCGCGCTCTGCGGGGCCCTCGGGATAGAGCGGCCGCACGTCGCGGGCAACTCCCTCGGCGGGCTGCTCGCCCTGGAGATGGGCCGCGTCGGCCTGGCGCGCTCGGTCACCGCCCTCTCCCCCGCCGGGTTCTGGTCGGAGGGCGAACGCCGCTACGCCTTCACCGCGCTCCGCGCCATGCGCGCCGGCGCCACCGCGCTGCCCCACTCCGCCGTGGAACGGCTCGCCCGCAGCGCCGCCGGACGCGCCGCGCTCACCGGCAGCATCTACGCGCGCCCGGGTCGGCGTTCTCCCGACGCCGTGGTCGCCGAAACCGTCGCCCTGCGCGAGGCCACCGGCTTCGAGCGGACCCTGGCCGCGGGCGGTTCCGTACGGTTCACGGCGGATCTGCCGGACGTGCCCGTCACCGTCGCGTGGGGCAGCCGCGACCGGCTGCTCCTGCGCCGCCAAGGCGTCCGCGCGAAGCAGACCATCCCCGGCGCGCGCCTCGTCAGGCTCTCCGGCTGCGGCCACGTCCCCATGAACGACGACCCGGCACTGGTCGCGCGCGTCATCCTGGACACAACCAGGCTCGCACGATGAGGTACTGACGGCACGTCGGTCACGCGCATCAGTGTTCACGCATGGTTCGCGTGCGCGACGCGAACGGTCCGGTGTGCGGCCGGTGTACGGCGGCACACTGGTCCGGCCCGTCCCCGCCGGCCTCTGGAGACGCACCGATGGCACCTCTGCCGCACACCCGACGCTCCCTGCTCGGCGGTTCCCTCGCCGTACCCGTCGGCCTCGCCCTGTCCACCGCCCTGACGGGCGCCCTGACCACTCCCGCCCACGCCACGGCGCCCGCCTTCGCCCGCTCGGGCCGCCCGAACGCCTTCTGGGGCGTCCAGTCCGGCGAGATCACCGCCCACTCGGCCACCGTCTGGACGCGCTCCGACCGCCCCGCGCGGATGTACGTGGAGACCTCGCCGAGCGAGTCGTTCCGCTACGCCGTCCGCCGCCACCGCGGCCCGCTGCTCGGCCCGGACACCGACTTCACGGGCACCACCACCCTGCGCGAGCTCCCGCCGGGACAGCAGATCCACTACCGGGTGCTCCTCGCCGACCCCGACGATCCGCGCCGCACCGGCGAGCCGGTCCACGGCACCTTCCGGACCACCCCCGCCTCCCGCCGCCGCGACGTGCGCTTCCTGTGGTCCGGGGACCTCGCCGGTCAGGGCTGGGGCATCAACCCGGAGCTCGGCGGCTACCGCGTCTTCGACGAAATGCGACTGCGGGACCCCGACTTCTTCCTCTTCAGCGGGGACACCGTCTACGCCGACGGGCCGATCCAGGCCTCCGTACCGCTGCGCGACGGAACCCTGTGGCACAACGTGACCACCGAGGAGAAGACCAAGGTCGCCGAGACCCTCGCCGAGTTCCGGGGCAACTTCCGCTACAACCTGCTCGACCACAACCTGCGCGATTTCAACGCCCAGGTGCCGGTCCTCGCCCAGTGGGACGACCACGAGGTGCGCAACAACTGGTACCCCGGCCAGATCCTCGACGATCCCCGCTACACCGTGAAGGACGTCGACACCCTCGCCGGCCGGGCCCGCCGGGCCTTCGGCGAGTACTTCCCCGTCACCGACCTGCGCGGCGGCCGCACCGAGGGCCGGATGTACCGGGTGATGCGCTACGGCCCGCTGCTCGACGTGTTCGTCCTCGACATGCGCACCCACCGCAACGCGAACTCCCCCGGCCGGCAGACCGACGACCCCGTCGGCATCCTCGGCCCGGAGCAACTGGCCTGGATCAAGCGCGAGCTGTCGCGCTCCCGCGCCACCTGGAAGGTCATCGCCGCCGACATGCCGCTGGGCATCGTGGTCGCCGACGGGGCCGCGAACTTCGAGGCCGTCGCCCAGGGCGACCCCGGCGCGCCGCTCGGGCGCGAACTGCAGATCGCCGAGCTGCTGCGCCACATCAAGCACCAGCGCATCACCGGCACCCTCTGGCTCACCGCCGACGTGCACTACACGGCCGCGAACCACTACGCGCCCGAGCGTGCCGCCTTCACCGACTTCGCGCCCTTCTGGGAGTTCGTCTCCGGCCCCATCGGCGCGGGCGGGTTCCCCGCCGGCCGGCTGGACGCCACCTTCGGCCCGGAGATGACGTACGTCCAGTCCGCGCCCTTCCCCAACATGTCCCCGTCCGAGAACCCCCCGTACTACGGAGAGGTGGAGATCGACGGGGACGGCGGCGAGCTCACCGTCCGGCTGCGCCGCCAAGGGGGCGGCGTGCTCTTCACCCGGACCCTGCAGCCCGGCCGGGTCGGGCAATAGGGCGACGCCACCGAGCCGGGCCGGGCCGGCCCGCTCGGGCCAAGTCGGCCGACGAGCCGGCCCGCCACCACGCCGGGATCTGAAATCGGCCGGAAAACAGGGCGAAATCGGCCAGATGGATCCTTAACCAGTCGGTCACAGATCGTTCGTGATCACGCAACACCCCTGCGTCACAGTGGTCTGCATGACTGAGCGTATTCCTGCCCCTGCCCAGCGTCCCCACCGCCACCACTGGCGCCGCGACGTCGTCGAACTCGCCGCTCTCTTCTGCGCCGTCGCGGTCGCCGACGCCATCGCCAATCTCGTGGTGCACGGTCCTCGCGGCCCGGTCCTGCTGGTGGCCTCGGCCGTCGCACTCCTGGTCACGGCGGCGTTCCACACCTGGTGGGCACGCCGCCACAGCCATGCGCCGCCGCCCACGGACACCGCGCCCTCGGACCCGGCCACAGACGCGGGGACGGGGGCGGGCGCGGGTGCGGGCGCTGCGGCGGCCCGCACGGCCGGTACGGACACCGCGCTGACCAGCACCCTGTGGCGGATGCGGACGACAGTGCGCGACGAGCCCGGCAGTCTCGCCGCGCTCTGCACCGCCCTCGCTCGGAGCGGAGTCGACATCCTGACCCTGCAGACGCACCCGCTCCCCGAGGGCGGCACGGTGGACGAGTTCCTGCTGCGCGCCCCGCAGCAGCTTCCCTCCGCCGACCTCACCCGGGCCATCGCCGGCGCCGGAGGCCACAGCACCTGGATCGAGCGGGCCGACGCCCACGACCTGGTCGATACCCCGACCCGGGTCCTGGGGCTGGCCACCCGCACCGCGCTGGACGCCGCCGAGCTGCCGCTCGCCCTGCGCCAGCTGCTCGGCCGCTGCACCATCCACTCGATCCCGGCGACCACCCTCTCCGGGCGCCCCAACTCCGGCGCCGACGCGCCCGTCGAAGGCGTCCTGGAGGCCACGGTCATGCGGCTGCGCGACCCGTCCGGCGGTGCGATCACCATCGAGCGGCCCTACCTGCCCTTCACGCCGACCGAGTTCGCCCGCGCCCGCGCGCTCGTCGAGCTGGACGCCCGGCTCGGCCCGCGGGTCCCGCACAGCCGGGACGTACTGACCCTGCCCGAAGGCAACGAGATCACCGTCCGCCGCGCCGACGGCTCCGACCTGGCCGCGGCCCGTGCCATGCACGACCGCTGCTCGGAGCGCACCCTCGGCCTGCGCTACCACGGCCCCGTCCTCGACGCCGACCGCTACCTCGGCCACCTGCTGAGCCCCCGCTTCGGCCGCACCCTCGCCGCGACCACCGCCTCCGGCAAGCTCGTCGCCCTCGGCCACCTGCTCTGGGACGGCGACGAGACCGAGGTGGCGCTGCTCATCGAGGACGACTGGCAGCGCCGCGGCATCGGCTCCGAGCTGCTGGGCCGGCTGATCGGGATGGCCGTCGAGGCCGGATGCGACAGCGTGTACGCCGTCACCCAGGCCTCGAACACGGGCATGGTCGCCGCCATGCGCGGTCTCGGCCTCCCCCTCGACTACCAGATCGAGGAGGGCACCCTGGTGATCACGGCCCGGCTGGACGCGACCCCGGTCAGCTCCCGGCTGCCGTACGAGCTCCCGGGCGAATCCCGCGGCCTGCCCCGCAGCCAGCAGTAGACCGGCGCTACCCGGCAGCAACGACCACCAGCCGACCGCTCACGCCCGACGCGTGCCGGTCCCCCCGGCCACGATGCGGTGGCCGATGGAGGCGACACGGCTCGCGTCGGCCGGATCCGGCCAAACTCGGGCGCGGGCCGGGGAGACCGCTGCTCGTACGGGGGCGTCCGCACCACCGCGAGCCGATCGGTCCCTTCGTCGAGCGCGTGCGCCCGCTGCCGGCCTCGCCGGCCGTCCTCCACCTGACGGGCCCGGAGGGCCACCTCGTTCACGTGGCCGTTTCCGATCCCGGCGAACTCCACCGGCTGGTCCTCGACGAGTTCACCTCGCACCGGGAAGTCGCCCGGCTCGGGACCAGACTGACTTCCAGGAGCGGGATCGCGGACCGCTGCCGCCCCCGGCGTCAGCAGGCTGACGATCTTTGGTGATGACGCGGACCCGTCTCGCATACGAAGATGTCCACATGTCAGACACCATCACCAGTGACAGCTCCGCACGGCTGCCCCGCCAGGTCGCCGATGCCTACGTTGACGACCTCATCGCCATCGACCCGATCACGGGCACCTATCTCGGTGTCGCCGCGAGCTCCGGCAAGCTCCCGGACCTCTCCCCCGCGGGCCGCGCGGCCGCAGCCGAACTCTCCCGCGCCACGCTCGTCCGGCTGGACGCCGCCGAGCTCCTGCCCGGCGCCGACAGCGATGCCGAGCGCCGCTGTGCCCGGCTCCTGCGCGAGCGGCTCAACGCCGAACTCGCCGTCCACGAGGCCGACGAGGACCTGCGCGCGGTCAGCAACATCCACTCCCCCGCGCACTCGGTCCGCGAGGTCTTCTCCCTGACCCCGTCCGACACCGACGAGGACTGGGCCGCGATCGCCGAGCGGCTGCGCGCCGTACCGGCCGCCTACGCGGGCTACCGCGAGTGCCTCGCGCTCGGCCTGGACCGCGGCCTGTTCGGGAGCCCGCGCCCCACCGCCACCTTCGTCGAGCAGCTCACCGCCTGGGCGGGCGAGGGCGCCGAGAGCGAGGGCAAGGACGGCTACTTCGCCGAGTTCGCCGCGGCCGGCCCCCAGGCGCTGCGCGCGGAGCTCGACGCGGCCGCCGCCGCCGCGACCGCGGCCGTCGTGGAACTGCGCGACTGGATGCGGGACGTGTACGCCCCCGCGGTCGAGGGCAAGCCCGACCCGGTGGGCCGCGAGCGCTACGCCCGCTGGTCCCGCTACTTCAACGGCACCGACCTGGACCTGGACGAGGCGTACGCCTACGGCTGGTCGGAGTACCACCGCCTGCTGGCGGAGATGAAGACCGAGGCCGCCAAGATCCTGCCGGACGCCGGTCCCTGGGAGGTGCTCAAGCACCTGGACGAGCACGGCACCCACATCGAGGGCGTGGACGAGGTCCAGGCCTGGCTGCAGGGCCTGATGGACGAGGCCATCGAGAACCTCGACGGAACGCACTTCGAACTCGCCGAGCGGGTCAAGCGGGTGGAGTCGCGGATCGCCCCGCCCGGAGGCGCGGCGGCCCCGTACTACACGAACCCGTCGGAGGACTTCTCCCGTCCGGGCCGCACCTGGCTGCCGACGATGGGGCAGACCCGTTTCCCCGTCTACGACCTGGTCTCCACCTGGTACCACGAGGGCGTTCCGGGCCACCACCTCCAGCTGGCGCAGTGGACGCACGTCGCGGACCAGCTCTCCCGCTACCAGGCCAGCGTCGGTCTCGTCAGCGCCAACGCCGAGGGCTGGGCGCTGTACGCGGAGCGGCTGATGGACGAGCTGGGCTACCTCAAGGACGCCGAGCAGCGCCTCGGGTACCTGGACGCCCAGATGATGCGCGCCACGCGCGTCATCGTGGACATCGGCATGCACCTGGGCCTGGAGATCCCGGCAGACTCGCCGTTCCACCCGGGCGAGCGCTGGACGGTGGACCTGGCGCAGGAGTTCTTCGGGCTGCACAGCGGCCGGCCGGCCGACTTCGTCGAGAGCGAGCTGACCCGCTACCTGTCGATGCCGGGCCAGGCGATCGGCTACAAGCTGGGCGAGCGCGCCTGGCTGCTGGGCCGTGACAACGCGCGTGCCGCGCACGGTGATTCCTTCGACCTGAAGGCCTGGCACATGGCGGCGCTGTCCCAGGGTTCGCTGGGCCTGGACGACCTGGTGGACGAGCTGTCGAAGCTCTGATCACCGGGACCCGCACCACGGGCGGCCGGGCCGGCTCCCCGCGCGGAGCCGGCCCGGCCGTCCGGACGGACGTTCAGGGGGCCGGTCTTCAGCAGCCGCAGTCGTCGGAGTCGGTGGGGGCGGTCAGCGGGTCGGCCTCGGCGCGCTGCTCGCGGCCGTGCCAGGTCTCGACCTGGAAGCCCTCGCGGGGACCGACATGTCCCCGAGGGTGCGAGCAACGGTTTCACCCCGTTGGCCAGGGATTTCAGCCCGTTCCGCCCGCCGTGCGGTGCCGCACCACCGAGCCTCCGCGCTGCTTGACGATCTCCAGCTGGGCCTGCACCCGGGTCCGCAGATCGGCGACGTGGCTCACGATGCCGACGCTGCGGTCGCGTTCGCGCAGCGAGTCCAGTACGTCGAGCACCTCGTCCAGCGCCTGGTCGTCGAGGCTGCCGAAGCCCTCGTCGATGAAGAGGGTGTCGAGCCGCATGCCGCCCGCCTCGTCGGTGACCACGTCGGCCAGGCCCAGGGCGAGGGCGAGCGAGGCGAAGAAGGTCTCGCCGCCGGACAGCGTGGCGGTGTCCCGCTCGCTGCCGGTCCAGGCGTCGACCACGTGCAGTCCGAGCCCGGAACGCCCCCGTCCGCTCGCCTTGGCATCGGAGTGCAGCAGCGTGTAGCGGCCGCCCGACATGCGCAGCAGCCGTACCGTCGCCGCGGCGGCGACCTGCTCCAGCCGGGCCGCGAGCACGTAGGCCTCCAGCCGCATCTTGCGCTCGTTGTCCGCGGAGGTGCCCGCGGTGAGTCCGGCCAGCCGGGCCACCCGTTCGTAGGCCTCGCGCAGCGGTCCCAGGGAGCGCAGCTCCCGCTCCGCCTGGAGAGAGAGCCCGTCGAGGTCCTTGCACCGTACCCGGGCCGCGTCCACGGCGGACCCGGCCGTACGAAGCTTCGCGGCGGCCCGCGCCGCGTACGCCTCGGCCGCCTCCGGCGCGGCCGGGGGCAGGGCCGCCGCCGCGGCGGTGTCGGCCTCGCCGAGGCGGTCGGCCAGCATGGCCTCCTCCGCCTGCCAGGCGTCGGCGCGGCGTTGGAGCGCGCTGCGTTCGTACTCGGGGAGCACGGCGTCGGCCGCCTCCTCGGTGGTGTCGAAGCCGGCCTTGAAGGCGGCGTCGGCGAGCTGGCCGTCGGCCTCCTTCAGCCGGGCGGCGGTGGTCTCGGCCCGGCGCAGCGAGGCGGCTGCCGCCGTGACCATGCGGACCCTGTCCTCCAGGACTCCGGCGCGGGCCGCGACGCTGGGCGCACCCTCCCGCACGAGGGCCAGCTCCGCTTCCAGCGAGGCCTGCTCCCGGTCGAGGGCCTCTCGGCGCGAAACCCGCGCCGCGGCCCGGGCCTCGGCTTCGCTCCGCTCGGCGCTGCGCACCGCGTGCTCCCGCTCCGCGCGGGCCAGCCGCTCGCGGGCGGCGTGCAGCCCGGCGGCCGCGGCGTGCGCCTCGGCGTGGCGCGTACTCAGCCCGGCGGTGAGTTCCAGCAGCTCGGCGGTGGTGGCGTCACCCGCGGCGGCCGCGGCCTCGGCGCGGGCCTCCCGGACGGCGGCCAGCCTGCGCTCGACGCCGGCCCGGCGCTCCTCGGCCCCTTCGAAGCGGGCGTGCGCCGCCTCCTCCGCGGCCCGGTCGACGTGACCGGGGGCGGGCCGGGCCGGGGCGGGATGCTCCGCGGCACCGCACACGGTGCAGGGCTCTCCCGCCACCAGGGCGGCGGCGAGTTCGGCGGCGATCCCGCGCAGCCGGGTCTCCTTGAGCTCCAGCCAGCGCTCCCGGGCGACGGCCGACTCCTCGCGTGCGGTGAGCAGTTCACCGGAAGCCTGCTCCGCGTCGGCGTCGAGGGCATCGCGCCGGCGGGCGGCGTGCAGGTGCAGCCGGGCGGGCTCCAGCTTGCCGGCGAGCTGCTCGGCCAGGGTCGCGGCCTGCTGCGCGGCGTCCGCACGGCCGGCCAGCTCGGTCCGGGTGGCCTCCCAGCGGCCCAGCCACTCGGCGGTCTCCTGCTGCTGCTCCTCGGCGGCCCGGGACTCCCGTTCCAGGTCGGCCCGTTCGCGGCCGATCTCGGCGCTGCGCTGCTCGGCGCGGCGGGCGGCTCCGAGGGCTCCCAGGTCCTCGCGCAACCGCTGCTCCACGGCGGCCAGTTGCCCGGCGCCCGCCTCGGCGAGCTGCGGCGGCAGCTGTGCCCGGGCCACCGACTCCGCGTGCGCGGCGGCCATGTGGGCGCCGGCGGCGGCTCCGCGCAGCTCCAGGGCGGGGGCGACCAGGGCGCCGCGCCGGGCCCGGTCGAGCAGGGCGCGCACCCGCTCCCGCTCCGGACCGGCCTCGGCGAGCAGGGCCGCCCGGCGGGTGGTCTCCGCGTGCCGGCGTTGCAGCCGGTCGAGCTCCCGCACCTCCTCGGCGGCCCGCCGGGCGGCGGCGTAGCGCCCCTCGACGGCGGCGAGGGCGTACTCGGCGACGGTGAGCCGCTCCCGGGCGGAGCAGCGCGCGACGGCGGCCCAGGCGCGGATCGCCCCGGCCAGCCCGGGGTCGCCCGGATGGTGCCGGGGCAGCGGCCAGGCGCGCAGGTCGGCGGCGTCCCCGGCGGCCTGAGCGAGCCGCTGGGCGGTGTGCAGCACCTGCTCGTCACCGGCGCGGACCTTGGCCTCGGCGGCGCGGCGGCGCTCGCCGAGCAGCGTTTCGACGGCGGCGAAGCGGCGGGTGTCGAAGAGCCGGCCCAGCAGCCGGCCGCGCGCCACCTCGTCGGCCCGCAGGAAGCGCGCGAACTCCCCCTGAGGCAACAGCACCACCTGGCAGAACTGCTCGCGGCTCATGCCGAGCAGCTGCTCGATCTCCTCACCGATCTCCTGATGGGACCGGCTCAGCGCGCTCCAGCCCTCCCCGTCGTACTCACGCAGCCAACTCTGCGCCTTGTCCTTCGTCGTCCCGGTACCGCGCTTCTTGGGCCGGTCCTGTTCGGGGCGCCGGGTGATCTCCAGGCGCCGCCCGCCCGCGGTGAGTTCGAGGGTGATCTCGGTCGGGACGTCCGAGGCCGCGTGGTCGCTGCGCAGACTGGTGCCCGGGGCCTGCCGGGGGCCGGGAACGGACCCGTACAGGGCGTAGCAGACGGCGTCCAGGACGGAGGTCTTGCCCGCGCCGGTCGGACCGTGCAGCAGGAAGATCCCGGCGCCGGAGAGGGCGTCGAAGTCGATCTCCTGGGGTTCGGCGAAGGGCCCGAAGGCGGTGATGCGCAGCCGGTGCAGCCTCATCGGTGGGTCTCCTGCCGGCTGTCCTCGGCCCGTACCTCGTCGAAGGCGCCCCGGAGCACGTCCCGCTCGGCCTCGTCGGAAAAGCCGCCGCCTCCGCGCACATGGGCGACGAAGTCCTCGGCGATCTCCCGGTCGCTGCGCCCCCTGAGCCGCTGGGCATAGGACCCGCCGGGGTCCTCGCTCCGGCCCTCGGGGTCGAAGGCCAGGCTGAGGGTGTGCGGAAAGCGGGCGGCGAGCCGGGCCATGGGGTCCTCGGGCCGGACGGGGTCGGTGAGGGTGGCCTCCAGCCAGCAGTCCTCGTACCGGGCGTACGCCCCCTCGGAGAGCAGCACCTCCAGCGGCCCCCGAACCCGGGCGAGGCCGCGCGGCACGGGGGTGTCGACGCGCTCGGCGCTCGGAATCTCCCCCTGCGCGCCCAGCTCCACTATCCACATGCTCTTGCGGTGATCGGCTTCGGAGAAGGAGTAGGCGAGCGGGGAACCGGAGTAGCGGACCCGTTCGTTGATCGTCTGGCACCCGTGGAGGTGGCCGAGGGCGGCGTAGTCGACCCCGTCGAAGACGGAGGCCGGCACGGCCTCGACCCCGCCGACGGTGATGTCGCGCTCACTGTCGCTGGCCTGCCCGCCGGTCACGAAGGCATGGGCAAGGACGACGGACCGCGTCCCGGGCGCCCGCCCGGCCAGATCCGCCCGGATCCGGTCCATGGCCGCACCCAGCACGGCCTCGTGGCTCACCTTCCCGGCACCGAACTCGTCCTTCACCAGCGCGGGCTCCAGGTACGGCAGCCCGTACAGCGCCACGTCACCGTGTACGTCGGCCAGCACCACGGGGTCGGCACACCCGGCCGGTTCGGTCCTGAGGTGGATGCCGGCCCGCCCGATCAGCCCGGCCCCGACACCGAGGCGGCGGGCGGAGTCATGGTTCCCGGAGATCATCACGGTGGGCACGCCGAGATCGGCGAGCCGGTGCAGGGCCCGGTCGTACAGCTCCACAGCGGGCAACGGCGGCACGGCCCGGTCGTACACGTCACCGGCGACGAGCACGGCATCGACCTCGTGCTCCCGCACGGTCTCGACGAGGTGATCGATGAAGACGGCCTGGGCATCGAGCAGGTTCACCCGGTGGAAGCTCCGCCCCAGATGCCAGTCGGAGGTGTGCAGGAATTTCACAGAACGGCCCCGACCTGCACGTTTACCCCTACTACCCCTCTGAAACCAGCAAGAACCAGCCCAGGACTCACAGTCGCCCGCTGCCACGCTAACGCATGCCGCCTCCCGAACCACCACTCACGCCCATCCGGTAGAGGGGGAGGAAACCGCCCGGCGACGATGCTGGATGGTTCCCCCGAGGCGGTGACCCGCGCTGGGGCCTGCTGGACCGGGTCGTCGCCACCGGCTGCCCGGAGATCACCACGTCCACCTTCGACATGGGCCCCCGCGGTCACGGCCCGGACGGTGCCGCGACCGCCGAGTACGGCCGGGTCGTCATCCGCGCCGACGGCGCCCACTCGACGGTCGCCCGCGCCGTGGACGCCCACGAACGGGTCAGGGAGATGCACGAGTTCACCGCCGAATGCGCGGCCCTCGAACCAACGCGGGCCTCACCAAGCCCGGCGAGTTCTTCTCCGACCCGCGACTCACTGGGGCGCAGCAGGTGAGTTGATCTCCCGGGTACAGCCCCCTCCGGGACGGCCGTCCGCCCCCGGCCGACCAGTGACGCTCAGGGCGCGTACGTCTCCCCGCCCGGCGTGAGGGTGGCGCTCCCGGCGGTGCTGTCGGCGAGCCAGGCCTCGAAGGCGGGCAGGTCCGCCTCGGGCAGCGCGACCTCGATCTCCACGGAGGCCCCGTAGCGCACGTCGGTCACGGTCCTGCCGGTGGAGCGCAGGTCGTTCTCGGTCTTGCCGGCCCGCTGGTGGTCCACGGTGACGGTGGCCAGCCGGTAGCGGTGACGGGTGACGGTGCCGAGCACGTCGAGGGCCTCACCGACGACGCCTCCGTAGGCGCGCATGAGTCCGCCGGCGCCGAGCTTCACGCCGCCGTAGTAGCGGGTGACGACGGCGACCGCGTAGCGGATGTCCCGGCGCGTGAGCATCTGCAGCATCGGCACCCCGGCGGTGCCGCCGGGCTCGCCGTCGTCGCTGGCCTTCTGCACGGAGGCGTCGGCGCCGATGACGTAGGCGAAGCAGTTGTGCGAGGCGGTGGGGTGCTCCTTGCGGATCCGGGCGACGAAGTCCTGCGCCTCCCGCTCGGTCGCGGCGGGCGCGAGCGCGCACAGGAACCGCGAGCGGTTGATCTCGGACTCGTGCACGCCCTCACGGGCCACCGTCACGTACTGGTCTGCCTTCACCCGTCCACCCTACGGGGAATCCGAGATGCGTCTTTTCGGTTGATCGAGGGGGCCGCGATCAGCGGCCAGGGGCAGCACCAGCAGCAGGAGGCGGCACACGTGTACGGCGATCCGGCAACCATCCGCAAGATCCTCACCGAGCTCGGCGACACCTGGGCCGTGGTGGGCCTGTCCAACAACCAGGACCGGGCCGCGTACCGCGTGGCCGAGGTCCTCCAGCGGTACGGCAAGCGCGTGATCCCCGTACACCCCAAGGCGGAGGCGGTCCACGGCGAGCAGGGCTACCCCTCGCTGGAGGCGATCCCGTTCAAGGTGGACGTGGTGGACGTCTTCGTGAACAGCGCGCTGGCGGGCACGGTCGCGGACGAGGCCGTCGCGAAGGGGGCGGAGGCCGTCTGGTTCCAGCTCAACGTGGTCGACGAGGCCGCCTTCGACCGTACCCGCGCGGCCGGACTGGACATGATCATGGACCGCTGCCCGGCGATCGAGATCCCCGCCCTCTGAGGTCCCGGGGCCAGGCCCCGGGCCTTCAACCCTTTCAACGCGGCTCAAGTATCCAAACCGCCCAAACGGTACGAATACTTGAGACCGCGCCTCCCCGTCGGGGTCAGCCGCGCACCTCAGACCGGCCCCGACCAGGGAGTCCCGCCGTGATCAGCCATGCCCACAGCCATGCCCAGAGCCCGTCCGGGAGCCCTTCCGGCAGCCACACCCGCATCGCCGTGCTCGACCTCGACGGAACCCTGGCCGAAGGCTCGCTGGCGGCCCCGTTCGTGGAGTCCCTCATCGCCCGCGGCGTCTGTGAACCGGCGGCCGGACGGGCTGCGCTCGCCGCGATAGCGGGCTACCACGACGAGGACTCCGATCCTGGGGCCGCGGCCGCGGCCGCGGCCGCGGCCGCGCACGCCCCCACCGCCGCCGCCTTCTACGCCCACGTCGCGCGGGCCCTCGAAGGCGCGGACCGGAGCGACGTGGAGCGGGCCGCCGAGGCCGCCTGGCCGGCGGCCCGGAAGAGGATCCTCCCCTTCGCCGACGAGCTCGTACGGATCCTGCACGCGGCCGGACTGCGGACGGTGCTGATCTCCGGGAGCCCGTACGAGATCGTCCGGCGCGCGGCGGCGGAACTGGGCATCGGCGAGGCCCACGGGATGCGGGCCGAGTTCCGGCGCGGCCGCTGCACCGGAGCCCTCACCACCACGCCGGCCCTGCCCGGCGGCAAGCGCGCGGCCCTGCGCACCGCGACGAAGGGCAGCCCCGTGGACCGCCGGAGCTCCTTCGCCGTCGGGAACTCCCCCTCCGACGCCGAGGTGTTCGAGCAGGTCGGGCTGGCCATCGCCTTCGAACCGGACCCGGTACTGCGGGGCTGGGCGATGGACCGGGACTGGATCACCGCCGACCGGCAGGACGTGCTGGCCGTCTGCCAGGACCTGATCGCGACGCACCCGGTGCTGGGCCCGACCCCGGTGACGGCCCGGACGAGCGGCCGCGCGGCGTGCCGGACCACCGGCGCGTGATCAGCGCAGGCCGCCGACCCGCGCTGACCACGCGCCGGCTCGAGCTCCTGCTGCCCCGCTGCCCTGCGGCCGGGCGGCAGGTGCCGGGTTCACTCCTGTCCGGCCATGTCCGCCAGGGCGCGCAACTGATCGGGGGTGACCCCGTCGGGGATCGGCACCGGCGCCGGGGAGCGCAGCGGCGGCTGCCAGCCGGCCTCGGGATCCCAGCGGCGGACGATCCGCGCCGGCGCCCCCGCCACTACGGCGTGGTCCGGCACGTCGCCCCGTACGACGGCCCCCGCCGCCACCACGACGTTGCGGCCCAGCCGCGCGCCGGGCAGTATCACCGAGCCGGTCCCCAGCCAGCAGCCCGGGCCGATCTCCACCGGGGCGCTGCGCGGCCACTGCTTGCCGACGGGCTCGTGCGGATCGTCGTAGCTGTGGTTGGTGGAGGTGATGTACACCCCGGGACCGCAGAAGGTGTCGTTGCCGATCGTGATCCGGGTGTCGGCGATGACGTGGCTGTCACGGCCGATGACCACTCCGTTGCCGAGCACCAGCACCGGTTCGGCGCCGAGGTCGAGGTCGGGCATCATCCCGGCGGTGAGCGTGACCTGTTCCCCGATGATGCAGTGGTCGCCGAGCCGGATCCAGGGCGCGCCGAAGACGGTGCCCTGCGGGAAGGCGAGCCGGGTGCCGTGCCCGATCGCGCCGAAGCGCAGCCCGCCGGGGGTCTGGGCGGTGACCGCGCCGGCCCGCTGCATCCAGCGCCAGCCCGCGTGGACGGCGCGCCCGGCGAGCCGGCGGCGCAGCGCCGTCAGCGAGGAGAGCGCCGTCTGAGAAGAGAACGTGTTCTGGTTCTTCGCCACCGGGTCACCGTAGCGCGCGGAGGGCGCGGGCCGCGCCGTGATCTTCACCCCATCCCCGGGGGCGCGGACGGCGTGGCCTACGGTTCCGGTAGCGCGGCACGACGTACCGGAAGAGGAAGAGAACACATGACGCAGCAGGCGGCCCAGGCACTCGTGGCGGGTGTCGGCGGGAAGAACCCCGTGATCGATCCGACGGCGTTCACCGCTCCCACCTCCGTCGTGGTCGGGGACGTGACGCTCGGCGCGGGCTCGAGCATCTGGTACTCGGCCGTGCTCCGCGCGGACTGCGGTCCAATCACGCTCGGCGCCGACAGCAACGTGCAGGACAACTGCACCGTGCACGTGGACCCCGGTTTCCCGGTCTCCATCGGCGAGCGCGTCTCCATCGGCCACAACGCCGTCGTGCACGGCTGCACGGTCGAGGACGACTGCCTGATCGGGATGGGCGCGACGGTCCTCAACGGCGCGGTGATCGGCGCCGGCTCCCTGGTGGCCGCCCAGGCGCTGGTGCCCCAGGGCATGATCGTCCCGCCCGGTTCGCTGGTCGCGGGCGTCCCGGCGAAGGTGCGGCGCGAACTGACCGCGGAGGAGCGCGAGGGCCTCAAGGTCAACGCCCTCATGTACACGGAACTGGCCGGTCAGCACCGCGCCTCGGTCACCCCGGGCGCGTGACGGGCCTTGCCCGGTGATCGCCCCCGCACCCCGCCCGTCCTCGGGCCGGGCGAGGTGCGGAAGCGAAGCCGGGGGCCGGGGCCGGGGCCCGCGCCGCTCAGTCGGTGAGCACGCTCGGAGCGGTCGAAGCCTGCCCCGGCACGGGAACCGCGTCCGGGACCGCGTCCGACGACGCGTCCGGGCCCGCAGCGGTGGCCTCCTCGGCCTTCGCCGCCGCGGCCGCCTTCTTCATCCGTCCGCGCACCACCACGGTCATGGCGAGCCCGCAGCCGAGGGCCAGGGCGAGGGCCACCCACGAGAACCCCTTCAGCCACGGCTCGGCGACGATCCCGATCGAGTAGATGACGGCCGTCGTACCGCCGGCCCACAGGATCCCGCCGAGGACGTTCGCGACGAGGAACCGCCAGTAGGGCATGTGCAGGACCCCCGCAAGCGGCCCCGCGAAGATCCGCAGCAGCGCCACGAACCGCCCGAAGAAGACGGCCCACATGCCCCACTTGTCGAAGGAGCGCTCCGCCATGGCCACCTGGTCCGGCCCGAAGTGCTTGGGGAAGCGCCGTCCCAGGCGCTCCAGCATCGGCTTCCCGCCCCTGCGCCCGATCGCGTAACCGATCGAGTCGCCCACGATCGCCCCGGTGATCGCGCAGATGCCCAGCACCACGGGGTCGATGTGCCCCTGCTGCGAGGCCAGCAGCGCCGAGCTGACCAGGACGATCTCTCCCGGCAGGGGGATGCCGAGGCTTTCCAGCCCGATGACGATCCCCACCAGGAGGTAGATGCTGACCGCCGGAATCGTCTCCAGCCATTCCTGGATGTGCACCGGTACGTCCTCCTGAGTTCTCCGCCCGGCCCGCCCCCTGTGGCGGGCCGAACGGGCAGCCTATCCGGTCGTGACCACAGCCTTTGCCCGCAGCGGCAGTTCGCGTGAGGAGCGCCCCGCGAACACCTCGCGCCGACCGGTCCCCACCACCCACGCGTCCCGTTCGGGATCCCAGGACGACAGCGTGCGCGCGTCGATGTCCACGACGATCCGCCGCGCCTCCCCGGGCTCCAGGGTCAGGCGCCGGTACCCGGCGAGCGCCCGGACCGGCTGGTCCAGTTTCAGGTCCGGGGACGGGCCCACGTAGACCTGGGCCACCTCGGTGCCCGTGCGCCGTCCGGTGTTGCGGACGGTGAACTCCACGCGCAGCCCGCTCCGCTTCCCGTGCGCGCCGCCCGGCCGGACCGCCAGCTTCTCGTACGCCCAGGTCGTGTACGAGAGCCCGTGCCCGAAGGCGAACAGCGGAGCCACCCGCTGCTGGTCGTACCAGCGGTGGCCCACGTGGACCCCCTCGGTGTACTCCTGCCGCCCGCCCACCCCCGGGTAGCGCATCAGGTCGGCGCCGACCGGGGTCGCCCGCTCGTCGGCCGGGAAGGTCTGGGTGAGGCGGCCGCCCGGGTCCGCGTCGCCGAAGAGCACGTCGGCGGTGGCGGCCGCGCCCTCCTGGCCCGGGTAGTACATCTGGAGGACCGCTCCGGTGCGCGGGAGCCACGGCATGGTCGTACCGGAGGAGGTGTTCAGCACGACCGTGGTGCGCGGGTTGGCGGCGGCGACCGCCTCGATCAGCGCCGCCTGGCCCCCCGGGAGCCCCAGCGAGGTGCGGTCGCTGCCCTCGGTGGCGTCCTCGTAGGCGAACAGCACCACGCTGCGGGCCGCCTTGGCCGCCTTCACGGCCTCGGCGAGGTCGGCGGCCCGGGTGGCCTTCGTGGTGTGCCGCAGCCGCAGCCGCTGGCCCTTCGGCCCGCCCTCGGCGAAGACGGCGAGGCGGTGTTCGCCCGCCTTGAGCGCGAGGGCGCGGCGGCGCACGGTGCGGCCGTCGGGCGCCGCGCCGAGCAGGCCGCCGGCGAACTGCTCCGCCGCGCCCTGCCGTACGGGGAAGAGCTCCTCGCCGTCGAGCCGGACGGACGGCCGTTTCCCGGTGTAGTGGACGAGCAGGGTCCACTCGTCGTCGGCGGCCAGCCGGAAGGTCCCCTCGAAGCCCCAGGTGCGCCCGGGGGCCACCGCCCGGTCGTCGAGGCCGGGGTCGGGCGTCAGCAGTTTCGCCGGCAGCGGGCGCCCGTAGAGGTCCTCGCCGAGCGCGTAGCCCACCGTGGAGCCGCTTCCGGCCCGCCGCCGGATCTCGTCGAGGGGGGAGGCGGCCGCGTCCGGCACCACGTGGGCGCTGCCGCCGCCGCCGACGAAGGGGGTCCGCCCGGTGGGGCCGATCACGGCGATGGAGCGGGCGGCGGGCCCCGCCAGCGGCAGGGTGGCCCGTTCGTTGCGCAGCAGGACCGCTCCGGCGGTGGCGATCTGCCGGGCGGTACGGGCCCCGGCGGCGGCGTCCCGGGCGGGCCGGGCGGGCCGGTGCCCGGCGAGCAGTCCGAAGCGGTCCATGGTGCTCAGGATCCGGCGTACCGCGAGGTCCACGGTGTTCTCGTGGACGGAGCCGCCGCGCACCGCCTCCCGCAGCGGGGCGCCGTAGTGGGTGCCCTCGGGCATCTCCATGTCGAGGCCGGCCCCGATCGAGGCGACGGTGCTGTGCGTGGCGTTCCAGTCCGACATCACCCAGCCGTCGAACCCCCAGCGTTCGCGCAGCAGTTCGTCGAGGAGCGGCCTGCTCTCGCATGCGTAGACCCCGTTGACCTTGTTGTAGGCGCCCATCACGGCGCCGGCCCCGGCGGTGACGGCGGCTTCGAAGCCCCGCAGCTCCGTCTCGTGGAGGGTCTGTTCGGCGGCGATCACGTCGACGGTGTCGCGGCCCTTCTCCTGGTTGTTGAGCGCGAAGTGCTTGACGGTGGCGATGAGGCCCTCGTCCTGGATGCCCCGGACGACCTCGGCGACCAGGTCGGCCGTCAGCTTCGGATCCTCCGAGAACGTCTCGAAGTTCCGTCCGGCGTACGGGGTGCGGATGAGGTTGGCCATCGGCGAGAGGAGCACGTCGATGCCGAGCGCGCGGCCCTCGCGGCCGAGGACCCGCCCGTAGGCGCGGGCGAGCGCCGGGTCGAAGGCGGAGGCGAGCAGGACCGGCGCGGGCAGCGCGGTGGCGGGCCTGGCGACGCGGACCCCGGCCGGACCGTCGGCGAGGCGGAGCGCCGGGATGCCCAGGCGCGGGATGCCGGGTACGTAGCCGGCCTGGCCGAGCGGGTCCGGATCCGGGCCGCCGTGCAGCAGGACGGTCTTCTCCTCCAGGGTGAGCCGGTCCAGCAGCGCGTCGATCCGGGCGCTCCGGCCGGCCGCCGGCGCGGCGGCGGGGGCGGCCGCGGCGGTCTTACGGGGCTGCGCGCCGGGCGGCGGCGCCGGTACGCAGCCGGCCGCGCCGAGGGCGGCGCCCATCCCCCCGAGGAGGCACATCGCACGGCGTCTGGACACGGCCTCGCTCATGGGCGCTCCCTGCGGCGTGGGCATCGGCGTCAGGTGGCGGGAGCGGCCCGCGCCGGACCGCTCCCGCCACCCACTGTGCGCCGACCGCCGCCCGGCCCCGCTTCAGGCGCGCCACCGCGTCGCCGATGTTCAGCCCTGCGGCGGCCGCCGGTCGGGGCCGGCCTCGCGCCGGGGCTCGTCCTGGAGCTGGACCCGGGCCTCGGTGCGGTGGCCGCGCTCGATGTAGTCCCGTACGACGGCTTCCACCGCGTCCTGGGGCGACCCGATCCCGGCGAGGACCATCACCTCCACCACGAACTCGGCGTCGAGGCTGATGCTGATCTTGGCTCGGCCCGGCACGGGACCCCCTCCATCCGTCGTCGGAGCAGGGACTCTAGCGGGGTCAGGCGTTGGGGCGCAGTGTCCAGACCACGGTCATCTCGCCCGTCACGGCCTCGTCCTCGCGCTGGATGGCGATGGTCACGGGGAACTCGGGGCGGCCGCCCGCGTCGAGTTCGGCGACGATCTCGGCGGCGGGGCGGCCGAGGGTGGCGGTGGCCGTGACGACGCCCTTGGCGAGCTTCTTGTAGCCGATCTCCGCGCTGACCGCGAGGGGCACGGCGCGCGAGAGCTGGTCGCCGAAGGCGGCCAGGACGATCGCGCCGCTCGCGGATTCGGCGAGGGTGAACATGGCGCCGGCGTGCGGGCCGCCGAGGTGGTTGTGGAACTCCGCCTGATCCGGGAGCCGGACGACGGCGCGCTCGGGGGTGGTCTCCAGGAACTGGAGATTCAGGGTCTTGGCCATCGGCACGGTCGCGGCGAGCAGTTCGCCCACGTTCATCTGTTCAGCGCTCATGGAACGCGATGTTACCCGCGAGTAGTAGGCGTTGGCCAGACCCGTACGGGGGCGGCCGTGGCTCCCCGCCCGTACTCCCACTATCGTTACCGGCCATGTGGCCAGGACAGCAGCAGCCGCCCGGGGGAGAACCCAACCCCCAGGACGCGCATCAGAACCCGTACCAGCAGCAGCAGCCGGGAACGCCGAACCCGTACCAGCAGCAGCCGCCGACGGCGGCGTACGGGGAGCAGCAGCAGCCCGGCTACGGGTACCCGCAGCAGCCCCCCGCTCCTCAGGCGTGGGGCCAGCAGCCCCCGACCGTTCCCGTACCCCAGTGGGGCGGCACCCCGCCGCCCCCGCCCCCGCGCGGCGGTAGCCCCTTCTCGACCAGGACCGTGGCCATCGTCGCGGCCACGGCCGTCGTCGTGGCGGCCGTCGGCACCGGGGCGTTCGTCCTGACCCGGGACGACAAGGCCGCCGACCAGGCGGACGGCAAGCCGAGCTCCTCCCCCTCCGCCCCGGCCTCCTCCGCCGCGCCCGCCCCGGCGAGCCCGAGCGCCAACCCGCGCGGCGGGGCCGACGCCAAGCCGGTCATCCCCGGCTGGAAGGTCGTCCTCAACCCGAAGTACGGCACCGCCTTCGACGTCCCGCCGGACTGGGAGGTCAAGTCCTCGGGCCTGTCCATCGGCTTCGAGGACGACTCCAAGAACGACGGATCGCCCCTCGTGATGATGTCCGCACCGGCCTTCCTCAAGGAGGACTGGTGCAAGGTCGACGCCAACAAGGACGGCAAGGAGGAGTCGACCGAACTGGCGGGCACCGCCACCAAGGGCGGCATGGGCGCGAAGGGCACCGCCGAGGCCGCGTACAACGAGGCCGGCAACTGGGCCTTCGCCGCGTACGCCCAGAAGGCGCCGAAGGGCACCACCAAGGTCACCGAGGCGAAGGAGTACACGACCTCCTCCGGACTCAAGGGCCACATGGCGACCGCGACCGTCAGCGGCCTGCCCAAGGAGAACAAGTGCTCCACCGACGGCAAGTCGGTCGCCTTCAGCTTCACGACCGCCAAGGGTGACCTCTCCACCTGGGTCCTCTACGGCGTCGCGGGCGTCCCGGGCGAAGTGACCAAGGAGACCTACGAGAAGATCCTGAGCAGCGTCCGCCTCCAGGCGGAGTGATCTCCGCCGCCCCGCCTCCCGGGCCGGATATCCGCTTGGATTCCCGGCCCGGGGCGGGGATAGTCCCGGGGTGAGCTCCTCCCCCGCCCCCTCCCCCTCCCCCGGGACCGCCCGTCCGTCCTCCTCCCGCCGCAGGCCGGAGTGGGCCGGCCGCAACTACACCCTGCTGACGGGTGCCGCGGTCATCACGAACCTCGGGAGCCACGGAGCGCTCATCGCGACCGCCTTCGCGGTCGCCCAGGCAGGCGGCTCCGCCGGCGACCTCGGCCTGGTGGCCGCCGCCCGTACGCTGCCGCTCGTCCTCATTCCTGCTCATCGGCGGAGCGGTCGCCGACCGGATCCCCCGCCACCGCGTCATGGTCTCGGCCAACGTCCTCAACTGCCTCTCGCAGGCCGCCTTCGCCACCCTCGTCCTGACCGGTGACCCCAAGCTGTGGCAGATGATGCTGCTGACCGCGCTGTGCGGCACCGGCACGGCCTTCTTCAACCCGGCCGCCGAGGGCATGCTCATGGCCAGCGTCTCGGGCCCGCAGGCGAACCGCGCCTTCGCCCTCTTCCGGATGGCGATGAACGGCGCCAGCGTCGGCGGAGCGGCCCTCGGCGGGGCCACGGTGGCCTTCATGGGCCCCGGCTGGGTGCTCGCCGTGGACGCGGCCGCCTTCGCCGCGGCCGGAGCCCTGCGGGCCTTCCTCGATGTCGGCCACATCGCCGAGCGCGCTCCCGGCGGCGGACTGCTGGCCGATCTGCGCGAGGGCTGGGTGGAGTTCAGGAGCCGCCCCTGGCTGTGGAGCATCGTGCTCCAGTTCTCCGTCGTCGTGGCCGTCGTCGGCGCCGCGGAGGCGGTCTACGGGCCCCTGGTCGCGCTGGAGCAACTGGGCGGGGCGGCTCCGTGGGGCGTGGCCCTGGCCTTCTTCGGCCTCGGCACCATCGGCGGGGCCGTCTTGATGATGGCCTGGAAACCGCGCCGCCTGCTGTTGGTCGGCACCCTGTGCGTGTTCCCGCTGGCGCTCCCCTCGGCGGGGCTGGCGGTGCCGCTGCCGGTGTGGGGACTGTGCGCCGTGATGTTCGTGAGCGGCGTGGCCATCGAGGTGTTCGGCGTGAGCTGGATGACGACGATGCACCAGGAGATCCCGGAGGAGATGTTCTCCCGCGTCTCCGCCTACGACTGGTTCGGCTCGCTCTCGATGCTCCCGCTGGCCACGGCGGTGGCCGGCCCGGTCGAGTCCGCGATCGGCCGCACCTCGGCCCTCTGGGGCTGCGCGGCGCTCGTGATCGTGGTGACGGCAGCCGTCCTCCTGGTCCCGGACGTCCGCCGCATGACCCGCAAACCGCCTGCCACCCTCACCACATCGGGCCCCGCCGACGCCGAGCCCGCCGCACCGGGCCCCACCCGACCCGCCTCCGCCGAATCCAGCCCCGCCGGCGTGTGAGGCGCGGGTCTGGGGCGGAGCCCGGGGGTCCGGGCGCAGCCCGGGGAACGGGGGAAGGGCGGGCAGGGGACAAGCCGCCCCGCGCAGCGGCCCGCGAGCCCCCTCAGCCGAGGCTGAACGCCCCCTCCGGCGGCTCGGGCGAAGCCACCGCCTCGGAGTCGGCCACCGGCCGAGCCCCCCGCATCAGCCGCGCGAGGGCCGCCCCCGCCTCCACCCGCGCGGGAAACACGTCACCCGCGCACACCCTCGAAAGCGCCGCCACCGGCAGCCCCCGTTCCGAAGCCAGCAGCACCGCGTTCCCGAACCGCCGCCCCCGCAGCACCCCCGGCTCCGCGATCAGCGCCAACTCCCCGAAGACCGCCCCGAAGTTCGCGAGCTGCCCCCGCAGGAAATCGAACGGCGCCCCGTCGGCGAGGTTCGCCACGTACACCCCGCCGGACCTCAGCACCCGCGCCACCTCCCGCGCGTACTCCACCGAGGCCAGCGAAGCCGGCACCCGGGACCCACCGAAGACGTCCCCCACCACGACGTCCGCGCTCGCGTCCGGCGCCGCGGCCAGCCAGGCCCGCGCGTCGGCGACGTGCACGGTGATGCCGCTCCCGGCCGCGACCGGCAGGAACTCCCCGACCAGCGCGACGAGGCCGGCGTCGAACTCGACCACGTCCTGCCGCGACCCCGGCCGGCCCGCCGCCGCGTACCGCGGCAGGGTCAGCGCTCCGCCGCCCAGGTGCAGCAGGTCCAGCGCGGCCCCCGGCTCGCCCACGCAGTCCAGGACGTGTGCGAGGCGGCGTACGTACTCGAACTCCAGGTGCTCCGGGTCGTCGAGGTCCACGTACGACTGAGGCGCCCCGTCCACGGTGAGCAGCCAGGCCCGCTCCCGGTCGATGTCCGGCATCAGTTTGGCGGTGCCCTGGGCCACGTCCCGGACCACCGGGATCTGTTCGTCACTCACCGGACCATTGTCAGGCCCCCGGAGCCGCCCACACCTCGCGCGCCTGCTCCACGTGGACCGCGGCCTGCTCCAGCCCCGCCCGCGCGGCGGGATCGCGGCGCGCGGGGTCCAGTACGTTGCGCCCGAAGACCTTGCGGGCCCCCGCGGAGGGGGTGATCAGCAGCACCTTCGCCCCGGCCTCCCGCAGGCGCGCGGCCTGCGCCGCGGGCGAGGGGATCAGCCCGGCGCCCGTGGCCATCGGCGCGAGGATCACCACGCGCGCGTAGCCGGCGGCGAGATCGGCGTTGGTCGCGGAGCGGATCCCGCCGTCGATGAACCGCCGCCCCGCGACCGTCACGGGCGGCCACACCCCGGGTACGGCGCAGCTCGCCGAGACGGCATCGACCAGTCCGGCCTCGCTCCCCCGCTCGAAGGCCGCGAGTTCGCCGGTCAGCGCGTCCACCGCGGCGACGACGAGGCGCCGCGAGGGCCAGTCGTGGGACACCAGCCGGGCTTCGAGCACCTTGCGGCGCACCGCCTCCGGCTCCGTGTCGGCGGCGAGCGCGAAGGCTCCTATCCGGCGCCGGTAGGACTTCGCGTCGCGGGAGCGGACCATCGCGACGGCGTACCGCCCGATCAGGGAAGCCCCCAGCTTCGCGGGGAGCTCCCCGCCGGGGTCGCCGAGCTGGCGCTCGTACAGCTCCTGCGGGGTGAGCAGTCCTGAAGTGAGCTGCGCGCCGACGACCGAGCCGGCCGAGGTCCCGACGACGAGGTCGGCCCCGGTCAGGTCGACGCCCGCGCGGGCGAGCCCGTAGAGCATCCCGGCCTCCCAGCCGACGCCGGTCAGCCCGCCGCCGCCGAGCACCAGAGCCGTGCCCTTGCCTTCCCCGCTACCGCTGCCGCTCCCGCCGCCCATGAACCGCTCCCTCCCCGCATGCCAGTGATGGCGGCAGTCTGGCGCAAGCCGGCCACCGCCACCACAGCGGGCCCTCCACGGCCTGCGCGGCCACTACCCGACCTCGGTCACCGTCCCGGCCCCTCCGGTGCGCCCGCCCTCGCGGGCGTCGACTGGACTCGGGCGAGTCAGCTCGTCCCCGGGGTGCCGCCGATGTTCTTGAGGGCCTCGCGCACCGAGAGCGGGGACAGCGACTCCCGCTCGGCGGTGACGAAGGCGCGTACGGCCGCGGGGTCCGTCTTGGCGTACTCGCGCAGGCACCAGCCGATGGCTTTGCGGACGAAGAAGTCGGGGTGGCCGCCCTGGTGGCGGCAGTACGCGAAGAGCCGATCGGTGTCGGTCGCGGACGTGAAGCGGAGCTGGTGGAGCAGGGCGGTGCGGGCCACCCACGGGTCTCCGTCCTCGATCCACTCGTCCATGACGGCCGCGAGCGCCGGGTCCGCCGCCACGAGCGGGCCGACCGTGTGCGCGGCGAGCAGGTCGACGGTGTCCCACCAGGAGCCGGTCACGATCAGGTGCCGGACCACGGGCAGGATGCCGGAGGAGCAGCGGGAGACGTGCCGGCGCAGGTAGTCGACGGCGAAGTAACGGTACTCGCGCTCGGGAAGCCCCCAGCAGCGCAGTGCGAGCGCCACGCAGTCCGTTTCGGATGGTTTCGGGGTGTTTTTGGTCACGGCCTTCGACAGCTCGCGGCGCAGCGGGGTGGGGATCCCGAGGAAGGGCGAGACGTCTTTCATGTACGCGGCCATGGGCCCGGCCCGCCCCACGTCGGCCGCGGCGCCGTAGGACTCGGTGAGCCGCGCGACCAACAGCTCGGCGAGGGCGCTGTGCGGAACCGGCGGAGGCCGCCGGTCGTTCGACTGCATGAGGCCCAGATTACGGCGCTCGGCCAGGACGGTCGGTTAGTCTCCCGGAATGTCCCTCCTCCTCGCGCCGTGGACCCGGCTCTCGCTGCTCGTCGTGCTGCTCCTCGCGGCCGGCGTCTGCGTCGTGCTGTACGAGCCCCAGCGTCTCCTCGCGGAGGGCTGGCCCCCGGGACTCCCGGTGGGCACCGCGGTCCTGCTCTTCGCCGCGGCGTACGGGGTGTGCACGGCCGCCCTGGTGCCTCGCCCGCTGCTGAACCTGGCCTCCGGGGCGCTCTTCGGCTCCCAGTTCGGCCTGGTCGCGGCCGTCGGAGGCTCGGTCATCGGCGCGGGGATCGCCTTCGGCCTCGGCCGGATGATGGGCCAGGGCGCCCTGCGTCCGCTGATCCGCGGCCGCTGGCTGCAGGCGGCCGACGACCAGCTGGCCCGGCACGGCTTCCGCTCGATGCTGGCGGTCCGGATCTTCCCCGGTCTGCCCTTCGCGGTGGCCAACTACGCCGCCGCGCTGTCCCGCTGCGGCTGGCTCCCCTTCCTCCTCGCCACCGCGATCGGCGTGGTCCCGAACACCGCCGCGTACGTGATCGCGGGGGCCAGCGCGTCCTCCCCGACCTCCCCCGCGTTCCTCGCCTCGTTCGGCTTCATCGCCCTCTCCGCGGTGGGTGCGGCGGTCGTCGCCTGGCGCAAGCGGCACCGGCTGGCGCCCGTACGCAGGCCCGAGCGAACCGTGCCGGCGCGGGAACTGACGGCCGTACACCCCCCTGTGGTCACGGCCGCTCCGCACGGGCCCTAGCATCGGACGCGAACTGCCCGACGATCACAAGGACGAGCGCACCCCGACATGAGCTGGTTCGAATCCCTAATCCTCGGTCTCGTCCAGGGGCTTACGGAGTTCCTCCCGATCTCCTCCAGCGCCCATCTGCGGCTGACCGCGGCGTTCGCCGGCTGGCACGATCCGGGAGCGGCCTTCACCGCCATCACGCAGATCGGCACCGAGGCCGCCGTGCTGATCTACTTCCGCAAGGACATCGCGAAGATCATCTCCACCTGGTCCCGCTCGCTGTACACGAAGGCGCTGCGCTCCGAGCAGGAAGCCAAGATGGGCTGGCTGGTGATCGTCGGCTCGATCCCGATCGGCGTCCTCGGCCTCGCCTTCAAGGACCAGATCGAAGGCCCGTTCCGTGACCTGCGGCTGATCGCCACCACCCTCATCGTGATGGGCATCGTGCTCGGCATCGCCGACCGGCTGGCCGCGCGCGACGAGGAGGGCGGCCGGCACCGCGCCATCCGCGAGCGCAAGACCTTGAAGCAACTGGGCGTCAAGGACGGCCTCATCTTCGGTCTCTGCCAGGCGTTGGCCCTGATCCCGGGTGTGTCCCGGTCGGGTGCGACGCTCTCCGGCGGTCTGCTGCTGGGCTTCACCCGCGAGGCCGCGGCCCGCTACTCCTTCCTCCTCGCCATCCCGGCCGTGCTGGCCTCGGGCCTGTTCGAGATCATGGACGTGGTGGAGAACCCGGGCCACATCGCCTGGAGTCAGACGATCTTCGCCACGGTCGTCGCCTTCCTCGTCGGCTACGCGGTCATCGCCTGGTTCATGAAGTTCATCTCCAGCAAGAGCTTCATGCCGTTCGTGATCTACCGGGTCCTGCTCGGCATCCTGCTGTTCGTCCTGATCGGCATGGGTGTCCTCAGCCCGCACGCCGGCGAGTCGGCCGGCTAGACCCCGTTCTCAGGGGAAAGCGATACCGCTCACCGCTTCGTACGAACCGGAGGCCGCTCGGGAACGTTCCCGGGCGGCCTCCGCGTCGTTGTGCTGGGAGAGACCTGAAGGCGAGCAGCAGGGGGTGTCCCATGGGTCGAGTGGTGCTGGAGCGGTTTCCGGCCGGAAGTCCGAGGGGGAGTTGGCCGGCGGAGGAGTACGCGGCGCAGCGGACGCGCGAGGGCGTGCCGGCCGAGGTGGTGATGGATCTGGCCAGCGACGCGTACCTCGTGGTGGTCCGTCCCCGGGAGGCGCGTTCCGGTCACTGAGCCGGTGGCGGGGCGTCCGGGCCGCGCACGCCCCTTGGCCTCCGCGCCCCGCGCCCGCACACTGTCCCGATGACGCAGCGTGTGGACCTTGCGGGCGTGATGGACCGACTGGCGATCGACGAGCTGGTCACGGAGTACGCCATCGCCGTGGACGACGGCGACTGGGACGCGTACCGTGCCCTGTTCGCCCCGGGCGGGCGGGCCGACTACGCCTCGGCCGGCGGGATCGAGGGCCCGGCCGGGGAGGTCGCGGACTGGCTCGCGGAGACGATGAAGCTGTTTCCGGTGCGCCAGCACCTCATCGTCAACCGGCTGATCCGGATCGCGGACGTGGGCGGCTCCCCCGGTGACACCGCGGAGGTACGCGCGGACTTCCTCAATCCCATGCGGCTGGCCGGTGAGGAGTCGGGCTCCGCCGATGCCGGCGGCCCGGCCGTCACGGCGCCCAACTTCGTCGCGGCGGGCCGCTACACCTTCGCCGTCGCCCGTACCGCCCGGTCCGGCTGGCGGCTCTCGCGCGTCACCGTCCACGAGAAGTGGCGGCACATGTCGTTCTGATGGTTCGACCGGCAGGGGTGTTCCACACTGGAAGCGGAGGCCCTACCTCATGCTGATGGTCCCGACGGTCCCGGCGGTCTCGAAGCGGCCCCCGTGGTGGCGTGCGGTGGCGGCGTTCACGGCGGGAGCCCTGCCCTGCCTCGCCTTCCCCGCACCCGCGCTGTGGTGGTTCGCCTACGTCGCCCTCGTGCCCTGGATCCTGCTGCTGAGGTCGGCCCCCACCGGCCGGCGCGCGGCCCTGGAGGGCTGGCTCGGCGGCGCCGGCTTCGTCTTCGCCGTCCACCACTGGCTGCTGCCCAGCCTGCACGTGTTCCTCTTCGCCGTGGCGGCGCTCGTGGGCCTGTTCTGGATTCCCTGGGCTCTGCTGGTACGGGAGTTCCTCGGCGGGAGGCCCGGCGGGGGCCGGGCGATGGCCGCGCTGGTCCTCGTACCGGCGGGCTGGCTGCTGTCGGAGCTGGCCCGGTCCTGGCAGGGGCTGGGCGGGCCGTGGGGGCTGCTCGGCGCCAGTCAGTGGCAGGTGGCGCCCGCGCTGCGGCTGGCTTCGGTGGGCGGGGTCTGGCTGGTCGGCCTGCTGGTCGTGGCGGTGAACTGCGCGCTGGTGCTGCTGATCACCGGGCCGGGGGCGCGGCTGCCGGCGCTGGCCGGGGTGACGGGCTGCGCGGTGCTGACGGGGGTGGTGTGGCTGTGGGCGCCCCTCCCGGAGCCGGCGGGCTCGCTGCGGGTCGCCCTCGTTCAGCCGGGCCTGCTCCCGGACTCCGCGGACAGCGCGGAGCGGCGCTTCGCCGTCGGGGAGCACCTGACCGGGACCCTGGCCGGACCGCGCCCGGACCTCGTGGTGTGGGGGGAGAGCAGTGTCGGCGAGGACCTGACGGCCCGCCCGGACCTGGCCCGGCGGCTCGCCGCCGTGTCGGCCCGGGTGGGGGCTCCGCTGCTGGTCAACGTGGACGCGCGGGCCGCCGACCGGCCGGGGATCCGCAAATCGGCGGTGCTCGTCGGTCCCGGGGGCCCGACCGGTGACCAGTACGACAAGATGCGCCTGGTGCCGTTCGGCGAGTACGTGCCGGCCCGCGCGCTGCTGGGCTGGGCCACCTCGGTCGGCAAGGCGGCGGACGAGAACCGCGTCCCGGGCAGCGCGCCGGTCCTGATGGACCTGCCGGGCCGGGCCGGCGTCCGGGTCGGCCCACTGGTCTGCTTCGAGTCGGCGTTCCCCGACATGAGCCGCCACCTCGCCCGCGAGGGGGCGGCCCTGCTGGTCGACCAGTCGGCCACGTCCACCTTCCAGGACAGCTGGGCGCCGGCCCAGCACGCCTCGCTGTCCGCGCTGCGCGCCGCCGAGACCGGCCGTCCCGTGGTCCACGCCACCCTCACCGGCATCAGCGAGGTGCGCGGCCCGTCCGGCGAGCGGATCGGGCCGGCGTTGCCCACCTCGGCGAGCACGGCGCGCGTGTACGAGGTCCCGCTGGCGCGCGGCACGACCCCGTACGTCCGCTTCGGGGACTGGCCCGTGGGCGCCGCGCTGGCCGCTCTGGCCGTCTACGGCGCGGCTGCGGGCGCCCGCTCCGTGCGGCTCGGGAGGCCCAGCCGGGCGCCCCTCGGGACCCCTCGGACGCCGCCCGGATAGCAGGCCGGGCGGCCGCCCGGAACACGGCCGATCAGGACGCCTGCTCCAGAGCGGAGCGCACCACCCGCTCGCACAGTTCGTGGGTCAGCAGCGCGTCGCGCGCGCTGAGGGTCGTGCCGGTGGCGACGGCTTCCAGGAAGGCGTCGACGACCTGCTCGATACCGCGCTGGCGGGCCACGGACACCCAGTCCCCGCGCCGCCGGACCGTGGGCTGGCCCTTGTGGTCGATGATCTCCGCGAGGTTGACGACCTGGCGCTTGGTGTCCTGCCCGGAGACCTCCAGCACCTCCTCCGTGGAACCGGAGAGCCGGTTCATGATGCCGAGCGCGGTGAAGCCCCTGCCAGACAGCTGGAGCACCACCTGGCTCATCAGGCCGTCCCGCACCACGGCCCGTACGTCGACCTGGTCGGCCTCGCCGGGCAGCAGGAAGCGCAGCGTGTCGACGACGTGGATGAAGTCGTCCAGGACGAAGGTCCGTACGTCCTCGGGCAGCCCGACCCGGTTCTTCTGCATGACGATCAGGTCCCGCGCGTGGTCGGCGCACTGCGCGTAGCCGGGCGCGTGGCGGCGGTTGAAGCCGACGGCGAGGGAGACCCCGCGCTCTTCGGCCAGTTCGACCAGGCGCCGCGATTCCGCGATCTCGTAGGCGATCGGCTTGTCGACGTACGTGGGCACGCCCGCTTCCAGCAGCCGTTCCACGATCTCGGGGTGGACGGCGGTCGGGGCGTGCACGAAGGCCGCGTCGAGCTTCTGCGCGAGCAGCGAGTCGAGGTCGGCGTGCAGGCGTTCGGCCGGGACGCGGTGGTGGGCCCCGATCCGTTCGAGGGTGGCCGGGGTCCGGGTCTGCAGGTGCAGTTCGAGCCCCGGGCGGGTGGTCAGGACGGGCAGGTACGCCTTCTGCGCGATATCGCCGAGTCCGATGCAGCCGACCTTCACCGGGACCTCCAGGTGTGTTGCGTGTGGGAGTACGCAGCCTAATCGGTGGTGGCCACGGGCGTGTTCGACCAGGATGGGGACCATGACGATCACCAGCGGATCCCACCGCGCAGAACCCTCCACCACGGCCGACGAGCGCGAGATGCTCGACGGTTGGCTCGACTACCACCGCTCCACCCTGGCCTGGAAGTGCGAGGGGCTGTCCGACGCACAGCTCCGCACCACCCCGCTCGTGCCGTCCGAACTGAGTCTGCTGGGGCTGGTGCGCCACATGGCGGAGGTGGAGCGGTACTGGTTCCGGGAGATCATGCTGGACGAGGAGCTGCCCGAGCTGTACTGCACCCACGAGAACCCGGACGGGGACTTCCACTTCGCGGACGAGGACACCTGGGGCGGGGCCGAGCAGGTGTGGCAGACCGAGATCGAGCTGGCCCGGCAGGCCGTGTCCGGCCGCTCCCTGGACCACGCCTCGAAGCCCGAGAGCCACCGCCGGGGCGAGGTGTTCAGCCTGCGCTGGGTCTACCACCACATGATCGAGGAGTACGCGCGCCACAACGGCCACGCGGACCTGCTCCGGGAGCACATCGACGGCGCCACGGGCGAGTAGCCGTCACCCGTGCGGGGTGAATATCGGCTCCGGGTTTTCGCAACGGGGTCCTCGCACAGCAGAGTTGTGTGAGTGCATCCAACCCGAACCACGACAAAGCTGCTGCTCGGCGTCGCCTGTGCGGTCTCGGCCGTCTCCGGCTGCGTGAACGTGTCCCCGGCCTCCCTGCAGCCCGCGGCCGCCCCCGGCACCTCGGGGGCGCCGCCCCGGCACGAGCCCCGCGGCGGGCCGGGGTCCGCGCCGGTGGTCGTCAGGGCACCCGTCCTGGAGGCGCTGGAGGCAGTGGAGGCAGTGCCGGGACAGCCGGCCGGGCCGGCCCCCTCCGCTTCCGGCCGGGCCGCCGTCCCGCGGGCCGGGGTCCCCGCCGCGGAGGCGGCGCGGGACGGCCGGCCGGGATACCGCGGAGGGCCGGCGGCAGCCGCGCCGGTCCCGGACATCCCGGGGCCCCGGCAGCCCGGCGGGCACGGGGACCGCGCCGACGGGCGTCCGGGCGGGCCGCACCCCGGCCGGCCCCGCTCCGAGGGCGGCGAGGTGCCGCGCGAACTGGTGCGGGAGCTGCCGGTGCGGCCGGCCGACGTGTGCGCGCTGGGCCGCCGGCACGGGCGCTGGCACCCGGACAGCCCCGAGGCCCGGATCTGCGCGGGCGTCCAGGGCGGCTGACGGCCCGACGCGGCCCGGCTGCGCGGGCCGGCTACTGGTTCTGCTCCGGGAACGGGCGGGGCCCCTCCCCCGGTTCCGCCGCGAGCCGCCGCTCCAGTCGGGCGATGGCGGCCCGTACGCCGTTCCCGTACCCGTCGTCGCCCAGGGCCCCGGTGGCGGCGCGGGCCCGTGCCAGGTGGATCCGGGCCGCCGCCGGACGCCGTAGCTTCACGTAGTCGGCGGCCAGGCTCAGGTGCAGCGACGGGTAGAAGACCCGTACGGCCGGGGGCGGACCGGGACCGTCGGAGTCGGCGTGCGCGGCGGCCAGCGCCCGCAGGTCCCAGGCCAGCTCCTCGGCGGGGTCGTCCTGCGCGTCGGCGAGGTAGTGCGCGAGCGTGCAGCGGTGCAGGGAGTCGCCCTCCGTGCCGATCTCGGACCAGATCTCGCCGAGCCGGTTGCGGGCCTCCTCGCGGTCGCCGGCGTGCAGCAGGATGGCCGCTTGGCCGATCCTGGTCATGACGGCGTCCTCAGACGCCTCCTGCTGCTCGGTCAACGCGGCCTCCGGCTTGTTCCCGTCAGACCTGCTCCGGTCTGATCATCAAGACGCTAGCCGGAGGCACCTGCAATGCCGCCTAGGCGCGGTCGGTCATCGGCCCAGGTCCGGGATCCTCCAGTCGATCGGCGCATGGCCCTGGGCGGCGACGGCCTCGTTGATCTGGGTGAAGGGCCGGGAGCCGAAGAACTTCTTGGCCGACAGCGGGGACGGGTGGGCACCCTTCACGACCGCGTGCCGCTCCTCGTCGATCAGCGGGAGCTTCTTCTGCGCGTACGCCCCCCAGAGGACGAACACGGCCGGGTCGGGACGCTCGGCCACCGCGCGGATCACCGCGTCGGTGAACCTCTCCCAGCCCTTGCCCTTGTGCGAGTTGGGCTCGGCCTCGCGGACGGTGAGCACGGCGTTGAGCAGCAGGACGCCCTGCTCGGCCCACGGCATCAGGTAGCCGTTGTCCGGGATGGGGGTGCCGAGCTCGGCGTGCATCTCCTTGTAGATGTTGCGCAGCGAGGGCGGGGTCTTCACACCGGGCTGCACCGAGAAGCACAGCCCGTGGCCCTGGCCCGCGCCGTGGTACGGGTCCTGGCCCAGGACCAGGACCTTCACCTGGTCGAACGCCGTGGCCTCCAGGGCCGCGAAGACCTGCTCGCGGGGCGGGTAGACCGGCCCGTTCGCCCGCTCCTTCTCGACGAACTCGGTGAGTTCTTTGAAGTAGGGCTGCTCCAGCTCTCCGCCGAGGACGGGGAGCCAGGACTCGGGCAGCATCTGGGTCACGGCGACAACCTCCGGTACACGTTGTTCGAGACTTCGCGTCTGCGCGTCTCCGCGCCCGCGCAACTGCTTCGCGCGGCGGACAAGAACTTACCGGGGGCCACTGACAACGCGGCGCCCGCCCGCCCCGCCCGGGTGGGCGGGGCGGACGGGCGGGGCGGCGTACGGGCCTGCTACCAGCTCGTCTTGCGGTACAGCTCCCACACCTGCATGACGGTCTGCGGGTCGAGCGCCCGCTCCGCGCCGGCGATGTCGTCGCGGGCGGCGACGTACAGCTTGCCCTGCCACAGGGGCAGCAGCCGGACGTCGTCGGCGAAGATCTGCTGGGCCTTCTCGAACTCGTGGATGCCGGCCGACCGGTCGCTCTCGCGGCGGGACTTGGGCAGGATCACGCTCAGGATCTCGTTGGACTCGTACGGGGTGCCGACCGCGTTCTCCTTGCCGACGAACGGCGCGATGAAGTTGTCCGGGTCCGGGAAGTCGGGGAACCAGCCGCGGCCGAAGACCGGGTACTCGCCCTTCTTGTAGCCCTCCTGGAAGGCCTTCCAGGGCTGCCCGCGCAGAGTGATCCTGAAGAGCCCGCTCTCGTCGAGCTGGCGCTTGAGCTCGGTGAACTCGTCCGCGGTGGAGGCGCCGTAGCGGTCGGTGGTGTACCAGAAGGTCAGGTCCACGGGCGTGGGGATGCCGGCGTCCTTGAGGGTCTTCTTGGCCTTGGCCACGTCCGGCTGGCCGTAGGTGTCGTAGAACGGCGTCTTGTGCCCGACGACCCCCTTGGGGACCATCGAGTAGAGCGGCTCGGCGGTGCCCTGGTAGACCTTCGAGACGAGCGCCCCGCGGTCGACGATCTGCGCGATCGCCTGGCGCACCTGGACCTTCGCGACCTGCGGGTCCTTCGGGTTGAAGATCAGGTAGCGGATCTCCGAGCCGACGTTCTCGACGACCTGGACGCCCGCGTCCGCCGACGCGGGGGCCTGGAGGTCCTTGACCTCGTCGGCGGAGAGGCCGCGGTAGGTCGCGTCGATCTCCTTGCCCTTGAGGGCGGCGATCATCTTCTTGGAGTCCGCGAAGTAGCGGATCGTGACCCCGCCGTTGCGGCGGTTGGCGAAGCCGTTGTAGCTCCCGTTGCGGTTCAGGACCGCCTCGCCGGCCTCTTTGTACGACTCCAGGGTGTACGGGCCGGAGCCGGTGACCTTGTCGCCGTCGCGCAGCTTGTCCGCCGGGTACTGCTTCGGCGAGACCAGCGAGGCGGCCGGGGAGCCGAGCACGAAGGGGAAGGTGGCGTCCGGAGTGTTCAGGTGGAAGACCACCGTGTGCGAGTCCGGCGTCTCGATCTTGTCCAGGCTGCCGAAGAGGGCCTTGGGGCCGGACGGCGCGTTGATGGCCATGATCCGGTCGAGGGAGTGCTTGACGGCCTTGGCGTCGAGCGGCTCACCGTCGGAGAACTTCAGGCCCTTGCGCACGGTGCAGCGGTACGACTCGTTGCCGGAGTCGGTGAACTCGCAGCTCTGGGCGGCGTCCGGCTGGGGCTTGGTGGCACCCGTGGGGAACGCCAGCAGGGTCTGGTAGACGTTCCGGTAGAGCTCCCAGGAGCCGTCCCACGCCGCGGCCGGATCGAGGGTCGTGGGTGCGCTCGTCGTTCCGACGACAATCCGCTCTTCTCCATTGCCGCCGTCGTCCGAGAACAGGCCGCATCCGGAGAGCAGGGATATGGACGCAAGGGCCGCAGTGATCTGCAGGCATCTGGTCCGGTTGAACACGTGCACGCTCCTCGATCAGCCAGGGGTGCGGCAGACCCTACCGCAGAGCCTCACAAAACCAATGGGTAGGTTTCGTGCGGCACTTGACCGATTACGTGCCCATTCGGTACGCATTTGCCTCCCCTTGAGAGGCAAATGCGTCCGATTATCGGTCAGTGCACTCCGGCATTGAGGAACATTCCCCCGTCAACCACGAGAGTTTGCCCCGTGATCCATTCCGCTTGTGCAGATGTGAGAAACGCGGCGGCCCCGCCGATGTCCTCCGGGAGCCCGAGCCGGCCCAGCGGATAGGCCGCCGCCGCCTCCTGCTCCCGGCCCTCGTAGAGCGCCTGCGCGAACCGGGTCTTCACGACCGCGGGCGCGATCGCGTTGACCCGGACCCCCGGGGCCATCTCGTGGGCGAGCTGGAGGGTCAGGTTGACCATGGCGGCCTTGCTCATCCCGTACGCCCCGATGAAGGGCGAGGCGGAGACGCCGGCGATCGAGGCGATGTTGACGATCGCCCCGCCGTTCTCCTTCTGCCAGGCGTGCCAGGTGCGCTGGGCGAAGCCGAGCGCCGAGACCACGTTGGTCTCGAAGACCTTGCGGGCGACCCCGAGGTCCAGGTCCGCGATCGGCCCGAAGACCGGATTGGTCCCCGCGTTGTTGATCAGGAAGTCGACGCGGCCGAAGGCCTCCATCGTGCGTTCCACGGCGACGGCCTGGTGGGCCTCGTCGTGCGCCTTGCCCGCGACCGCGATCACCCGGTCCGCGCCGAGCCGCTCGACGGCCTCCTTGAGGGCCTCCTCGTTCCGTCCGGTGATGCAGAGCCGGTCGCCGCGCGCCACCAGGGCCTCGGCGATGCCGTAGCCGATGCCCCGGCTCGCCCCGGTGATCAGCGCGACCTTGCCGCTGTCCGTTCCGTCGTACGTCATGTCGTGCGCCCTGCCTCTCGTCAGCTGAGCGGGCCGCCGGCCACGTACATGACCTGGCCGGAGACGAAGCCGGCGGCCTCGCCCGTGAAGAAGGCGATGGCGTTGGCCACGTCGTCCGGGCGCCCGACGCGCTGCACCGGGATCTGGGTGGCGGCCGCGGCCTGGAAGTCCTCGAAGTCCATGCCGACCCGGGCGGCCGTGTGGGCGGTCATCTCGGTGACGATGAAGCCGGGCGCGACGGCGTTCGCGGTGATGCCGAACTTGCCGAGCTCGATGGCCAGGGTCTTGGTGAAGCCCTGCAGGCCGGCCTTGGCCGCCGAGTAGTTGGCCTGGCCGCGGTTGCCGAGGGCGGAGCTGCTGGAGAGGCTCACGATCCGGCCGAACTTGGCGGCGACCATGTGCTTCTGACAGGCCTTCGACATCAGGAACGCACCGCGCAGGTGCACGTTCATGACGGTGTCCCAGTCGGTGTCGCTCATCTTGAAGAGCAGGTTGTCCCGCAGCACACCCGCATTGTTGACCAGGATGGTCGGGGCGCCGAGCAGGCTCGCCACCCGCTCGACGGCCGCCTCCACCTGCGCGCTGTCGGAGACGTCGCAGCCGATCGCGACGGCCGTGCCGCCGGCCGCCGTGATCGTCTCCACGGTGTCCTTGCAGGCCGCCTCGTCCAGGTCGAGTACGGCGACCGCCCGTCCCTCGGCGGCCAGGCGTACGGCGGTGGCCGCGCCGATGCCCCGGGCCGCCCCGGTCACGATCGCGACGCGCTGCTCGGTGGTGGACATGCTGGATCTCCTCGCCCTCGGAAAGCGGCCCCCCAGAGGTGAGCAACCGCTTAGTAGCTTCAGCTGAGGAGACGCTAGGAGCCCTGGCACTCCGTGTCAACGGGGAGCGGATCCAGCCCCGTCGGCGGGCTACCGGACCAGCAGGTCCAGCAGCCGCTCCACCTCCACGGCGGGATCGGCCGTCAGGCCGATGTGCACCGGGCCCGGCTGCACGACGGTGCTCCGTGGTGCGATCAGCCACCGGAACCGCCGCCCCGCGTCGTCACCAGCCGCCTGCCCCGCGAACTCGCCGCCCGCACACACGCCCTCGACCCCGCGCAACGCGGCCCGCACCCCGGCCACGTCGGCCTCCGGATCCAGTACGAGGAGCTTGGCCTCGTCCAGATGGGTGCGCGCGGCGACGTACGAGCGCGCCCGGCAGTAGACGATCACGCCGGCGTTGAAACACTCGCCGCGCTCCATGCGGGGCACCACACGCACCAGCGCGTACTCGAACACGTCCCGCTTGATCACTCGCTGTCGCTCTTCATCTTCCGGGGACGGGGGTCGAGGCGGTCGGCGAGCCAGCCGGGCGGACCCGACCGGACCTTCGCCTCGGCCTCCATGGTGATCCTCTCGTGGATCGTGGCCGCACGCGGCAGCAGGGCCTCCACGTAGGCGCGGCGCAGCGCGTCGGTGGAGTCGAAGCCCGGCTCGTCGACCAGCCACTCGTCGGGCACGTCGGCCGCGACCTCGGTCAGCAGCTCCTCGGTGACCAGCGGCGCGAGCGCGGCCGCCGCCGCGGCGATGTCCGGGCCGACCGGGGCCAGTACGTGGTCGGAGGCGTTGTACGGCTTGGCGGCGGCGCTCTCGGCGGTGGGCCAGTTGTGGTGCCAGATCATGGTGGCGCCGTGGTCGATGAGCCAGAGGTCCCCGTGCCAGACCAGCATGTTCGGATTGCGCCAGGACCGGTCGACGTTGTTGATCAGGGCGTCGAACCAGACCACGCGCCCCGCCTCCACGGGGTCCACCTGGTACGCGAGGGGGTCGAAGCCGATCGAGCCGGGGAGGTAGTCCATCCCGAGGTTCAGCCCGCCGCTGGCCTTGAGCAGCTCCTGCACCTCCTGGTCCGGCTCGCCGAGCCCGATGACCGGGTCGAGCTGCATCTGCACCAGCCTGGGGACGCGCAGCCCCAGCCGCTGGGCCAGCCGGCCGCAGACCACCTCGGCGACCAGCGTCTTGCGGCCCTGGCCGGCTCCGGTGAACTTCATGACGTAGGTACCGAGGTCGTCGGCCTCGACGATTCCGGGGAGCGAGCCGCCCTCCCGCAAAGGCGTGACGTAACGGGTCGCGATCACTTCTGTGAGCATTTTCCCAGGCTATCCGGCGATCACGGTTCACGATCTACGGTTTTCCCCGGCCGCTCCGTGCAAAGCCCCGCGGACGCCGCGCGGACGCCGCGCGGGGTGCCGCGCAGAGTCGTCGTGGTCGCCTCCGCGCCCGCCCCCACCCCCAACACACCACCCGCGCACGGGTCTTCAGCCACATACGTGGATGTGAATCGCACTGATGGATCGCGCCCAGGGTCTTGCGCGACACCCTGTTCCGTTCCTACTCTCCCGGCCAATGGTTAGGAACTATTCCTAACCATTAGCCGACGCTCCGAACCGGCCGCGAACCGGCCGCGAACCGGCCGCTCCCCCACTCGCGCAGCACTCACCCGAGGACGCCCGATGTCACAAGCACATCAGCAACCTTCCGCGCACAGAGACCGCCGCCCTCCCCGCTGGCACCGTCCGCTGGCGGGTCTCGCCGCCCTCGCCTCCGCCGTGGCGGGGCTCACCGGCCTCAGCGCCCCGGCCGCGACGGCCGCGACGGCTTCCGAGGGCTCCGCCACCCGCGGGGCCGCAGCGGCCTTCGGCGCCGCCGCCGTCATCCCCGACCTGACCAGCGCCAACCGCCGCGCCCCCGTAACGGCGGCCGACCCGTCGAAGTACCAGCACCTGACGGAGGGCGGCTCGCCGATCGCCGACTGGGCCGGCAAGGAGGGGCTCGACTACTCCCGGTCGCCGAACGCCGGTGTGAACGCCTCCAAGACGGACGCCTCCGGCTCCCTCTTCCTGAAGTCCACCGGCACGCCGCCCGCCCCGGGCGCCGGCGCCCCCACCCCCGTCCTGGTCTCGCAGGGCAGGCCGGCGACCTCGTCCTCGGTCGAGGCGGCCGGCTTCGAGGCCGGGAAGGCCGTGGACGGCAACGCCGCGTCGCGCTGGGCCAGCTTGGAGGGAGTGGACCCGCAGTGGATCCGCATCGACCTCGGCGCGGCCCACACCATCAGCCGGGTGAAGCTCGCCTGGGAGGCCGCGTACGGGAAGGCGTACAGGATCCAGACCTCGGCCGACGGCTCGGCCTGGACCGACGTCTACTCGACCAGCACCGGAAACGGCGCCACCGACGACCTGGCCCTCACCGGTACCGGCCGCTACGTCCGCGTGTACGGAACGGCCCGGGGCACCGGCTACGGCTACTCCCTCTTCGAGTTCGAGGTCTACGGCAACCCCGCCTCCGGCGGCAGTGACACCACCCCGCCGACCGCACCCGGGAGCCTGCGCTCGACGGCCACCACCGCGAACAGCGTCTCGCTCGCCTGGAACGCGGCCATCGACAACGTCGGCGTCACCGGCTACGACGTCTACCGTGGCGGCTCGCTCGTGGGGAGCGCCACCGGGACCTCCTACACGGACACCGGCCTCACGGCGTCCACCGCCTACGCGTACACCGTCAAGGCCCGCGACGCGGCCGGCAACGCCTCCGCGGCGAGCGGCACGCTCAGCGTCTCCACCGCCCCCGCCGGCGGCACCGGCCCCGCCGTCCCGTTCGGCAGTCACACCCGGCCCTACGCCGCCGGAACGCTGAAGCCGTCCGGCACGCAGGGCACCCTCGACCAGAAGACCGTCGAGTACTACAACACCTGGAAGTCCGCGTTCGTCCGGCAGAACTGCGGCAACGGCTGGTACCAGGTCATCTCCCCCGACGCGGACCACCCGTACGTCGCCGAGGCCCAGGGGTACGGCATGGTCATCGCCGCGACGATGGCGGGCGCCGACCCGGACGCGAAGAAGATCTTCGACGGTCTGACCAAGTGGATGATCGACCACCCGTCGGCGATCAACTCGGACCTGCTGGCCGCCGAGCAGGACACCGCCTGCCGGAGCGTCAACGGCGGCGACGGCGCGACCGACGGCGACATGGACGTGGCCTACGGGCTGCTGCTCGCCGACAAGCAGTGGGGCAGCACGGGCACGTACAACTACAAGGCCCTCGCGATCAAGCACATCAACGCGATCAAGAAGGACGAGCTCAACCCCACCACCAACCTGCTGAAACTGGGCGACTGGAGCAGCTCGGGCGACCAGTACTACTACATCTCCCGCACCTCGGACTGGATGGTGGACCACTTCCGGGCCTTCCGGTCGGCTACGGGCGACGCGGCCTGGGACACCATCCGCACCGCGCACCAGAACCAGATCACCAGCCTGCAGGCGACGTACGCGCCGAACACCGGGCTCCTGCCCGACTTCGTCGTCACCACCAACACCACCCCCAAGCCAGCCCCGGGTCAGGTCCTGGAGGACCCGAACGACGGCGCCTACTGGTGGAACGCCTGCCGGACCCCGTGGCGCATCGCGGACGACGCGGTGACCAGCGGAGACGCCAAGTCCCTCGCGTCGGCGCGGAAGCTCAACAACTGGATCAAGGCCAAGACGGGCGGCGACCCGAACAGGATCGCCATCGGCTACAAGCTCGACGGCACGCAGATCTCCGCGGGCAGCGAGGCGGCGTACTTCGCGCCGTTCACGCTGGCGGCCATGACCGACCCGGGCAGCCAGGCGTGGCTGGACGCCCTCTGGAACAAGATGCTGGCCACCCCCATCGACACCGGCAGCTACTTCTCGGCGAGCATCCAGCTCCAGGTCATGATCACGGCCTCCGGCAACCACTGGGTCCCGTAACCCGGCCCCTCGCCGGGCCTCACGGACCGGGCCGCCGCACAGGTGGACACCCGACTGGTGCCGTGCCGGCCGACCGGCCCCGAGAGCGCGGAGCTGGTCTGTCGGGCGGCCCGGCACGGGCTGCCGGTGGACGCGTACGTGACCGCCCGGCCGCCGGCCGACCCCGCGCTGCTGCCCGCCCACGTACGAAGGCTGCGCGCCGCCGGGGCGAGCCGGCTGAGCCTGTACCACCTCGGCCTGCTGCCCCAGGGGGCGGCTCCCGCTACTGGCCGATCTGACAAAGGAGTTCCGCTCGTGAACCAGCCCCGCACCCTTCTCCTCACCGGCGCCGCGGGCGGCATCGGCACCTTCCTGCGCACGAGCCTGCCCCGCTACGGCTACACGCTGCGTCTCGCGGACCTGAAGCCGGTCGAGGGGCCCGACGGCGCCGGGTCCCTGGTCTTCGACCTGGCCGACGCCGACGCGGTGCGTTCCGCGGTCCGCGGTCCGCGGGGTCGACGCGGTCGTGCACGTCGGCGGGATCTCCCTGGAATCCCGCTTCGAGGCCCTGCTCGAAGCGAATGTCCGCGGGACGTACCACCTGTACGAGGCGGTGCGCGCGGAAGGCGTGCGCCGGGTCGTGTTCGCCGGCAGCAACCACGCGGTCGGGTACGTGCCGCTCGACGGTGACGTTCCGATCGGCAGCGCGGTCCCCGCCCGGCCGGACACCACGCCGCCCTGACCGCACCGGACGTCGGGCACACCGTGGTGAACGGGATCAGCGCCAACACCCGTGCCTGGTGGGACCTCACGACGGCGCGGGCCCTGGGCTACGAACCCCGGGACGACGCGGAGGCGTACGCGCGGGCGCTGCTCGCCGCGCACGGCGAGCTCGGCCCCGGCCACGTGGACGCGCGCTACGTCGGCGGCTCCTTCACCCTGTCCGGACCGGACCCCCGGCCGCCCCGGTAGCGGTAGCGGTCGCGGTCGTACCGGGCGAACGGGCTCTCACGACGGGCCACGTCGGCGGCGCCCCACCAGAGGGCGCCGACCCCGACGGCCCCGAAGAGGGCCGCGAACACCAGCAGCAGCAGCCCGACCAGGCCGGTGGGATAGGGCATCGCGCCGCCCGGTCCCCAGCCCGCGAGCACCCGTCCGACGAGCGGGATGGTCGCCCGGTCCCCCTGCCACCAGAGACCGGACGGGCAGCCGGCCAGGAACACCGCGGCCGCCAGCCGAGCCCCCGCACGCACGACGGAGTCCTGCCGCGCCCGCCTGGCCGCCGCCGCACGCACGATCACCGTGGCCGTGGCCACCACGTCCGCCGCCTCGTCTTCCATGAACGCACCGCCTCTCCGCAGGGGCACATGATCTGCCGGAAGGCCTCGACCCGGTAGGCATCCGCCCTGACGGATCCGTGCCGGTGCCTCGCAGATCGCCTTCATCCTCCTCGTCATCACGGCGGCGGCTCCACTCCAGGGCGCGCGGCAGGCCGACCCGGCACCTACCGCGCCGGGGCCCACTGGGCCAGGAGGGCTTCGGCCGTGGTGATCTCCGCGACGAGGGAGAGGGAGTTGCGGATGACCTCGGCGGTGCAGGCGGCGGGCACCCCGGCGATGGCGTCGGAGGGAACCACCACCCGGTAGCCGAGGTTCACCGCGTCGAAGACGGTGTTCGGGATCGCGATGTTGGAGGAGACCCCGGTGACGACGAGGGTGCGGACGCCGAGGTTGCGCAGCAGGGCGTCCAGGTCGGTGCCGGCCATGGGGGAGAGCCCGTGCAGCCGGCGCACCACGAGGTCCTGCTCGGCGACGGCGATCGGCGCGGCGACGTCCACGGCCGGACTGCCGGTCAGCTGCCGCACCGGCAGCCTTTCCGCGGCGCGGAACAGCCGCGCGTTGGTGTTGGCCCCGAGCCCGTCCGGCCGTCGCTCGGCCACCGCGTGGAGCACCTGCACCCCGGCCCCGCGCGCGGCCTCGACCAGCGCGGCGACCCGGTCCAGCATGCCGGAGTCCCGCGCCTCCTTCGCGAGCTCCGGAAGGGCGCTCTCCTCGCCGACGACACCGTTCTGGCACTCGACGGTGAGCAGTGCGGTGGTGGCGGGATCGAGATCGGCCATGGCTCCCCCTGGCGTGGCGACGGAAGAGCACGCATGATTCCTGACACATAGTCAGATGTGAAGGGGCGCGGACCATATGGACAGCACACCCGTGGACGGGGCGCAGCGGCGCGGCCGCCGCATCATGATGACCGACGAGGAAACGGACGCCTTCCTGCGCGAGCAGCGCACCTGCCGAGTGGCCACGGTCTCCCCCGACGGCCGCCCGCACGTGGGCGCGCTCTGGTTCGTCTGGGACGGCACCTCCCTGTGGCTGTACTCGATCACCCGCAGCCGCCGCTGGTCCGACCTCCGCAAGGACCCCCGCGTCTCGGTGGTCGTCGACGCCGGTGAGGCCTACGACGAACTGCGCGGGGTGGAACTGTCCGGCACGGCCGTCTTCGTGGGCGAGGCCCCCCGTACGGGCGAGCCGTGCGAGGAACTGGCGGAGGCGGAGCGGCTCTTCCCGGTCAAGAACTTCGGCATCACGGAGATGCCGCACGACGGACGGCACGCCTGGATCCGGCTGACCCCGGACTCGATCGTGTCCTGGGACTTCCGCAAGATCTAGGGCGCCCCCTCGGGCGCCCCCGCCGGCCGCCCGGCCTTCCCCGCCGGGCGCTCACCCCGCCGCGGCAGCGGCTGAGGCCGCCCTCCTCAACGCCTCCACGGCGGCCCGGATCGACGGCCGGCGATCGGCGTCCGCCCGCCAGACGACGTACACGTGGCGCCGGACGGTGTCGCACACCGGGAGCAGCCGGACCCCCGGCGGCACCGGTCCGCGTCCCAGCCGGGGCGCCACGCACACGCCCAGCCCGGCCTCGACGAAGGCCAGTTGGGTGTGGTGCTCCTCCGCGATGTGCGCGATCCGGGGCTCGATGCCGGTGCCGCGCAGGGTGGAGACGAGCCACTCGTGGCAGAACTGCCCCTCGGTCCAGGAGATCCAGTCGTCCCCGCCGAACTCGGCGAGCGAGATCCCGGCGCGGCCGGCCAGCGGATGGCCGGCCGGCACCGCGATGTCCATGGAGTCGTCCAGGAGGTGGGCCCGCGCGAGCTCGGCCGGCACGGGCATCCGCTTGTTGTGCCAGTCGATGGCGAGGGCCATGTCGAGGTCGCCCCGCACCACGGCGGTCATGCTCTCCTCCGGTTCCTGCTCCCTTACCCGCGGGCGCAGTTCGGGGTGCGCGGCACGCAACTCCGCCAGCACCTGCGGCAGCAGCCCGCGCATGGCGGTCGGGAAGGCGCCGATCCGCAGCTCGCCGACCGCGCACCCGCGCCGCGCCTCGACGTCGGCCTGGGCGAGCTCGACCTGGGAGATGATCCGGGCCGCGTGGTCGGCGAGGAGCCTGCCGGCATCGGTGAGTCGGACCCCGCGCCCGTTCTTGGCCAGGAGCGGCTGACCGACCTCCCGTTCCAGTTTCGCCATCTGCTGGGACACGGCGGAGGTGGTGACATGGAGCCCGTCGGCGGCGCCGCTGACGGAGCCGTGGCGGGCGAGGGCGTCGAGGGTGCGCAGCCGCTCCAGGTTCAACATGTAAGCAATCCTACGACGTCACGCCCAACAACTTTCGCTTGTCCTACGAGGTTGTGAGGGCCAGAGTTTCTGTCATGAGCGCCCCCAGCACCCCGGTCCCACCCAGCACCCCGGTGACGCCGAGCATCCCGATCCCGCCCCTGTCCCCGGCCGCCGCCCGCACCGCGGGCCCGGCCCCCGCCGCGAAGGCTCGCGCCACCACCCGGCTGGACTGGCGCCTGCGCTTCGCGGTCCTCTCGGTGATCTGGGGCTTCAGCTTCCTGCTGATCAAGGTGGGCACGGAGGCGTACGCCCCGTTCCAGGTCGCCCTCGGCCGGGTCTTCTTCGGCGCGCTCGCCCTGCTCACGGTGCTCCTGATCCGCCGCGAACCGCTCCCCCGGGGCCGGCGCACCTGGGCCCACCTGTCGGTGGCGGCGCTGCTGCTCAACAGCGCCCCCTTCTCCCTCTTCGCGTACGCGGAACTGAGCATCCCGTCGAGCCTGGCGGGCATCTGCAACGCCACCTCGCCGCTGTGGGGCATGGCACTCTCGCTGGTCGCCCTCTCCGAGGACCGCCCGACGCGCCGCCGGTTCGCCGGCCTGGGTCTGGGCTTCCTCGGCGTCCTGACCGTCCTCGGCGCCTGGCAGGGCTTCTCGGGTCTCGACGCCAAGGGCACCGCGCTCGCCCTGCTGGCCGCGCTCTGCTACCCGATCGGCTGGATCTACGTACGCCGCACGCTGGCCTCCACCCCGGGCTCCCCGGTCGCCCTGACCGGCGCCCAGCTCCTGATCTCGACCCTGCAACTAGCCGCGGTCAGCGCCCTGTTCACCTCGGCCCCGAGCTCGTTCCCGCTCTGGCCGACCCTGTCGGTGATCGCCCTGGGCGCCCTGGGCACCGGCATGGCCCTCCAGATGCAGTACGGCCTGGTCACGGAGATCGGACCGACCACCGCGCAGATGGTCACGTACTTCATCCCGGTCATCGCGACGACGGCCGGCGTCCTCCTCCTGGACGAACAGCTCCACTGGAACACGCCGGTGGGCGCGGCCGTCGTCCTGGCCGGCGCGGCCCTCACCCAGACCCGGCGCCGCTAGGCCGACACCGCGCCCCGGCCGTCAGTCGAGCCGTCCCCCGGCCGCCGGGCGGACCGCCGAGGCCACGGCTGCCGCCAGCACCGGTACGTCCGCCAGGGACAGCGTCGACATCGTCATCCGCACCGCCGGCCCGGACTCCACCCGGAACCGGGCCCCCGGAGCGACCGCCCAGCCCGCGCCCAGCAGCCGCGCCACCACCGCCGCCTCCTCGGCGACCGGCACCCACACGTTCATCCCGCTCCGCCCGTGCGCGCGCACCCCGCGCCGGGCCAGCGCCGCGACCAGCCCGTCCCGGCGCTCCCCGTACGACCGCGCGACCGCCACGGGGTCGACCGCCCCGGCCTGCCACAGCTCCACCACCGCGTACTGCAGCAGCCTGCTCACCCACCCCGGGCCCAGCCGCTGCCGCCCCCGGACCCGGTCGAGCGTGACCCCGTCCCCGGTCAGAACGGCGAGCCGCAGGTCCGGCCCGTACGCCTTCGCGGTGGAGCGGATCAGCACCCAGTGGCGGGTCGCCCCGCCCAGCACGTTCAGCGGCAGGTCCACGATCCCGTGTCCGTGGTCGTCGTCGATGACCAGCACCTCCGGGTACCCGGCGAGCACCGCCCGCAGCTCCGCGGCCCGCTCCGGGCTCACCACCGCCCCGGTCGGGTTCTGCGCCCGGGCCGTCACGAGCAGCGCCCGCACCCCCTGCGCCAGTGCCCGTTCCACCGATCCGGGCAGCGGTCCGTCGTCGTCCACGGCCACCGGCACCACCCGCAGCCCCAGTGCCGGGACGAGGTCGAGCACGCTCCCCCATCCCGGGTCCTCGACCGCCACCGCGTCCCCGGGCCGCAGGTGCGCCGCCAGCACCCGTTCGATGCCGTCCAGCGCGCCCGAAGTCACCGCCACCTCCCCGGCCGGCACCCCGTCCGCGTCGAAGGCGGCCCGGGCGAGCCGCGCCAGCTCCGGAACCACCGGGTCATGGCCGTAGAGCGTCGGTTCCGCCGCGTACCGGCGCGCCGCGCCCGCCAGCGCGGCGTCCAGCGCGGGCAGCAGCCGCAGGTCCGGGTTGCCGGAGGCGATGCCGCGCACCCCCGCCGGGACGGCCATCCGCAGCTGGTCGCGCGGCGCGGTCGCCGGGCGGGCCCGCACCCTGCTGCCGCGCCGCCCGTCGGTCTCGATGACCCCGCGCTCGCGCAGCGTGCGGTACGCCGCGGCCACGGTATTGGGGTTCACCCCCAGCACTCCGGCGAGCTCCCGCATCGGCGGCAACAGCGCTCCCGGCGCGAGCCCGCCGGAGGCGACGCCCGCTTCCACACTCGCGGCGATTTCCGATGCGCGCCGCCCGATGATCAGATACTCTTCTAGCACAAAGTCAAGTATGCACTAATACAATGGAGTCCGCAATGAGCGTCACGCCTGCCCCCGAGACCACCACGGAGACGTCGGCGGCAGCGGTCGCGATCGCTTCCCCGGAGGCGACGGCCGCCGGGTACGCGCCCACCGAACGTACCGTCCCCAGCCGGTACCGCGACCGTGCGCACTACGACCACGAGACGGTGCACTCGATACTCGACGCGGCCTACCTCTGCCACCTCGGCTTCGTCCGCGACGGCGCTCCGGTGGTCCTGCCGACCCTCTTCGGCCGGGTCGGCCAGACCCTCTACGTGCACGGGTCCACCGGCTCGCGCCCGCTCCTCGCGGCCGGCAAGGCCGACCCGGGGCTGCCGGTCTGCCTGACCGTGACCCACCTCGACGGCCTGGTCCTGGCCCGCTCCGCGTTCCACCACTCGCTCAACTACCGCTCGGTGGTCGTCCACGGCACCGCCTACGAGGTGACCGATCCGCAGGAGCGCCGGATCGCGCTCGCCGCCCTCGTCGACCAGGTCGTCCCGGGCCGCTCGGCCGGTTCCCGGCCGGCGAGCGCCAAGGAGCTCGCGGCCACCGCCGTGATCCGCCTGGACCTGGACGAGGTGTCCGCCAAGGTCCGCGACGGCGGCCCGAACGACGACCCCGAGGACCTCGGGCTGCCGTTCTGGGCGGGCGTGGTCCCGGTCGCGCCGGCGTACGGGACCCCGGTCCCGGCCGCCGACCTCGCCGCCGGCATCGCCGTCCCGGACCACATCAGCGCGCTCTGACGGCCGCCTCGGCGGCAGGGGCGGGCCGGACCTGCGGCCCGCCCTCCCGCGCGTCGGCCTCCAGGCCGTCCGCCGGCCGCCGCCACTCGGCGGCGATCAGTGCCCCCACCGCCGACAGCAGGAGTACGGTGCCCAGCGCCACCGGCCCGGTCAGCCGCTCCCCGAGCACCAGGACGGCGATCGCCGCCGCACCGACGGGCTCGATCAGCATGATCACGGACACCGTGGCGGCCCGCACCGCGGCGGCCCCGCTGAAGTAGAGCGCGTAGGCCAGCGCGGTCGGCACGGTGGCCATGTAGGCGAGCAGCCAGAGCACCCGGACGGGCTCCGCCGTGTGCGGCATCAGCCCTTCCACCAGGGCGAGGGGCAGCAGGCACACCGTGCCCACCCCGACCGACCAGACGGTGGTGACCAGCGGGTCCCCGCCGGTCCCGCGCCGCCCGAGCAGCCTGGCCCGCAGGGTCATGGCCCCGTAGCCGGCGGCCGAGAGCAGCGCCCAGCCGACGCCGAGCGGCCGCACCTCGCCGCCGCCGCTGCCGAGGACGAGTACGGCCAGCCCGGCCAGCGCCCCGCCGACCGCGACGGTCCCGCCCCGGCCGAGCCGCTCCCCCATCCAGTACCGGGCCCCGAGCGCGATGAGCACGGGCCCGGATCCGAGGGTGACCACGGTGCCCACGGCGAGGCCGGTCTCGCGCACGGCGGCGAAGTACGCGGACTGGAAGAGGGTGAACAGCAGCCCGGTCCCGATCAGCGACCCCACCGAGGCCCGCTGCCGGACGGCGCCCGCCCTGACGCCGCCCGCCCGGCCGTCGCCCGCCCCGACGGCACTCCGCCGTGCACCGCCGCCCCGCCGGGGGCCTCGTACGGCGAGAACCGCGAGCAGCACCGCGAGCCCGCCCGCGCACCGCCAGAACGACAGGGCGAGCGGGCCGAGGTCACTGGCGAGGAAGAGCAGCGAGGCCGCCGCCCCCGCGGTGCCCCAGGCGGTTCCGGCGATGACGAGGAAGAGCAGGCTGCGCCCGGTGGCGGGCGTTTGGTCCGACTGGATCGACACGAGAGGTCTCCGCGCGTGCGTGAAGGATGAAAGGTGCAGGTCATCGCTTCGCGGGCAGCGCGAATCGGCCCGGGTCACGGCCCGGGCCGGGTTCTCTACGTGGTGGCAGCCGCCCGCGCTAGGCGGCGGGCGGCGGAAGCACGGTCGACAGCATGATCGCGATCCTAGACCTTGCTCGGATCGCGGTCCAGGGCGGCCACCGGCTCCGCGACCCCGGGCGCGGCCTGCCCCCGGGAGGTCTGCGCGATGAAGGCCCCGCCCAGCACCAGCGCACCGCCGATGATCTGCCAGGTCGCGAGGTGCTCGCCGAGGAGCACCCAGGCCAGTACGGTCGCCACGACCGCTTCCAGGCAGGCCACCACGCCCGCGACCTGCGGCGACAGCTTGCGCACGGAGACCACGCCGGTCAGGTACGCGAAGACGGTCGCGATGAGCACCACCCAGCCGAGCAGCACCGGCGCGGGCACCATCAGGTCCCCGAGCGCCGCGTCCCCGCCCAGCACCTGCCAGTCCATCCGCCAGGGCCGGGCGATCACGGTCATCACGAGGGTGCCGACGATCATGCCGTGCGCGATCATGCCCATCGGGTCGGGCACGTCGTCCCCGTCGCTGCCCTGGTCGGCGAAGACGAAGTAGAAGGCCTGGCAGCAGGCCGCCGCGAGGCCGAGCAGGACGCCGAGCGGGTCGAGGCTCAGCCCGGCCCAGATCTGCACCACGCAGGCGAGGCCCACGACGGCCACGGCGGCGCCGGCCGCGGCGGCCCGGGTCACGGGCCGGCGCTGCACGAAGCGGATCCAGCCGAGCAGGAGCGCCGGGCCGAGGTACTCCAGCAGCAGGGCCACACCGACCGGGATCCGGGACAGCGAGGCGAAGTAGAAGGCCTGGACACCGGCCACGGCGACGAGGCCGAAGCCCGCGAGCAGCAGGGGTTTGCGGCGTACGAGATCGCGATGGCGCCAGGCCAGCGGGGACAGCACGAGCGCCGCCCCGGCCACCCTGAGCCAGACCATGTGGAGCGGGTCCAGACCCGCCTCGATCAGCGGCTTCGCCGCCACACCCGAACCACCGAACGCGATCGCCGAAATGAGGGCGAGGCCCAGTCCGGCATGTCTCCCTGACGCTTGCATTCGGACATCATGGCAGGGCCGGTCAGGAGCGAAGACACCGTGACACCTGTTGAGACGCTCCCGAGACCGAGCCGACACCGGCCGGACCCCCACCCACCCCGCTCGCCGATATCTGACAGGTCGTCAGTCTTGAATGTTGCGTCCGCCGGGGCTACCTTCCGCCGCACGTACCTGACGAGAAGGGGTGGTCGCATGGCTGAAGTCACCGCGGAATCACGCATCGAGGCGTCCGCCGCGAAGCTCTGGTCCCAGCTGACCGACTGGGACGCATACGGCGAGTGGAGCATGACCCACACCAACTTCCCCAAGGGCGGCCCCGAGACCCTCGCGGTGGGCTCCACCTTCGCCGAGAACATGAAGATGATGGGCTTCCCGGCCGAGGTCCTGTGGACGGTCTCGGAGCTGGAGGACGAGCGCGTCTTCGCGATCACCGGCAAGGGCCCGATGGGGGTGGCCGTCCTGACCCGCTACACCCTGGTCCCGGACGGCGAGGCCACCACGGTCCGCATCGACGGCGAGTTCACCGGCGCCGCGGTCTCCCTCATGGCGGGCAAGCTCAAGGACTCGGCGACCGCCGCACTGAACGAGTCGCTCCGCAAGCTCTCCGGCCTGGTCGCCTGACCTGGCAGCACCCCCGCCGAGCAGGTCCGTACGCACGCACGCACGCGACGGCGCACCCCACGAGAACCTCGTGGGGCGCGCCGTCGCGTGCGGGAGGTCCCGCCGACCCGTACTCAGTGCTCGTCGGCCAGGATCAGGTAGAGCTTCTTGCGGGCGTCGTTGACGACGGCGAGGGCCTTCTCCCGCTGCGCGGGGGTGCCGGTCTTGAAGACCTGGCCGTACGCCTCCATCAGGCCGAAACCGGCCGTCCGGACCTCGTTCATCGCCTCGAAGTCGAAGCCGCGGCCGGCCTCCGCCCAGGGGGCGTCCGGGCCGGACTCGGCTTCGGCGCGGCCGGCGTCGGTGAGCGTGAACAGCTTCTTGCCGCCCTCGGTCTCATTGGTGATGAGGCCCTCGTCCTCCAGGAGCTGCAGGGTCGGGTAGACCGACCCCGGGCTGGGCTTCCACGCCCCGCCGCTGCGCTCGCCGATCTCCTGGATCATCTCGTAGCCGTGCATCGGCCGGTCGGTGAGCAGCGCCAGGATGGAGGCGCGCACATCACCCCGCCGGGCCCGGCCGCGCGGCCCGCCGCGCCCGCCCCGCCCACCGAAGGGCCCGCCGCCGAAGGGCGGCCCGAACGGCCCGAAGGCGGCGCGCCGCCCCTGGAACTCCTCCCGACGGTCCGGCCCGCAGTGGCCGTGACCCCGGGCGTGCTCATGTCCGTGGTCGTGTCCGTGCTGTCCGCGTGAACGCATGACTGCGCTCCTTTCCTCATCCGTTGTCTCAATGTCGCTGATGCGATGTCTCTACTATCGTCGACCCATCGCGATGCGTCAACGATATATCGGAAACTCTCCAACGAACACCTCGGATCACCGCACGGCCGACCTGTGACAGCGATCTTGGGATGCGTGTCGTCGAAGTTGAGCCACTTGCCGGCTTCGCGCCACCGAAGATGGGTCAGTGCTGTGCCAACGAAGGTGAGCCAGTCATGTCCCGGCCTGCGCGTCGCGAAGCTCTGCCCGGTCGGCCACGACCCCGGGCCGGCCGCAGCGCATCCGCCGGTAGCGGCTCGGCCAGCGGATGTTCGCCATGAACACCGGATCGGGTCTCCCGACCGGGGCCACCGCCAGTGGCAAATGTCCCGTCTCAGATGATCTGGTGTGCACCGTGGCGAGCCGGCGATAGAGCCCCCGGCGACCCGTGCTGCCATCTACGACGGCTGTATCCCACTCGCGCTTCTGGCTAGTCTGCGGGCATGACGGAGCACCCTGGGTTCGGCACGGTGCTGACGTGGCTGCTGGACCACAGAGAGCTCGGTGCGCAGGAATTGGCCGACCGCGCTGGGCTGAGCGCAGACGAGGTCCGCGCAGCGCTCGCAGGAGATGGCCCCGACGAGGTACTGCTCCGGCGGCTTGCACCCGCGCTGGGTTTCCACGCTGTCGATCTGTTCATCCTCGCGGGGCTGGCGGTCCCGGATGACATGGCGCCGTTGGACGCCGCGGCCGCGATATGGGTGAAGAACACGGTGACGGATACGGTGCGTCTCCCCGCAGCGGAACGCCGCGAACTCCTGCAGCTGATCCGCTCGCTGCCACAGGAGGAACGGCGTTTCAGCTTCGCCCCGAAACCGCTCACGGCCCTCGCGGGCGGCCCCGGCGCTTGGGTCATCCGCATGCTCCAGTACCGCAACCTGAACTGGTCGGGAATGGCGCAGGCGCTCGCGTCCGTGACGCCCACCTACCTGTCGGCGGCCACTTACGGTGTGATCGGCTCTGGTCGCAAGGAGCTGACCCCGCGCTTGGTGACGGACATCGCTGCTCTGCTGGGGATCGATGCCCGCGACCTGGCCGCGCTGACGGGCGTCATTCTGCATGAGGTACCACCGCCCCCGGCCCCGGAGGCCGCGGACACCGCAGGCCTGCTGTGGGAGGTGCGGCGTCTGTCCGCCGAGCAGGCACGACACGTCTCCGAGCTTGCACGCTCCACGCGTGGAGACTCCCGCAACGTGCACCTCATGGAAATGCCCGGACTCTGAGGCCTACTGACCGGTTTGCCAAGTGAGTTTGACCAGCCTCGCAGCCCCGCCCTTCCTCGTTAAGCTCAGTCGCCATGACCAGCACCGACAGCGCAGGCAAACGCCGCTTCCTCGTCCTACACGACTACGGCATGGGCGGCACGTGGTGGTGGGTTCACGCACGGTCTGCGCAGAATGTCGTCGAAACGTTCGCCTGGGTCGAGGTCGTCACCGACCTCGAGACGGTGGCCCGGTTCCAAGACGAGGAGCTGGATGAAGTCGACATCGACGCTTCCCTGATGCCTCCCGGGCTGGAGGGACTCCGCGCCGAGCGCGACGCGCAGCGTGGGCGTGAGGGTTTCGGCGCACTCGCGGACAGGGACATCGTGCACCTGCGGCGCCGCTGGGACGAGGAGGACGATGAACCAGTCGTCCATCTGATGGAAGTGGCGTCCGACGGACGCCGGATTCGCCAGGTGGAGCTCGCCGAGGACGGAACCGCCCTGCGTAGTGGCCCCGACGACTGGCCCTTCAACCCGCCGATCGTGGATCTCTTCGATCCTGCGCTGGCGGGTCAGGAGATCAGCCAGCGCGAGTTCGAGGACCAGTGGACACGCGCCCACCAGGTAAAACCCGACATGTAGGCGCGGGCCAAACCGGCCTGTGGTCCAGCTTCGGTGGCACACTGCCCATCTTCGATGGCACAGATCGACGGCCGACGGCCGCGAACAGTCCAGTCATCCCGAATTGGCCTTTGCGGCCGACTCCGCCGCGTCCCTACGGTCGACCCCATGCGCATCCGAATCGTCGACGCCTTCACCGACCGCCCCTTCGGCGGGAACCCCGCCGGGGTCCTGCTCCTCGAAGGCGGGTTCCCCCCGGACGCCTGGCTCCAGCAGGTCGCCGCCGAGGTCAACCTCTCCGAGACCGCCTTCGCCCATCCGCTCCCGCCCGGCGGCGAGGCGGACTGGGCGCTGCGCTGGTTCACGCCGACCGCCGAGGTCGACATGTGCGGCCACGCGACCCTGGCCACCGCCCACGTCCTGGCCACCGACGGCCTCACCACCGGGACGGTCCGCTTCGCGGCACGCTGCGGAATCCTGGAGGTCACGGCCGCCGGGGACGGGACCCTGGTCATGGACTTCCCGACCTCCTCCCTGACCGAGGTCGAGGCGGACCCCGCCGTGGAGCGCGCCCTCGGCGCCCCGGCCAAGTCGGTCCACGACACCTCGGAGCACATCGGCGACCTCGTGGTGGAACTGGCCGACGAGCGGACCGTACGGGAGCTCACCCCGGACCTGGCCGCCCTGCGCGGCTACTCCCGGCGCGGGATCATCGTGACCGCGGCGGCCGAAGACCCCTCCCGCGGCTACGACTTCGCCTCGCGCGGCTTCTTCCCCGCGTTCGGCATCGACGAGGACCCGGTCACCGGCAGCGCCCACACCGCCCTGGCCCCCTTCTGGGCGCGGCGGCTGGGCCGCACGGAGCTCGTCGGCCTCCAGGGCGGCGCCCGCACCGGCCTCGTCCGGGTCCGCCTGCAGGGCGACCGCACGCTGCTGATCGGGCGGGCGGTCACGGTCATCGACGGCGAGCTGCTCAGCGCGCCGTAGGCAGCCGCGCGGTACGCCTACGGGGTGGGCAGCCAGCCCACCTTGCCCGCCAGCAGGGCGTACCCGCCGAAGGCCACGATGTCGAGCAGCGCGTGCGCGACGACGAGCGGACCGACCCGGCCCCAGCGCCGGTAGGCGAGGACGAAGACCACGCCCATCACCACGTTGCCGATGAATCCGCCGATGCCCTGGTAGAGGTGGTACGAGCCGCGCAGCACGGAGCTGGCGAGCAGTGCGGCCGTCGGCGACCAGCCGAGCTGGTCGAGCCTGCGCAGCAGGTAGGCCAGCACGATGACCTCCTCCACCACGGAGTTCTGCACCGCGGAGAGGATCAGCACGGGGAACTTCCACCACACGTCGGGCAGCGCCTCCGGCACCACCGTGAGGTTGAAGCCGGCGGCCCGCGACCCCAGGTAGAAGGCCAGTCCCGCGCTGCCGATGCCGGCGGCGACGAGCGCGCCCCGGCCCAGGTCCCACCAGGGCCGGGTGCGGTCGAAGCCCAGCACCTTCAGTCCGGGCGCGCCCTCACGGGTCAGCAGGTGCGCGACGAGCAGGACGGGTACGAGGGCGCTCGCGATACCGAAGAGCTGCCACGCCAGGTCCAGCCAGGGCCGCCCGGGGGCGTACGAGCCGTTGAGCGTGGCGGCCTGGTCCTTGAGCCCGCCCGGCTTGGTCAGCGAGCCGATGAAGCTGATCAGCGCCGAGACGCCGCTCGCGCCCAGGGACAGCGCGAGCACGAGCAGCGTCTCGGAGCGCAGCATCCCGCGCTCCTTCGAGCCCTCGCCGAGTTCGAGTTCCCCGGCCACCGGTTCCGGCTCCGTCCGCACGCCCGTCTCCCGTCCCGCCACCGCTGCGACCTCTCGCGGGGCCTCCCGCCCCGATCACCCCATACTGCCCCCTCCACGGGGCGAGGGGATCACCGGGCGGGACCGGGCGGGCCACGGAATCAGTCCTCGGCCGCCTCTCCGCCCGCCACTGCGCCACCCCCCGGGCCCACCGGCCAGGTGTGCACGGGATCGCCCCGGTGGCTCAGCTCGCTGTAGCGGCGCGTGGTCGCGGCCAGCGCCGCGTCCCGCTCCAGCCCGCCCGCGAGCGCCCGGTGGTACGTGTCCACCTGCCAGGTGGCTCCGTTGACCCGGCGCCGGCACCGCTCCTCGATGATGCCGAGGTAGTGGTCCCGGTCGGCGGGCTCGATGCCCCACGCGTCCAGTCCGGCGGCCGCCATCGGCAGCAGCTCCTCCAGCACCAGCCGGACCGCGGGCACGCTCGCCAGTCCCCCGCCCCCGCCCCGGCCCCGGCGCGGCCAGCGCAGCCGGGCGTCGATGCCGTAGCGGCAGGCCGCGTCGAAGTTGGCCTCGGCCTCCGCGAAGGGCAGCCGGCTCCACACCGGACGCTGCTCGTCCGCGAGGGTCCGTACCAGCCCGTAGTAGAAGGCCGCGTTGGCGACGACGTCGGCCACGGTCGGGCCGGCGGGCAGGACCCGGTTCTCCACGCGCAGGTGCGGCACCCCGTCGGCGACCCCGTAGACGGGCCGGTTCCAGCGGTAGACGGTGCCGTTGTGCAGCACCAGCTCCTGCAGGCTCGGCACCCCGCCCTCGGCGAGCACCCGCAGCGGCTCCTCCTCGTCGCAGATCGGCAGCAGGGCCGGGAAGTAGCGGACGTTCTCGGCGAAGAGCTCGTACGGCGAGTCCACCCACCGCTCGCCGAACCAGGTGCGCGGGCGCACCCCTTGTGCCTGGAGCTCGGGCGGCCGGGTGTCGGTGGCCTGCTGGAAGAGCGGGGGCCGCGACTCCCGCCACAGCTCCCGCCCGAAGAGGAAGGGCGAGTTGGCGCCGACGGCTATCTGTACGGCCGCCACCGCCTGGGCCGCGTTCCACACGTCCGCGAACCGGGCCGGGGTCACCTGCAGGTGCAGCTGTACGGAGGTGCATGCGGCCTCCGGCACGATCGACCCGGAGGTCCAGGTCAGCCGCTCGACCCCGTCGATGTCGAGCGCGAAGTCCTCGCCCCGCATCGTCAGGATCTGCTCGTTGAGCAGGGAGTAGCGGTCCACCGCCGAGAGGTTGGCGGTGACCAGGTCGGTGCGGGAGATCGTCGGCAGAATTCCGATCATGACCACCCCGGCGCCGACCTCCTGCGCCTGCCGGTGGGCATATCCGAGGCCCGCGCTCAGTTCCTCGGCGAGCTGGTCGAATACCCGGCCGCCGAGCCGGTGCGGGAGGACGTTCACCTCCAGGTTGAACATTCCCAGTTCGGTCTGGAAATCGGTGCTCGCAATACGCTCGAGGACCTGGGCATTCACCATTCTCGGCAACCCGTCGGCACCCGCGAGATTCAACTCGATCTCCAGCCCCATCATGTTCTTGGGGCGATCGAACCTCTTCTCTTCCAGAAGTCGCTCCAGTACCTCCAGGCACTCGTGAAGCTTCCTCCGGTACCGTTGCCGATCGGACAGGTCGAATCCGCCCGCCACGACCTTCTCCCCCATCGGAGCGTCCCTCCTCGACTGGGCCCGGCCGGCGTTTCAATGGATCCGCCACCCGGGCGCGCGTTACGGTCGATGATGCCCCGGCGGCGTGATCGATAACGCGGAAGGGGCGTGACTGGCGGGGAGCGCGCGCCGGTTTGGCCGACAGGCGCTTTGGCACATTCACCTGGCAAGCACCCGAACGCAAATACAGCGTAGACCTTGCCGGTTATCGATAACCGACGCTTTTCAGCCGAGCCCTCATCCGGTAACCTCCGAGGTCAGCGCGGAAAATTTGCGCGCACCCGGCATGAATGCCACGTCAGCGGGACCGGTAAGCGCCTTGTCGGCAATAGACGGGACAGCTAGCCGAAACACTGCGTGAACACATGTCGGATAAACTCCGTATGCGAGGCAGAGAGTGGGCGCGCGGCCATTGCCCCTCAGCCCCCCTCTGACCCCAGAATGCGACAGCGTCGTCCGCACCCCCGCACCCGCCCCGTCCCACAGGTCTCCCAAGCGAGAGGCGACCCACCATGCCGCTGCACGTCCCTCCGGCTCCCGCGCCCGCCCTGCGCAGTGTCCTCGCGGCCCTCGGTTCCCCCACCGCCGTCCATGAGGCGCACACCCCGGCCCTGCGCGCCCTCCAGGGGCCGATGACCGCCGAACTGCCGCTGCCCGTGCACGTCTTGGACCGGCTGCACATCTCAGGCCTGACCGCCGACGGCAGGCCGCCGCGCACCCGACTGACCGGCTGGCGGTTCCTGATCCGCAGCGGGGACCGCTACGTCGCGGCGGCCGACACCCGGCTGACGGCGGACGGGTGGACCTTCTCCCACTTCTTCGAGGGCCCCTACGTCGCCGCCACCGAACGCGCGCTGCGCCAGGCCGAATCGCTCGGCAAGAACTACCAGCCGCGCCTGCTCTCCGTACCCGAGCTGTACATGCTGACCCTGTGGCTGCACGGATCGGTGGGCGCCGACGCCTCCGCCGGGCTGCCGGCCGCCGCCGACCTCCTGGTCCCGCTGGCGCCCGCCCCGCCCGGCATCGCCGCCTACCGCCCGCACCCCGTGTCCGAACTGCTGCCCGTGCTGACCCATCGGCTCACGCCGACGGCTCCCCCGGTCCCGCCCTCCATGGCCGCCCCGGCCGCCTGACCCGGCCCGTGGCCGGATCTGCCCATTCGGCCTAGCCCACTCGGGCCCCTAGCGAACCATCCGAAATGACAGGGGAGTTGACCTGAACCGCCCGCACGGGTGATGCGTCATCAATCTATGAGGACAGCTGCCGGGAAATCCCTGCGGACACGGTGCCGTGGGGGAAGACTGGGGACCCTGACCGAGCCAAGTCGTTGATACGGGGGGCGGCCATGAACAACGCATCGAGCCGCAGCACACAGACCACACCGCAGCGAAAGAACGCATCCATGTGCCAGCACAAGCCAGCATGCCCGTCCGCCGACTCCGCCGACCGGGAGGCCGCGCACCCCGTGGCCGTTCACCCGGAACAGGGCTGGAGCCTGCTGTGCAACGGCGTCCTGCTGTTCGAGGACACCGGTGAGCTGCTGCCGGACGGCCAGATCATCGCCCCGCACCGCCCGCTCGCGGCGACGCAGGTGATGAAGGCGGCCTAGCCGTCGCCGGAAACGAAGGGGGCCGGCCCAGGAGAGAACTCCCGGACCGGCCCCTTCGGCATGCCGATTCGTCAGGTCACTTCATCAGTTGTCGTACTCGTCCAGCGGCGGGCAGGAGCACACCAGGTTCCGGTCGCCGAAGGCGCCGTCGATGCGGCGCACCGGCGGCCAGTACTTCTCCGCGGCCGACACCCCGCCCGGGAAGACGGCCTCGTCGCGGGTGTACGGGTGGTTCCACTCGCCGCCCAGCGCCGCCGCCGTGTGCGGGGAGTTGGCCAGCGGGTTGTCGTCCACCGGCCACTCGCCGCCCGCGACCCGCTCGATCTCGGCACGGATGGCGATCATCGCGTCGCAGAAGCGGTCGATCTCGGCGAGGTCCTCGGACTCCGTCGGCTCGATCATGAGGGTGCCGGCGACCGGGAAGGACATGGTCGGCGCGTGGAACCCGTAGTCGATCAGGCGCTTGGCGATGTCGTCGATGCTCACGCCCGTCGCCTTCGACAGCGGGCGCATGTCGATGATGCACTCGTGCGCGACCAGGTTGCCCGGGCCGGTGTAGAGCACCGGGTAGTGCGGCTCGAGGCGCTTGGCGATGTAGTTCGCGCCGAGCACCGCCACCTGGGTGGCGCGCTTGAGGCCCTCGCCGCCCATCAGGCGCACGTACGACCAGGAGATCGGCAGGATGCCCGCCGAGCCCCACGGCGCGGCCGAGATCGGGCCGACGCCCGTCTCCGGGCCGGCGGTCGGCTGGAGCGGATGGTTGGGCAGGTACGGCGCCAGGTGCGCCCGGACACCGACCGGGCCGACGCCCGGGCCGCCGCCGCCGTGCGGGATGCAGAAGGTCTTGTGCAGGTTCAGGTGCGAGACGTCGCCGCCGAAGTGACCCGGCTTGGCCAGGCCCACCAGGGCGTTGAGGTTGGCGCCGTCCACGTAGACCTGACCGCCGGCGTCGTGCACCTGGGCACAGATGTCGGCGACGTGCTCCTCGAACACACCGTGCGTGGAGGGGTACGTGATCATCAGCACGGCGAGCTCTTCGCGGTACTGCTCGATCTTGGCGCGCAGGTCGTCCGCGTCCACCTCGCCGTCGTCGGCGGTCTTGACGACGACGACCTTCATGCCGGCCATCACGGCGCTGGCGGCGTTGGTGCCGTGCGCGGAGGACGGGATGAGGCAGACGGTGCGCTGCTCGTTGCCGTTCGCCCGGTGGTACGCACGGACGGCCAGCAGGCCGGCGAGCTCACCCTGGGAGCCGGCGTTCGGCTGAATGGAGACCTTGTCGTAGCCGGTGACCTCGCAGAGACGTTCCTCCAGCTCGGTGATGAGCGTGAGGTACCCCTCGGCCTGCTCGACCGGGGCGAACGGGTGCACCTGGCCGAACTCGGGCCAGGTGACCGACTCCATTTCGGTGGTCGCGTTGAGCTTCATGGTGCAAGAGCCCAGCGGGATCATGCCGCGGTCCAGCGCGTAGTCCTTGTCCGAGAGCTTGCGCAGGTAGCGCAGCATCGCCGTCTCGGAACGGTGCTGGTGGAAGACCGGGTGGGTCAGGTACGCGTCCTCGCGCAGCAGGCCCTCGGGAAGCGCGTCGGCCGTGGTGGCGTCGAGCACCTCCAGATCCGTGGTGACCCCGAAGGCCGCCCACACCGCTTCCACGTCGGCGCGCAGGGTGGTCTCGTCACAGGCGGCGGAGACCAGGTCGGCGTCGACCTGGTACAGGTTGACCCCACCCTCGCGGGCCGCGGCCACTACCTCTGCGGCCCGGCCGGGGACGCGCGCGGTGACGGTGTCGAAGTAGGCGCCGTGCACGATCTCGACCCCGCCGGCCCGCAGGCCAGCGGCGAGCAGGGCGGCGTAGCGGTGGGTGCGGCGGGCGATCGTCCGCAGGCCGTCCGGGCCGTGGTAGACGGCGTACATGCCGGCCATGACTGCGAGCAGCACCTGCGCGGTGCAGATGTTGCTGGTGGCCTTCTCGCGGCGGATGTGCTGCTCACGGGTCTGCAGCGCCAGGCGGTACGCCTTGTTGCCGTCCGCGTCCACGGAGACGCCGACGAGGCGGCCGGGCAGCGAGCGGGCGTGCTTGGCCTGGACGGCCATGTAGCCGGCGTGCGGTCCGCCGAAGCCCATCGGGACGCCGAAGCGCTGGGTGGTGCCGACCGCGATGTCGGCGCCCAGCTCGCCCGGCGAGGTCAGCAGGGTCAGGGCGAGCAGGTCGGCGGAGACGGCGACGATGGCGCCGAGCGCGTGCGCCTGCTCGATGACCGGCTTGATCTCCCGCACGGCACCGGAAGCACCCGGGTACTGCAGGAGCACGCCGTAGACGCCGCGCTCGGCGATCTCGGCCGGAATCCCGTCCGACAGGTCCGCGACCACGACCTCGATGCCGATCGGCTCGGCACGCGTCTCGATCACCGCGATGGTCTGCGGCAGCGCGTCGGCGTCGACGAGGAAGACGTCGCCCTTGGCCTTGCCCACCCGGCGGGCCAGCGTCATGGCCTCGGCGGCGGCGGTGCCCTCGTCGAGCAGGGAGGCGCCGGAGGTCGGCAGGCCCGTCAGCTCGGCGACGACGGTCTGGAAGTTCAGCAGGGCTTCGAGGCGGCCCTGGGAGATCTCCGGCTGGTACGGCGTGTAGGCCGTGTACCAGGACGGGTTCTCCATGACGTTGCGCAGGATCACCGGCGGCGTGAACGTGCCGTAGTAACCCAGCCCGATCATCGACGAGAGGACCTGGTTGCGGTCGGCGAGCTGACGCAGCTCGGCGAGCACCTCGGCCTCGGTCCGCGCCTCGGGCAGGTTCAGCGCGGCGGTGGTCTTGATCACATCCGGCACCGCGGCGGCGGTGAGCTCGTCGAGGGAGCCGTAGCCCACCTGAGCGAGCATCTTCGCCTGCGCCTCGGCATCCGGGCCGATGTGGCGCTGCTCGAAGGGGATGCCTCGCTCCAGCTGGGAGAGCGAAATGCGGTTGGCGGTCATGTACGGAGGCCTCCTGGTCGTACGACCTGCGAGGGGCACCACGGCGCGGGCACCCGGACGGCCTCCCCCTCTGTCATCACAACCTGAGAGCTTCACCGGGCCGCGCGGGGATCACCCACGAGGTCCGGCTTTCACCGTCGGTGAGGAGAGGGACCGGCACTGCGCGCCCGGTACCCGCCCCTACTTTCCAGAGTGGCCTCACCACGTGCGGTACGTATGCCTGAGAGATTCCGGGGAGGATTTGCTCCTTCGGCGCCTCCGTCTCACTCACTCGGAGGACTCTCCCGCACAGGGTCGACAGCCATCACCCAGCCTACCAGCGAGGATCTGGGGGCCTCCCTCGAGTGGCCCCCTCCCCGGAAATGCACTTTTGTAGTCATTACGGAGGAGTTGCGCCCCAACGGAGGGACCGGACCGTGCAGACCGACATCGATCCCCGCAGTCTGATCGGCCGCAAGGCGTTCGACCGCAATGGCACCAAGATCGGCACCGTCGACGAGGTCTACCTCGACGACGCCACGGGCGTCCCGGAATGGGCCGCCGTACGCACCGGACTCTTCAGCCGGGACGCCTTCGTCCCGCTGGAGCCCAGCGAGATGGTGGGCGACACCCTGCGCGTGCCCTTCGAACGCTCCCTCATCAAGGACGCCCCCGACTTCGGCGTCGGCCGCCACCTCTCCCCCGAACAGGAGCTGCAGCTCTACCATCACTACGGCCTGGACCTGGCACTTCCGACCGACTTCCAACACGACTTCGGCCCCAGAACCCCCGAAGCCCCCTAACCCACCACCCCCGCTGCCCCACCCCCCGAACCGGGGCAGCGGCCCCCCTCCCCACCTCCCCCCACGAAGGACCACACCGGCCCCGCCGACCAACCCCACCAGACCCCACACCTGGGCCCGGGAAACAGCCATTTGAGCACCCGCGACAGCAGAGCCCCAGCGGCTGCGGGCGGGGGCTAGTCAGCCGCCCGACGGGTGGGAGGTCCACTCGCTACCCGGCAAAGGGCAGGGACCACTTCCCTGCCGGCTGCGTTGCAGACAGCGGCACTCGAACAGCGAGCCGGCGCACTCGGGCGCTCAGGCACTGGCCAGCCCGACACCCGGCATCCCACAGCAGGCGGCCGAAGGCTGACGGCCGGCACGCGACACCTCGCGGTGACGGCCGCGGCTGGCAACTCGTTGCTCGGCGCCTCCACAGCGACCGCTGGCACTCGACGCTCGGCGGCTGACGGCTGACGGCTGACGGCTGACGGCGGGCACCACGCGGATGACGGCCCCGGCCGACAACTCGGCGCTCGGCACCCCCGCGGCTGACGGCCGGCACTCGGCGCTCGGCGGCAGGCGGCAGCGAAGCGCTGCCGGCCCGCACGGGACCCGGGCAGCGAACAGCCCCGGGGCGCGCCAGGCAAGCTTGCACGGCGAAATCACCGCTCAGGCTCGCTCCGGAGCCTTCGAGCCCCGTACCCCCACGGCCCGGTCCCCGACCAGCGGCATCGGATCGGACGGCTCCAGCTCCGGGTCGTCCACCCGAAACGTCCGGACCCGGCCCGGTTCGGATCCCGGCTGCTCGAACCGTACGGTCACCCGCCCGACCCCGCTGCCCTGCACCCACCCGGGCCCGTACACGGCATGCCGCACATCGCTCCCGGCCGGCCACCGCCGCTCAAGCACAGTTTCAGCACCACCCGGCCCCACTCCGTCCCCACGACCCTGCCCAGCCCCCTGCCCCTGCTGGTCTGCCCGGCCGTGCCCGGCACTGTCCCCTCCCCCCGAGCCGGCACCTTGACCCTGCCCAAGCTGCCCGTGCGCTCGCCCAGGCCCCTGCGCTTGCTCAGGCCGAGGCCCACGCCCCTCGCTCTTCCCCTCGCCCTCGCCCTCGCCCTCGCCCTCGCCAGGCTCCAGCCCCTCGCTGTGCCACTGACCCTGTCCCTCGCCCTGCCCAGGCCCCTGCGCTCGCTCAGGCCCACGCCCCTCGCCCTGCCCCTCCCCCTGCCCAGGCCCCTGCGCGTGCTCAGGCCCACGCCCCTCGCCCTCGCCCTGGCCCTTGCCCTGGCCCTGGCCCTGGCCCTGGCCAGGCTCCCGCCCCTGACCCTGCCCGACACTCTCCCCCTGGCCGGACCCGGCAGCCTCACCCTGCCCTCGCCCGGCACCCTGCACGGCAGCTTCACCCTGCTGGTCGGCCTGGCCCGGCACGACGCCCTCCTCTTGCCCCGATCCGGCACTCGGGCCGACCCCGGCGACTTCACCCTTCCCGCGCCCCGCGGCCGGGCCCTGCTGGGCGCCCCGGCCCTGCCCCTGCCCGAAGCTCTGCCCCTGCCCCGACCCTGCGCCCTGCCCCCCGGCCTCCGCCTGCTCCCGCTCCCGCTCCCGCTCCCGCTCCCGCTCCCGCTCCCGCTCCCGCAGAGCATCCCGTCCCTGACCCGACCCAGGCCCCCGACCGGCACCTTCCCCCAGGGCCTGGCCCTGGACGCGGACCGGGACCTCCTGGCCCCCCTCAGCGCCGACAACCTCTCGCCCCGGGCCCCCACCGGACAACGCAGCCCCGTCGGCCTGATCCGAACCAGCCCCCGCACGGGCACCGGCACCGGCACCGGCACCCGGACCCCCCGCCTCCCCGCCCCCGGATACACCGGCCATCGCCTCGGCGAAGGCGAAGAGGTCCTCCTGCGTGTAGTCCGCCAGCCCCGTCACACCCACCCCCAGCAGCCGCACCCCACCCGTGGTGTCCACGGCCTCCAGCAGCCGCGCCGCCGCCTCCCGCACCACCGCGGGGTTGTCCGTGGGCCCCCGCAGGGTTTCCGACCGGGTCAGCGTGGAGAAGTCGTAGCGCCGGACCTTGAGCACGATGGTCCGCCCCGAGTGCCCCGATCCGCGCAGCCGCTCCACGCACCGGTCCGCGAGCCGCTGCACCTCGTTCCTGATCCGCACCCGGTCGTGCAGGTCCACGTCGAAGGTGTCCTCCACCGACACGGACTTCGCATCGCGCTCCGCGACCACCGGCCGCTCGTCCACGCCCAGCGCCATCCGGTACAGCCCGACCCCGTGCGAGCGCCCCACCATCCGGACCAGCTCGTCCTCGCCGGCCTCCGCCAGCTCCCCCACCGTGGTGATCCCGGCCCGCCGCAGGTGCTCCCCCGTGGCGGGCCCCACGCCGGGCAGGGTCCGTACCGACATCGGTGCGAGGTGCGCCCGCTCCGTGCCGACGTCGATCAGCAGCAGCCCGGCCGGCTTGGCCTCCTCGGAGGCGACCTTGGCCAGCATCTTGGATCCCGCGAGCCCCACCGACCCGCTCAGCCCGGTCGCGGCGGCGATGTCGGCCCTCAGCTGCTCCCCGACGGCCCGCGCGGCCTCCGCGTCGAAGGCGACGCCGCCCGCCTCCAGGTCCACGAAGGCCTCGTCCAGGCTCAGCGGCTCCACGAGGGGAGACAGCTCCCGGAGCATGCCCATGACGGTGTCACTGACCTCGCGGTACAGGCTGAAGCGCGGAATCAGGCACGCGCCGTTCGGGCAGAGCCGCCGCGCCTGGGCCATCGGCATGGCCGAATGCACCCCGAAGCGCCTGGCCTCGTACGAGGCGGTGGCGACGACCCCGCGCGGCCCGAGCCCGCCGACGATGACGGCCTTGCCGCGCAGGCTCGGCTTCGACGCCTGCTCCACGGAAGCGTAGAAGGCGTCCATGTCCAAGTGCAGGATGGTCGGCGCGGCTCTCACAGCTCCGATGCTGCCCTACGCCACTGACAATCGGCCCGACCCGAAGCAGGCGAGCCGAGCGACCCGCCGACAACGACCGCAGCCCCGCCCGGGACCGGGCAGAGACCAGACCGGACCGTGACGGGGGCCGGGACCGGCACCAGGACCGGACCACCGGCCCGTCCTCCGCTGCCAGCCAGCCCAGCCCCGCCCCGCCCCAGCCATCCGTCTCAGACGGCCCGGTTCCTCCGGGCGGCCAGCTCATCGGCCGGGTTGTGGCCGACCACCGTCTCGCCGGTGTCCACGCGCTCGCCGTGCAGTTGCGAGAGCGCATTCTCGACATCGCGCCAGACCACGCCCACGGCGATGCCGAAGACGCCCTGGCCGCCCTGGAGCAGGCTCACGACCTGATCCGGCGAGGTGCACTCGTACACGGTGGCGCCGTCGCTCATCAGCGTCATCCGCTCCAGGTCCGAGAACCCCCGGTCGCGCAGGTGCTGCACGGCGGTGCGGATGTTCTGCAGCGCCACCCCGGTGTCCAGGAAGCGCTTCACGATCTTGAGGACGACCACGTCCCGAAAGCTGTAAAGCCGTTGCGTGCCCGACCCGTACGCCGGACGCACCGTGGGCTCCACCAGCCCGGTCCGCGCCCAGTAGTCGAGCTGCCGGTACGTGATGCCGGCCGCGGCACACGCCGTCGGCCCTCGGTATCCGACCTGCTCGGGTGCGGACTCACCGCCCTGGGGCCCCACCGGCCCCACCGAACCGACCGGCGCGGGCTCCGGCTGACGGCGCGCGGAGTTCACCGCACCACCGTGCAGCGGGTACGGCCCACCGTCACTCCGTGCGGGGATGCCCCCGGTCATACCGTCGCCCGTGACTCTCACGCCGACCCTCCGTCCTTGACCTGCCACCTCGAAGGTAGGCAGTCACCAGGGGTGCGTCAACGATCGCCACACTCGGCACGCCGAGTGATAATCACCCTGAGAGTGGTTTCCCGTACCCCATTGCGGGGAAAGGCTACTCGAATGGGCTGAAATATCCGGGAGGACGGCGCGACCCGCGCCTCACTGCGGGCCGGTACCGAAGTCCTCTGGCGAGATCTGGTCGAGGAACTCGCGGAACTTCTCCACCTCGTCCTCCTGCTCGTCCGGGATCGCGATTCCGGCGTCGTCGAGCACGCCGTCGCTGCCGTAGATCGGCGTCCCGGTCCGCAGGGCGAGCGCTATGGCGTCGGAGGGCCGCGCGCTCACCTCGACTCCGCTGGCGAAGACGAGCTCCGCGTAGAAAACGCCCTCCCGCAGATCCGTGATCCGGACTTCGGTGAGCTCCTCGCCGATCGCCTCCAGCACGTCCTTGAAAAGGTCGTGCGTCAGCGGCCGGGCAGGGGCCATCCCCTGCTGCGCGAAGGCAATGGCGGTCGCCTCCCCTGGTCCGATCCAGATGGGGAGGTACCGGTCGCCTCCCACTTCACGCAGGAGCACGATCGGTTGGTTCGAGGGCATTTCCACCCGGACACCCACAACGTCGAGCTCGTTCACACAGCAACCCTAGGACCTGCCCGGCAGGTTTGGGTAGTCGGGCTCCCCCAAGCCTGCCCCGAAGCCCCCCCGACAGTCGCCCGAGGCGGCCCGAAAACCCGTCCGGGTCAGTGCAGCCGCACCCCGAGAGCCGTCTGTACGAGGGCCTCGTGCAGCCGTACGGAGAGCCCCGCAAGCTCCTTCAGGGTGGCCTCCGCATGGGCCCTGGTCTGCGGATTGCGGTGCCGGCGCAGCGGCGAGACGACCTGCTCCACCAGACCGGCCTCCCGGTCGGCGGCGGCCTTCATCGCGCGCAGGTGACGCGGCTCCAGACCGAATCGGCCGAGATCGGCCACCAGACGGGCCACAGTGACCGCCTCGGCGTCGAAACCGCCGCCGGGCGCCTCCGCGATGAGCCCGTACGACTCCCACTCCACGAGCTGGACCTCGTCGACCTCCGCGGCGGCGATCAGCTCGTCCCGGCCGACCCGGGCCACGGTCGGCCGCTCCCGGCCCACCTCGCCGTAGAGGGCGGCGGGGCTCGTGGGGTCGACGGACTCCCCGTGCGCGGTGGGCGACGGGATGCGGATCTGCTCACCGCGCGCGAGAGCGTCGAGCTGATCGCGGATGACCTTCAACGGAAGGTAGTGGTCGCGCTGGAGCCGCAGGACGTGGGCGAGGCGCTCCACGTCGTCGGTGCTGAACTTGCGATATCCGGAAGGTGTGCGCCGGGGCTCGACGAGCCCCTCCGCTTCCAGGAAACGGATCTTCGAGATCGTGACTTCGGGGAACTCGTCACGCAGCATCGTGAGCACCGTGCCGATGCTCACCAGCCGCACGCCCGAGGAGGCGGTGCCGGCGGTGCCGCTCTTGGCGGCACCGCCTGCCGGGATACGCAGCATGGGACCTTCCCTTGAAGGGTCAGTGCCCCCGCAGGCTCGCGTAGAAGACCAGCCGGTACTTGCCGATCTGCACTTCGTCGCCGTTGTGCAGGGAGACGGAGTCGATCGGTTCACGGTTCACGTACGTGCCGTTGAGGCTGCCGACGTCGGCGACGGTGAAACCGTCGTGGCTCCTGCGGAACTCGACATGGCGCCGGGAGACGGTGACGTCGTCCAGGAAGATGTCGCTCTGCGGGTGCCGGCCGGCCGTCGTCAGCTCACCGTCCAGGAGGAACCGGCTGCCGGAGTTCGGGCCGCGCCGCACGATCAGCAGTGCGGAGCCCGGAGGCAGCGCTTCCACCGCGGCCTGGGCCTCGGGGGACAGCGAGGACGACACGTGCGTCTGTCCCGACACCTCGGCCTCGTAGGCCTCCAGGCCCGAGATCGAGATGGTGGACGTGGTCTCCGAGGCACGCTCCGGCGTCAGACCCGCCCGCAGCGGCGCCCCGCAGTTGGAGCAGAACCGGCTCGCCGCATCGCTGCGGTGCCCGCACCTGCTGCAAATCTGCTCGGCCGACATGGACGGCTCCTCGCGCCGCGGCTGCCCCGCGGAGGCATTGGTGGCATACGGGTCGGGGGCAAACCCTCCACCCGTACTTGAGGTTGATGGTTCACCGAAACCTATGCGTCCGGTACCGGCAGGGTCAACAGTCGACGCGCCGTGCGCGCCCGAAATGTCACCCGCCCCCGCGACCTCGTCGCGGAAGAGCGGCCGGTCGCCCTGCCCTTCCACGTCTCCATGCCCCGCACGGTGCCTGGCCGCACCGCTTTCCTCGCGGTTCTTCTTGCCGAACAACTTCTCAAACAACTTCACGGGCGATTCCCCTTGACCGAAACAGACCCGCCCGTGGGGCAGGACGAACTCCGAATGCAACACCTGCCGACCCGGACATACCTACAACGTCCGTAACCATCAGACAGTTTCCACCACGCACCGCGACTTCGGTGCGTCGACCCCCCGCAGGCATTCGCCCGCGTGAGCCGGTCTCCCCCGCCTCCCGCATCACGACGATGACGACCGAGCGTAGTCAGGCTGCTTCGCAGCCCGCAAGGCATCCACAACGATCTTCGCCGGACGTGTGACGCTGACGACCGCCTGCTCCTTCTCCAGCGACTGGACGACGCCACCGGGAATGTTGAGCGCCGGCTCCAGGTCCTGCGGCTTGCCGATCACCTTGAACTCGTAGGGCTGTGTGATCTTCCTACCGTCGATCGCGACCCCGTTCTCCTCGTCCGAGAAGTACGAGTCCGCCACGATCCGCACCCCGTTGATCTGGATCGCCTCGGCCCCGGCCGCCCGCAGCTCCTGGAGCGTGTCCAGCAGCTTGTCCGACAGCACCTGACCCTTGGGGTCCGTGATCTTCAGCACGATCCCCGGCCCTTGAGCGGCCACCGTACCGGCCAGGATCCCGAGTTGGCGTTCCTTCTCCACGGTCTGCTTCCGGGCCTCCTCGGCCTGGTTGGAGCTGCTCTCGAGTTCCCGGCGCTGGTCGTCGAGCGTCTGCTTCTCGTCCTCCAGCCGCTTGGTCCGGCCGTCCAGCTCGTCGAGGATCCGTACGAGGTCCTCCTGACGGGCACCTCGCAGCGCGCTGGAGTCGCTGTTCGACCGTACCTGGATGGCCAGGCCGAGCCCCAGCACGAACAGCAGCACCGCGACGATGAGTTGGGCACGGCTCACCCGCGGCGGCCACAGTCCGGCCGCCAGCCGCTGCCGGCCGGTCTGTTCGGGGCCGGCCGGGGCCGCTCCGGCCGGCGCAGGCCCGCTCGGCGCGACGCCGGTCTCTTCCCGGTCCCCCTCCTCGGCCCCGGCACCGGGCTCGTGGCCCACGGGCGCGGCCGGCGGCTCCAGCGGAGGCTGCGCCTTCGGCCGCTGGGCCGCGGCGCCGGGCTCCTCGGGCGGGGTGTCGTTCGTACTCATCGGCCTCACGCCCGGAACACGTGCCGGCGGATGGCCGCGGCGTTGGAGAAGATGCGGATGCCGAGGACGACGACCACACCCGTGGACAGCTGCGAGCCGACCCCGAGCTTGTCGCCGAGGAAGACGATCAACGCCGCCACGACCACGTTCGACAGGAACGACACCACGAAGACCTTGTCCACGAAGATGCCGTCCAGCATCGCGCGCAGGCCTCCGAACACCGCGTCCAGCGCCGCGACCACGGCGATCGGCAGATAAGGCTCCACCACGGCCGGCACTTCGGGCCGGACGAGAAGTCCGACCACCACTCCGACCACGAGGCCCAGTACCGCGATCACGATGCACCTTTCTGCTGCTCTGCTGCTGTAGCCGTACGCACGGTCAGGCTCGACGCGGCCGGAAGGCGCACCTCGGCCTCGGACGACAAGGAGTAGCGGATGCCGTAGTTCTCCTGCAGCACGTGCAGGTACTGGCCGTCCGCCGAGTCCTGGAACGCGGTCCCCAGACGCTTCTTGTCGCCGATCGCCAGTACTTCGTACGGGGGCACCAGCGGCCTGTTGTCGACCAGTATCGCGTCACCCGCGGCCCGGATCGCCGACAGCGACGTCAGCCGCTGCCCGTTGATCGAGATCGCTTCCGCCCCCGACTGCCACAGCCCGTTGACGATCTTCTGCATATCGCGGTCGCGGAGCCGCCCGGTGTCCGAGAAACCGGCGCTCTCGCGCGGATTGGAGCCGTTTCCGGTCGTCGAGCCCTTCGCGTCGTCCACCGTCAGCTTGATCCCGGGCCCGTGCACCTCGGTGGCCCCGGACAGCAGCTCCACGAGCTGGCCCTGTTCGCCACCGTGCTGCTTCAGCGCCTCGCGCTGCCGGTCGGCGACGGTGTCCCGCAACCCGTCGATGTCCCGCTCCAGACCGTCCGCGTGCGCGTCGGCCCGCTCGACCCGGTCGATGAGTTCCTGACGCTCCTTGGCCAGCACCGGAGCGGTCGCCCGCGCCTGCGCTGCACCCAGGGTGACGACCATGGCGGCGAGCACGAGCCCGGCGGCGAGACCCAGTTTGGCCTTGAGGGTCCTCGGCAGGCCGGACGTTCCCTCGGCCTCGCGCCGGGCCGAAGCCTCCGCGTAGCCCTCGTCGAGGGAGTGGTCCATCACGTGCGTCAGCAGCGACATGGAGGCGTCCGGCCGCGCCGGAGGTGCCGAACTGCGGTTGTGGGGCGGCTGCGACATGCCGCACATCGTCGCATGTCGGCGCCGCTCCCACCGAATGCGGACGCCCGGCGGACCGGCCAGGACCTTCGCCCCGCCCGCTCCCACCGAATGCGGACGTCCGGCGGACCGGCCGGGACCTTCGCCCCGCCCGCTCCACCGGACTTCCGGCCCTACGCCGTCCCGGTCCGGCCTACGCCGTCCCGTACGGGTGCCTCAGTGCCCGGCGCCGTCCACCACCGCTGCCCAGCCGTCCAGCAGCGCCTGCGCGGACGCGTCGTCGGGACCCTCGGCCCACAGGTGCGTGACCGCCTCCGCCGGGTCCGGCAGCACCAGGGCCCACCGCCCGTCGGCCTCCACGACCCGCACCCCGTCGGTGGTGTCCACCTGACGGTCCCCGGCCGCCTCCACGACCCGCCGCATGACGAGCCCCTTCACCGCCCACGGGGTCGGCACGTCCCGCTTGAGCACGTGCGCCCGCGGGATCCGGGCGTCGATCTGGCTCAGCGTGAGCTGCGTCCGCGCCACCAGCCCGATCAGCTGCACGAAGGCGGCCGATCCGTCGAAGACGCTGCTGAACTCGGGGACGATGAATCCGCCCCGCCCGTCCCCGCCGAAGATGGTGTTCTCCGCCCGGCCCACCCGGGTCAGATCGTCGGGCGAGGTCGTCGTCCACTCCACCTGGGTGCCGTGGTACGCCGCCACCTGCTCGGCGATCCGGGTCGTGGTCACGGGCAGCGCCACCTTGCCGCTGCGCTTCTCGGCGGCCACCAGGTCGAGCAGCACCAGCAGCGCCCGGTCGTCCTCGATGATCCGGCCGCGCTCGTCCACCAGGGAGATCCGCTCGCCCACCGGGTCGAAGCGCACTCCGAAGGCGGCCCGCGAGGACGCCACGATCTCCCCGAGCCGCACCAGTCCCGCCCGGCGGGATTCGGCGGTCTCCGTGGGCCGGGACTCGTCGAGCCCCGGGTTCACCGTCAGGGCGTCCACTCCGAGCCGGCCCAGCAGGCTCGGCAGCACCAGACCGGCGCTGCCGTTGGAAGCGTCCACGACCACCTTGAGCCCCGAGTCCGCGACTCCGGTGGTGTCCACCCGGCGCAGCAGCGAACCGGTGTAGGCGTCGAAGACGCTTCCCGGGAACTGCAGGTCACCGATCTCGCCGGGAAACGCGCGCCGGTACTCCTGGCGTGCGTAGACCCGGTCGAGCTTGCGCTGCTGCTGGAGGGAGAGGTCCGCCCCCCGCTCGTCGAGGAACATGATGTCGACAGAGTCCGGAACTCCCGGCGAGGTCCGCAGCACGATCCCGCCGGCACTGCCGCGCGCGGTCTGCTGCCGCGCCACGGGCAGCGGTACGTTCTCCAGGTCCCGGACGTTGATGGCACTGGCCTGGAGCGCCGAGATCACGGCCCGCTTCAGCGCTCTCGCGCCTCGGGAGTGGTCGCGGGCCGTGGTGACCGTCGCCCCCTTCTTCAGGGTCGTCGCATAGGCACCGGCCAGCCGGACCACCAGCTCCGGGGTGATCTCCACGTTCAGGATCCCGGTGACGCCGCGCGCGCCGAACAGATGTGCCTGCCCCCGCGACTCCCAGATGACCGAGGTGTTGACGAAGGCGCCCGCCTCGATCGTCTTGAAGGGGTAGACGCGCACGTTCCCCTGGATGATCGATTCCTCGCCGACGAGGCACTCGTCGCCGATGACGGCCCCGTCCTCGATCCGGGCCGCCCGCATGATGTCGGTGTTCTTGCCGATGACGCAGCCGCGGAGATTGCTGTGCGGCCCGATGTACACGTTGTCGTGCACGACGGCCTTGTGCAGGAACGCACCGCTCTTCACGACGACGTTCGATCCGACGACGGTGTGCTCGCGGATCTCCACGCCGGCCTCGACCTTGGCGTAGTCCCCGATGTACAGCGGTCCGCGCAGCACCGCGTCCGGACTCACCTCGGCCCCTTCGGCGATCCACACGCCCGGGGAGATCTCGAAGCCGTCCATGTCGACCTGGACCTTGCCCTCGAGTACGTCGGCCTGGGCCTTGACGTAGCTCTCGTGGGTGCCGACGTCCTCCCAGTAGCCCTCGGCGACGTAGCCGTAGATGGGCCGGCCTTCCTTCATCAACTGGGGGAAGACGTCACCGGACCAGTCCACCGAGACGTCCGCGTCCACGTAGTCGAAGATCTCCGGCTCCATGACGTAGATGCCGGTGTTGATGGTGTCCGAGAACACCTGGCCCCAGGTCGGCTTCTCCAGGAAACGCTCGACCTTGCCTTCCTCGTCCACGATGGTGATGCCGAATTCCAGCGGATTCGGCACCCGGGTGAGGCACACCGTGACGAGACCGCCCTTCTCCTTGTGGAAACGGATCAGGTCGGTCAGGTCGAAGTCGGTGAGCGCGTCACCGGAGATGACGAGGAACGTGTCGTCCTTCAGAGCCTCCTCGGCGTTCTTCACGCTGCCGGCGGTACCGAGCGGCTTCTCTTCGTTGGCATAGGTGAGCTCCATCCCGAGCTCCTCGCCGTCACCGAAATAGTTCCTGACGAGTGATGCCAGGAACTGCACGGTGACCACGGTCTCGCTGAGCCCATGCCGCTTGAGCAGCCTGAGCACGTGCTCCATGATCGGCCGGTTCGCCACCGGCAGGAGCGGCTTGGGCATGCTTGAGGTCATGGGACGAAGCCGAGTGCCTTCGCCACCGGCCATCACGACGGCCTTCATGTCGGAAGAGTCCTCCTTGAGAGACGGCGTAATCGCCGATCTCACCCGTCCCGACGGTGACTGGAACACTCCTCCGCGTCAGTCAGGCGCCGAGCGAGCTCAATCGGCCGTGGCGTCCGCCTTCACCAGCCGGCGGACTTGCACCACGTAAAGGACTCCTGCCCACCAATAGAGCGTTGTACCCCATCCCGCGAACGCCCATCCGAAAACTGACCCCGTCCAGGCCAACCAACCCGACCACGTGCTCACCAGGAGGAAGGGGAACGCGTACATCAAGTTGAAGGTCGCGGCCTTCCCGAGGAAGTTGACCTGGGGCGGCGGATAGCCGTGCCGGCGCAGGATCCAGACCATGACCAGCAGCATCAGCTCACGCGCGAGAAGCGCTCCGGTGAGCCAGAGCGGCAGAATCTCGCGGTACGTGAGACCGAACAGGGTGGACAGGATGTAGAGCCGGTCCGCGGCGGGATCCAGCAGCCGACCGAGGCTGCTGATCTGATTCCAGCGCCGTGCGAGCTTCCCGTCCAGGTAGTCGCTGACCCCGCTGAGCATGAGGACGGCAAGAGCCCAGCCGTCGTGCTCGGCCAGGATCAGCCACAGGAACAGCGGCACGCCGGCGAGACGCGCCATGCTCAGGATGTTCGGAATGGTGAAAATTCGGTCAGTCTGAACCCGAGTCTCCTGGACCTCCACCCGGGGGCCTCCACTGTGACTGTAGAAATGTCGAACGATGCCCCCTGACACTACAGGAGCCGGT
>NZ_JCAXEG010000016.1:0-174548 GCF_059758875.1 Streptomyces sp. GQ60 | reverse complement strand
TCACGGACTCCGAGGTGAACAAACGGACGCTCATGGGGTGTTCTCCGAACCTGTTCTTTGAGGACCTCCACCAGACTTGGCTGAGTGTCGGCTGATCCCGGCGGGATACGGATACTTTCGGAACTCCGGCTGGACTGCTCCCGCCGGGTGGACCATGCTTACGGTGTCTTCCTGCACCAGCACGGGCGGTGTCAGGACGGGCGTTTGACGTAGTGCGTGACGGCGCGGGAACCGGTCACCGAGAGCAGCGTGTACAGACCGTTGAGGTTCTGTATCCGGGAGGAGTCCAGAGCCAGCAGGGCCCGGTGGCAGCCGAGTTCCCTGAGGGCCGCCAGGGCTGTCGTGATGAGGGCGAGGCCGATGCCCAGACCGCGGGAGGCCGGCGAGACTCCGACGTCGACGATCCTTCCCTGACCCTCCCCGGCGGCGTACGCGAGGACGTGTCCGACGGGCCGGTCGGCGATCTCGATGAGCAGGGCGCTTCCGACGCCCTGCTCGGTCGCGACGCCGAACTGCTCGAGCCGGGTGCGGAAGGTCTCGTAGTCGAGCGTCCTGGTCCCCTTGGTACGGGTCTGGACGTGGAGCCGGTGCGCGGCGCGCACGTCGTCCGGCGTGGTGATCGGCCGTACGCGGGCGCCTTCGGGCAGGACCGCGGCGACGGGCGGCTCGGTCAGGTCGATCTCGGCCTGCGTGAAACTGACCTGACGGCGGAATCCCGCGGCCTCGAGGACCCGCGGAACGACCGGATCCCCCGTCAGCACACCGCCGATCGTGATCTCCGGTTCCGAGCCGTTCTCCTGGGCCAGCTCGTCCGTGCGCTGCAGCAGACGCTCCAGAAGCTCGCGTGCGGCGGTGTCGCCGTCGTGGCCGGGCAGTACGGTGAGGGCGCCGTCCAGCGTGGCGCCGCCGCGCAGGGTCAGCCCGCCCCACGCCATGACGTCGCCCTGCGGGCGGGTCAGGCACCAGCTGTTGCGGAGCGGGTCGTAGCCGGGGTGGCTGGTCTCCAGGAGGAGGTCCTCCCGGGTGTACGAGGCGATGCCGGTGATGCTCTCCTCGTAGGACCGGACGAAGTCGACGAGACTGTCCAGCGGGACCTCGGCCGCACTCTTCACGGCGAGGTGTTGGGGCAGAGTCATTGGGTTGCGGTCCCCTTTCTGAGGGACGGGTCGGCGGCCTCGGCTGCTCTCACACGTGCAGAGGCCGTGCCGGGGCAGCTCGTCGACGGGCGCCGGGCCACTGTGGTTCACGAGTGGCCCACCGGGCGACGAACCCTCCGGTTCCGGGCCGGCCGCCGAAAGGAAAGCGGCGGGGCGGTATTCCACGGGAAACACTGCGTGCGACTCCTTTCGATCGGACCGGCCTTCGGTCGTCCCGGATGCTACTGGCCCTCCGGAGCCCCGGCGTTCTCCGAAAATGCTGTCCACTACGGGTCCGACCGAGCCCCTGTTCACCCGGTTTTCCGGGGTGAACGTTTTGTTTTCTTGCTCTGTCCGGGCCGCCGGGATTCCAGAAAAGAGAGCACGTCGCGAGATGCGGATTCCCGCTTGCCGGGGTGACCCTCCTCGGGAGCCTGGAAGTCATGGCCATGGGCTGAGGGGGGTGTGCGATGCGGACCGGCGTCATCGATGAAGAGCAGGTCAGCGCCACGACGGAGGGGTTGGACGAGGTCATTCCGGCACTGGCCGGCGCGCTCCTGGACCGGCGGGAGGAATTGATGTCCGTCCTCACCGGGGTCGCCACCCGGCAGGCGGCGGAGGACGAATTCTTCCGGTCCCTGCGCGTGCTCTCCGGCGCTCCCTGGGAAATCCTGCGCAATTCCCCGCGACGGCTGCGGCGGCTCGCGACGTTCCTTCCGTCGAACAACTTGCTCTACTCGTACATCCTCTTCGGCGTCATTCCGTCCCTCTACTCCGACGAGATACGGATCCGGCCCTCGGCGCGCGTGGCGAGCTCCGCGATGGCCGTCCACGAGATCATCGGTCCGGCCGTGCGTGCGCAGGGCGGCCTGGTGGAAATGGCGCCCGTGTCGCAGCGCGCGTTCCTCGCCGACTGCGCCTCCTCGGACGCCGTGGTGTTCACCGGGCAGCCCGAGAACGCCGGGAGCGTCGCTGCGGGGCTGCCGGACGACGCACTGTTCCTGGCTTTCGGGTCGGGGCCCAACCCGTTCGTGATCGGCCCGGAGGCGGATCTGGACGCGGCCTGCGGCAGCGTGCTGGAAGCCCGCCTCTACAACTCGGGCCAGGACTGCCTGTGCACCGACATCGTCTTCGTACACCGGTCGGTGGCCCGTGAGGCCGTGACCCGGCTGGCCGACTCCCTTGCGGCGGTGCGCGTGGGCGACCGCCGCTCCCCCTCCACGAAGGTGGCTCCGCTGGTCTACCCCGACGCGGTGGAGGGAGCGGCCGCGTTCCTCTCCGTGCACCGTCAGTCCGTCGTGCGGGGCGGACACGTGGACCCCGTGCGCGGCGTCGTCCAGCCGTCGCTGCTGCACATGCCGTGGCACGACGCCTTCCACCCGCCGGAGTTCTTCTCGCCCGTCGTCCTGACCATGGAGTACGAGCACGCGGGGCAGATCCGGCAGTGGCTGCACTCCCCCGAGGAGACGGCCCGCGGCATGTACGTGTCGGTGTTCGGCGAGCCGGGGCTGGCGCAGACCCGCATCTCGACGAGCGTGGTGTGCCAGGACCGCATCACCTTCGACGTGGAGGACGGCAACCGCCCGTTCGGCGGCTACGGTCCGCGGGCCAGCAGCGTCCGCCGGCCGGGGGGCGTCAGCGGACGCCCGCTGCTGCTGTCCGCCGAGGCCGGACGCAGAGCCCGCCCTTGACGTCCGTGCTGAGTCCGCCCGTCGTCCGCGGACGCGAGGAGGGCGATCCGCCGGTGCCCGCGGTCGGGCCGCGCCGGCTGCTCGCGGATCCCTACGCCGCGGACGCGGTGTGCGCGGCGCTGTCCGATCTGTACGAGCCGTCGGCGGCGGCCGCCGCGGGCGGTGGCCGGGTCGCGCCGGTGATCCTCGCGGCGACCGACTACACCGGGTACGCCGCCGACGAGTTCGTGGCGCGGCGCGACGACCCGGGCAGACGGCTGCGCCCCTGCGACTCCGTGGCCCTCGAACCCTCCGGGCTGCTCCAGCGCTTCATCGCGACCACGGGCTGGCAGGGGCCCGGATACGTGCTCGGCTCCCGCCCCGCGGACGGCACCGCCGCCGTGCGCCTGGCCCAGGTGATGGCGAGCTCCGGCCGCGCCCCGTCCGTCTACGTCTGCGAGGTGCTGCGGCGCCCGGACACCGGGGCGTTCTGGGCCGTGGCCACACGGGTTTCGCCCGCCGGCCCGCCGGTCCCGCCGCCCGTACGGGGGCCGGCGCCGGTGTCCGCGCCGGCGCCGCCCGGCATCGGCCCGGCGCTGTGGGAGCGCAGCGCGGTCGCCCGCGCCTACCTGCGCCAGATCGCCCGCACCACCTGATCCGTCCCGACCCGCCGAGGAGCATTGTGACCACTGACCACCACACCTGGCACGTCGTCGCCCGAACCCTCGTGGACGCCGGTTGCGACGCCGTCTTCGGACTTCCTTCGGACGAGCCCGGCCTGATGGACGCGGCCGGGTCCGAGCCGGGCCTCCGGGTCGTCCCCGTACGCGACCAGCGGGTCGCGGCCTGCGCGGCGATCGGGCACGCGGCCGTCTCGGGACGGCCCGCCGTCCTGGCCGTCAACTCGGGCCCCAGTTTCGCCAATTCCCTCACCGGGCTGCTGGAGGCCTCCTCTCTGGGGGCGCCGGTGCTCGTCGTCACCACCCGGGTGCCGGTGAGCGGGATCGGGCGCGGCGGCTTCCAGTACACCGACCAGGCGGCCATGGCCGGTCCGCTGGTCAAGTGGAGCTTCCTGGTGGAGCGGGAGGGGCAGCTGGTCTGGGCGCTGCGGCGGGCGGTGCACCTGGCCGTCAACGGCGGCCCCGGCGTGGTGCTCGTGGAGATAGCCGACGAAGTGGTGCGCGCGGCGCCGGCGGCCGCGGGGGCGGACCGGGGCCGGGCCGTGCGCCGGATCCGTGCGGGCGCCGACCCCGACGAGGTGCGCCGCGCGGCCGAACTGCTGGCCGCCGCCGAGCTGCCCGTCGTCGTGGCGGGCGGCGGGTGCAAGCCGTCGGGCGCCGGTCCGGCCGTGCGCAGGCTCGCGGAACTGCTGGGCGCGCCCGTCTTCACCACGGCGGCGGGCCGCGGGACCGTCGACGAGGAACACCCGCTGGCCTGCGGTCTGGTGGGGCTGTACACCACTCCCCCGGCCGACGGCCTGCTCGCCGGCGCCGATGTGGTCCTCGCGGTCGGCTCGCGGCTGGAGGAGACGGCCCGGATGGGCTGGGACTCCCTGGACTCCGCGAAGCTCGTCCACATCGACATCGATCCGGCGGTCTTCCTCACCGCCGTGGAGCCGGAGGCGGCGCTGCTCGGCGACGCCCGTGTCGTCCTGGAGCAGCTGTCCGCCGTACTGGAGGAAGGGCGCGCGGCACGCGCCGGGCGGGCCCGGGCCGGCGCGGCCCGGGTGCGGGCGGTGCGGGAGGAGCTGCACGCCCGGTACTCCGCAGGGGCGGACGCGTACGGGGACACGGACGGGCTGACCGTGCCGGCGGCGCTGCGCGCCGTGCAGCACGCGTTCTCCCGGGACGCGACCCTGGTGCAGGAGAACGGTCTGCACGACATGTGGGGCTACCACTTCCCGGTGCTGTCCGTCAGCGACCGGGCCCATGTCGTCACCCCCGGCGAGCAGACGATGGTGGGGTTCGGGCTGCCCGCCGCGGTGGGTGCGGCGCTGGCCGCCCCGGACCGGGACACCGTTCTCGTGTGCGGGGACGGGGCGCTGGAGATGAGCCTGGCCGCGGTGCCCACGGCCGTGGAACAGGGTCTCGGGATCACCGTGCTCGTCCTGGACAACGGCGGCTACGGCTGGCCCCGCTTCATGCGGGCCGCGGAGGACGCGCCCGACGGCCTGACCCGGTTCACGGCCCCCGGACACGTACCGGCGGCGGTGGCGGCCGCCGGCGGCTGGACCGCCCGGTGCACCACGGGGTCGGAGCTCGCCGCGGCGCTGAAGGAGGCCCGGGACGTGACCCGGGCCGGGCGCCTGGCCGTGATCACCGTCCCGGTCCGCGACGCGGACGTCCCCGTGGGCGTACGGGGCCTGTTCGCCGACGAGCCCGGGGATGCCGCGTGAGCGGGGCCGCGTGGCCGGCGCGGGGCGCCCTGCCGCCGCTGACCGTGGACGGCGAGGCCGTCGCGCCCGCCCATCTGGCCCGCCTGGTCTCCCGTACGGCGGCGGCCCTGGTGGCGGCCGGTGCCGGGCCGGGCCGGGGGGTCTCGCTGGCCTGCGACCACCCGCTGACGGCCGTGGCCGCCGCGGTGGCCGCCGAGCGCGTGGGGGCGCCGCTGCTGCTGGACGGCGCGGCGCCCGTGCGCCGGATCGCGCCCGCCGCCCTGATCACCTGCGGGGCCGGCGGGGAGCCCCTCGTGGCCCCGGCCCCGCTGGGGGCGGCGACGGCCCTGCCCGAGCGGACCGCCGCGGTGTTCTGGACCTCCGGCAGCTCCGGGGATCCCAAGGCCGTGGCCGTCTCCCGCTCCGCTCTCGTCCACCAGGGCGGTGCGACGGGGCGGCGGATGGGGATCACTTCGCGCGACGGACTGGTGCTGCCGCTCCCGCTGCGGCACGCCTACGGGTTCAGCGTGCTCCAGGTCTGGCGTGCCACCGGGGCCCACCTGTTCGCCGAGAGCGGCTTCCATCTGCGGCGGGTCCTGTCGCTGCTCGGCGAGGAGGCGGTCACCTCGCTGGACGGGGTCCCCTCGATGTACCGGATGCTGACCGCCGAGGCCGTCAAGGACCGGGACGTGGCGCGGCGGCTGGGGGCCCTGCGGATCCGCGGGTGCGGCGGGGACGTGCTGACTCCGGCGCTCTACGACGATTTCCTGCGCGTCACCGGGGGCGCGCTGCACGACGGGTACGGGCTGAGCGAGGCCGGCCCCAACGTCGCCCTGAACGCCCCGGGGGACGTGCGCCGGGGATCGGTGGGACGGCTCGTCGACGGTGTCCGGGTCCGCATCGCGGGACCCGCGGGGGAGATCCAGGTGAGCAGTCCGAGCCTGATGCTCGGCTATCTCCGCGTGGAGTCGGGCGAGCTCTCACGGGACGCCTTCACCGGGGACGGCTGGCTGCGCACCGGGGACACGGGGTGCCTGGCGGACGGCGGATGGCTGACCGTCAGCGGGCGGATCAAGGAGGTGCTGGTCGTCCACGGCGAGACGGTGGCGCCCACCGTGGTCGAGGACGCGGTGCGCAGTGCGGCCGGGGTCCTCGACGCCGCGGTGGTCGGGGTCCGCTGCGGGGACCGGGGCGACGTGGTGTGGGCGTTCGTCGAGAGCGCGGACGGGGACCGCGGGGCGGTTGCGGGGCGGGTCACCGAGGTCTGCCGGCGCAGTCTGCCCCCGCAGATCCGGCCGCGTGCCGTACGCGTCATGACCGCGCTGCCCCGCACCGGAAGCGGCAAGCACGACCGGGTGCGGCTGCGGGCGTGGGCGGCGGGGGAGGCCGCGGCGTGACCGCGCTGGCACTGGCCGGGACGGGTCTGGTGACGGCGCTGGGCTGCGGGCCGCGGGCGTTCTGGGACGGACTGCGGCGCGGCGCGCGGCCGTTCGGGCCGCTGACGGCCTTCGAGGGCGACTTCCGCAGCCGGACGGTGGCCGCGGTGCGGCCCGCCGACTGCCCGGCGGCTCCCGGGCGCCGCAAGGAGCGCCTCGCGCTGACCGCGGCCCGGCAGGCGCTGCGCGCGGCGGGTCTGCGACGGCTCCCGGACGGCTCCCTGGTGGTGATCGTGTCCCAGGCCATGGAGCTCTCCGCGGACACGCCGGGCCCCGGCCGGGGCGGGGACTTCACCGGTCCCGACCCGGACGTGCTGCTCGCGGCGTGCGGGGCCGCGCCGGGCGCCACCGCGGTGGTCCACCTGTCGCACGCGTGCGCGTCCGCGGCCTTCGGCGCCGCCTTCGCGCGGGAGTGGCTGCTGTCCGGTCTGGGTACGACGGCGCTGGTCGTGGGTGCCAGCGCGCTCAACCCGTACGAGTACGAGAGCATGGACGTGGTCAGGACGCTGAGCCCGGCGGGTGCGCGGCCGTTCGACTCCGAGCGGGACGGACTGACCGTCGGCGAGGGCGGCGGGGCGTTCGTCCTGGAGACCCGGGCCGCCGCGCTCGACCGGGGCCACCGGCCGCAGGCCCTGCTGAGCGGCGCCGCCTGCCTGGTCGACTCGACCCGCGCGGTGGCCTCGGAGCCCGCGGCGATCCGGGACTGCATGCTCGCCGCCCTGGAGGACGCGGGCGTGGGCCGTGTCGACTACGTCCACGCGCACGCCACGGGGACCGTCCAGGGGGACGCCGCGGAGGTGGCCGCCGTGGGCGAGGTGTCCCGGGCACTGGGCTGGGGCCCGGTGCCGGTGAGTTCCCACAAGGGGGCCGTCGGGCATCTGCTGCACGCCTCGGCGTTCCCCGGGGTGGTCGCCGCGTCGGGGTTCCTGCGCGATGCGTGGGTGCCCGGAACCCCGGGTCTGCGCAGCCCGATGGAGGTCCCGGACGGGGTCAGACCGGTCACCGCCGCCGTGCCCGCGGCGCGGGCGGAACACGCGCTCGTCAACAGCTTCGGGTTCAGCGGGAACAACGCGGTTCTGGTGGTCTCCGCCGTCGGCCGCTGAGGGCCGCACCGAGCGCGCCCATCCGGTCCGCGGCCCGGGCGTCGAGTTCGTGGACCCGGTTGGCGCGCCGCGCGCACAGCCGCAGGGTGTCGGCGGACCAGGACCGGCTGAGCAGGAAGACGGCGCGGGCCAGGTCCACGAGCGCGTCGGAGGAGGCCCGGGTCAGCTCGGCGCACTCGGCGGCCAGCGCCGCCGTACGCGGGTCGCGTTCCGCCAGCCACGGGTCCGTGGCGAGGACCCGGGCGAGGAGCAGGCGGTCACCGGCGACCTGGCGCTGCAGCGGCCCGGCGACGCGCATCTGGAGCAGTCGCGCGCGGCCGGCGTGCGGCTCCAGTTCCTCCAGTACGCCGGGCAGGGCCAGCAGCCCGGCGAGACCTGCCTCGGCCCGGCCAGGCTCGGTCATCCGGCGTACGGAGCGCTCCAGAAGCCCGTTCAGCTCGTCGGGCCAGTCGGCGGTGGGCGGCCCGGTGTCCCAGACCAGGACGGGTGCTCCGGCCATGGCCCGGCGCAGTTCTCCGGTGGGGACGGTGCCCCGGTTGTCGGTGAAGCCGCTGCTCGCACGGGTGTTGCGGTCCGCGGCCAGGGAGGTGCTCGGGCCGACCCCGTGCACCAGGAAGGTGTGCGGGTAGCCGACGTAGGGGACGCGGTAGAACTCCGAGTGCCGCATGCCGCGCAGGTCGGGGGAGACCGGCACGGCGTGGCCGCGGGCGAGTTCCCGCCGGACCGTGTCGAGCGCCCGTTCCTCGTCCTGCGGGGAGGTCTCCCAGCGGGCGCTGAGGCCGCGCTGGAAGCGCGGGTGGTGGTAGTCGGCGTCCTGGCCCCCGTACAGGGTGAGCAGGTCGCCCTCCGCGGTGCGTTCGACGACGAAGTCCAGCGGCTGGGCCAGGGCGGACGCGGTCTCGCGCAGTCCGGTGGCGTACAGGGCGTCGCGCAGGCAGTGCACCCAGCACGAGATGCGGGTGTGCGCGAGGGACTCGATGGCGTCGGGGCCCGTGCCCAGGTAGGGGAACGCGGTGGTCATGGCGGCGGCCCCTTCGGCCGTTGTCCGGGTGCGGGTGCCGGTGCGGGTGCCGGTGCCCGTGTGGGGGCGCCCGGGACGGGTCCCGGGCGCACCGGCGGTCAGAAGCCCTTCGTCATGATGTGCGACTCGATCTCGCCGGCTACGCAGGCGTAGAGCTCCTCGTGAGACACCCTGACGACCTCGAGCCACTCCTCGAACTCGGCGGCCTCGTCGGTGGACGGGGCCTCGGTGCCGGTCTCGGTGACGATGCGTTCGCTGAGCTCCCTGCTGAGTGCGGACACGGTCCGTACCCCCTTCTATCGAGTGGGATCTTGCTCTTCCAGAACCGTCGAGACCGTTTCCGGCTCGAAGTTGACGGCGCTCGACCAGCCGCCGTCGATCTTGAACCAGACGGAGCTGACGATCACGCCGTCCCGGTGCTCGCCCTCGACCACCTCGTCGCCGAGCTGCCAGCCCTCCGCCCGGTGGCTGACCGCGGCGTCGGGCAGCAGGAGCTGGACGACCGGGCTCTCCAGGGACGGGCCGGTCCGGACGTTCGCGTCGCGCCAGACGGGCCCGAGCAGGCTCGGGACCGCGTGGTAGGCCGCCCCCGTCGCGGGTACTGCGGACTCGGTCGCAAATACTGCGGACATGGATGCTGCGGACATGGATGCTGCTCCTTGTGTCGGGTGGGTGGAGGTCAGGCCGCGGCGCCGAGCAGCGCGGGCCTCTGGGCCACGCGTACCCGGCCCATCCACATGACCTGGGAGACCATCTGGAGGAGGCGCTCCCCGTCCGGGGTGGACGGCTGCGCCCCCGCCGGCAGGGGCGTGGGCGCCTGGGAGACGGCCACGCCGATCGGGGTGGGCCAGCCGCGCACCGCGTGGCCGATGGTGCGCAGCGTGGCCAGCGTGGAGACCGCGCCCTGGGCTCCGGCGCCGACGGCAACGCAGCCGACGGCACGGCCTTCGAGGTAGGGCGTGGGCCCGTCCAGGTCGTTGATGTAGTCGACGGCGTTCTTCAGGAGGCCGGAGACGGTGCCGTGGTAGGTCGGCGAGACCAGGACGACGCCGTCGGCGCGGCGCAGTTCGTCCAGGAACTCCTGGACGTCGGGCCGGGACGCGCCCAGTCCGGGCCGGTAGGCGGGGAAGTCGACGTCGCCGCCGTAGAAGACGCGGGTGGTGGCTCCCTGTCCGCCGCAGCCCTGCGCACACCAGTCGGCGACGCGGTCCGAGGTGGATCCCCGGCGCAGGGATCCGCTGATGAGGACGATGTGCGGCGCGTCGGCGGCCTCCGTACGGGCCCGTTCCGGCAGGTCGGCCACGGCCGGCGCGTTGGACCGGTCGCGGGTCCGGGCCAGCGGGCGCCAGCCGAGTACGTCGTCGGTGTCGGCGTCCTTGCGGCCCTCGGCCTTCACACGGGCGTTGCGCTGTTCCTCCGCGGCCTGGCCGGCGCCCTGGTCCAGGGCGCCCTGCCGGCGGGACTTGAGGACCACGGCGGCCGTCCGGTCCCGGCGCTCGTGCTCATAGGCGAGCAGCGCGGACGCCGCGTCCTCGTGCGCGGCCATGGCGTCGGCGAGCACGACCGCGTCCTCCAGCGCCATGTTGGCGCCCTGGCCGAGGGCGGGGACCATCGGGTGCGCCGCGTCGCCGAGGAGGGCGACCCTGCCGTCGACCCAGCGCGGTGCCGGGTCGCGGTCGTGGATGTCGGTCACCACGATGTCGAGCGGGTCCGCGTGGCGGATCAGGTCGCGTACGGGGGCGTGCCATCCGGCCATGGCGGCGGCCAGGTCCTCCTGTGCGCGGGCCGGGCTCTTGGCGGGCCACGCCCCGGCGCGCGAGGTGATCTTGGCGGTCCAGTACAGGGTGTCCCCGCCGACGGGGGCGATGAAGAGCTGGATGCCGCGGCCGTTGACCACGTAGGAACGCTGGCCGAGTACGGATCCCTTGGTGCGGCCGCGCACCGAGGAGTAGCCGCGGTACTGCGCGGGCCCGTCCACGAGCATGCGGCGCCGTACGGCCGAATGGATGCCGTCCGCTCCCACCAGGACGCCGCAGTCGAGCGTCTTGCCGTCGGACAGCAGCACGGAGACGGCGTCGTCGGCCGAGGTGTAGTCCTCGACGGCGACTCCGGGCATCACTGCCGCGCCCGCGGCGAGGGCCTCGTCGAGCAGGGCCCTTTGCAGGGCGCTGCGCAGCATCGGTATCTGGGGGGCGCCCTGCTCCTCCCCCATCGCTCCGATCGGCTCCTGTGCGAGGACCGTGCCCGCCGAGTCCATCAGCACCCGGACCTCGTCGGGCCGGGTGACGTGGCCGAGCGAGCGGATGCGTGCTCCCAGCCGGGCTCCGAGGGCGTCCACGGCCCTCACCCCGTTGGGGTACAGCATCAGGCCGGAGCCCTGGGTGCCCATCCGCCCGGACCGTTCGACGACGATGACGCCGTTGCCGGCGCCGGCCAGCGCGACCGCCGCCGCCAGGCCGCCGATGCCGCCGCCCGCGATGACGACTGACTTCCTCTTGACCATGCTTCAGCTCTCCTGTCTGGTGGGTGCGGGAGCCGCCCGCAGAAGCCGGCCGTCGTACGCGCCGAAGGATCCTGTGGCCGCGTCCCACACGGTGCGGCCCGCGCGCAGGGTCTTGTCGACCTGTCCGGTGAAGGTCCAGCCCTCGTACGCCGACCAGCCGCACTTGCTCTCCACGTCGTGGGCGGAGAACATCCAGGGCGTGTCGGGCGCGAAGACGACGAGGTCGGCGTCGGCACCCGGCTCCAGGCGTCCCTTGCCGGGCAGCCGGAACAGCTCGGCGGGAACGGCGGCCATGTGGTGCGCGAGACGGGCGATCGCGATGTCGGGATCCTCGTCGGGCCGGCGCCGGCGCATGCCGGTCCACACGGCGACGGCGAGCTCCTGCACTCCGGGCAGGCCGGGTGGCGACTGCGCGGGAGTGCTCGTCTTCTCCGCGACGGTGTGCGGGGCGTGGTCGCTGCCCAGCGTGGAGGCCTGGGCCCGCCACAGGGCCTGCCACAGCCGGTCCTGGTCGCTCTGACCGCGGATCGAGGGCGACAGCCGGGTGCGGGCGCCGAGGCGCCGGGTGTCCTGGTCGGTGAACGACAGGTGGTGGCCGGTGACTTCGAAGGTGACGGGGTGGCCGGCGGCCTGCGCCGCGCAGACCAGGTCCGCCTCCTCGACGCTGGACAGGTGCAGGATGTGGGCCCGGGTGCCGTACCGTCGCACCAGATCGATGATCTTCGCGACGGCGACGATGCCGCCTGTGCGCGGGCGGCGCGTCTCGTACTCCAGATAGCTGTCGGGCTCGCCCCACCACGCGTCGAGCAGTGCGAACAGGTCGTCGTCCTCGGCGTGCAGGACGAGCTGGACGCCGCCCTCCGCGGCGGCGGCGAAGGCCTTCTCCAGTTGCGCGGCGTCGCGCACCACGGTGGGCGCCGTGTGGTGGCCCGCCATGAAGATCTTGGCGCTGGTGGCGATGTCCGGGTCCAGGTGGGCCAGGATTTCGGGGTGGTCGGGGTCCAGGCCGATGTGGAGCCGGTAGTCCACGAGCGAATGGCCCTGCACGAGGGCCGCCTTGGCCAGCACGGCCTCGGGGTCGAGGGTGGGCGGGCGGGTGTTCGGCATGTCCATCACCGTGGTGACGCCACCGCGGACGGCGGCCCGGCTGCCGTGCTCCCAGTCCTCCTTGTGGGTCAGACCGGGGGTCCTGAAGTGCACGTGGGTGTCGATGAGGCCGGGCAGGACGTAGCGGTCGCCCGCGTCGACGCGGGGGACGGAGGCGGGCGCCGTGTCGGTGTCCGAGACGTCCGTGATCCGGCCGCCGCTGATCAGCAGGTGACCGGGGCGCACCCCCTGGGGGGTGACCAGGCGGCGTCCGCTGACGACGAGTTCGGTGGCCCCGGCGGCGGGGTTCAGGCGGTCCATGACAGCGCCACCACTTCCCGGCAGAGGTCGTTGGTCGGACCCATCAGTCCCACCCCGCGGGCGTCCGCGAGCAGCCGGTCCGCGCTGCCGCCGGCGCGGTAACCGGCCGAGCCGAGCATCCGCGCGACGTCGAGGCAGATCTCCTCGGCGGCGGAGGTGGCGTACAGCTTGCTGTGCAGGGTGGCCAGGCCCGGGTCGGGGGCGGTGCGGGCACCGGCCCGCTCCACCGTCGCGCGTACGGACTCCAGCCGGGTGGCCAGGGCCACGAGGCGGTGGCGCACGGTGGCCAGCTCCAGCAGCCCGCGCGAGCGGGCGTGGGTCAGTGCCAGGTCGAAGGCGGCCTGGGCGATGCCGGCCGAGACCGCACCCAGGGTCGCCCCGGACTCCCGGACGCCCGCGATGATCGAGGCGGCCCGCCCCTCGGGGCCCAGGCGGTCCGCGTCGGACACGGCGCAGTCGTCGAGGGTGACCAGTCCGGTGGCGGAGCCGCGCATGCCGGCCAGGTCCAGTCCCAGGTCCGGGACGAGGCCGGGGTTGTCCGCCCCGACGAGGAAGAAGGTCTGCCCGGCGGCCCCGTACACGACCCGCTCGTCGGTCTCGGACCCGCCGGTGCTCACCAGGACCAGGTAGAGGTCGGCCACGGCGGCGCCCGTGGTGAACGTCTTGGCCCCGCGGAGCACCCAGCCGCCGTCGGAGCGGCGTTCGCCCGTACTGGACAGGTTCTGCTTCGCCGCGCCCGCGCCGAGTTCGCTCCACGACGAAGCGGCCAGCACGCTGCCGTCCGCCAGGCGCGGCAGCAGGGTGCGCTTCTGCTCCTCGGTGCCCCACTCTGCGATCCGGGCGCTCACCGCGAAGTGCTGGAACGCGATGATCGCCACCGACGGATTGGCGGCCGCGATCGCGGCGGTGACCCGGTTGATCTCGCCGGCGTCCCCGCCCGCCCCTCCGTGGGCGTGCGGGACCGCGGTGGCCAGCAGCCCGCTGGAGCGCAGCGCCGCCACGGCCTCGCCGTCCGGCTCACCCGTCGCCGCCGACTTCTCGGCGGACGCGTGGAGCAGCTGGTGCAGCTCGGGTCCGAGCCTCGTTTTCATGCGGCTCCCGACAGCGCCAGGCATTGGGCGACCTCCTCGAATTGCAGATGACTCAGGGGTTCCAGGACGAACGAGCCCTGGAAGGTGACGTGTTTGCGCGCGACGCTCGACCACAACAGGGCGCCGTCCCCGGCTCCGTCCGCGGCGCCGTCTCCGTGCAGCGCGGTCACGGCGGCGACGGCCGTGCGGCCGCCGGGCGTGGTGATGTCCACCAGGCCGTCCGCCGCGCCCTGTTCGCGGGCGATCCGCCAGGGCACGGTGTGCGGGATGCGGACGGCGGTGCCCAGGCACACGGCTCCGGTCAGCGCGATCGTCGGGTGCCAGCCGGGCACGGTGACCGCGCGGGCGGAGAGGCCGCCGTCCTCCCCGGGAAGGATCGCGGCGATCTTGGGGAAGGCCCCGTCGCGGCGCCATCCCAGCAGGTCGGCGGCGGCACCCCGGATGCGTTCCAGGCGGCGCAGCAGGTCGTCCCCGGCGCCGAACAGGGCGGCGGTGTCCGCGATCCCCAGGGTGCGGGCGTCGACGAAGGCGTACGTGTTGGCGCTGGCCACCATCGACACCTCGTGGCGCTCTCCGCCGGTGTCGAGCACGGTGCGGGGCAGGCCGGTGGGAAGCAGTTCGGCGAAGGGGACCGGCCGGGGCTGGACGAAGGTGACCGTGAAGCGGACCTCGTCGCGTTCGGCCCGGTCGACCTCGCACACCACGCTGTCCCCGTTGTTGAGGACGTTCACGCGGATCCGTACGCCCGGCACGAGGCGCTCCAGCATCCCCGACCGGGCCGCCGCGACGACCGCCGACAGGATCGAGTGGCCGCAGGAGCCGCGCAGGTCGAACTGGTCGGGCGCACCCGGCAGGGCCTGGACGAACCGGTAGTCCAGGTCGAACATCGGGTGCGCGGACGGTTCGACCAGCGCGATCTTCAGGACGTGCGCGCCGCCCGCGGAGGCGAGGTAGCGGCGGGCCTCGGCCAGGTGCACCAGCAGGGCCGTCTCCTCGCGCGGCAGACGGGCCGCGTCGAGGACGAAGGTGGGGCAGGGGCTGCCCGCGGCGTAGGCGAGGTGGCCGATCACGCGGCCACCGCCACGGACGCGTGCGGGGCGGCGGCGGGGTGCGCTGCCGTGCGGGCGGGGTGGAACTGTTCGCGCCACACCTCGTGCACGAGCAGCGACCACAGGGCCAGGGCCGTGGTGTCGCCGGGCCGTTCGGCCTGCGCGGTGAACAGCGCCCGCACGGCGGCGGCGTCGAGCCGGCCGTCGGCTTCGAGCCGGGCGGGCGTGAGCAGGTCCCGGGCCTGGGTCCACATGGGCTGCCCGGGGCGCAGCATCGCGGTGATCGGGAGGGTGAACGGCTGCTTCGGTCGGTCGAGCACGCTGTCGGGCAGCAGGCCGGCGGCCGCCGCGTACAGGGTCCGCTTGACCTGGCCGTCGTGCAGCCTCAGCCGGTCGGGCAGCGAGCGGCCGAGGGCGACGACGGAGCTCTGGCAGAACGGCAGGCGCACCTCGATGGAGCCGGCCATGCTGAGGTGGTCGACGCGGCGCAGGTGGTAGGCGGGCAGCCGGTGGCCCAGTTCGAAGCGGGTGATGCGTTCCAGGACGGTGCCGGGGCCGTGCAGCAGGTCGGCCTCCGCGTCGGACGGCAGGGCCGGTACCTCGCGCAGGCGCTCGCGGAAGGCGTCGGTGTACAGGGAGCGGCGCAGCGCGGCCGGCACGGCCGACAGCGCGTCCAGGTAGCCCGGCGCCCAGGCGGCGCCGGCCGCCGCGGACTCGGCGGCGTGCTGCATCCGCCCGTACCCGCCGAAGACCTCGTCGGCGGCGTCGCCGGTCAGCGCGACGGTGAAGCCGGCCGCGCGCACGGCCTTGAACAGGGCGTACGTGCTGAGGGCGATGGGGTCGGCGTTGGGCTGCCCCAGGTGCCAGACGGTCTCCTCCAGCAGCGCCGGGAAGTCCGCCGGGTCGATCTCCACCTGGTGGTACACGGCCCGCGCGCGTTCGGCGGCCTGCCGGGCGAAGTGCCGTTCGTCGAAGGGCCAGGAGCCCTTGTAGGCGATGTTGAAGGAGTGCACCGGGCCGTGCTCGGCGGCCAGCGCGGTCACCAGGCTGGAGTCGAGTCCGCCGGAGGTGATCAGCGCGACGGGCACGTCGGCGACGAGCAGCCGGCCGACCTCCTCGCGCAGGGTGCGCCGGACCCGTACGGCCGTGGCCGCCGCGTCCCCGGGACCGGGCTGCGGCAGTGCGGCGGCCGGGCGCCGCCGGGTGCTCGGCGCGCTGCCCAGGGCGCACACCATGGTGGTCGCCGGGGCCATGACCTCGACGCCCTCGAACATCGTCTGCGCGCCGAAGGGGGTGCGGGTGGCCAGGTACGCGTCCAGGGACTCCTCGCGCATCCGGGGTGCGGCCCCGCCGAAGCCGAGCAGCGCCGGGATCTCGGAGGAGAAGTGCAGCGAGCGGGCCGCCGCGTCCCACCGGTAGTAGAGGGGCTTCATGCCCATCTCGTCGGTGGCCAGCAGCAGCCGGGGCACCTCGCCGCGCAGGTCGACCAGCGCGATGGAGTACATGCCGTCGAGGTGGTCGGTGAAGTCGTCCCCGTACTCCAGGTAGAGGGCGGGTATGACGGCGCCGTCACAGCGGTCCTCGAAGTGGTGGCCGAGGCCTTCGAGGCGGTGGCGCAGTGCTCCGTGGTTGTAGATCTCCCCGTTGAAGACGACCTGGATGCGGCCGCCCAGCCCGTAGGGCTGCGCTCCGCCGTCCAGGTCCACGACGGCGAGCCGGTTGTTGCCCAGCCCCCAGAGGACCTCCTGGCGGATGCCCGTGGCGTCGGGGCCGCCGTGGCGCTGGAGCGCCGCGACGGTGCGCATCTCGTGCGGCGTCGCCGCCGCGTTGAAGTAGCCGTAGATCCGGCACATGTCTGCCTGTCTTTCCGTGAGGAGACGACGGGTCAGCCGCGTGCCGTGGACAAGTAGCGCTCCCCGCTGTCGGGGAAGACGGTGACCACCGTCGCACCCGCCCAGCGCGGATGCGCGGTGACGCTGCAGCTCGCCCAGGCGGCGGCTCCCGAAGAGGTGCCGACCGGCAGGCCGGTGGCACGTACGATCTCGCGGGCAGTGGCGGCTGCGGCCTCGTCCGGCACGGCGACGACCTCGTCGATGAGGGTGAGATCTGTGATGTCCGAGACGTAGCCGGCGCCGATTCCGGGGATGCCGTGCGGGCCGGCCGCGCCGCCGGACAGTACGGCGGAGCGGGCCGGTTCGACGGCGACGACGTGGACGTCCCGGCGTTCCTTGAGGTAGCGGGCGGTACCGGTGATGGTGCCGCCGGTGCCGACCCCGCACACGAGCACGTCGACCGCGCCCCCGGTGGCCTCCCAGATCTCGGGTCCGGTGCTCTCGTAGTGGGACCGGGCGTTGGCCGGGTTGCGGTCCTGGTGCGGCACCCACGATCCGGGTGTGGCCCGCTGGAGCGCCTCGGCGTGCGCCCAGGCGGCCATCAGCCCGTCCCGGTGCGGTACGAGGACCACCTCGGCGCCCAGCACGTCCAGGAGGCGGCGGCGCTCCTCGTTGGCGTTGTCGGGCATCACGATGACGCAGCGGTGACCGCGCCGGGCGCACAGCGCCGCGAACGAGATGCCGGTGCTGCCGGAGGAGCACTCGATGACGGTGCCGCCGGAAGCGGGCAGCAGCCCCGACTCCTCGGCCTCGCGCAGCATCGCGAGCGCCGCCCGGTCCTTGACGCTGAACAGGGGGTTGAACATCTCCAGCTTGGCCAGCAGACGCACGGACGGCGCCAGACCCGCCAGGTCCACTTCCAGCAGCGGCGTGCCGCCGACCAGCTCGTCCAGCGAGCGTACGGGCAGCCGGCCGGCCGCGGCCGGGCCTGCGGACCACGGTTCGGTCTGCGTCGTCACTGCTCCCCCAAGGAGTGTCATGCGCCCGCGGCGGCGAGATGTGCGGCCGCGGCCTGCTGCAGATGGGTGATGTCGCTGGAGACCGTGGCGAAGGTGAACCCCTCGGTCAGCCTCTTGGCCGCGCTCTCCCCGTCGAGGCAGTGGATGCCGCAGGCGATGCCCGCCCGGCGGGCGGTCTCGGTGACGCGTTCCAGGGCCGCCTCCAGTGCGGCGGAGGCCGAGGGGTCGCCGAACCAGCGGGCGCCGAGCGCGGCGGACAGGTCCGCGGGGCCCACGTAGACCGCGTCGAGACCGGGCACGGCGCAGATGGCCTCGAGGTTCTCCAGGGCGGAGGCCGTCTCGATCATCACGATGCAGGCGGTCTCGCCGTCGATGTCGGACGGTACGGAGCCCACCCGCAGCTCGGCGCGGACCGGCCCCGCGAGGCTTCGCGTGCCCGCCGGGTGGTGGCGGCAGGCGCGCACGGCCGTCAGGGTCTGCTCGGCGGTGTCGACCATGGGGACGATGACGCCGCGCGCCCCGGTGTCGAGTGCGACACCGATGGCGATCGGGTCCGCGGACGGAACGCGGATCAGGCCGGCGGAGATCTGCCAGGAGTCGACCGCGAGCATCGCGGCCTGCCAGCCCGGCTGGTGCATGACGCCGTGCTGGCCGTCCACGCCGATGTAGTCGTAGCCGAGGCTCGCGATGCGCTCGGTGCCCACCGGGTTGTCGCAGGCGATCCAGTAGCCGACGAGCCGCTCGCGGTCGCGCAGCCGCCGGGCGAAGCCGGCCGGTCCCCGGGTGCTCACTCGCCCTCCTTGATGGCGTAGCTCTGCTTGCCGTCGAGGCCCGTGGCCACCTCGCCGTTGATGGAGACGCGGTGCAGCACGCGCTTGTGGGCGTCGTAGTCGTTGACCGCGTAGTGCTGGGTGCTGCGGTTGTCGAAGATCAGGACGTCGCCCGGGCGCCAGCTCCAGCGGGCGGTGTTCTCCGGCCGTCGCACGTAGCTCTGCAGGACGTCGATGATCGGCCGGGAGTCGCGGACCTCCATGCCCACCAGCCACTGGGCGAAGCCGCCCAGGAAGAGGCTCGGCTCGCCGGACTCCGGGTGGACGCGCACGACCGGGTGGGCGGCCTCGAACCGGCGGGCCAGGAACGCCTCGCGGACCTTGTCCCCGCGTTCTGTGCCCAGCCGCGGCTGCTCGGCGTGGTTGGTGTGCACGGCCCACAGGCGGTCGGCGATCTCGCGCAGCTCGGCCGGCAGGTCCTTGTAACCCGCGGCCGCGTTGGCGACGAGGGTGTCCCCGCCGTACGGCGGCAGGACGACGCTGCGCAGCGTCGTCCCGAGGGAGGGGGTGGTGGTGAAGCTGATGTCGGTGTGCCAGTGGTCGGCGCGCTGGTCGTCGCCGTCGACGGCGAGCACCTGCGGGGCTCCGTCGACGGTGCGCATCAGCGGGTGCTTCTGGGTGAGCGGACCGAATCGGCCCGCGAATTCCAGCTGCTGGTCGTCGGTGATGTCCTGGTTCCGGAAGAAGAGCACCTTGTGCTCCAGGAACGCCTCGTTGATCTGCCCGAAAACAGAATCGGAAATACCAGCGGAAAGGTCGACGCCCATCACCTCCGCGCCGATACGGCCGCCGATCTTTCGTATGTCGAACGTGGACACCAGATTCCTTCCGAGCGCGGCAGAGGTCCTGCGCCCCCCGTGCCGGCGCGCCGTGCCCCGCCACTGAGCGCAGGCGCTCACCGGTCACGGGAGGGATGGTCAGCAGGTCGGACGGGACCTGCCGGACAGGACGGGGCCGAGCCAACCACGAGGTCGTTGACGGGGCAACAGACCCACGGGGAGTACGACGACTTCACCAAGTCGCCGAAGTCGCAGCGCGCCGTCGCGAATTCTTGTCCCCCCGCTCCCTTCGTGCTCCCCTCGGTAAGCCTGGAATCACTCTGCCGCCGTCCTGGCAATTCCCTCGAATAGCCCGTGGAGAGAAGAGGAACACCTACATGCCGGTGATCACCGTCAACTGGTGGGAGGGCAACGACCGCGCCGCGCGCAGCGAACTGGTGGCAGGGATCACCGACGTCGTCACGCGCGTGTCCGGCTGTCCGAAGGAATCCGTCACCGTGATCGTCCGGGACGTCGACCCCGGCCACTGGGGCAAGGGCGGCCGCCTGGCCGACGAACACCCGGCACAGGCACCCCGGACTCCGCGATGAACTTCCGCGACCTGCACCCCAACATCCGGCTGAGGATCTGCGTCGGATTCGTCCAGCGCCTGCTGTCCGTGATGCTGATGCCGCTCCTGGTCATCCATCTCGCCGCCCTCTACGGGGCGGCGACGGCCGGCGCGCTGACCCTCGCGGTGGCCGCGGCGGGCATCGCCAGCAACTTCATCGGCGGCCATCTCGCCGACGTGTACGGCCGGCGGCCCCTGCTCGTGGCCGGCGAGTTGGGTGCGACGGTCTGCTTCGCGCTGCTCGCGCTCGCCAATTCGCCCTGGTGGTCCTCCGGTGTGGCCACCTTCCTCCTCTTCCTGGCCAACACGTGCGCCGCGCAGCTGGCCACGCCCGCCGCCGACGCGATGATGGTCGACGTCTCGACTCCCGAGAACCGCCCGCTCGTCTACACGATCAACTACTGGTCGATCAACGTCGCCTTCACCGTCGGCGCCCTGATCGGCGGCTTCTTCTACGACGGCCACTTCACGCAGCTGCTGACCGCCGCGGCCGTGGCGTGCGCCCTGACCACCGCCGTGATCTGGCGCTGGATCAGCGAGACCGCGCCCGCCGGCGCCAGGGACGCGGCGACCGGCCCCGGCGCCATGCTGCGCGGCTACCTCGCCGTCGCCCGCGACCGCCTGTTCCTCAAGCAGCTGTCCGCGGCCGCCCTGATCGCCGCCGTCGAGATGCAGATCGGGTACTACATCGCGGTCCGCCTCGCCGACGAGTTCCCGACCCAGACCCTGGCCACCATCGGCTCCTGGGCGCCGGCCGTCGACGGCGTCCTGATCCTCGGCATCCTGAGAGCCGTGAACGCCGCGCTCGTGGTCGCACTGGTGCTGGCCGCCAAGGGCCTCCTCGCACGGACCTCCGAGCGCACCCGGCTCTACGCGGGCATCGCCGTGTTCACCGCCGGCTACATGGTCTGGGCCGTCAGCAACTCCGCCTGGCTGCTGATCGCCGCAGCCGTGCTGCTCACCCTCGGCGAGATCGCCAGCATCCCGGTCCGCCAGACCCTGCTGGCCGACCTGGTGCCCGCGCACTCCCGTACGAAGTACATGGCGGCCTACGCGCTCAACGCCCGGGCCGGACTGCTCGTGGCCGCCCTGTGCGTGAGCGTCGGCGCCTTCGTCCCCGCGCTCGGCATGAGCCTGCTCTACGGCACCGCCGGCCTGGCCGCGATCCTGCTGTACCGCTCCCTGCTGCGGGCACGCACCGCCCAGCGGGCGCGGGACGCCCGGGGTGAGGCAGCGGCCTCCTCCCTGGCCGCGTGACACCCCCGAACCAACGAACGGAGCCGAGCCAGATGACGCACACCGCCGTGCCCCGGCGACTCTTGATGGTCATGCCCTACAGCCAGTTCGTCCGCAAGGCGGTGGAGGCCGGCTTCGAGGTCTGGTCGATATGGGACCCGTCCCTGCGCGAGCAGTCGTACCTGGACGAGGTGGCGCTCCACTCCCGGGAACTGCTGCTCACCGATTTCGGCGACGCACAGGGCCTGCGCGACCTGATCGTCGAGACCGCCCGCACCCACGCCGTCGACCACGTCCTGCACCTGGGCTCCGAGGACACCATGGGTGTGGCCGTCGCCGCGGCGGAGGAGCTCGGCCTGTCGCCCAACGGCGCCGAGGCCGTGCACCTGCTCAACGACAAGGGCGCCATGCGCCGGCTGCTCAACGCCGCCGGGACGTCCGTGGTGCGGGCCGAGCGCGCCGCGTCCGTGGAGGCCGCCCGGGCCGCCGTCGGCTCCTTCGCAGGGCCGGTGATCGTGAAGCCGGCCGCCGCCTCGGGCAGCCGCGGCGTCGCGCTGATCCGGGAGCCGTCCGATGTCGACGAGTGGGCCGAGCGGGTGGCCGCCGCCGGCCTCGGCGGCCCGTACATCGTCGAGGAGTACTTGAAGGGGCCCGAGTACAGCGTCGAGACCCTCACCGTGGACGGCGTCCACCACGTCGTCGGTGTCACCGCCAAGCAGACCAGCGGTCCGCCGGGCTTCATCGAGACCGGCCACGTCCACCCCGCGCCGCTGCCCGTGCCCCAGGAGAGCGCCCTGCGTGCCGTGGTGACCGGACTGCTGGACCTGGCGGGGCACCGGTTCGGGCCCGCGCACACCGAGGTGATCCTCACCGCCGCCGGTCCGCGGATCGTGGAGTCGCAGGCCCGGCTGGGCGGCGACCGCATCCCGCTGCTGGTGGAGGTGGCACGCGGTTACGACATCGAGGCGTCGGTCTTCCGCGCGCTGGCGGGCCTGCCGGTCCCCGTGCCGGTGGCCCACCGCTTCGCCGCCATCGGCTTCTTCCGCTTCCCCACCGGACCGCTGGAGTCCGTCACCGGCCTCGAGCCGGTCCGCGCCCTGCCGTACGTGCACGCCCTGCACTTCCCGTACCAGCCCGGCGACCTGCTGCCCCACACCACCGACTCCTTCACCCGGCACGGGTACGTCGTCGTCGACGGTGCCTCACCGCAGGAGGCGGCCGACCGGATCGCCTCCGTACGGGAGCAGCTGCGGGTGGTCGTCCGGGAACCCGTCTCCGTCCTTTCGAAGGGAACCGTCCGTTGAGTACCCCCACCGTCCTGCTGATCGGCGGCGTCGACGTCCACCTGGAGCGCTTCAAGGCTCTCGGCGTCCGCGTCGTCCTCGTCCAGCACCCGGACAAGGTCACCGCGTTCCAGACGCGGACCGCCGATGTGACCCTGATCGTCGACTACACCGACTGGGACACCGTCCTGCCCTTCGCCGAGGCGGCGCGCACGGTGTACGGCGTCGACGCCGTGGTCTCGCTCACGGAGCCGGGCCTGAACCCGGCGGCCCGGCTGGCCGACCTCTTCGGCCTGAGCGACGGCCGGCGCTACGAGGTGAGCCGCAGGATGCGCGACAAGTGGCTGATGCGGCGCCACCTCATCGCGCAGGGGCTGCCCGCCCCGCACGTCGCCCGCGTCGAGGGCCGGGCGTCCTTGGAGGCGTTCGGGGAGCTGGCCGGCTACCCGTACATCGTCAAGCCGGTCTCCACGACGGCCGGGTTCGGTCTGATCCGGGCCGAGGGCCCCGAGGACCTGGACCGCGTCTGGGCGCGCGTGAAGGAGCTGGACGGCGGCCGCACCGACCGCGGGTCGACCATGTTCGTGGTGGAAGGCTTCCTCATGGAGTCGTACATCGACGGGCCCGAGTTCAGCGTCGAGGCGCTCAGCTTCGCGGGCCGGCACGTGGTCGTCGCGGTCACGGAGAAGCTCGTGGACGAGACCCACTTCGCCGAGCTCGGCCACGCGATGCCGGCCCGGCTCGCGGACGGCGACCGCGACCGGATCACCGGCGCCGTCGAGGAGTTCCTCACCGGCATGGGCGTCACCGACGGCCCCAGCCACACCGAGATCCGGCTCAGCAGCCGCGGCCCCGTCGTGATCGAGTCCCACAACCGCCTGGGCGGGGACCACATCGTCGAGCTTGTCCAGGCCGCGTACGGCATCGACATGGTCGCCTACGGCGCCGCCTGGTCGGTCGGCCTCACCGAGGCACTGGCCACGGCCCCCGACGCCACGGGCGCGGCGTGCACGCGCTTCGTGCTGCGCGCTCCGGGCACCGTCACCGCGGTGTCCGGCGTCGAGGAGGTCGCGGCACGGGACGACGTGCTGATCGCCCAGGTCTCCGTGGCTGCGGGCGACACGGTTCGCCCGCTGCGCGACAACTGGGACCGCCTCGGCTGCGTCGTGGTGCGCGCCGGTGACACGGACAGCGCGGTCGAGCTGTGCGAGCGCCTGTCCCGCGAGGAGATCCGCATCGACATCGAGCCGGCGGCCGCCTGAGCGGGCCGCACGGACGACGGCCCCGGTGCCGCCCCGTCGAGGGGAGGCACCGGGGCCGTTCGCGTGTCGCGGGCGCCGCGGGTCAGGTGCGCGGGGCCGCCGTGAGGCCGGCGCCCATGCGGGCCGTGAGGTGCAGCGCGGTGGTCAGCGACGCCCAGGAGGTGAGTTCGACGATCTCCCGGTCGGAGGGGTGGTGTTCGCGCACCGCCGCGATGTCCCGGTCCGTGACGCGGTACGCGGCGAACGCGGTCAGGAGCGCGAGCCGGGCGGCGGCGCGGTGCGGCGGGGTGACCGTGGCGAGGGCCTCGTCCAGCCAGACGGAGCCGATGCCGACGGGAACGCCGTCCCAGGCGGCGAGGCGCGCCGCCAGGAGGTCCCGTACGGGCTGCGGCACCCAGCGCGCGGCTTCGGTGACGGCGGCGGACGACCGGGCGAGCGCTCCTGCCACGGCCGGTGCGGGCAGGGCCCATTCCAGGCCGGCCGGCAGCGGGGCGTCGGGCAGCAGGTCCAGGGAGGCGCCGGCGACCGGGGGTCCGGCGACCGGGCGCATGGCGCGGGCCACGGTGCGCAGGATCGTGGCGCGGGCGGCGCCCGGAGTCTGCGGGGGCAGCGGCGAGTCCTCCAGGAAGATCCCGACCATGCGGTTGAGGTAGTGGAAGGTGAGCGCGACGCCCAGGATCTCGGGCGCCGCCTCCGCGGTGAACGGGGCCGGGCCGGGCTCCAGCCCGTCGGCCGCCGCCCGGATCCACCGCGCCACGGCGCCGGTGGCCGCGGCCTCCGCCTCCTGCGGCAGTGCCTCCAGGGTGGCCTGGTGGACCTCGACGCAGTACGGGCAGGAGTTGGCCCGGGACACCTCGGTGGCGACGGCCTCCTTCACGGCCCGGTCCACCCGCCCCTCGACCAGGAGCGTCTCGCGCAGCAGCAGCCAGTTCGCCGCCAGCGGCAGCGGGGCGGCCGAGTGCAGGGCCAAGGGCGGCGCCAGCACGCCGAAGTCGCGCCGGGCCTGCTCGTAGACGCGGGCGACGTCCCCCCGCGCACGGCCCGGGGGGACGGCCTTGACGTGCCGGATGTCGCGCAGCGCGCCGCGCAGCACCGCACGAACGACGGTGCGCACCGTCACTCCACGATCTCGAGCTGGGCCATCATGCCGGCCACGTTGTGCTCCTGCATGTGGCAGTGGTAGACGTACTTGCCCGGCCATCCCTTGAACGTGGCCTGAACGCGCATCGTCTCGCCGGGCCGGACCAGCACGGTGTCCTTGAACCCGGCCTCACCGGGCAGCGGCGGCTTGCCGTCGCGGTCGAGGACCCTGAACTGCACCAGGTGCAGGTGGAAGGTGTGGTCGATGCCGCCGAACTCGGAGTCCACCGTGTCCGCGTTGTAGATCTCCCAGACCTCGGTGGTGCCGTTCTTGATGACGGTGTCGACCCGGTCCGGGTCCCAGCTCAGGTCGTTGATGGCGTAGGCCATCTTCGAGGGGGCGACGGCGAGCTTCATCCGGCGGGTGCGGGCCGGGGCCGGCAGCGCGGGAAGCGCGCGCAGCCGGGCCGGCACGCGGCTGTTGTCGTGAGCCCGGCGTTCGACGTCGAACCGCATCACGGGACCCGTGGAATCGGTGAGCACCAGCTTGGTGCCGACGTCGTGGCGGGAGAAGTCGACGACGATCTCGATCCGCTCGGCCGGCGCGAGCGTCAGCTTGGTCCGGGTCACCGGCTCGGGCAGCAGACCGCCGTCGGAGGCTATCTGGACCATCTCCACGCCGCCGAGGTCCAGCTCGAAGATCTTGTGGATGGAGGAGTTCAGGAGCCGGAAGCGGTACTTGCGCGCGGCCACCGGGAAGTACGGCAGCGGACGGCCGTTGACCAGCAGGGTGGAGCGTGCCTCGGGGTGCTCCACGTCGAGGATCAGCCCGCCGGCCTCGTCGAAGTGGGCGTCGCGCATCATGATCGGCACGTCGTACTGGCCGCTGGGCAGCCGCAGCCGGTGCTCGTCCCGGCCCTCTATGAGGTAGAAGCCGTGCATGCCCCGGTAGACGTGCTCGGCTTCCATGTGGTGGGTGTGGTCGTGGTACCAGAGGGTCGAGCCGTCCTGCTGGTTGGGGTAATCGAACGTGCGCGCCTGCCCCGGACCGAAGAGGTCCATCGGGTAGCCGTCGCTCTCCGGGGGCACGTGCCCGCCGTGGAGGTGCACGTTGACGGGGGCCTCGAGCTTGTTGACGTACTTGACCCGCACCTTGCGCCCGGACCGGGCCTTGATGGTGGGTCCGACGAAGGTGCCGCCGTACGTCAGGACCGGCGTCTTCTTGCCCGGGAGGATCTCGGCCTGCGCGGGCTGGAGGGCGAGTTCGTAGACGTCGGTGCCGCCGCGGGTGCTGACGGGCCTGGCCACCTCGGGCACGGGCATCCGTACGGAGAACGGCTCGGCGGCCTGCACCGGGGAGGCCTTCGCGACCATCCCGATGCGCATGATGTGCTGCTCCGCCCCTGACCGTCCGGCCTGCGCCGACGCTTCGGCCGTCGCCCTGCCCGTCCGGCCCAGCACGGTGATCGGCCAGGCAAGCGCCGCTCCGGTCGCCGCCACACCGCCGGCTGCCAGCATGACGCCACGTCTGTTGAGCATGTGATCCCCTCATCGCTTCGCGGTGCGTCCGCTCGACACCCCGGCCCCGCCGGTCCTGGACCGGTGCGACGCCGCATCGATCCTGGCACCGAGAGCCCCCGCACTCCGTATTCGATCTTGCTGACTTGGCGGCCGCGCCCTTCGGGGCAGTGCAGCAACCGCGGAGATGCGCCCACGGCGTGCTGCCCGCAGGATCAGCGGCTGAGCCGCTCGACCGCGGTGCGGCCGTGCGAGGGGAGATACGGGTTCATGACAGAGGTACTGACGGGCCTTGCGGACGGACGTGCGGAGAACGCGCTCGCGGAGATGGGAAGGCACTACGACGAACGCACGCCCATCGGCGAGGAGTTCCGGGACGGCCAGTTGCACATGTGGTACTGGTACGACGCCGAGGACGACGCCACGCTGCCCGAGGCCGTCCACCGCGTCACCCGGAAGCTCACGGACACCCTCGGGCTGCGTCCGGGCGAGCGCGTCCTGGACGCGGGCTGCGGGCCCGGCGAGGCGGCGCTCTTCCTGGCCCGGCAGCACGGGGTCGAGGTCACCGGGGTGACGGTGAGCGACTTCGAGCTGGAGCGCGCGAGCGGCCGGGCCGAGGCCGCGGGCCTGTCGGCGCTGGTGGACTTCCGCTACGGCGACTACATGGACCTCCCCTTCCCGGACGGCTCCTTCGACGCCGTCCTCGCGCTGGAGTCCCTGCAGAACGCCCCGGACCTCGGGCAGGTGCTGCGCGAGCTGTACCGGGTGCTGCGTCCCGGTGGCCGCATCGCGTTCTCCGACTTCAGCCTCGGCGAGCCGGGAGAGCCCAAGCGCGTCGAGCAGTTCATGACGACGCTGAAGCTGCCGGTGCTCCCCACGCTGGAGGAGTGGCTGCGCCAGACCCGCGCCGCCGGCTTCGCGGTCGAGGAGTTCACCCAGTGCGGCCCCCGGGTCTTCGGCATGAAGGGGAAGTACCTGAAGGCCGCGATGGGTCAGCGGGAGCAGGTGGCGGAGAAGTTCGGCGAGGAGCAGCTCGCCGAGTTCTCCCGCGTGCACCGGGGGTTCTTCGCGCCCCGCAAGGACCAGATCGGGTACGTCATGGTCTGCGCGCGCAAGCCGCGCTGACCCCACCCCGACGCCGGGGCGAGCGCGGCGGAGAGGTCAGCACGACGCCGGCCGCCCGGGGAACCGGGCGGCCGGCGTCGTCGCGCGCACGGTCAGGAGCGGACCGGCTCGGGCACGACCGGGTCGGGGACGACCGGCTCGGACGTGACGCCCTCGGCCTCCTCCGCCGGCGCCGCGGCGGCTTCCGGCTTGGGGTGGGGCGGCATGTGCCGGAACCACTGCCAGGCGAGCCCGGCGAGTGCGACGAACAGTACGGCGGCCAGGGCGCCGACCAGGTTGAGCCCGGAGGTGAACGCCTCGCGGGCCGAGGTGAGCAGTTCGGCGGCCAGCGGCTCGGAGAGCTGCGGGGCCACTGCCACGGCGTTGGCGATGCCGTCCCGGGCGGCGGCGGCCGCTTCGGCCGGGACGCCCGCCGGAACCGTGAGCTCGCTGGTGTAGACGGCGGTGCCGATGCTGCCCAGGATCGCGATGCCGGAGGCGACTCCGAACTCGCCGCTGGTCTCCGAGAGCGCCGACGCCGAACCGGTCTTCTCCGGCGGGGCGGCGCCGAGGACCATGCCGTACCCGAGCGACACCGTCGGGCCGAGCCCGGCGTTGATCAGGATCGCTCCGATCACGACCATGAGGGTGCTGTCGGTGCTGGGGGCCAGGGCGAGCACGACGTAGCCCGCGGCCGCCGCGAGCAGGCCGACCGCCATGAGGGCCGCGGGCCGGACCTTCTGGGCCAGACCGGTGCTCACCGAGATGGCGAGGAGCACGCCGAGGGCGCTGGGCGCGAGGCAGAGGCCCGTCTGCCACGGCGAGAGGCCCTCGACCATCTGCAGCTGGAGGTTGACCAGCAGCAGGGCGCCGCCAGTCACGGTTCCGACGAACAGGCCGAGCAGCAGGGCCCCGCGGTAGTCGCGGATCTTGAACAGGCCGAGGTCCAGCAGCGGGTTGTCCAAGCGGCTCTGGCGGCGGACGAAGAGCGTGCCGAAGACCACGCCGGCGACCAGCGCCGCGGCGGGCACCGGGTCCCAGCCGTGGGCGATCTCCTTGACGCCGTAGATGAACGGCAGAATGGTCAGCAGGGACAGCCCGACGCTGGCGAGGTCCAGGCGGCCCGCTTCACCGTTGCGGTACTCCGGCAGCAGCAGCGGTCCCGCGATCAGCAGCAGCGCCATCACGGGAACGGCCAGCAGCAGGACCGAGCCCCACCAGAACGCCGACAGCATGAGGCCGCCGATGACGGGGCCGAACACGCCGCCGCCCACGAAGGCAGTCGTCCACACCGCGATGGCGGCGCCGAGCTGCTTCGGGTCCTTGAACATGTTCGTGATCAGGGCGAGCGTCGACGGCGCGAGGGTGGCTCCGGCGATGCCCAGCAGCGCCCTCGCCGCGATCAGCATCTCCGGGCTGGTGGAGTAGGCGGCGACCACCGAGGCGATACCGAAGAGCGCCCCGCCGATCAGGAGCAGCTTGCGGCGGCCGATCCGGTCGCCGAGGGTGCCCATCGTGACGAGGAACCCGGCGAGCATGAATCCGTAGATGTCCAGGATCCACAGCTGCTGGGTACTGCCCGGCTGGAGGTCCTCGGCCAGGTGCGGCAGCGCCAGGTACAGCACGGACATGTCCACGGACAGCAGGAACGCCGGCAGGACGAGGACCATCAGGCCCAGCCATTCCCTGCGTCCCGCCTTGACGGCCGGTTCGTTCTCGGTGCTCGTTTGCATCGAGCGTCCTTCCTTGAGGGTGTTGGAGCACGCATCCGCACGGGACTGCGAGAGGGATGTGACGGTGCGTTCGCGGGACGGCGGGCCTCTCACGCCGGGCGGCGTGCGGGCCCTCCGTCACCACGCCCCCCAGTCAGCGCACCGGGCGACCGGCCGTACGGTTGAGCCACCACTGCACGATGCCCAGGTTGATGACCCAGCCGATCCAGCGGATCGTCTCGAGGTAGTAGTTGAAGTCGATCGTCGGCGGCAGCATGCCGGCGGCGAGGACGACGAGCAGACCCCAGATGTTGTTCATGACCATGGCGAAGGCGTAGAGCATGAACCGCCGGTGCTCCGCGTAGCGGCGCTGGCGGATCCTGACGTAGCCCATGACCGTGAAGGCCAGCCACAGCAGCGTCGCGACCGTGACGCCGACCTTGCCGACCGGCATCGCGAACGGCACGATCACCAGGCCGAGGACCCCCGCGACCACCGCGGTCACCACGTACAGGCGGCCGCCCCACCGGTGCACGGCGGGGTGCTGACGGCGCAGCCACGGCCACACCTGGAGTATCGAGGTCAGCAGGGCGACGGTGGCGAAGGCGATGTGCGTGATCAGCACCGGGTAGTACGCGGAGAAGCCCTCGTGCGGCATCAGCGGCGCCGTGTCCTCGTTGAGGTACGGCATCGCCGTGAAGGCGATGTAGGCCGCGGACAGCACGAACAACGGCCCGATCCACGGCCGGCGCCACCACCCGCGCGCCTGCTCGGGTGCCTTCGGCGGTGTCTGCGCGGGTATCTGCCCGGAGGCCTGCCCGGAGGCCGCCGGCGGAACCGTCGCGGCGGGCTTCGCCGGACCTGTGCTCACCGGCGCGTGGGGCGTTTGCAGGTTCTGGACCACTGTCGATCCTTCATCTCTGGCGGGCCCGCCGATTCTCGCCGGCACGATCCCGCAAGCAGTCTCAAGAGGTATTCGGGAGCCGCGCAGACGGCACCGGTGACCCTGGCCAGCGTCACACCGGCGGAACCGGACGGACAACTCCCAGATTGCCGAGCTCGTGCCGGTGGCCTCCGCGGTAGTGCGCGCGCGGTGCTGCGAGCACCGCGCGCGTCAGCGGCGGCGGCCCGTACCGGCCCCCGCCACTGACTGCCGGTCGGTCATCGAACGCCGGCGGAGGCCTTCTCCGCGGCCGGGGCGGCGGCGGTGTTCGCGGACTTCGCCCGGGCGGCCGGCGGTGCGGTCGTCCGGCCGGAGCGCGGCTGCGCACCGAAGCGGCGCATCAGCGGCTGCTCCACGAGCGTGAACATCAGCCAGGACAGCACGAGCGCCACGGCGAACAGCAGCGCGATCGCGCCGATCCCGGAGGCCGTGCTGCCGGGCTTGGCGGTGCCGAGCCAGTAGGCGCCGAAGACGAGCACCTGCATGTGGACGAGGTAGAACGCGTACGACAGGTTGCCCAGGTAGACCAGCGGGCGGCTGGAGAGCACCGTCGGGCGCTTGCGGTTGAGGTCGGAGACGGCGCCGGAGGCGATCAGCAGGGCCAGCGGGACCGCCATCACGGCGACCATCCGGAAGTTGGAGGGGAACAGCGGGCCGAGGAAGTACGCGGCGACGGTGAGGGCCGCGGCCCCGCCGAAGCTGACCGGAACGCGGCGCCCGCTCAGCACGATCCGGGCCAGCAGCATGCCGAGGACGAACTCCAGCATGCGCACCGGCGGGAAGTGGAAGAGGACCCAGAACTCGTTCGGCGTCAGTTCGAGGAAGGGCATGGCCTGCTGGGCCGGCAGCAGCTTCACGGCGAACGGCACGGCGAGCGTGATCGTCGCCAGCAGACCGGCGGCCCACGCCCACAGCCGCTCCGGACGGATCTTGCGCACCAGGCGCAGCAGCACCGGGAAGGACAGGTAGAACAGCAGCTCGGCGGAGAGCGACCAGGAGACCGAGTTGAAGCCGATCCGGTCCATCAGGTCCGGGGACCAGGCCTGCAGCAGCAGGACGTTGAGGAGCGCCACCCGCTCGTCGAAGACCTGGTCCAGCACGAGCACCGAGAGGACCGCGGTGACGGCGAACATCAGCAGGTGGTTGGGGAAGACGCGGACCAGGCGGCGCCGCAGGAAGGTGCCGGCCGCGAGCTTCGGGCGGGCCGTCCACGTCAGCACGAAGCCGCTGAGCATGAAGAAGAAGCTCATTCCGGCCCAGCCACCCATGGTGACCAGACCGAGGTAGCGCTCGCCCACTCCGGGCGAGGCGAACACCACGTAGCTCGTGGCGTGGAACAGGAAGATCATCACCGCGGTGAAGAACCGGAGGCTCGTCAGCGAGGGAAGCAGAGTCGGCTGGTTGACGGCGATGCCGTCCCCCGTGGTCGATGACGTCAAGGCACACCTTCTCGGGAGGCAGAGCGGGACGACCGGCTGGAACTCGTCGTCGGCGATGCCGAATGTGACATCCCCCCCGAGGGGTGCGCACCTCCCAACGTGCGGTGTTGGGGCAGGTCTTGCGGGCGTCCGCAGGCCCGGCCGCGGTGCCCGGGAAACGGCAGCAGGACGCGACCACCGCCCCCCTGGGCGGTGGTCGCGTCCTGCCGGTACCGCCGGTCGCCGTTACGCGTCGGCGGGCGGGATGTTGCTGTTGGAGCGGAAGAGGTTGGCGGGGTCGTAGGCGCGCTTGATCTCGCGCAGGCGCGCCCAGGTGTGCTCCGGGTACGCCTCGTGGATGCGGGCCTTGCTGTCGTCGGCCAGGAAGTTGACGTACGCGCCCCCGACGCCCTTCTGCAGCGCGGTGGTGAGCTCGTCGACCCAGCGGGTGTGGATCTCGGCCTCGCCCGGGTCCCCGTACATCGCGGCCAGGTTGACCATCACCCTGCGATCGCGGTGGGCGAAGGCCGTCTCGTCCTGCGCCACGCGCGCCGTGGCGCCGCCGAGGACGCGTATCTGGACCGCCGGGACCATGGCCGTCGACGTCGCGATCCGGTCCAGGATCAGGGCGGCGTCGTCGGCGGTGACGGTGTCCACGAAGAGGTTGCGGGCGGCGGCGACCGGGTGGAAGTCGTCCTCCGGCGGGTAGATCGCCGGGTACGGCGTCTCCGCGATGAAGTCCGCGATGGGGGTGGCCAGGGCGCGGAAGGGCGCGATGGCCTGCTCGGCCTGCTCGCCCTCGCCCGCGTAGACCATCATGGCCATGACGACCTGCGTGCCGTGGAGCTCCTCGGGCACGAACGGCAGGATGTGCGCCGGCATGATGTTGACGATGCTGGTCAGCTCGTCCGGGGCCTGCTCGGCGAGTTCGACGAAGCCGGTGATGACCTCGGGGGTGCCCGGGAGGACGAGGAGGCCGCCGAGGACGGTGGTCAGCTCGTGCAGCCGGAACTTCATCCGGGTCACGACGCCGAAGTTGCCGCCGCCGCCGCGGATCGCCCAGAACAGGTCGGGCTCGTTCTCGGCGTCGACGCGGTGCAGCTCGCCGTCGGCGGTGACCACCTCGGCCGCCAGCAGGTCGTCGATGGTCATGCCGTGCTTGCGGACCAGGTAGCCGATGCCGCCGCCGGTGGTGATGCCGCCGAGGCCGACGCTGCCGGTGTCCCCGAAGCCGGTCACGAGACCGTGCTCGGCGGCGGCGTTCGTGTACTCGCCGGCGGTCAGGCCCGACTCGGCCCAGGCGGTGCGCGCCTCGACGTCGATCTGCAGGTCGCGCAGGGACGACAGGTCGAGCACGATGCCGCCGTCGACGAGGCAGAACACGCTGTGCCCGCCGCTCTTGACCGCGAAGGGAACGTCGCCGTCGCGGACCAGCCCGATGACCTTGGCCACGTCATCGGCGTCGGCCGGCTGCACGATCGCGGTCGGCTGCTGGTCCATCCCACCCAGGTACACGGTGCGCGCCTTGTCGTAGCCGGCGTCACCGGGCACGAGCACCTGGCCCTTGAGCGTGGCGCGCAGCTGGGCCACCACGTCGGTCTTCTCCACCATGAAAGGTCTCCTCATGTCGTGCGGCAGCGGTTTCGGCAGGGCGCGGCCGGCCCCGTGGGTGTGGGTCGCCGGGGGCGGCGATGAAGGGAAGGGCGCGGCGGGGTCGATCCGGCCGCCCGGGCCGATGCGGATGAGGCGGTGATGCTCGCCCGCCGGTCGACGGGGGTTCTCACGTCGGGCGGGTTCAGGGGTGCAGGCATCGGAAGGCTCTCATCGGGTCGCATGGCTGCGATCATTCTCGTGCGACCGGGCGCCGTCCCGCATCTTCTGGAGTGCTGTCATCCGCTACCGGGAACGGCTACGCGGCCGTCCGCTCGTGCAACAGCAGCAGCAGGTAGGCGGCCATCGTCGAATCGTCCCGGATGACGCCCTCCCGGATCATCTGCTCGAACTCCGCGCGTGACACCCAGCGGTGGCGCATGTCCTGCTCCTCGTGCTCCCGCCGGGGTGCGTCCGCGCGCAGACCGGTGGCCAGGAAAACGGTGAACGCCTGTCCACTGGCGCCGTGCCAGCCGTATGGTTTGCCCAGCGCGGTCCACGACTCCGCGCTCAGGCCGGTCTCCTCGGCCAGTTCGGCGCGGCCGAGCTCCTCCGCGGTACCGGTGCGTCCCTGCGGGAAACAGCCCTGCGGGAACTCCCAGTTCCTCCCGCCGGTCGGGTACCGGTACTGGTCGACCAGGTGGAACCCGCCGCGCTCGGCGGCGATCACCACGGCGTAGTCGGTCCGGTCGACCACCGAGTAGATGCCGCGGGTGCCGTCCGGGCGCTCCACGACGTCCTCGCGCAGCGAGAGCCACCGGTTGCGGTAGACCTCGCGGGACGAGACCGTCCGGATCGTGCCGGGCACCGGCTCTGCGGGCTGGGCCATCGCCGTTCCACCGTTCCTCGTTCGCCGATCGTCGCCGCCCACGGTAGGGACACCGACTACGGGCACCCACTCCTGCCTTGCTGACTTTCCGGCGACGGCATACCAGGAGATGCCCGGTACGCGGGACGGTGCGGACCATCAGCGTGGGACCAAATCTCTTCGAATGGAGACGCAAGATGCGCTTTCTCGCCGACCACGAGGCCCCCACGGTGGCCGTCATCGGTTTCGGGTACGTGGGTTCCTGCATCGCGGCGACCCTCGCCGAGCGCGGATTCGACGTCATCGGAGTGGACACCGACCCCCGGCTGGTCGAGGAGCTGAGCAGGCGGGAGTGCCGGTTCAACGAGCGCGGCCTGGCCGGGATGCTCTTCTCCGGCCTGGACTCCGGGCGTCTGCGGGTGACCACGGACACGGCGGCGGTCGCCGATGCCGACGTCGTGCTGATCACCGTCGGCACGCCGGTGCGCGACGACGGCTCGCTGGCCGACGAGCACCTGCGCGCAGCCGCTCTGGAGTTGAGCAAGCACCTGCGTCCCGGCCAGTTGGTCGTCCTGAAGTCCACCGTGCCGCCCGGCACCACGCGCAACGTGCTCGGTCCCCTGCTGGAGGCGCACGGGCTGGTGGCGGGCGAGGACTTCGGCCTCGCCTTCACCCCCGAGCGGCTCGCGGAGGGCACCGCGCTCGCGGAGCTGCGCACCTTCCCGATCGTGACCAGCGGTCTGACGCCGGACTGCGCGGCGTCGGTCGGCGAGCTGTGGCGCCGCACCCTGGGGGTGGACATCCTGCCGATGGCCACCCTGGAGGCCGCCGAGATCGTCAAGCTGGCCGACAACTGGTGGATCGACCTCAACATCGCGATGGCCAACGAGCTGGCCAAGCTGTGCGCGCTCTACGGCGCGGACGTGCTCGACGTGATCTCGGCGGCGAACACCATCCCCAAGGGCACCGGCAACGTCAACATCCTGCTGCCCAGCGTCGGCGTCGGGGGGTCGTGCCTGACGAAGGACCCGTGGATGGTGTGGCGCACCGCCGACGAGCACGGGGTGCGCGTCCAGACCGCCGCGGCCGGCCGGCAGGTCAACGCCGGGATGCCGGAGTACGCCGCGGAGCTGATCCTCGAGGAGCTGGCCGGGCTCGGCAAGGACCCGGCGACGTCCACGGTGGCCGTGCTGGGCCTGGCGTTCAAGAACAACACCGGTGACCTGCGGGCCACTCCGACCCAGGGCGTGGTCGAGAACCTGGCCGCCCGCGGCGCCCGCGTGCGCCTCTACGACCCGCTGGTCGACCAGGAGGCCGCGGCCGCGCTGTTCGGCACGGAGCTGGAGACCTCCATCGACGACACGGTGCGCGGTGCCGACTGCGTCGCGGTTCTCGCCCTGCACGGCGACTTCCTCGACATCGACTTCGCCGCCCTCCCGGTCGCCGAGTCCTGCCTGCTGTTCGACGGCCGCGCCTATTACCCGAAGGAGAAGATCGCCGAGCTGCGCGCGGCCGGCTACGCCTACCGCGGCATCGGCCGCGGCGACACTCCGGTGGCCGCGCGGGCGCCCCGGCAGCTCGCCCCCGTCGGGTCCGAGAGCACGCGCTACCTGGAGGCCAGCTGAACGGGCGCGCTCGTGAAAACGCCGCCACCGCCTCACCCCTGGGCCCAGGGGTGAGGCGGTGGCGGCGTTCCGGGCGGCGCGGGCGCCCTCCCCGCGCGGCCCGCGGGATCAGTGCGCGGCGGCCGGCTGGAGCCGCTCGGCCGGGTCGCCCACGGGCGCCACACCGCTGTCGGGCAGGGCGAGCCACGACGGGTTCCGCCGCGCCCACTCGATCGTCCTGGACAGCCCCTCGCGCAGGTCCGTCGAGGTCTGCCACCCGAGCACTCTCTTGATCTTGCTCGTGTCCGGCACCCGCCGGCGCAGGTCCTGGTACCGGTCGCCGAGCCGGTCCCGCGTTTCGACCGGCACGATGGCCCCGCCTCCGGCCAGCTCCGCCACCAGGTCGCTCAGTTCGGCCACCGTGGTCTCGACCGAACTGCCGACGTTGAAGCACTCGCCGACGGCGGCCTCGTTCGTGCCGACGGTGATCGTCGCGCTGACCGCGTCCTCGATGTAGGTGAAGCAGCGCGTCTGGCCGCCTCCGTCGTACACCACGAGCGGCTCGCCGTTCAGGGCGCGGTGGATGCTCCGGCTGACGACGAACGCGGGCCGCTGCCGCGGGCCGTACACGTTGAAGTAGCGGACGATGGCCGTCTTGAGGCCGCGCTCGCGGGCGAACGCGAAGGCGAGGTGCTCGCCCAGCGCCTTGCTGGAGGAGTAGCACCACCGGTCCACGGAGGTGCTGCCGACCACCCGGTCGTCGTCCTCCCGCCACGGGACGGCGGGGTTCTTCCCGTAGACCTCGCTGGTGCTCGCGAGGACGACCTTCGCGCCCGCCCCGGAGGCGAGGTCCAGCACGTTGCGGGTGCCGATCAGGTTGATGTCGATGACGTCGAGAGGACGGTCGAGATAGCGGTCGACTCCGACCACGGCCGCCATGTGGTAGACGGTGTCCACACCGTGCGCCACCACTTCGGCCAGCTGCTTCGCGTCCCGGATGTCACCGGTCACGTAACGGACCGACGGATGCGGCGTCTGGCCGGGCGGCGGAGTGCCGCCGTCGAACACGGTGACCTCGTTGCCCTGCCGGACCAGCTCGTCGACGAGATGACTGCCCAGGAACCCGCATCCCCCGGTGACCACTACCCGTGCCATGACCGCTACCTCCGTGTACCAGCGAGGACCGCCACCGCGGTCGATCCCGCACGAAACCATTCCGGATCCAGCGTGCCAACCGGCGCGTGGGCGACGCATCTCCTGTGATGCTGTGGCCCCTTCGCGCGCCGTACTCCTTTCACACCGTGCGCCGTGCACCGCCGCGGCCCCCTTCACCGCCGCGCCGCACACCGCAATCCAGAGGATGCGGCGTGTCCGGGGTCCGCAGGACGATGGGCGCAGACATGCGACCCCAGGAGCGTCTCCGGTGCCTGCCCTTCTCCATCAGCTCGACGTGAGTACGCCCGCCGGCCTCGCCACGAGCCTCGCCGCGTCGGCGCGGACGACCACGTCACGCGTGAGCCCGGACATCGAAACCTGGCTCGAGGGCAAGAGAAGGCAGCCGTTCGAGAACGCCGTCATCGCGCTGGACGAGCTGGTCGAACCGGGGGGGTGGCACTTCGCGCCCGACACCGGGAACCTCGAACACCACAGCGGCCGGTTCTTCACGGTCGAAGGACTGCACGTCCGGACGAACCAGGGGCACACCGGCGAGTGGTGGCAGCCCATCCTCGTGCAGCGGGACATCGCCATCCTCGGCATCATCGCCAAGGAGTTCGACGGCGTCCTGCACTTCCTGCTCCAGGCCAAGATGGAACCCGGCAACGCCGGTCTGGTGCAGCTGTCGCCCACCGTCCAGGCGACCTCCAGCAACTACACCCGGGTGCACCGCGGGAAGCGCACGCCCTACGTCGAGTACTTCACCGAGGCGGGCCGGGGCCGGGTCCTCGTCGACGTCCTCCAGGCGGAGCAGGGCGCCTGGTTCCACCTCAAGCGCAACCGCAACATCGTCGTGCACGTCACCGACGAGGTGCCGCTGCACGAGGACTACTGCTGGCTGACCCTCGGGCAGATCCACCAGCTGCTCCAGCGGCGCAGCGTCATCAACATGGACGCCCGGACGGTCCTCGGCTGCCTGTCCGTCCCCGACCCCGCGAGCGGTGCGGACCCCGAGGGCCTGCACACGATGACGGAGGTCAGCAGCTGGTTCACCGGCCGCAAGTGCGCGTACGAGCTGGACGCCCGGCTGGTTCCGCTGAACTCCCTGAAGGGGTGGCGCCGGGACGCCGAGAGCGTCTTCCCGCAGGACGCCGGGACCTTCAGCATCGTCGGTGTCCGCACGCACGCCCGGACCCGTGAGGTGCACAGCTGGAAGCAGCCGCTGCTCGCGCCGCACGGCCTCGGCCTGGCCGGGCTCGTCGTCCGGCGCATCGGCGGAAAGCTGCACGCGCTGGTGCGCGCCGAAGTCCTGCCGGGCAACCGCGACACCCTGGAACTCGGCCCCACCGTGCGCTTCGACGTGGACCAGTACCCGGGCACCCCGGCCGACCGCCGCCCGGAATTCCTCGACTACATGCTGTCGGCGGACGAGGGCGTCCTCTACGACGTCGTGCAGTCCGAGGAGGGCGGGCGCTTCTACCACGCCGAGACCCGCTACCTCGTGGTGGACGCCGGCGAGGACTTCCCGCTCCAGGTGCCGCAGGACTTCGCCTGGGTCACGGTCGACCAGCTCCTGGCGCTGCAGCGGCACAGCCACTACCTCGCGATCGAGGTCCGGACCCTGCTCTTCTGCCTGAACGGCCTGTAGGGCGGAACAAGGCCCCCAGGGCATGCCGCCGCGGCGGCGACAACACACCCAGCACTTGAGAAACAGCTGATCACGCAGCGGATGAGAGGCATCTGATGGCCATTCACGTATGGGACTACCTCAAGGAGTACGAGGCCGAGCGCGAGGACATCCTCGACGCCGTCGACACCGTGTTCCGGTCGGGCAAGCTCGTCTTCGGCGAGAGCGTGCACCGCTTCGAGGAGGAGTTCGCCGGCTACCACGGCGCGGCGCACTGCGTGGGTGTCGACAACGGCACCAACGCGGTGAAGCTCGGCCTGCAGGCCCTGGGCGTCCGTCCCGGCGACGAGGTCATCACCGTGTCCAACACGGCGGCGCCGACCGTGCTGGCCATCGACGGCGTGGGCGCCACGCCCGTCTTCGTGGACGTGCGTCCCGACACCTACCTCATGGACACCGACCAGGTGGCCGCCGCCATCACGGAGCGGACGAAGGCCCTGGTCCCCGTGCACCTCTACGGCCAGTGCGTGGACCTCGACCCGCTCCAGGAGCTGGCCGACCGCCACGGCCTGAAGATCCTCGAGGACTGCGCCCAGGCACACGGCGCGCGCCGGAACGGCCGGATGGCCGGCACGGTCGGTGACGCGGGCGCCTTCTCCTTCTACCCGACCAAGGTGCTCGGGGCGTACGGCGACGCCGGTGCGGTGATCACCTCCGACGCGTCGGCCGACGAGGACCTGCGCCGGCTGCGCTACTACGGCATGGAGGACCGCTACTACGTGGAGCGCACGCCCGGCCACAACGCGCGGCTGGACACGGTGCACGCCGAGATCCTGCGCCGCAAGCTGCGCCGGCTGGACGACTACATAGCGGCCCGCCGCGCGATCGCCCAGCGGTACGCCGAGGGGCTCGGGGACACCGAGCTGATCCTGCCGCAGGTGGCACCGGGCAACGACCACGTCTACTACGTGTACGTCGTGCGTCACCCCCGCCGGGACGAGATCCTGAAGGCGCTGAGGGAGTTCGACTTCGAATTCAACGTCAGCTACCAGTGGCCGGTGCACACCATGAACGGGTTCGCACACCTGGGCTACTCCACCGGCGACTTCCCGGTCACGGAGTCCGCGGCCGACGAGATCTTCTCGCTGCCGATGTACCCGTCGCTTCCCGAGGACCTCCAGGACAAGGTCATCACCGTTCTGCGCGACATCCTCGCCCGGGGATGACGGCGCACCGGACCGCTCCGCGCGTTTGCGCCGGCGCCGTCCAAGCACGCAATCCAGAAGACGCGGGGCCGAAGGCCTGACGCCATACTGGGTGGCGACCGTCGGCTCGCTCACAACGGGCTCCCGACGGCATCGAATTCCGGTCGGCCGCATCGAGCCGACGCGGCGACCGTCCGCGGCCCCGCCCCGTTCCCGGGCGTGTGCGCAGGGACCCTCAGGCCGGCCGCCGCCGCTGGGGCGCCCGACGCGGCACAGCGGTCTCATCATTTAGGCGGAAGGTTTCCCATGCGCGTTCTCTTCGTCACCAACCCGTTCAGGGCGCACCTGTATGTCCAGGTGCCGCTGGCGTGGGCGCTGCGTACGGCGGGGCACGAGGTGGTCATCGCCGGACCGCCCGACATGGCCGATGCCATCGCGAGCACCGGGCTGCCCGGCATAGCGATCGGTGAACCGCTCGAGCTCGAAAAGAAGATGGCGCAGGCCCAGCCCATCGCCGAGCCGGAGGGACTGTGCGACCCGCGGGGGCAGCGCACGGGACGGTCGGTGCAGAGCGACTTCGGCTGGGGGGACCCGTACACCGAGCTGGAGGACCTCACCACGGGCGTGCGCGAGGTGTTCTTCCCGGACTCCACCTTCGACGACCTGGTTGGCTTCGCCCGCCAGTGGCGCCCCGACCTGGTGATCACGGACCCGACCGCGTTCCCCGGTGCGGTGGCGGCACGGGCCGTCGGTGCCGCGCACGCCCGGATGATGCTCAGCGTGGACCGGGTGGGTCAGCTGCGGGCCGCCTGCCGGCCCCGGCTCGACGCGGGCACCGACCCGATGCGGGAGTGGCTCGAGCCCATCCTGAACCGCTACGGATGCGAGTTCGACGAGTCGTCGGTGCTGGGGCAGTGGAGCATCTCCCCGGTGCCCTCGTGGATCTGGCAGCCGGAAGGCGTGCACTACCTCCCCATGCGCGCCGTCCCGTTCAACGGTCCCGCGTCCACGCCGCGCTGGGTGTACGAGCAGCCCGACCGCAGGCGGGTCTGCATCACGCAGGGGATCTCGCACCGGGACGCCACCATCGACGGCGTGTCCTCCTCGACCCGCGATCTCCTCGACGCGGTGGCCGACCTCGACGTCGAGGTCATCGCGACCCTCAACGCCAGGCAGCTCGAATCGGTGTCGGCGATCCCGGACAACGTCCGCACGGTCGATTTCGTCCCCTTCACCTCGCTGCTGCCCACCTGCTCGGCCATCGTCCACGAAGGCGGCGTCGGCAGTTTCGCGACCGCGCTCGAGAACGGCGTGCCGCAGGTCATCGTGCCCAACGACTTCAAGGTCGAGAAATGGTGGGCCCCGGTCGCCATCGCGACCGGGCTGGAGAGCCGCGGCGCCGGTGTCTACGCCGGAAACTCCAGCACCTTCACCGCCGACGCGCTGCGCGACAGCCTCAAGCTCGTCCTGGACGACCCGTCGTACGCCGCGAACGCCGCCCAGTTGCGTGCAGAAGTGCGAGCAATGCCGAGCCCCAACGACGTCGTGCGGGGACTGGAGAACCTGACCGCCGAATACCGCACGTCGCGTCCTCGCTGAAAACTTAGTGGAAGGCATCATGAACATCACCGAGTGCACCGAGTGCCGGATCTGCGGCAACCGCACCCTGCTGCCCGTGCTCGATCTGGGAACCCAGGCGCTGACCGGCATCTTCCCCGCCCGTGACGAGCCGGTGCCGACGGCTCCGCTGGAGCTCGTCAAGTGCTCCCCGGACGGCTGCGGACTGGTGCAGCTCCGGCACACCGCCGACCTCTCGCTCATGTACGGCAACCACTACGGGTACCGCTCGGGCATCCGGCCCTTCATGATCAACCACCTGACCGGCAAGGTGTCGCGGCTCACGGGCATGGTCGACCTCGGCGCCGGCGACCTGGTGCTCGACATCGGCAGCAACGACTCCACCCTGCTGCAGGCGTACCCGTCCGACGGTCCCACCCTGGTCGGCATCGACCCCACGGGCGAGAAGTGGCGCGAGTACTACCCCGACCACATCGCGCTGATCCCGGACTTCTTCTCGAAGGCGGCCTTCACCGAGCTGTACGGCGACCGCAAGGCCAGGATCGTCACCTCGATCGCGATGTTCTACGACCTGCCGGACCCGACGGGCTTCATGGCGGACGTGCGCGACATCCTCACGGACGACGGCGTGTGGATGCTCGAGATGAGCGACCTGGCCTCCATGATCAAGGCGCTGGCCTACGACGCCGTGTGCCAGGAGCACCTCGAGTACTACTCGCTGCGCCAGATCGAGTGGATGGCCGAGCGCGTCGGCCTCACCCTGACGACGGCCGAGATCACCGACGTCAACGGCGGCAGCCTCTGCGTGACCCTGGTCAAGAACCCGGCCCTCCACACGGTGGACACCGCGTCGATCGAGGCGGTCCGCCGGCGCGAGGCCGAACTCGAACTGGACTCCATGGCCACGTACGAGGAGTTCGCGCGCCGCGTCGCCGGCCACCGCGACGACCTGCGCGCGTTCATCGCCGCGTCGAAGGCGTCCGGCAAGCGCATCCTGGGGTACGGGGCTTCGACCAAGGGCAACGTGGTCCTCCAGTACTGCGGGATCACCGCCGAGGACCTGACGCTCATCGGTGAGGTCAGCCCGGAGAAGCACGGCAACTTCACGCCCGGAACCGGCATCCCCATCGTCTCCGAGGAGGACGCCAAGGCCCTGCGCCCCGACCAGCTGCTGGTCCTGCCGTGGGCGCACCGCAACGGGTTCGTCGAGCGGGAGCAGGAGTTCCTGGCGGAGGGCGGCGAGCTGGTCTTCCCGCTGCCGTCCATCTCCGTGGTCCGCGCGGAGGGGCTGAGCGGCCGGTGAGCGCGTGCCGGATCTGCGAGGGCGCGGTCGAGGAGTTCCTGGACCTGGGACCCCAGCCCCTGCCCGACGCGTTCTTGCGCCCCGGTGACACCGACGGGGAGTTCTTCCACCGGCTCGCCGTCGGCCGCTGCACGGGCTGCACCGTGGTCCAGCTGACCGGGGAGATACCGCGCGAGCGGGTGTTCCACCACGACTACCCCTACCGCTCGGCCGGGTCGGCGGCGATGCGGGAGCACTTCACCCGCACCGCGCTGGGCTTCGTCGAGACCGAGCTCGCCAGGGCCGAGGACCCGTTCTTCGTCGAGATCGGCTGCAACGACGGGACCCTGCTGCGGACCATCGCCGAGTCCGGTGTCCGCCACCTGGGATTCGAGCCCTCCGGAGGGGTGGCGGACGTCGCCCGGGAGAAGGGCGCGCGCGTGCGCACCGACTTCTTCGAGGAGTCGACCGCCGCCGCCCTGCGCGAGGCCGAAGGCCCGGCCGACGTCATCTACTCGTCGGACACCATCAGCCAGATCCCGTACACGGGCTCGCTCCTGCGCGGTGTGGACGCGCTCCTGGGCCCCGACGGCGTCTTCGTCTTCGACGACCCGTACCTGCGGGACATGATCGAGAAGACCTCCTTCGACCAGATCTGCAACGAGCGCTTCTACCTGTTCTCCGTCCGCTCCGTGGGGGCGATGGCCGAGCGCTTCGGGTTCGAGCTGGTGGACGCCGAGCGGCTCCCCACGTACGGCGGGGGCCTGCGCTACACGATCGCGCGTGCCGGTGCCCGGACGCCGTCCGCCTCGGTGGCCCGGCTGCTGGCCGAGGAGAACGCCCTGGGCCTGGCGGAGTCCGAGGTGCTGGAGGGCTTCGCGTCCTCGGTGCTCCGCATCCGCGACGACCTCACCGGCCTGCTGAGGTCCCTGCGGGACGGCGGCAAGACGGTCGCCGGCTACGGCGCGACGGCCAAGAGCGCGACCGTCACCAACTTCTGCGGCATCGGACCCGAGCTGGTCCCCTACGTGTGCGACACGACGCCGGGCAAGCAGCACCTGCTGAGCCCCGGGATGCACATCCCGGTCACGCCTCCGGAGACCTTCAGCACCTCCTACCCGGACTACGCGCTGCTCTTCGCCTGGAACCACGCCGAGGAGATCATGGCGAAGGAGCAGGGGTTCCGCGAGGCCGGCGGCAAGTGGATCGTGTACGTGCCCGAGGTGCGGGTGCTCTGACCAGGCGGCGGGCGCGCCCGCGCCCACGACCGCAACCCGGGAGATGCGCGGCCCGCGGCCGCCCGATGACCATGGCCGCGGCGAGCCGAACCAGGTCCGCCGCACCGGACGATGAAGGGGAGACGTACGTGCCTGATCTGGACAGCTGGGACCTACTGGTCCGGCGGGACGACCTCACGGCGACCGGGATCCGGCAGGCTCCGAAGGTCCCGTTGCGGGAGGGCGAGTTGCGCCTGGCGGCCGAGAAGTTCGCGCTGACCGCCATCACCGCCACCTATGCCCGCCTCGGCGAGTCCGAGCTGCCCTTCTTCGACGCCTTCGCCGCACCGGAGGGCCACGGCCGCGTCCCGACCTGGGGCTACGCACGGGTGGAGGAGTCGCGCCGGCCCGACATCGCCGTGGGTACCCGCTACTTCGGCTTCCTGCCGCTCTCCACCCACGTCACCCTCACCGCGGAGCCGACGGTCCGGGGATTCGCCGACACCGCTCCCGAACGGGATTACCTGCACCCCTGGTACCGCGAGTACCTCCTCGTCGGCGAGCCGGACGGGCCGGACGGCCTGGACGGGCTGGACGACCACCGCCTCCTCCTGCGCCCGCTCTACCCGGCCTCGTTCAACCTCGCCGAGTTCCTGGGCCGCGAGGCCGCCCCGCGCACCGTGCTGGTCACGAGCGCCTCCAGCAAGACCGCACTGGGTCTGGCCGCCCTGCTGGCCCCCCGGCAGGACGTCACCACCGTCGGCGTGACCGCCTCCCGCAATCTCGGCTTCGTCCGCGGGCTCGGTCACTACGACACCGTCATCACCTATGACGAGCTGGCTTCCGCCGAGGTCGACGGGCCCGTGGTGCTCGTCGACTTCACCGGCCAGGCCGAGCGCCTGTCGGCCGTGTACGACCGCTTCGGTGCCGTGCTCGACGACGCCCTCCTCGTCGGCTACACCCACCCCGGCGCCGAGATCGAGCCGCCCCCGGGGCTGACCGACCCCGAGCCCTGGATCTTCTTCACCCCCTCCGAGGAGCAGCGGCTCATCGAGAAGGAGGGCGAGGAGGCCTACCGGGCCAGGTACCAGGAGGCCGAGGACCGCTTCGTCGGGGACGCCCCGTCCTGGCTCGCGGTCGACCGGCTGGCGGGCCCCGACGCGCTCGCGGCCGCGTACCGCTCGCTGATGGCCGGCGATCTTCCGGCGCGAGCGGGCACCGTGGTCACGCCCCGCTAGGCTGCGCCGGCCCCGGAAGGCGTCGGCGGTACGCGGGAAGGGCCGGTGGGAAACGCTCCCACCGGCCCTTCCCCGCGTACGCGGCCGCCGGGGTCAGGCCGGCTTCCGGGCGGAGCAGCCCGGGGCGATGTCGCCACGGAACAGTCCGGACGGGTCGACGCGCGCACGGACCAGGTCGAGGGAGCGGACGGACCCGGGGTCGAGGTGGCCCTGGGGCTGCTCCAGGCTCGCCACGAACGTGGGCGCGGTACGGCCGGTGTCCCACGGGCCGAGCGTGCGGCGCACCAGGGCGCAGTGTTCGAGGATCTCCTGCTCGGTGGCGCCGCCGCCGGGCACGCCCGCGCCGGAGTAGGCGTAGCGGGCGTCCAGGTGCCCGAGGGCGCCGGCGTTCGGGTTCGGCTCCCCCAGGGCACCGCCCAGCTGGCGCAGTTCGGCGACGGTCAGGGCCGAGCCGGGCCGGTCGACGGTCACCCGCAGGAACGCCTCGATCCCCTCGTCTCCCAGTTCGTCCAGGAGCATGTGGTCGCCGAGGACGGGAACGGGGTCGGGCGGGTCCATGTGGGTCTCCGGCACTGCCGTCGGCCCCGCCTCCTGCCAGGTGTCCATCAGCGGCTCGGCCACCGCGCGCAGCTGGACCAGGAGTTCGTCCGCCTGCAGCCGGGCGGCGGCCAGGTCCTCCTCCCGCGGTGCCAGGAACACCCCGTCGAGGCAGAGCACGGGCCCGGCCGTCAGGACGGCCGGGATCTCGGGGAGTCGGGGCAGGTTCATCACCCGGATCGACGTCGTGGCTTCCCGCGGCGCGTCGGCGGCCCACCGGCGCCACAGCGGCAGCAGCCGGGCGGCGTGCTCGGCGGACCAGAACGAGGCGCCGGTGACCACACCGGCGGCGGGGAACAGCTCCACCTCGACGGCGGTGACGACGCCGAGACCGCCGCCGCCTCCGCGCAGCGCCCAGAAGAGCTCCGGGTCCGTGGCCGCGTCCACGCGGCGCAGCTCGCCGTCGGCGGTGACCAGTTCGACGGCCCGGACGGTGTTGGCCGAGAGGCCCGTGTGCCGCGCGTACATGCTCAGGCCGCCGTTGAGCAGATAGCCGACGACGCCGACGGTGGGCGAGGATCCGTGCGCGGCGGCGAGCCCGTGGGGGGCGGCCGCCTCGACGACGGCGCCCCACCTGGTGCCGGCGGGCACCCGTGCCACCCGGCGCTCCGCGTCGATCTCGACGCCCCCGTCCAGTTCCGTACGGATCAGGAGCGCGTCGTCCATGGGCCGGGCGGTGGCGGCGGCGTGCCCGGTCGCGAGCACCCGTACGCCCAGGCCCTGGGCGGCGGCCCGGGCGATGGCGGTGCGTACGTCCTCGACGGAGCGCGCCACCACGGCGGCCGCGGGAGCCACGGGCGCGAACAGGTTGAACACCTGGGTGGCGGCCCCGTAGGACGCGTCCTGGTTCGGTGCGGTGTCCGCGGGGCGTTCGTGGACCGTGGTCATGGGTGGTGTTCCTCCAACGCGCTGATCGGTGCGGGCGCCCGGGCGTCCGGACCCTTCACGGAGGCCCGGGCGTCCGACCAGCGTCGTACGGGGGCGTCCGCGCGGGCATCTCCTGGCGTGCGGGACCGGCACCGCGCGGCGGGCCCGGAAAACGCGCGGGCCCGGACCCGCCCGACGGTCGTCGGGCGGGTCCGGGCCTGTCGCCGGCGGGCCGTTACGCGGCGCGTTCGGCGGTGATGAAGATGGTGGAGCCGCTGCCGGACTCCTCACGCACCGTCAGACCGGCGTCGGCGAGCCACTTCTTCACCTCGTCCAGTTCGAACAGGAGCATCCCCGCGGGGCGGCTCGGGAAGAAGTGGGAGCCCTGGAAGTGGCGGTCGATCGGGTCGTCGGCCCAGCGGAAGGTCATGAGGGTGAAGGTGCCGCCGGGCTTGAGGACACGGCCGATCTCGGCGATGGCGATGTCCGCCTGCTCGGGGAAGGCCTGCAGGGCGTTCCAGCAGTTGACCGCGCCGAGGGTGGCGTCGCCGAAGGGGAGGGTGAGGGCGCTGGCTATGACGCCGGGGACCTCGGGCAGGGCGCGGCGCAGGGCGGTGAGCATCGGCAGGCCGAGGTCCTGGGCGATCAGCCGCTCGGTGCCGACGGTCCGCTCCAGGACGGCCGTCCAGCGGCCGGCCCCCGCGCAGAGGTCGAGCACCGGGCCGTCGACCGGGCTGGTGCGGGAGGCCAGGTACGCGTCCTCGTCGGCCGGGGTCAGGGCGTCGTCCCAGTTCACACCGGCGACGCGGAGGAACGCCGGACGCAGGACGGACTCGTAGTAGACGCCCATGCTCGGCATGGCGGCGAGCTTCTGCAGCAGGTCGGCGGTGTCGTCCTCGTCGGTCGCCTGGGAACCGGTCGCTCCGCCGGACAGGTCGAGCAGGCCCTGGGAGAGCGGGAAGGCGGTGGAGCATTCGGTGCAGCGGACGCCGCCGTCGAAGGCGAGGCGTCCGGCGCAGGAGGGGCAGCGCAGCGCGTCGGCGTGCCGGGCGAAGGCCGCGGCGTCGAGACCGGGAACCTCCGCGGCCTGCGACTCGGCGGAGGGCATCGGGTAGGCCGTCTCCAGCGCCTCGCCGTTGCGCACGGCGAAGTAGGCCTTCATGCCGGCGTACGCGAGCACCGTGCGGGTGTCGTTGTCCCAGTTGGTGGTGGCCTGTTCGACGGAGAGCCCGCGGATCCACTCGGCGTCGAAGCCGCGCTCGTCCTCGTTGAGCTGCCAGGCGGCCGGGGAGGGCCAGCACCGGCCGAGGTCGGGGTTGTCCAGGTCCAGGCGGCGCAGCGTCCGCTCCAGGCGGGTCAGGTCGTTCTCCCCCAGCGCCAGTTCCTCGACGGCGGCCGCGGCCAGGACGCGCTCGCGGTCCTCCGGGAAGTGCGACAGGAGGTAGATCAGCGCGAAGGTCAGGGGCGTGTCCTGGCCGCTGGAGCCCAGCAGCTCCAGGTAGCGGTCCAGGCCCGCGCGGACGCCGGTGAGCAGCGGGCCGTCCGTGACGGGGTACTCGGACTCGGCGAGCAGGCCGAGCAGGACGGCGATGTAACCCTTGCGCTGGTCGTCCACCGAGTCCAGCAGGGCCAGGAGGGCGAGCAGCGCGTCCGTCGCGGCGTCCGCCGGTCCGTCCCCGCCCCACACCGCTGCGGCCAGGCGGAGGAACTCCGCCTCCAGCCGGTCGGCCGGCGCCTTCGCGAAGACGTCCAGGAGGTCGGTGACGGCCGGGGAAGTCGTCGGGTGGGTCATGTGCGCGTCCTTTCAGAAGGGAGGGGCACCGGATGCCGGTGCGGCTCCGTGGCGCCCGTGAGCTGCCCGGAGGCCGCAAGCGAGGTCTCCGCGGTGTTCCCGGGGGCGGCCCGGCTCACGAACCGGGCGGGACGCGAACGGGACGTGCCGGCCTGTCAGCGAAGAGACGTGATCAGCTTCGTGGCGGCCGCTCGGCGGCTGCATCTCTCGGATTGCGGTGTTGCCGGACGCGCCCGTCCGGACATACGACGGGAGCGGGACGGGACCTTTCCAGGCCCGTCCCGCTCCCCGTCGTACTCGTTCCCCGTCGTACCCCGCGGCCCGCGGCGGGCGCCGCACGCGCCCGCACCGCCCCGCCCCGCGACGCGTCCGTCGTCGGGCGGGCCGTGACCCCGGGTCCCCCGTCGTTTCCCCCTGCACGGTCCCCGGCGAACGGCGCGCCCCTGACGCGGCGGCGTTCCCCCCTGGCACGGGGACGGTAAGGCTGTGGGCCTGATCAGGCCTCGGGGATCTCGAACAGCGGACGGACCTCGACGCCACCGTCGTTGACCGGAACGACCTTGGCGATCTCCAGCGCGTGGTCGATGTCCTTGGCCTCCAGGACGAAGGTGCCGCCGAGCGACTCCTTGCTGTCACCGAACGGGCCGTCGGTGACGACGCCGCCGCGCAGGGCCTTGGCCGTACCGGCCGGCTGGAGGGCGAGACCGTTGAGGATCTTGCCGCCGAGCTCCTCGACCTTGCCCGGGAAGGCCTCGTGGGCCGCGAGCAGCTCCGCGGGGGCGTTCTCCCAGCCGCCGGGGATCTCAGCCTCGTAAATGAATACCGCGTACTGAGCCATGGTGGCTCTCCTTCCATCGTCCTGTCAGGCTTCGTCGGCGCACTGCCACGCCGGCCGGGTCGGGGCCGGCGTGGAGTCCACCCCACCACTCTTCACCGCGGAGACCCGGAGCCGCATCTTCCAGATTGCTGCACCTCAGAAGTGGGCGCCGGTGGACGGGCCGACGGTCCGCCCCCTGCGGAAGGGGCGGACCACTTCGCAATCCGGGAGATGCGCCGGGCCGAGCGCAGCCACGACCCTGACCGCATGACTGACTTCGAGAACAAGACCTACCTCATCACCGGTGGCGGCAGCGGCATCGGTTTCGCCACCGCCCGCCGCCTGCTCGACGAGGGCGCGAACGTCGTGATCGTCGGCCGCAGCGCCGACCGCCTCGAGACGGCGGCCAAGGAGCTGGACGGCGGCGACCGGGTGCTGGCCGTGACCGCCGACGTGGCGCGTCCCACCGACCTCGACGAGGTCATCGAGCAGGTCCGGGTGCGCTTCGGCAGCCTGGACGGCGTCTTCGCGAACGCCGGGATCGGCCTCAACTCCCGTACGGCGGACGTCACGGAGGCCGACTTCGACCAGGTGGTCGGCACCAACTTCAAGGGTTCGTTCTTCACCGTCCAGAAGGCTCTGCCGCTGCTGGCGGAGGGCTCCTCGATCGTGCTGAACGCCTCCTGGCTCGTGCACCGCGGCATGGGCGCGGGCTCGGTCTACGCGGCGAGCAAGGCCGCCGTCCTCAACCTTCCGCGCACCCTCGCCCCGGACCTGGCCGAGCACGGCATCCGAGTCAACGCCGTCACCCCGGGCCACATCCGCACCGAGATGTTCGACGCCGTCGCCCCGGTCGAGCAGATCCGCGAGTTCTTCCGCGGCCAGGTCGCCCTCGGCAAGCTGGGCGCCCCGCAGGACATCGCCGAGGCGGTGCTGTTCCTGCTGTCGCCCCGTTCCGCGTACATCACCGGCCAGGAGTTCGTCATCGACGGCGGCCTGACCAGCTCCGTCCCCGCCTGACCGGCCATCACCACCTCCTCCGTCCCTGTCATCAAGCACCTGTTGGGAGACCTGCCATGAAGATCGGCCTGGCCGTCGCGGACTTCGCATGGGAAGGCGGAGCGCCGCGCATGGCGGAGACCCTCGCGTCGATATCCCGCTCCGCCGACGACGCGGGATTCGACGTCATCGGCGTCGCCGACCACGTGTGGCAGGGACCCCACATGGGCGGCCCCGAGCAGCCCATGCTGGAGTGCTTCACGACGCTCGCGACCATCGCGGCCCAGACCCGCTCCATCCGCGTCATGCCGCTGGTGGCCGGGGCCCACTTCCGCTCCCCCGGTCTGCTGGCCAAGTCGGTGACCACCCTCAACGTCCTCTCCGGCGGGCGTGCCGACCTCGGCATCGGCGCCGGCTGGTACGAGGACGAGGCGCGCGGCCTCGGCATCGACTTCCCGCCCCTGGCCGAGCGCTTCGAGCGGCTCGAGGAGACGGTGCGCATCTGCCTGAGCATGTGGGACGGCGAGCGCGGCGACGAGAAGCCCTTCACCGGTGAGCACTACCGCCTCGACCGGCCGCTGAACGTGCCCCAGAACCTGACCCGCCCGAAGATCATGATCGGTGGCGGCGGCGAGAAGAAGACCCTGCGCCTGGTCGCCCGCCACGCGGACGCCTGCAACCTGTACCCGGGCCCCGACCTGCCCGGGAAGCTCGACGTGCTGCGCCGGCACTGCGAGACGGAGGGCCGGGACTACGACGCCGTCGAGAAGACCTGCATCATGCCGTTCTCGGTGTCCGACGCGGCGTCGGCGGACGAGCTGGCCGGGGTCCTGCGCGGCCTCGGCGGCCTCGGTGTGCAGCGGGTGATCGGCATTCTCGAGGGCTCGGACCAGCCGCGCCAGGTCGACCTGATCGGCGAGCGGGTGCTGGCGGCGGTGTCCGACGCCTGACGGCCCGCACGCGAACGCCGGTGCCCGGCCCCCCTGATGCGGGGGCCGGGCACCGGCGTGTTCCGGAGCTCGGGTCAGGGCAGCCGGACGGACAGGGCGTGACGGAAGACGTCCCGCGGGTCGTACTGGGCCTTGACGCGCTGGAGGCGCGGGTAGTTGTCCTTGTAGTACAGCGCGTGCCAGGGCACGCCCGAGGTGTTCCACTCGGGGTCGGCCAGGTCCTTGTCCGCGTAGTTGACGTACGAGCCGTCGTTGGCCTCGTTCGGCACGGGGACCCCGCCGGTCTCGGCGTAGACGTCGCGGTACATCTCCCGCAGCAGCCTGATGTTGGTGTCGTCCGCGTCCTCGCCGGGCCACACCGACATGAACGCCGCCTTCAGCACCGAGTCGCGCTGCGCGGCGGCCGTGGCGTCGGGGGCGACGGTGTTCACGCGGCCGCCGTAGCCGATGAGGATGAGCTGGGCGGGGTTGTCCTCGGTCTTGGTCAGGTGGTGGTACAGGGCCGCCACCTGCCGGTCCGAGTAGCCCTTGCGCAGGTACGCGGCCTTGATCTTGATCCGGCGGGTGAAGGGGTCGCCGGGGTCGCCCCAGCCCGGGTACGCGGAGGCGTACAGCCAGGGCCTGAGCTGCTGGTTCCGGAACAGCGGGGCGGCGTCCACGCCGGCCGTGACCTCGTCGAAGAAGGCGTCCATCAGCTTCTCGGCGTCCGGCACCGCGTCGTCGATGTGCGCGCCGACCGTCAGACCGAAACCGGAGCGGTGCGTGCCGTGGAAGAAGCCCGCCAGGGGCGCGAACGGCGAGTCGGCGCCGCTGTTGCGCTCGAACCAGGAGCCGAAGTTGCGCTGGAGGGTGGTGAAGGCCTCCTCGGTCATCGTCTCCCAGGACCAGACGACCATGCCGCTGCGCCACTGGCCGGGGGCCTTGGGCAGCAGTTCGGCCGGGTCGTGCGAGTCCGCGCCCGGGGCCCGCATCCAGTAGCGCGTCACCACGCCGAAGGTGCCGCCGCCGCCGCCGGTGTGCGCCCACCACAGGTCGCGGTGCGGGTCGTCGGACTCGCGGGTGGCCACCACCGCGCGGGCGGTGCCGTCCTCGCCGACCACCACGACCTCCACCGCGTACAGATAGTCGACCACCGCGCCGAGGCTGCGCGAGAGCGGCCCGTAGCCGCCGCCGACGATGTGGCCGCCGACGCCGACTTCGGGGCATTCACCGGCCGGTATGGTCACGCCCCAGCCCTTGAACAGCACCCGGTAGACGTGGCCCAGGGTGGCGCCCGCCTCGATGGCGAAGGCCCGCCGGCCGGCGTCGTAGCGGACGTCCGTCATCTCGGACATGTCGAGGAGGACCTCGACGCCGGCGGCGGTGAGGTCCTCGAAGCCGTGTCCGCCGCTGCGTACGGAGATCCGCTTGCCCGCGGCCACCGCCTCGGTCACCGCGTCCACCACGTGCTCGGTCGTGGTCACCACGCGGACGTAGTCGGGCCGGCCCGGGTACCTGTGGTTGGTACCGAGGACCATGCTCGGATAGCGCGGGTCGTCGGCGGTGATGGTGGCGGGTCCCAAGCCCGCGGTGTCCGTCTCGGTCACGTCGTTCCTCCATGGAGGGGCGGACCGCCCCTCGGGGCGGCCGTGCCCTGGTCGGTGCTGAGCCGCCATCAGCCTCTACGAGCACGGGCCGGGCTGTCTTCTCCCGCCGTGCTCTTCGCTGCCGGGGGCCCCGCCGGGCGGAGCCCCCGGCAGCGTCAGATGCGGACGGTCAGGCAGTCGGGTGTCAGCGGGCCGGTGCCCTGCGCGTAGGCGTTGTAGTCGTCCAGCAGCTTCTGGGCCCGCGTCTGGGCGCGTGCGAATCGCTCGCGCGGGTCCGCTCCGTCCAGGACGTCCGCCATGGCCTCCATCATCACGATCTGGATGGCGTGGAAGCCGCCCAGGACCGCCCCGTGCGCCTCCGGCGGTCCGCTGCGCAGTTCGAGCTGCTCACCGGTCACGCGGTGGTGGGGGTGCTGGTCGAACCAGCCCTCCTCCTCCAGCAGGGCGATCACGCCGTACGTCGCCGGGGCCGAGCCGCTCGCCTTGTGCCATGCGGCCGCGGCCCGCGGGCTGTTCAGGTACTGCATGAAGGCGAGGGCGCCGTCCCGGACCGCCTCGTCGAGGCCGTCGGTGAGCCAGAGGGAGTCGCCGCCGATCCAGTTTCCCGCGCAGGGCATGTCGCCGTTGCGGGGAAGTACGCCCACCTCCAGGTCGAAGCCGGCCTCCGCGGCGGCCCGCACCATGTAGTTGGCGTCGAAGGAGGAGCTGAAGCGCAGCGCCACCTCCTGGTTCACCAGGGCCTTGAAGGTGCCCGCCCAGTCCTCCGGTACGCCGGTGTGCAGGTAGTGGCCGCTCTGGTGCAGGCTGCGCCACCAGTCCACGTAGGCCGCGAGGGCCGCGGAGTCCAGGTCGATCTCCGTGGCCCGGCCGTAGCGTCCGTTGCCCGCGTCGGCGAGGAGGGCGCCCTGCTGGGCGAGGGCGTGCTGCATGAACTTGCCGTCGACCGGCCAGGCGATGCCGTGGCCGGGTCCGTCCTCCAGCCGGGCCACGGCCTCGCACGCGGCCGTGGTCTCCTGCCAGGTGCGGGGCAGGGAGTCGATGCCGGCCTGCCGCAGGACGGTGGTGTTGGCGTACAGCAGCATCGTCGAGAGGGTCAGCGGCACGGTCGCGAAGTCGCCGTCGACGTTGTAGTACTCGCGCACGCCCGGCAGGAAGTCGTCGAGGACCACCTGCTCGCCCAGGATCTCGGTGCGGCCGGCGACCGCCTTCTCCACGGAGACGAACAGCGGCGACCCGTCCTGGGCGCGGGCGTCCCGGGCCAGCTGCGAGGCGCCGGCGTAGTAGGTGGCGATGGCCGGGGCGGCGCCCCTGGCCGCCGCCTCGGCGACGGCCTCGGGGAGCTTCTCGTAGGAATATCCGCGAATGTCGATCCGGTACCCGGGGTGGGCCTTCTCGAACTCCCGGGCGCGTTCCCGGATCGGCTCCAGGAAGTCGGGGAACGGGAACTCGGAGAGCCAGGCCTCGATGACGACGACTTCGTCCGGGGCGCCGGGGTTCATGGGTCCTCCAGTAGGGGGGCGGGCTGTGGTGCGGGCGGCGCTGCTTCTCGCAGGGCCGGGACGGCTCAGGCCGCGAAGACCGGCAGCAGGACGGGCTCGTGGACGGGGGGCTCCCCGCCTTCGGGGGCGGGCGCCGGGACGACGACGACCGGGGCGCCGTTGAAGACGGCGTTGCCGGACAGGGCGTCGATCGTCGAGTCGTCGGTCAGGGCGTTGGCGTTGAAGCCCGGGTGGGCGGCGGCGGTGCGCTGTGCGGAGCCGGCGTGTCCCCAGCCGTGGGGAAGGCTGACGACGCCCGGCATGATCGCCTCGTTGGGCTCGATCGGGACCACGAGCTCGCCGGTCGCCGAGGTGACGCGGGCGTGTGTGTCGAGGCCGAGCCGGGCCACGTCGTCGGGGTGGACGTGGAGGGTGCAGCGGTTGCTGCCGCCCACCAGCGACGGGACGTTGTGCAGCCAGCTGTTGTTGGAGCGCAGCTGGCGGCGCCCGATGAGCAGCATCGGCGCGGTGGGTGCGGCCAGCCGGACGCCGAGGCGTTCGATCTCGGGGCGGAGCTCGACGGGGGCGAGGCGTACCGCGCCGGATTCGGTGTCGATGACCTCGGACAGGCGGGGCTCCAGCGGGCCGAGGTCGATGCCGTTGGGGTTGCGGCGCAGCTCCGGCAGGGAGAGCCCGTAGGGGCCGAGCCGCAGCATCGCGTCGAGCATCAGCTCGGGGCCGCTGTCGCCGTCGAGGAGCGCGCGGGCCTCGGCCGGCTCCATGCCGTGGAAGGGCGAGCCGGGGATCTGCGCGCCGATGCCGAGCAGCTGGCCGATGACCGCCTCGTCGAGCTGGGCGGGGTCCGCCTGTGCGCCGGCGCCGGCGGCGATGAGGCTGAGGCGGGCCATGATCTCGGCCTCGGAGAGCTGTCCGGGTTCCAGGGGCAGCACGGGCGGCGAGAAGCGGGTGTAGTTGCGGACCGTGACCGTCAGGAGCAGCAGGTCGTAGTGGGGCATCTGCATCATGCGCGGGGGCGGCAGGATGACGTCGGCGTACTTGGTGGTCTCGTTCAGGTAGGGGTCGACGCAGACCATGAACTCCAGGTCGCCGAGGGCGTTCGCGAGCCTGGGGCCGTTCGGCGCGGACAGGGCGAGGTTCCCCGCGATGGAGATCAGGGCGCGCACCTGGCCCTCCCCCGGGGTCTCGATCTCGTCGGCGAGCGTGGCGACGGGCAGCTCGCCCATGGCCTCGGGGTAGTTCTTCACGCGGCTGTGCCAGCGGCCGGAGGTGAAGGGACGGGGGCCCCAGGGCATTTCGAGGGTGGCGGGCTTGGGGAACATGACGCCGCCGGGCCGGTCGAGGTTGCCGGTGAGGGTGTTGACGACGTCGACGAGCCACTGGGTCAGGGTGCCGAAGTCCGCGGTGCTGGTGCCCATGCGGGTGTAGACGGCGGCGGCGGGCGCGGCGGCCAGTTCGCGGGCGAGGCGGACGATGTCCCCGGCGGGCACGCCGCACACGGGGGCGACGGCCTGGGGGGTGAAGGGCCGTGCGTGTTCCCGCAGTTCCTCCAGGCCCTCGGTCTCGACGCGCAGGGTGACGAGGTCCTCGGCGAGCAGGGTGTGCACGATCGCGAAGAGCAGGAGGGAGTCGGTGCCGGGGCGCACGAACAGGTGCTCGTCGGCGAGGTCCGCGGTACGGGTGCGGCGCGGGTCGACCACGACGATCTTCCCGCCGCGGGCGCGCAGGGCCTTGAGGCGGCCGGGGAAGTCGGGGGCGGCGCAGAGCGAGCCGTGGGACTCGGCCGGGTTGGCGCCGAGGATGAGCAGGTATTCGGTGCGGTCCAGGTCCGGCACCGAGATGGCCGTGCCGCTGCCGAACATGAGGCCGACGGCCACGTGCTTGGGCAGCTGGTCGATGGTGCCGGCGCTGTAGAGGTTGGTGGTGCCCAGCGACTGCGAGAGGGGCCCGCGGTAGAAGATCCCGCCCATGGTGTGGAAGGTCGGGTTGCCGAAGTAGGCGGCGACGGACTGGCGGCCGTGCCGGTCGATGACGCCCATGAGGCCCTGCTCGACGGCTTCGAAGGCCTCGTCCCAGCTCGCCTCGCGCCACTGGTCGCCGGTGCGGATCATCGGTACGCGCAGCCGGTCGGGGTCCTCGTCGATGCGGCCCAGGCTCGCGCCCTTGGGGCAGATGTAGCCCTTGGACAGCGGGTCGTCCGCGTCGCCGCGGACGCCGAGCACCTTCCCGTCGTCGTCGAGTTCGATCTTGAGGCCGCAGACGGCGTCACAGATGGGGCAAGTGCGGTGCGCGGTTCTCAACGAAACTCCAGGAGCGTCGGTTGGCAGGATCCGTACGGCCGGCGGACCGGACCAGGCGGTCCGACGATCGCATCCCCCGCCGCGGGCCGGCATCTTCCCGTGTGCTGTTCGCCGAACCCCGTCGCCGCGGGCCTGCGGGACGGGCCGGCGGCACGGGCCCGGTGCCGCAAACCAGGAGATGCGCCGGCCCCGGGGCGGTGCGACTCTGCCACCGTCGGCCGTTGGGCCGCGGCCGCAGCGCGCCGGCGGCGCGGGTGGTGTGGCCCCGCGCAGCGGCATCATCCGAAGCAAAGGAATCCGCGCAGCAATGACAGTCACCGCGAGTGCTCCCGAACGGACCATCGTCCTGCCTCCCGAGCCCGGACTGACCGCGGACGAGGTCGTGGCCAGGGCCGAGGCGCTGGCCCGGGACCTGATCGGCCGCCAGGCCGAGACGGAGCAGCGCGGCTTCTACGCCGAGGACACCCACGAGGCGTTCCGGCGGGCCGGCTTCTACCGGATCCTGGTGCCGCGGCGTTACGGCGGCTACGAGTTCGGCGTCGACACGTTCATGCGCGTGGTGGTCGCCCTGACCCGCGGGTGTCCGTCCACGGGGTGGATGTTCTGCCTGGGCGCGGCGCACTCCCACGCGGTGGCGACGCTGTTCGACGAGCGGGCCCAGGCGGAGGTCTTCGCCGGCGGCGACTTCATCGCCCCCGCGACGGTCGCGCCGAGCGGCACCGCCGAGCTCGGGGCGGACGGGCAGTGGGTGCTGAACGGCACCTGGAAGTACTGCTCGGGTTCGCCCTACGCCACGCACTTCATCGGCCACACCCTGGTGGACGACGGTGCCGGGGAGCCGCGCCCGATGCTGTTCGTGGCCCCTCGCAGCGAGTTCACCCGGCTCGACGACTGGAGCGGGACGCTCGGCCTGCGCGGCAGCGGTTCGCACAGCATCCGGATCGAGAACGGCCGCGTCCCGGCCCACCTGACGCTGGACACCCACATGAGCCAGGTGGACGTCAGCGGCGGCACTCCGGGCCGGGTCCTGCACGGCAACCCGACGTACGGCGGCGGACCGCTGAGCTTCATGATCCTCGAGGACGCGGCGCTCGCCGTGGGCATGGCCAAGAACGCCCTCGACGCGTACGAGGAGCTGATGCTCGAACGCCACACCATGTTCCCGCCCATCGTGCCGCGCACCGAGGACCCGGACTTCCAGTACTGGTACGGCCAGGCCGCGGGGCTCGTCCACTCCGCCGAGGCGGGTCTGCTCGGCGCGGTCCGGCAGTGGGACGAGGCCGCCGCCCGGGGGGCCGAACACGTCACCCCGGAGCTCGAACTCCGCATCGCGACCATCTGCCGGGAGGCGGTGCGGATGAGCTGGCGCGCCGTCGAGGGGTACCTGTTCCCCACCGCCGGCTCCAGTGCGGTGCGCCAGGGCCAGCGCATGGAGCGCGTCTGGCGCGACATGTCCATGCAGCAGAGCCACGCGGGCATCGCCCTGTTCCTCTTCACCGCGGCCGCGCGCGAGCTCTCGCGCACGCACTTCGGCGTCGGCCCCGGTGCGCACTGACCCCGTCTTCAGGGATGCCGCACGACCGGCCCGTGGGGGCAGCACACCAGGAGATGCGCATCGGCTCGGCCGGGCGCGACGATCGGCAACACCGAATCCGTTTCATCTGATTCCCATCCCAACCCCTGATTCCCATCCCATAACGGGAAATTCGAGGAGGTCCCCGTGTCGGGTGACAAGACCGGTACTCGCGCGGTGGTACTCGGCGGAAGCATCGCCGGCCTGTTCGCGGCCAGAGTGCTCGCAGATGCCTACGACGAAGTACTCATCGTTGACCGCGACGTGCTGGTCGGGGTGGAGGGCCCGCGCAAGAACTGCCCCCAGAGCCGGCACATCAACGGACTCCTGGCCCGCGGCCAGCTGGTGATGGAGGAGCTGTACCCGGGCATCACCGAGGAGCTCTTCGCCGACGGCGTGCCGACCGGCGACCTCGCCGGCCACGTGCGCTGGTACTTCAACGGCAAGCCGCTCAAGCAGCAGGTGGCCGGACTGACCTGCGTCGCCGCGAGCCGCCCCATGCTGGAGAAGCACATCCGCGAGCGCACCGCCGCACTGTCGAACGTGGCCTTCTTCGAGGAGCACGACATCCTCGGCCTGGTCACCACCGCGGACCACAGCAAGGTCACCGGCGTCCGCGTCCAGAGCCTGGCGGCCGGCGGCACGGAGGAGACCGTCGACGCCGACCTCGTCGTCGACGCGACGGGCCGCGGCTCGCGCACCCCCGTGTGGCTGGAGGAGCTCGGCTACCCGCGCGTCGTCGAGGAGCGCAAGAAGATCGGCCTGGGTTACGTCACCCAGCACTACAAGCTGCTCGAAGACCCGTACCACGGCGACCTGTCCATCAACCCGGTGGCCTCCCCCGAGCTGCCCCGCGGTGCCATCTTCACCAAGACCGACGGCGGCCGCGTGGAACTCACCACGTACGGTCTGCTCGGCGACCACCCGCCCACCGACCAGGACGGCCTGTACGCCTGGGTGAAGTCCCTCGCCGTGCCGGACATCTACGACGCCCTGCAGCACGCCGAACCGCTCGACGAGCCGATCGCGTTCCGCTTCCCGACCACCCTGCGCCGCCGCTACGAGGACATGCCCCGCTTCCCGCAGGGCCTGCTGGTCACCGGTGACGCGGTCACGACCTTCAACCCGGTCTACGCCCAGGGCATGACGGCCGCCGCGCTCGGCGCCCTGACCATCCGCGACCACCTGCACAGCGGCGCGGCCCCGATCCCGGCCGACTACTTCCGCGATCTGGCCCGCGACGTCATCGACCCGCCGTGGGAGATGACCAACACCGTCGACCTCACGTTCCCCGGGGTCAAGGGCGAGCGCACCCCGCAGGTCAAGGCCGCGCAGACCTTCCTCAAGCTGGTCCAGACGGCCGCGACCCGCGACGGCAAGGTCACCGCCGCCTACATGCGCGGCGCGGGCCTCGTCGACAAGCCCGACGCGATGATGCGCCCCGCGTTCATCGCCCGGGTGCTGTGGAACGTCGCGCGCTCGGCGGTCGAAAATCTCACGGGCTCGTCCTCCGGCGCCGCCCGCACCTCTCAGGCGGCTCCCGCCGCCGAGCCCGCGGCCCCCTCCCGGTCGGCCGACGAGCTCGTCAGCCACTGACCCGAGCGGTCACATCAGAACGAAGGGAGTGGGCATGACCGAGACGGCTCATGTCGTCAGGGCGTACGCCGTCACCGGCGGCCTCGACACACAGGCGCTGCGCAATGCCTGGCGGGACGCCACCGCCGGCCAGGACATCCCGGGCGGCGCCGCGCGGCCGGGCGGTGACGCCCACTGGTTCACCGACCTGGGCACCGTGGCGGACGACGGTCCGTGGGAGGCGGCGGAGCGCCTGTGGGGCGACCCGCTGGCGCTCTCCTTCCCCGCGAGCCGCGGCCCCGCCGCCAGGCTGACCGTGGGCCGGTTCGCCGACGGTGCCCACCTGATCCTGATCGCGGTCAACCGGGCGTTCGCGGCGGGCCGTTCACTGGCCGGTCTGGTGGACGGCCTCTCGGCCGCCTACGCGTCCGAGACCGCCGGACGGACCGGGGACTTCGGCAGCGCCGAGTTCGACTGGGGAACCGAGTTCTCCGCGTCGCTCGGCGAGGTGAGCGCCAAGGAGGGGGTCACTCCCTACGACGTCCTCCTGACCGCCTACCACTGGCTGCTCGGCCGGCACGGCGGCGAGGACCTGACGGTCGCCGTCACCGGCGGCGGGCGGATCCGCGCCGACTTCTCGGGACAGCCCACCTTCCGCGAACTCCTGCTGCGCACGGCCGCGCTGCGCCGCTCGGCCGCCGCCGACCAGCGCCTCCCGCTGGAGCGGACCGCGGGTTCCGCCGCGGCCGCCGCCGAGGAGGTTCCGTACGACGCGGTGTTCGCGTCGGCCGACCCGTTCGGTCCGGTGCTCCGGCTCGCCGGAGCCCGCGTGCGCAGGCTCCGCTCGGACGAGGGCTGGTTCCGCGGCGACTCGCCCGAAGCCGACGTCACCCTGACGGTGCACCAGACCACTCCCTCCGTCACGGGACACCTCAACCACCTCACCACTCCGTACGACCCGGACGCCGCCGCCGGCTTCCTCGGCCAGCTGCGCACCCTCCTGGAGGCGGCCCTGGCCGATCCCGGGACTCCGGCGCGCGAACTGCCCCTGGAGACGCCCGGGGAGATCCTCCGCGCGGTCACCGACGCCGACGCGGTGGCGGCCGGAGTGTGGAGCGGGCCTTCGGTCCACGAGCGCTTCCGCGCGGTGGCGCAGAGCGCGCCGGACGCGATCGCGCTGTCCGAGGCCACCGGCGACGTCACCTACGGCGAACTGCTCGCCGAGGCCTCGCGCATCACGGACACCCTGCGCGGCATCGGCGTCGACGAGGGCTCGGCGGTGGCGCTGATGCTCCCCGCCGGATCCCGTCAGGCCGCCGGCCTGCTCGGCGCGTTCGGCGCGGGCGCCCACGCCGTGGTCCTGGGCACCGGCGACTCCGGGGACCGCGGCAAGGACGTCCTGGACGCCCTGCGCCCGCACTGTCTGATCCTGGCCGGCGATCCCGGCGACCGCGGCCTCGTCGACTGGTACCTCGGCGTTCTCGACGGTCACGTCCTGAACCTGGACGTCCCGAGTGACGTCCCCACCTACCCGGCATCCCCCGACCGGGCGGTCCCCGGTGCGGGCGGCAGCACGCTGCCGTCGGCGCCGGGGAGACCGGACGGAGAGGGCTCGGCCCACCGGTGGGCCTACGTGGCCTACACGTCCGGTACCACCGGAAGCCCCAAGGGCATTCCGCAGACCCACCGCACCTTCGCCCAGTTCATCGACTGGTTCACCGGCGAGTTCGGCATCGGGCCGGGCTCGCGCGTGGCCCAGTGGTCCGCACCCGGGTACGACGCCGGCCTCGTGGAGGTCTTCGCCGCCCTGGCCGTGGGGGCCACCCTGTACCCCGTGCCCGAGCGGATCCGCGCGCACCCCGACAAGCTCGCGGGCTGGCTCGACGCGCAGCACATCACGCACTTCCAGACGGTCCCCAGCTTCGCCCGGGAACTGCTCGCCGCCATCGGATCGGCCCCTGGGCGCCTCGGCTCCCTCGGGCATCTGCTCCTGGCGGGCGAGGCGCTCCCCGGAGAGCTGGCGGGCGCCCTGCGGGCCGCGCTGCCCGCCACCCGGCTGGTCAATCTCTACGGCTCCACCGAAACGATCCTGGCCACCTGGACCGAGGTCTCCGCGCCGGTGCGCGGCACCGTGCAGATCGGCCGGTCCATCCCCGGCCGCCAGGTGCTGGTCCTGGACTCCGCCGACCGCCCCTGCCCCGCCGGTGTCACGGGCGACATCGTCGTGCTGGGCCCCCAGGTGACGCCCGGGTACATCGGCGAGCGCCCCGGCTGCGAGGCGTTCCGCCCCCTGGCCGACGGCACCATCGCCGCGATCGCCACCAGTGGCATCCACCGGACCGGGGACCGGGGACGCCGGCGCTGGGACGGCTCGCTGGAGTTCTCCGGCCGGGGCGACTCGCGCGTCAAGATCTCCGGCACCCGGCTGGAGCTCATCGGCATCGAGGCGGCACTGTCCGCCCACGAATCGGTGTCCTCCTGCGCCGTGATCGCGTGCACCGGACCCGACGGCCTCGTGACGCGGCTCGAGGCGTACGTGGTGCCCCACCGCACCCCCGACGGCGAGCCGGTGGGCACCTCCGCGGAATGGCGGGCCGCCCTGGTGCGGTGGTTCGGCAAGACGCTGCCCGCGCTGTCGTTCGTGACGCTGGACAGCCTGCCCCGCAACAACGGCGGCAAGGTCGACCGGCGGGCCCTGGCCGGGAGCGCCGCGGCCGCGCGCTGAGCACGGGTGCCGGCCCCCGTACCGGCACCGGGCACGGCCATCAGGCCTCCTTCCACTCAACTTGCGTATTTTCATATCACTTGGGGTGAATGTCGTGACATTGCTTGAGACGGACTTCTCGGTCGAATCCGACGCATCAGGCATCAGCTTCGACGGCGAGACGCTGGACATCGCCGCGGTCCGCCGGGTGGCGGAAGACCTGGCGCCGGTCACCGTGCGACCAGAAACCCTGGCCAAGGCCGCCAAGAGCCGCGTCCAGTTCGAGAAGATCGTCGAGGAGGGTGCCCCGATCTACGGCGTCACCACCGGCTACGGCGAGATGATCTACATGCAGGTCGACAAGTCGAAGGAGGTCGAGCTCCAGACCAACCTGGTCCGCAGCCACAGCTCCGGCGTCGGCCCGCTCTTCGCCGAGGACGAGGCCCGCGCGATCATGGCGGCCCGCCTGAACGCCCTCTCCAAGGGCTACTCGGCCGTGCGTCCCGAGCTGCTGGAGCGCCTGGCCCTCTACCTCAACGAGAACATCACCCCGGCCATCCCGGAGATCGGCTCCCTCGGCGCCAGCGGTGACCTCGCCCCGCTCTCGCACATCGCGGGCACCCTCATCGGCGAGGGCTACGTCCTCCAGGACGGCAAGCGCCGGCCGACCGCCGAGGTCCTGGCCGAGAAGGGCATCGAGCCGCTCCAGCTCCGCTTCAAGGAGGGCCTCGCGCTGATCAACGGCACCTCCGCCATGACGGGTCTGGGATCCCTCGTCGTGTCCCGCGCCCTGGACCAGGTGCGTCAGGCCGAGATCGGCACCGCTCTGGTCCTGGAGGCGCTGCAGGGCTCCACCAGCCCGTTCCAGGCCGAGGGCCACGACATCGCCCGCCCGCACCAGGGCCAGATCGACACCGCCGCCAACATGCGCGCCCTCCTCGCCGGCAGCGGCCTGATGGTCGAGCACGCGGAGCTGCGCCGCCAGGCGCAGGAGCAGCGTTCGGGCGACGGCGTCTCGCGCACCGAGGTCTACCTCCAGAAGGCGTACACGCTGCGGGCCATCCCGCAGGTCGTCGGCGCCGTCCGCGACACCCTGTACCACGCGGTGAGCACGCTCACGACCGAGCTGAACTCCTCCAACGACAACCCGCTCTTCTTCGACGGCAAGGAGGTCTTCCACGGCGCGAACTTCCACGGCCAGCCGATCGCCTTCGCCATGGACTTCGTCATGCTGGCCCTCACCCAGCTGGGCGTGTTCTCGGAGCGCCGCACCAACCGCCTGCTCAACCGCCACCTCAGCGACGGTCTGCCGGAGTTCCTCGTCGCCAACGACCCGGGCCTCAACAGCGGCTTCGCCGGCGCCCAGTACCCCGCCACCGCCCTGGTCGCGGAGAACCGGACCATCGGCCCCGCGAGCACCCAGAGCGTCCCGTCCAACGGTGACAACCAGGACGTCGTCAGCATGGGCCTGATCGCCACCCGCAACGCCCGCCGGGTCCTGTCGAACAACACCCGCATCCTGGCGGTCGAGTTCCTCGCCGCCGCCCAGGCCGTCGACCTGTCCGGCCGCTACGCGAAGCTCAGCCCCACCGGCAAGGCCACGTACGACCAGATCCGCTCGCTGGTCCCCACCCTGACCGAGGACCGCTACATGTCCGACGACATCGAGCTGGTCGCCGCCGCCCTCTCGCGCGGCGAGTTCCTGGCGGCCGCGGAATCCACCGGGACCGAACTGCGCTGAGCCCGGCGCCGCATCGATCGCGCCCCGCTCCGATCACGCCTCCGCCCCGGCGGGCCGTCCTCACGACGGCCCGCCGGGGCCCGCCGCATACCCGCCGCACACCTCCACAAGACTTGGGACGACCCGATGAGCATTCCCCTCTCCTTCAACCAAGAGTTCCTGTGCATGTTCGACCAGGGCGACGAGAGCGGCCCCTTCGGCCCGCTCTACAACATCGTCGGCGGCTGGCGGCTGGCCGGGAAGATCGATCCCGATGCCCTGCAGGGCGCTCTCGACGACGTCGTGGAGCGCCACGAGGCGCTGCGGACGACGATCGTGCGCACCCCCGGCGGCCAGCGCCAGGAGATCGTCCCGGCCTCGCCCGTCTCCCTCACCGTGCGCGAGATCCCCGAGGAGGACGTGGCGGCCCGCGACCGCCGCGCCGAGGAGCTGCTCATCGAGCTGGAGGGCGGCCACTACGGCGTCGGAGAGCTGCCGCTGCTGCGCGCGGTCCTGGGCCGGTTCGACGAGGAGGACGCGGTCCTCGTCCTGATCGCCCACCACACGGCGGCCGACGAGGTCTCCATCCAGCTGATCATCCGGGACCTCGGCGCGTTCTACGCCGAGCGCCGCGGCTACGGCGCCGCGGCCCTCCCCGAGGCCACCCAGTTCCAGGACTTCGCCCGGTGGGAGCGCGAGCGCTTCGCTCCCGAGGCCGACGTGAAGGCGCGCGGCTACTGGCGCGAGCAGCTGGCCGGGGCGAAGATCACCGGTGTCCCGACCGACCACCTGAAGTCCGCCGGCGTGGAGAAGACCACCTCCGTCCACCGCTTCCAGGTGGACGCGGAGCTGACCTCGGCGGCGCTCGCCGTCGCCAAGGAGACCCGCAGCTCGGCCTTCATGGTCCTGCTCGCCGCCTACAAGGTCTTCCTCAACGAGCGCCTCGGCGCCACCGACGTCGTCGTCCCCACCATGGCCTCGGGCCGCGGTCCCGCCAAGTTCCAGAACACGGTCGGCGCGTTCTTCAACTTCGTCCCGCTGCGGACCGGCATCGCCGGCGCGGCCACGTTCCGCGAGGTCGTGCAGCGGACCCGGGCCACCTGCCTGAAGGCGTACGGGAACGCGCTGCCGTTCGGCCAGGTCGTCGCCGAGGCTCCGGAGCTCGCGGCCTCCTTCGGCGCGGACGACCTCGGCGTCATCGCCTTCCAGGTCTTCCAGTTCCCGGCGCTGGAGGGCGAGGAGGCCGGCGACCTGCGGATCTCGGAGATCCGGCGCCGTCTGCTGTCGCAGCCGGTGAGCACGGACATCCCGGACGGCGTGATGTTCCAGCTCGACATCGACCCGGTCTCCGGCCAGATGCTCGGCCACGTCGGCTACAACACGAACCTCTACCACGAGAGCACCATGGCGGACTTCGCGGCCGGCTTCCGCGAGGTGCTGAAGCGCACCATCGTCACCCCCGACGCCCCGCTCACCCTGTCCTGACCGGGTCCTGATCCCGTCCCGGACGCGACGGTGCCCGCGGCCCCCTTCCGGGGCCGCGGGCACCGTCGCGTCCGGGCCTCAGGCGGCGTCGTTCAGGGACTTGCGGGCCGAGGCCCGCAGGTCGTCGAAGTTGGAGAGGTCCGGCACGGTCCAGCCGTCCAGGTCGTACTCGGACAGGCAGGCCTCCGCGAAGGCCTTGTAGCCGTCGACCTGTCCCGAGGTCATCTGGGAGAACAGCAGCTCGACGCGGGTGTTCTCGTGATTGCCGGCGTAGTTGCGCTCGTAGAGCTCGTGGCGGCCGCCGAACTCGGTGCCCACCGCGTCCCACAGGAGCTTCATCACCTTGACGCGGTCGACCGCCTGCACGCCGTCCGAACCGCGCAGGTACTTGTCGAGGTACGGGCGGACGTCCGGGTTCTTGAAGTCCTCCGCACTGGAGTTGACGTAGACCAGGCCGCTCGCGACGTCCTGCTGGACGATCTCCTTGACCCGCGGGTAGCCGATCTGCATGAACCAGCGGTACGCCATGCCGTACTGCGGATTGGGCAGCAGCGCGCCGTTCTTCCACTCGACGGGGTTGCGCGCGGCGGCGTCCGAGAGCCCGAGGAAGAGGTTGCGCCAGGCGAGTACCTCGCCGATGCGGCTCTGGACCCCGCGGAAGTCCTTGGTCCCGGTGATTTCCAGCGCCTTGACGAGCAGACCGGCGATGAACTCCAGCTTCACCGCCAGGCGGGTGCACCCGTGGAAGGTGAAGCGCTCCACGAATCCCGAGCGGGCGGGGAACATCTGGACCTTGCCGAGGTGGCCGTAGACGAAGACGTTCTCCCAGGGGATGAGGACCTTGTCCAGGACCAGGATCGTGTCGTTCTCGTCCAGCCGGGAGGACAGCGGGTAGTCGAAGGGGCTGCCCATGACCGCCGCGGTGGCGGTGTAGGAGGGGCGGCAGATCAGCTTCATGCCCGGGGCGTCCATCGGGATGGTGGCGACCAGCGCGAACTCCCGCTTCTTGACCGGCAGGCCGAAGTGCGCGATGAAGTTGTAGTGCGAGAGGGCGGAGCCGGTGGCGACCACCTTGGCGCCGCTGACCACGAGACCGGCGTCGGTCTCCTTCTCGACGTGGATGAACACGTCCTCGACCTGGTCCGGCGGGAGGTTGCGGTCGACCGGCGGGTGGACGATGGCGTGGTTCCAGAAGAGGACCTTCTCCTGGGACTCCCGGTACCAGCGCCGCGCGTTGTCCGAGTACGGCTCGTAGTAGTCCGCGTTGGCCCCGAGCGTCCCGAGGAACGAGGCCTTGTAGTCGGGGCTGCGCCCCATCCACCCGTAGCTCATGCGCGCCCATTCGGCGATGGCCTTCTGGTCGGCGACCAGGTCGTCCACGCTGCGCGGAGTGGTGAAGAAGCTGTGCGTGTATCCGTCGCTGCCCGTGTCGGTCGGCCGGGTCAGGACACCTCGTTTGGCCGGATCGTGCAATGCGTCGTAGAGACGCGCCGTCATGCGGATCGGATTGCGAAATGCGGGGTGCTTGGTGACGTCCTTTACGCGGTCGCCGTAGATGTATATCTCCCGGCCGTCCCGCAGGCTTTCGATGTATTCATCACCCGTCAGCGGGCGGGTCTTTCGCCGCTCGTCGGCGGGGCCGGCAGGGACATCCTGACGCTCGGTCATCAGTGTTCTTCCCTCTTCCTCTCGCACGAGGCGCGTTCAAGACAAGGTGTGCACCTCATGGTTGCAGCCGGGCGGCGCTCGGACCTTCTCCTGGGATGCGGCGTCGGCGGCGGTGGGCTCGGGGGCGCCCGTGGCCCGGCCTCGGGGGGCTGATCCCGCACTCCTGAAGATGCGTCCGGGCTCCGCGCACTGCCAGGGTCGTCCGTAAATATCACGGACGGCCATTTCCCGGCCTCCGGGGATAGGACATCTTTTCCAGGAGGATATGGTGCTGACGACGACCGACGTTCCCACGCGGGAACAGCTTGTTCGTCGGGCGTCCGAACTGGTCCCGGTTCTGCGAAAGAACTCGGACTGGTCGGAGGATAACCGGCGTATTCACGACGATTCGATTGAGCGTCTGGCCGACGCCGGAATCTTCCGTATGCGGGCTCCGGCCCGTTTCGGCGGTTTCGAGAGTGACACCCGGACCCTGGTCGAGGTCTCGGCCGAACTGGGCCGCGCCGACGGCTCCACCGGCTGGATCGCCTCGGTGTACTCGATTCCCACCTGGATGGCCGGCCTGTTCCCGGACCACGTCCAGGACGAGGTCTTCTCCACCCCCGACGTCCGCGTCTGCGGCACGCTGAGCCCGAGCGCGATGGCCGCTCCGGTCGACGGCGGCATCGTGGTCAACGGCAAGTGGGGCTTCATCAGCGGCGCCCTGCACGCCCACTGGCAGGTCATCGTCGCCGTCCAGATCGCCCCCGACAGCGAGCCCATGCCCGTCATGGCGCTGGTCCCGCTCTCGGACCTCCAGGTCATCGACGACTGGCGCACCTCCGGCCTCAAGGGCACCGGCAGCGTGAGCACCGTCGCGGACAACCTCTTCGTGCCCGCGGACCGCGTGCTGCCGCTCGGCGTGATCGTGCAGGGCCAGGGCGGTGCCTCCCAGGCCCACGCCGACGCCCCGATGTACCGCGCCCCGCTGCTCCCGGTCGCCTCCGCCTCCTCCGTGGGCGCGGTGCTCGGCATGGCCCGCGCCGCCAAGGAGGCCTTCCTGGCCCGGCTGCCCGAGCGCAAGATCACGTACACGAACTACGGCTCCCAGGCCGAGGCCCCGCTGACGCACCTGCAGGTCGCCGAGGCCACCCTCAAGATCGACCAGGCCGAGTTCCACGCCTTCCGGCTGGCCGACCTCGTCGACGCCAAGAACGCGTCGGGCGACCAGTGGTCGCTGGAGGAGCGGGTCCGCGCCCGTGCCGACCTGGGTGCGGTCTGCTCCCTCGCCAAGGAGGCCGTGGACATCTTCGCCACGGCCAGCGGCGGTTCCTCGATCTACACCAGCGCCGCGATCCAGCGCATCTCGCGGGACGTTCAGGCGGTCAACCTGCACGCCCTGATGCACCCGAACACCAACGCCGAGCTCTACGGCCGGGTCCTGTGCGGCCTCGAGCCGAACTCCCTCTACATCTGATCCGATGGCCGCACCCGACCCGAAAGAACTGGGGACCAGCATGACCGCCTCACCCGCCTCCACGGAGTTCTCCGTCTCCGACGCCGACAAGGCCGCCGTCGCGGCGCTCCCGGGCCGCATCGTCGCGGCCTGGGCGCAGCACGACGCCAAGGCCTTCGCCCAGGTCTTCACGGCTCAGGGCACGATGATCCTGCCCGGCTCCTACCGCGACGGCCGCGAGCAGATCGAGGCCTTCATGGCCGCGGCCTTCCAGGGCCCCTTCAAGGGCACCCAGGTCACCGGCACTCCGCTGGCCCTGAAGTTCATCCGCTCCGACGTGGCCGTCGTGGTCACCCAGGGCGGCGTCCTCGCCCCGGGTGAGACCGAGGTCGCCGACGAGCGCGCCGTGCGCGCCACGTGGGTGGCCGCCAAGGAGGACGGCGAGTGGCAGCTCGCCGCCTACCAGAACAGCCCGCGCGACAGCGCCTGATCCGCCGGCGGGGCGGCGGGCGGCCACGGCCGTACGCCCCGCCGTACGCACGAAGAGCGGCGCCCCCCGGAATCCGGGGGGCGCCGCTCTTCGTGGTGGCCCTGTGCTCGGTCAGCGGGCGCCGGCGCCGGACAGGACGTCCGCCGTCAGGCGCACCGGCAGCGCGCGGTGACCGTTCATGATGAAGGTCGGGAGCGGCTGGAGCTCCTCGGCCGGCACGGCGAGGTTGAGCCCGGGGAAGCGCTCGAAGAGGGTGGACAGGCCCACCGTCGCCACCAGGCGGGCGATGCCCGCGCCGAGGCAGTAGTGCGGGCCGAAGCCGAAGGACAGGTGCTCCTTGTCGGCGCGGGTGATGTCGAACTCCTCGGCGCTCTCGCCGTGCAGCTTCGGGTCGCGGCCGACACCGCTGTAGTTGACGAGGATCGGGTCGCCCTTGGGGATCGTCACCCCGTCCAGTTCGACGTCCTCGACGGCGTACCGGAGCGGCAGGTGGGCCAGCGGCGACTCGACGCGCAGCGTCTCGTCGATCACGTCGTCCCACGAGGCCTCGCCCGAGAGGACGAGGGCGAGCTGCTCGGGGTTGCTGAGCAGCGCGGTGATCGCGTTGTCGAAGAAGTTGATGGTGGTCTCGGAGCCGGCGCCGAGGATCGCGAAGATCGTGTCGCACAGCTCCGACTCGGACAGGCGCGTGCCGTCCTCGTCGCGGGCGGCGATCAGGTCGCTCGTGATGTCCTCACCGGGGTTGGCGCGCTTCTGCGCGACCAGCTCCTCCATGGCTCCGCGCCAGTTCGCCAGCACGGACTGGGCCTGCTCGGGGGTGACGGTGGTGTCCACCATCATGTCGATGACCTTCGCGGTCGCCGTGCGCTGCTCCTCGCCCATGCCGATCAGCTCGGCCACGAGCATGGCGGGCAGCGGGTACGCGAAACGCTCGCGCAGGTCCACGGTCTCGCCCGGCTCCACGGAGCCCAGCGAGTCCAGGAGGTGGTTGGTGAGGCCGACGATGAGCGGGCGGACCGCCTCGGTGCGGCGCGGGGTGAACGCCTTGCCGACCAGCCGGCGCAACCGGATGTGGTCCTTGCCGTACGCGGTGACCATGTTGTCCATCGCGATCCAGCTGATCATCTCCCAGTCCGGACGGATCCGGCCCTCGATGAAGTCCGGCCAGTGGTTGCGGGCGCTCTTGGTGACCATGGGGTCGGTCAGGACCTTGCGCACGGACGCGTAGTCGTTGATCGACCAGGCCAGGACCCCGCCGGGGAGCTCCACCTGGACGGGACCCTGCGCGCGCAGCGCGGCGGCTTCGGTGTGGATGTCCTGGCCGGTGGTGTCCAGGGTGTGTGCGACGGGGCAGCGCTGCGTCATGTGTTCTCCCGAGGTGACGTGGTCTGTGGGTCGGTCGGTGCGTACGCCGGGCCGCCGCTCTCCAGGACGAGGTACGGATCGTCCATCTCGTACCAGCCCAGGCCCGGCGGGCAGCGGTCGTAGCCCAGCAGCCGCCGCACCTCCTCGGGGTAGGCCAGTACGGCTTCCCTCGGCACGGCGAGGTACTGGTTCTCTTCCTGGCGCAGGTTGCCCAGGTCGATGGCGATGGTCAGGCCGGTCCGCGGGGTGTCCGTCGAGTTGCTGCCGCCTCCGTGGTAGACGCCGCCCAGCCAGATCAGGCCGGAGCCGGCCCGCATCTCCGTCGGGTGGGCCTCTTCGGTGCGCGGGGCGCGCTCGTCGTCCCAGTGGTGGCTGCCCGGGATCACCATCGTGCCGCCGTTGGCGGCGGTGAAGTCGCTCATGGCCAGCATCAGCTGGACCCTGCTGGTGGGGCCGGGGTGGCGCCGCAGGTGCAGCGCGTCGTCGCGGTGCAGGGGCTGCTTGCCCTGGCCCTTGTGGATCTGGATCGCCTGCGTGCCGCTGATCTGCACCGTCGGTACCAGCTCGGTGCGCGACCGGCCGATCCACACGTGCACGGGCTTCTGCATGATCCTGCGTGCCGCACCGAGGAACAGCGGGTGCGTGACCACCGGGGTGAGCCGGGCGGTACGAGCGAAGATCGACGAGACCCGGCGGGTGCGGGTGCCGTTGTACCAGTCGCCGCTGTAGTCGCGGGCCTCCAGGTCGGGGGCGAGGTCCTCCCACAGTCCCTTCAGGGTGTCGGCGTCGGCGAGGTCCTCGACGATCACCCCGCCGTCCCGCTCGAGGATCTCCACCACGTCGTCGAGGGGGGTATCGGGCCCGACCCGCCGCAGAGCTGCCATCACCTGTTCACCTTCTCCGCTTCGCTCGCGTGCCTCGCGCCTAACCTGCGGCGCGGGCCTTGACGATGCGGATGAGGGACTCCAGGTTCGGGTCCTCCTCGAAGATGTCGCCGACCTCGATCTCGACGCCGAGCTCCTCCTCGACGCGCGACACGATGCGGGTGGCGGAGATCGACTCGCCGCCCGCCTCGAAGAACGTCGCGTCCTTCTGGTCCTCGGAAAGCTCCCCGAGGATCTCCGTCCAGATCGTTCCGACCGTCGTCTCGACCGTGGCCACATCGGTGCTCATGCGCACTTCTCCCTATCCCGTTCGGTACGCCCACAGGGCGTGCCCCGGCAGCTTCACACCTCGCTCCGGGGACGGGCATCTCCTGGATTGCGGGGCAGGGAGGGTACGGCGCCCACCTGCTCGGAGCGTGCGGCGGCGAGCGGTTCCGCGGGCGCGGCGGCGGCCTCCTTCGTGGCCGGGTGGGTCATGAGCGTGTCCTCGGTCCCGGCCCGGGTGCGCACGAGCCGGTCGTTGTTGCCGGGTGTCAGCCGATGGCGAGGCCGGCCGTGAACCAGTGCTCCACCTCGCCGATCCGCGCTTCGCAGTCGGCGCGGTCGGCGCCGGAGACGATGAAGGCCGCCAGGAAGTCGCCGGAGTGCGCGGCGTCCTCCACGCGCTCCCCCACCTGCGCGAACGTCTGGTACTTGAGCACCCCGGCCGGCATCTGCGCCGGGTCGGGCAGGGCGCCGAGGATCCCGGGGCGCTTGGTGAAGAGCAGCTGTCCGGCGATGCACGACGGGTCGCGGCGCGGCTCGCGCTCCACCGGCAGCCCGAGCTGGCGGCGTACCGGGTACTCCATCGGGTCGAAGCCGAACAGGGCGCGCTGAACGTCGCGCACGCCGGCGCCGCCGGCCCGCGAGGCGGCCTCGCACAGCAGCAGTTCGCCGCCGGGGGTGACGAACACCTCGATGTGGAAGGCGAAGTGGTCGGGGCCGCCGAAGGCGGCCAGCACCTTCTCGCCGAACTCCGACAGCCGGCGGGCCAGCGGATCGGCGGTGTCGAGCGCGATGTCCACCCGGCCCTTGCGGTCCCGGAAGTCCGCGAGCACGTAGGTGTACTGGGAGGGCCACAGGGTGGCGATCTCGCCGTCGAGCACGGTGCCGTCGACGTGGCACATCGACCCCTCGACATACGCCTCCACGAGCCATCCCGGCTCGCCGTCCCCGTCGGTGAGCTCGGTCGCGGCGATCCAGTCGGCCAGCTCGGCCTCCGTCCGCAGGATGGCCACGCCGACGGACAGGGCGCCGCGGCGGGGCTTGACCACCGCCGGCAGCCCGTGGGCGGCGACGAAGTGGCCGAGGTCCTCGGGGGCGGTGAGCAGGGCGTGCTCGGCGACCGGGATTCCCGCCGCCACGGCGGCGCACTTCATCGCCCACTTGTCGCGGTAGACGACCGCGGAGTCCGGGCGCTGTCCCGGCAGGCCGAACCGCTCGCGCAGCACCGCCGCCCGCTCGATGTCGAACTCCTGGGTGGCGACGATGTCCGTCACCCCGAACTCGCGGATCAGCTCGGCGGCCCGCTCGGCGACGTTCGAGCCGGAGTCGTAGTCGGGCAGCGCCTCGGCGTGCACGTACGGTGCCTCGGTGGGCAGTTCCTCGCCGTGCAGGGCCAGTTGCTGCGCCGAGCCGAGCAGGACGATCTTCGAGTCGTGCCCCTCCAGCCACTGGTCGTAGGGGTTGGCGCGCAGGGATCCGCGGTGCAGAACCAGGGTGGTGGTCATGAGGTGGTCCTCTCGTTCCAGATGCTCACGTACCGCTCCCCGGTGTCGGGCAGGATCGTGACGATGGTCTTGCCCGCGTACTCGGGACGGCGGGCGAGCTCGGCGGCGGCGTAGACGGCGGCTCCGGAGGAGAGCCCGGCGAAGAGGCCCTGCTCGCGAAGGAGCGCCCGGGCGGTGCCGAGAGCGGCCTCGTCGGGGCAGGTCAGGATGCGGTCGATGAGCGAGATGTCGGTGGTGGGTGAGACGAAGCCGCCGTTGAGGCCCGGGATGCGGTGCGCTCCGGCGTAACCCTGGGAGAGCACCGGGGAGTTCTCCGGCTCCACAGCGACGACCTCCAGGTCCGGGTTGCGTTCGCGCAGGTAGCGGCCCGCGCCGGTCAGGGTGCCGCCGGTGCCGACTCCGGCGACCAGTACGTCGACCCGGCCGCCGGTGTCGGCCCAGATCTCCGGTCCGGTGGTCTCGTAGTGCGCACGGACGTTGTCGGAGTTGTCGTGCTGGCGCATGTACCAGGAGCCGGGGGTGGCGGCCTCGATCTCCTCGGCCTTGGCGATCGCGGCGGCGAAGCCCTCGGCGGCCGGGGTGTGCACGACCTCGGCGCCCAGTGCGCCGAGCAGGCCGATCCGCTCGCTGGTCGCGCTGTCCGGCAGGACGACGATGCAGCGGTAGCCGCGTACGGCGCTCAGGGCGGCCAGCGTGATGCCGGTGTTGCCCGAGGTGGCTTCGATGACTGTACCGCCGGGGACCAGGTCACCGCGCTGTTCAGCGGCCCGGATCATGTACAGGGCGGCCCGGTCCTTGGCGCTGGCGTACGGGTTGGCCGACTCCAGCTTGCCCAGGACGCGCACCGAGGGGTCGGCGTCCGCGACGGCGATGCGCACCAGCGGGGTGTTGCCGATGAGCTCCTCGACTCCGGCGGCGATACGGGTCTCGGCGGGTGCGGTCGCGGTGGTCACGGCGGGGCTCCTGTGCGGGTGTGCGGTTGCGGGGGCGGATGCGCGGGCGGCGGGGAAGGGGCGGTGGGCGGCGAGCACCGTGGCGGTCACCACTAGAAGGCCTCGGCGAGGAGGCGGACGGGGGTGGGCAGCGCGGCCGGCTTGATCACCGAGCGGGGGGCGTAGACCCGGCCGCCGGGGGCGATGTCCTCGGTGACGGTGGCCATCGCTCCGATCAGTGCGCGCTCTCCGACGGTGACCGGTCCCAGCACGGTCGCGTTGGCTCCGAGGACCACTCCGTCGCCGATCGAGGGGTGGCGGCGGCGTCCGGCGGGAAGGGCGTTGTCGCTCCACCAGCCGACGGCACCGAGAGTGACCTGCTGGAAGATCGTCACGTCGTTGCCGACCCGGGCGGTCTGGCCGATCACGACGGAGGCGCCGTGGTCGATGAAGACGCGCCGGCCGAGGACGGCCCCGGGGTGGATCTCGACCCCGGTGCGCCGGCGGGCGGAGCGGGACATGAGGCGGGCGGCGGTGCGCAGGCCCCGGCGGTAGAGCCGGTGGGCCACCCGGTGGGTCCACAGGGCCGGCAGTGCGGGGTGGAGCAGGGCCTCCCAGAGGCTGTCGATGGAGGGGTCGCGGGCGACGATGACCTCCAGGTCCTCGCGCATGATGCTCAGCAGTCCGGACTGTGCGTACATGTGGGTCAGCTCCTCGGGTGCGCGATGCGTTCGACGGCCACCTGCAGGGCGCAGGAGGTGACGCTCTGGGAAGGGGCGGCCGACGGCCGGCTGTGGATCGCGCCGCACAGGGCGACGAGTTCCCGTACTGCGGCCACTGCCTCGGGCGGGGTGGCGGGGCCGGGGGCCAGGAGCCACGGGCGGCCCTCGAAGCGGTCGGCCGCGGCGGCCTCGGGCTCCGCGGTCCGCGGGGCGCCCGGCGGGCGGCCGGGAACGTAGGCGAACTGGTCGCAGCCCCGCAGGAGGATCTCCTGCCACATCGACTCGTCGGTGCCGTCCACATCCGTGTACGCGTGGCCGAGTCCGCGGGCCTGCGCCTCGTAGAGGACGTCCGCGGCGGTGGACGGATCGGTGGCCACGACCACCACGTCGGCGGCCGGGCCACCGGGGAGGAGCAGGGTGCCGGCTCCGGCGCGCAGGGCCCGGTCCAGCGCCCGGGGGTCGCTGTCGTCGAGGGCGACGTCGACCCCGGCGCGGGTCAGGGCGAGGGCGATCGAGGTACCGGTCGCTCCGCAGCCGATCACGGTGACGCTGCGCAGTGGCGTGCTCGTCATGGTCTCTCCTGGTGGGCTTCTGCCGATGGCGTTGGGCTGGTCCCGGGGTGCGGGGACCGGCGGTCGGTGGGGGACCCGGCTCGTGGCCGGGAGCCCGGTCAGTCGCAGCACTGGTCCGCGAACTGGCCCGGCGTGCGGCCCTCACCGGCGGGGCCGCGGTAGGCCTGCGCGATGTCGAGCCAGCGGGCGGCCTCTTCGCCGGTGGCGACCAGGGCGAGGTCGTCGCGGTGGCGGCGGCGGGTCACCAGGAGGCAGAAGTCGTGGACGGGGCCGGTGATCTTCTGGGTGGCGTCCTCGGGGCCGAAGGTCCACACGTCGCCGACCGGAGAGGTCAGTTCGAAGCGGAAGGGCTCCGCCGGCGGGGTCAGCTGGTGGGCGAGGTAGCCGAAGTCGCGGGTCAGGACGGCGAACTCGACCAGCGGGCGGAGCCGCTCGGTGGGCTCGCGGCGGACGCCGAGGGCGTCGGCGATGTCCTGTCCGTGGCCGAAGAGCTCCATGATTCCGGCACAGGCGAGGACGTGCGGCGGCAGCGGGTTGACGAGCCACGGAACGACCGAGTTCTCCGGGACGGCGGCCAGGGCCTCGACCGAGGCGTCGCCCTCGCTGCGGAAGCGGGCGAGCAGTTCCTTCGGCGGGAAGCCGTTGAACTGCTGGAGGGCCGCGTTGACCGCGCCGTCGAAGTTCTGCGAGGCCTTGGCCGCGATGCCCTTGAAGGTGTCCGGGTCGGCGGCCGCGGTCTTGGCGAGCCGGAAGATGAAGGTCAGGTGGGCGATCTGGTCCGCGATGCTCCAGCCCGGCGCCGGGGTCGGCTTGGCCCAGTCGGCCTCGTCGATGTTCCGGACCAGGTTCTCGACCTCGTCGATGTCCGCGGCGAGGGCCTTCAGTACGTCGTTGAGCGACATGTCGTACTCACTTTCCTGATGGGTTGTGTGATGCAACTGAGTGGACGTGCAGAGTCTTGTGAAGCAACTGACGAGGCGTGCAAAGTCTCTTGAAGCAACTCACTGGTCAGCGCTAAAAGCGCGCCCCGAGGGGCGGGTTGGTCAGGCGGAGACCAGCTGGGGCAGCAGGGGAAGGACCCCCTTGCGGCCGCTCTTGAAACCGGTCGGGGCCGGAGCTCCGTAGGTCACCGCGACACCCCTGCGCTGGGCAGCGGCCACGATGCTGGGGACGGCGCGCTCGGCGACGGCCGCGATGGTCATGGCCGGGTTGACGGTCAGGGCGCCGGGGACGGCGGAGCCGTCGGTGACGAAGATGCCGGCGTGGCCGCGCAGCTCGTTGGTGTCGTCGAGGGCGGAGGTCTCGGGGTCGTCACCCATGCGGACGGAGGCCAGCGGGTGCACGGTGTAGGCGCCGACGAGGTCGTTGGTCCACGGCATCACCTTGGCGAGGCCGTCCTTCTCCATGATCTCCTTCACCTCGGCGTCGGACTGGTTCCAGCCGTGCCAGGTGTTCTTCGTCGGCTGGTACGAGAGGTTGCCGCGGCCGAGCATCTGCTGGGAGATGCGGTGGGCGTTTCCGGTGGCCGGAGGCGGGCCGAAGACCCCCTCGTTGTCGTCCTCGGTCATCGAGAAGATGGTGAGCCAGGACTTCCAGTTCTTGAGGATCTCCTTCTTCTCCTTGCCGAACCAGGTCGGCCCGGTGGCGTCGGGTGCCTGGGCGAGGATCGTGCCCAGGCCCGGCGGGAAGTAGAGCTGTTCCAGCGAGTAGCGGGAGTACTCGGGCAGGGAGCCGTCGAGCTTGTCCCAGCTGGCCACGGTGGGGCCCTTGCCGATCGCGTTGGCGCCGTAGGGCAGTTGGCCGTCCCCGCGGGACAGTCCCAGGATCTCGGCGACCTTGTCCTCGTTGAGGATGGCGGTGTTGAGCCGCTCGCCGTTGCCGGAGAAGTAACGTCCGACGGCGTGCGGCATCGCGCCGAGGTGGGCCTCGCTGCGCTGGAGGATGACCGGGGTGGCCGCGGCTCCGGCCGCCATCACGACGATCTTGGCCTCGATGACTCCGGACCCGTTCTGTAGACGGTAGTCCGTGTCGTCGACGATGTTGTAGTGGACCCGGTAGTCGCCCTCGGGGGTCCGCGCCAGGTACTGCACCTCGTGCAGGGGGCGGATCTCCGCGCCGTGGGCGAGCGCTGCCGGGAGGTAGTTGACCGTGAGCGACTGCTTCGCCTCGAAGCGGCATCCGGCCATCATGAAGTTGCAGTTGGTGCACTTGGAGTTGTCGATCGCCACGGCGAGCGGGTTGGCGGTGCGCCCGGAGTGGTCGCACGCCGCCGCCCACAGACCGCCGGCGTAGGAGACGTCGCTCCATTCCTGCTTGGTGACGGAGAGGGACTCCTCGATCCGGTCGTACCACGGGTCGAGGGTCTCACGGCTCACCGACTTCGGCCACATGCGGCGGCCGATGCTTCCCTTGCGGTCGAAGACGAACTTGGGGGCGCGGGGCATGGCCGCGAAGTAGACGACGCTGCCGCCGCCGACGCAGTTGCCGCCCAGCACGCTCATCCCGTCGCCGACGACGAAGTCGAAGGCCCGCGTGTAGGAGGAGCCGAGCTTGTAGTCGTGCTCGAAGTCCTTGCTCTCCAGCCAGGGCCCGCGCTCGAGCACCGTGACCTTCGCACCGCCCGCGGCGAGGTGGTAGGCCGCGATGGCGCCACCGAAGCCGCTGCCGATGACCAGGACGTCCGTCTTCTCGATGGTGTTGCTCATGCTGGGCTCCCGCAGGGCGTGGTGTCGGGGTGGAAGTCGGCGAGCTGGCGGCCGTAGCCGAAGTCCTGGAATCTCCACAGGCCGTCGGCGTCGGGCTTGGTGATGCCCATCGCCACGAGACCGGGGTGGTCGTCTTCGAGCGCCTGGGCGGTGTGCAGGTGCGCGGCCGAGTCGAAGGCCATGTTGCAGAAGAGCGAGAGCAGGACCCAGAAGTCCTTCTCCGGGTGGCCCGGAGTGGTGAGGTCGACGATCAGCTGCACCCGGTCCTCGTAGCCGAGGGCCACGAAGGGCGGCACCGTCTCGTCCAGGACCATCTCCCGCAGCGCGGCGTAGGCCCGGGTGTGGTCGTTGACCAGGTTCGCGAGGTCCTCGAGACCGTCGTGGACGCCGGTGGCGTCCCAGCGGAGCAGCTCCAGGGCGCCGGCGGCGACTGCGCCGCCACCGGTGGAGACCCCGGCCACGGCCCGGTCTCCGGGCCAACGCTTCTCCCCGGGGACGATCGTGTCCGCGTAGGCCTCGAGCGTGAGAGCGGCGTCGGGTCCGATCTCAACCCTGCGCTCGGCTCTTTCCTGCACTGCCTGCATCTCGTCCTCCTTCGGTTCGGTGGGCTTTTCCTGCTGGCGTGACTTGAAGGTAGATCTGCACGGTCGTTTCAAACAACCAACCGAAGCCCGGTTCACCGAACACTGAGTTGCGTCATGAAACTAGGCGAAGTCGCGGCTAGTCCGCTCCCCCGCTCACAAAAAAAAGGGTCGTCCGGTTATTGTCGTTCGGACATCCAGGTTTCCCGCCGTCACTCGGCCCCTGAGCGGCAACCGGAACGGCTCGCCACAGTGCACGCCTTGAGTTGAACGGGGGGAGAAGTTGGAAGGCACGGACAGAAGTCTGGAGCTGCCCACGAATCTCACCCACAGGGTCCGCATCGACGCCCTTCAGTCGGCGGATTCGCCCCGGCTGGCCGGTGTGGACACGAGTCACGTGCAGCGGCTCGCCGAAATACACGCGTCTTTGCCTCCGATACTCGTCCACCGGCCCACGATGCGGATCGTCGACGGTTCGCACCGGGTGGCGGCCGCCGTCCTGCGCGGCGAGGACAGCGTCGAGGTCCACTACTTCGACGGTCCCGAGGCGGACTCCTTCCTGCGGTCCGTCTCCGCGAACGTCGCCCACGGGCTGCCCCTGTCCACACCGGAGCGCAAGGCGGCCGCGGAGCGCATCCTGCGCTCGCACGCGGACCTCTCCGACCGGGCCGTGGCCACCCACACGGGACTCGACGCCAAGACCGTCGCGGCCATCCGCCGGAGTTCAACCGAGGACGTCCGTCAGTCGAACACCAGGATCGGTGCCGACGGCAAGGCCCACCCCCTGGACCGCACCGCCGAGCGCATCCATGCCGCCGAGCTGATGACCAGCCGGCCCGACCTGCCCCTACGGGCCATCGTCAGGGAAACCGGCCTGTCCCTCGGCACCGCTCACGACGTGCGTCAACGCCTGCTGCGCGGCGAGGCGCCGATTCCCGCACCGCGCCGCGGCGTCCCGTCGGACGCCACCGGCGCGAGCGCCCGGGTCACGCCCGAGCGGGCACACGCGCCGGACTCCCCGGACTCCCCGGACGCCGCGGCCGCGGCCGTACCCGCCCGAAGAGCCGGCCCTCCGGGCGTCGGCGCGGGACGGACCCGGACCTCCCTGGACCTGCTGCGCGGACTCACGAGCGATCCGTCCCTGCGGCACTCGGAGTCGGGACGGCAGTTCCTGCGCTGGCTCCACACCCACTTCGTCCTGGACGACGCCTGGCGCCGGCAGCTGGGATCCGTCCCCCCGCACTCCACGGCCACCGTGGCGGAGCTCGCTCTCCAGTGCTCCCACGCATGGCGCAGGTTCGCGGAAGAACTGGCCAGCCGCCGTCTGACGGACGTCTCCGGGACGGGCACGCAGCAGCCCGCTCCGGAATCCCGGAAGTAACCGGGACATCGCAACGCCATTACTCAACGACAGGGAGAAACGGTGACCTCCACCGCCATTGAGAGCGCTGTCCACCGGGTGATCAACGATATGCACGTCAACCTGGGCCAGGACCTAACCATTGACGACATGGCGCGTACCGCAATGTTCAGCAAATTCCATTTCACCCGTGTATTCAGGGATGTGACCGGAACGTCGCCGGGGCGCTTTCTGTCTGCTTTGCGGCTTCAGGAGGCCAAGCGCCTCCTGGTGGACACCAAATTCAGCGTCGCCGATATCAGCAGCCAGGTCGGATACAGCAGCGTGGGCACCTTCAGCTCGCGCTTCAAGTCCTGTGTCGGCGTTTCTCCGAGCATGTTCCGGGAATTGGGCGGATACGCGCCGGCCATCGAGACCGACGCCGCGGGCAAGGGCGTCACCTCGCGCAGCGTGCTGCGCGGCCGGATCGTCTTCCCCGAGGACCGCGACCCCGGCTTCTGCTTCCTGGGTCTCTTCCCGACCCCCGTGCCGCAGGGGCAGCCCGTCCGCTGCTCGGTGCTGGACGGCCCCGGCTCCTTCGAGCTCCGCGACATCCCGCCGGGCACCTGGTACCTGCTCGTGCACTCGGTTCCGTACAGCTACGAGCACCTGCCGTCGGGCACCGGCGACCAGGACACCGTCTCGGTGGGCCGGTACGGTCCGGTCACCGCGCACGCCGACACGCTGCTCCTGCCCGCCGAGGTCACCCTGCGTCCGGTGGACGCCCTGGAACCCCCCGTCCTGATGGCCCTGCTGGACCTGCGACTCAACGCCATGGAGCGCAAGGCCGCCGCGAGCTGACGACGAGGAGACACGAAGAAGGGGCCGGCCACGGTAACCACCGTGGCCGGCCCCTTCTTCGTGTCTCCTTGTCAGTCCGCCGAGCGGATCGTCATCGGGAGCCCGCCGCGCATGCGCAGCGACATCATCGGCTCGGCGACGCCCTCGTGCCCCGGCACCACGTCGAGGTCGAGGTCACGGGTGACCAGGGCCGTCACGAAGACCGCCTCCATCATCCCGAGGTTGCTTCCGATGCAGAACCGCGGTCCGGCACCGAAGGGGATGTACGCGTAGCGCGGCCGGTTGGCGACCCGCGACACCTCGAAGCGCGTCGGGTCGAAGCGCTCCGGGTCCTCCCAGAAGTCCGGGTGGCGGTGCAGGGTGTACGGGCACACCAGCACGTCGGCCTTGGCCGGCACGGTGAACCCGCCGACCTCGTCGGCCTGCTGGGCGATGCGCGGCAGGATCCACACCGGCGGGTACAGCCGCATGGCCTCCTGCACGACCTGCGTCGTGTACGAGAGCTTGTGCAGGTCGTCGGCGTCGGGCAGCCGGCCGCCGGCCAGGACCGCGCGGGCCTCGTCGCGCACCAGGTCCCGTACGTGCGGGTTGCGCGCGAGCAGCAGCAGGGTCCAGCCCAGCGTGCTCGCCGTCGTCTCGTGCCCGGCGAGGAGCAGGGTGACGATCTCGTCCTGGAGGCGCTTGCGGCCGAGGGCCGGGTCGCTCTCCTTGCGGGCGGCGAGGATCATCCGGGAGAAGGCGTCGTCGGTGTCGTCGCCGTCGGACATCCGGGCGCTGCGGTCCGCGACGAGCACGTCCACGGTGGCGGTGAGGTCGGCGCGGGCCCTGCGGAAGTTGCGCTGGGTCGCGAAGGGCAGCCAGGTCGGCATGAGGCCCTGGCTGACCATGTCGAACATGGCCTGGTCCTGCACGGCCTCGAAGGCGTGCGCGATCCCGTCGTGCCCGTCCAGCGACGTGTCCATGAGGGTCCGGCCGAGCACCCCGAGGGTGAGTCCGGTGACCTCGTGGAGCACGTCGACCGCTCCCCCGCCGGCCCGGAGCCGGAGCAGGTCCAGCAGCTGTCCGGCCTCCTCGGCCACGATGCCCGCCTGAGCGGCGATGCGGCCCGGCTTGAACGCGGGCTGCACGTTGCGGCGCTGCGCCTTCCACAGGTCGCCCTCGCTGGTGAGCAGGCCGTCGCCGAGCACCTTGCGGGACTCCACGAGGCCGATGCCCTTGTGGTAGTTGGCCGCGTTGTCGGCCAGGACGTGCTTGGCGTAGTCGGGGCGGTTGAAGATGTACATCTTCTTCGGCCCCATCGACACGCGGACGGCGTCGGAGAGCTCCGCGGCGTCCGTCATCATGGCGAGCCGGTCCACGGCCAGCTTGCGCAGCAGGCCGGGCAGCTGCCAGAAGGCGGGACCTGGTGGGTGCACCGCCATCAGGCCCCCCCGCGCTGCGCCGGGACGAGGTCCCGGAACGAGCCGCGGTGGAAGACCAGCGGCTCGCGGTCCGGGATCTCGTCCACGGCGATCAGCTCCCCCAGGTAGAGGGTGTGGTCGCCGGCGTCGTACGCGCTCCACTTCGCGCACTCGAAGTGCGCGGCCGCCCCCGCGATCAGGGGGGCGTCGGAGACCCGGCCGGGCAGCCAGTCGACGGCGTCGAACTGGCCGGCCCCCATGGGGCGCGAACGGTCGGCGAAGTGCCGGGCCACGCCCTCCTGGCCGGCGCCGAGCACCGACACCGAGAAGGTGGCGGCCTCGGCGAGGTAGCGGTGCATGAGCGTCTCCTTGCCGACGCTCACGAGGAGCAGGGGCGGCTCCAGGGAGACCGAGGTGAAGGAGTTGGCGGTCATGCCCCGCGGGGAGGCACCGCCCACCGTCACCACGGTCACCCCGGTGGCGAAGTGCCCGAAGGCCCGCCGCAGCCGCGAGGTGTCGCCGACGGCGACACCCTGCGGCGGTACGGCGGTCATGACGGTCACGCGGCTCGCCCCGACATGACCCGGTTCTGGGTCGAGTACGGCTCCAGGGCCCGTGCCAGGCCCTCGGGGATCAGCGACGGAACCGTGTTGGTGTTCGGTCCGCGCATGCAGGCGATGCGCTGGCGGCCGCGGGCGATGAGGACCTCGACGCCACTGGTGATCTTCACGTAGTCGAACGTGAACTCCAGCTGGGTCTGCCCGAGTTCGGACAGCCGCATACGGATCGACAGTTCGTCGAAGGCCGTGATCTCGGCGAAGAACTCGCAGTCCACCTTGAGCGTGAACAGCTTGAGGTCGGCCTGCACCTCGGCCAGCACGTCCGGCGCCTTCTTCTGCAGGAACAGCTCGCGGCACCGGCCCTGCCAGCGCAGGTAGTTGACGTAGTAGACGTTGCCTACGAGGTTGGTCTCCTCGAAACCGACCGTGTGCAGGTACTCGAAGTAGTCTTCAGCCATGGTCTAGGACCGCCCTTCGATGAGATCTGCTTCGTGGGTCAGGAAGGCGAAGACGGCGGGCTCCAGGGCGTCGCGCAGCGCGGTGACGAAGGTCGCGATCCGCAGGTCCCCGGCGGCGAAGACCACCCAGGCGTCCTTGCGGCTCGGCAGCATCGTCAGCGGTGCGCCCGCCATGATCCCGGCCTTCTTCAGGCACTCCACCGCGCTCCACACGCGGGTGGCGGCGGTGTCGGGGGCCTCGCCCGTCTCCTTGGCGACGAGGTCGGCCACCGGCGTGTGCTCGCCGAGCAGGCCGCGCCACTCGGTGGACGACCGCATGCTGACCGCCTCGATGTCACAGGCGACTTCGGCGGCGGCGACCGCGCTGACGGTCACCCCCAGGCCGTGAGCGGCCGACATCGACATGTGGAGGCCTTCCAGCTCCGGGCGCCCGTCCGGACGGTGACTGACCCTCACGGGGGTGCCCAGGGCCCGGGCCGCGGCGTCCGCGGTGAAGCTGCGGCGCTGTGCGACCGAACCGGCCGGCGCCTCGCCGTGCGGTTCGACCGCGACGGCGATGCGGGCGCCGAGGACGTCCTCCAGGGTGCGCTCCAGGTAGGGGCCGAGGAGCGGGGCGACCCAGGGGCCGGACCCGTCCGTCTTGCGCACCGCGTGCAGGGTCAGGCCCTCCCAGCGCTCGACGACGGTGCCGTCCTCGGCGCGGACGGCGATGTCGTACACGTACGTGTCGCCGACGTGGCTGCGCTCGATCGCGGAGTACCGGAGCCGGTCCGGGACGTGGCTGCCGTTGCCGAGCGGGTGGATGCGCTCCACGCCGGACGGCAGCAGGGTGGCGTCGGGGACGCACACCTGGTTGCCGTGCATCAGCGCATCGCGCATGCCCGGGTCGGCGAGCAGGAGTTCACCGGGCAGGAAGCCGGCGAACCAGTCCTGCGGCTGCTGCTGGACGGACACGTCGGCGTCCACGTGCCGGGCGGCGGCCCGGTGGAAGCGGCTGAGCCGCTGGAACCGGGCGCCCTGGAAGAGGACGCTGCCGTACAGGTCCTTGGCCGGGTCCAGCGGGACCACCGGGGTGTCGGCGGGCACCTGGAGCGGCGGACCGTCCGGGATCGGGACCGAGCCGTAGATCAGCCGGGCACGGAAGTGCTCGGCGACGAAGCCGGTGTCCTCGGAGTGGATGGCCACGTCCACGGTGTCGGCGCCGGTCACGGTGGCGGCGATGCGGATGCGGTTGCTGCCGTTCGGCGGCACCACGATGGGCCGCAGGAACTTGGCGCCCTCGATGACCGGGGTGGTGGCGCGGCCGGTGACCGCCGACCCGACCTGGACCATGGCCTCCATGCCGATGACGGCGGGAAGCAGCAGGTTGCCGTCGAGGAGGTGGTCGGCCAGGTACGGGTCCGTGCCCGCGTTCAGTTCGACCTCGGTGACGAGTTCGACGCCGTGGTAGCGCACCAGCGGGTTGCTGGTGAAGCGCAGCATGGGCAGGGGCGGCAGGTCACGGCGGACCGTGTCGATGCCTTCCGTACGGCCGCTGATGACGGTCACCACGGGCGCGTCGGGGTCGGAGATCAGGCGCAGCAGGATCTCCACGCCCTGGTCCGGGGAGACCGGGGTGATGCCCTCGCGGGAGAGCGACTCGACGACGGAGAGCTTCTCGCCCATGCCGACGCCGGACCACACCGACCACTCCATGCACCGCGCGCGGACCTGCGGGTGGGTGCGGGCGACGTCCTCGGTCAGGTCGGCCAGCCACTCGTTGGCGGTGGCGTAGTGGGCCTCGCCGCGCAGGCCGGCCCGGCCGATGATGGAGCCGAAGGCGACCAGCAGCTTGAGGTTGCCGGCTCCCACGGTGTCCAGGACGGTCCGCAGACCGTCGACCTTCGGGGCGAAGGTGCGCCGGAAGTCGTCGGCGTCGAGGTGGACCAGGCCGTTCGGCTCGTTGCGGCCGGCGCCGTGCAGCAGACCGGTGATCTTGCCGAGCGCTCCTTCGAGTTCGGCGACGGCGCCGCGGACCTGGCCCGCGTCGGTGACGTCGGCCCGTGCGTAGTGCACTTCGACGCCGGCGTCGGCCATGCGCTTGAGGTTGGCGGCGAGTTCCTTGTCGTCGCCCGGCTCGGAGCGGCCGAGCACGGCCAGCTTCGTACCGGTCTTGAGGGCCACGGCGAGGGCGCACTCGGCGGAGATGCCCTTGCCGCCGCCCGTGACGAGCAGGACGTCTTCGGCGGTCAGCGGTGCCTCGTCGCGCTCCTGCTCCACGGGCAGGGCCCGCAGGGTCGGGACGCGGCGCACGCCGGCCTCGTCGTAGTGGACCTCGGCGAACCGCGTGGTGGCGGCCACCTCGGCCAGCACCCGCTCGACCGCGTCGTCCGTCACCGGGGTGTGGACGATGGTGGTCCGCAGGTGCGAGGCCTCCAGGTACAGGGTCTTGGCCAGACCGGCCGCGCCGCGGCCGTCCTGGACCAGGACGAAGCGGCGGTCGCGGTGACCCGCGAGGGCGCTCTGGGCGGCGTCCAGCACCTGCGTGGCCTGCTCCTGCGAGCAGTTCCTGGCCAGGACGGCCAGGACACCGGCGCCGACTCCGGCCTGTTCGAGTTCCTGCTGGAGGCGCTCGGCGAAGTCTCCGCCGTCGGGGGCGAAGAGCTCCCAGGTTCCGTTGGCCTCGGCGGGTGCGGTGCGCGGCCGGGCGACCTCGTCGAGGTCCACCGCGAAGGGACGCGCCCAGCTGGCCGCGCCGGCGACCAGGGCTGCTTCCTCGGACGGTGCGGCACCGCCTGTGGTGGCCAGGGTGTCGAGGGCCTCCGCGAGTTCGGCCAGGGTGGCCGTCGCGAAGTTGGTCGGGACCTGCGCCGCGGCGATCCCGAGACGGGACGCCGCCTGGTTCACGATCTGGCCCACGGTGATGGAGCTCATGTGCAGGTCGTCCAGGAGCCGGCTGCCCGGGTCGACGAGGTCGGCCGGGAGTTCGGCGCGCTCGGCGACGAGGGTGCGCAGCACCTCCAGGGCGGCGGCGCCTTCCTTGGCGGGGGCCGCCTCGGCGGCCCGGTCCTGCGCCGCCTTGGCGACCTTCGCCGCCTTGGCCGCCTTGATGGCGTTGGCGGCCTTGTCCGACGGGCCCGCCTTGTTCGGCGTGCTCGCCGGCGCGGCCACCGCGGCGGCGGGCTTCGGCTGGCTCGCGGCCGTCCGGTGCGCGCCCGGGGGCTGCTCGCAGGGGCTGGTCAGGAAGCTGAACTCCTGTCCGACCTCCAGCGGCTTGATCAGGCGGTCCTGGAAGAGCCGGTCGAGCCGGACCGGAGCGCCCGCGACGAACGCGGCGGCGGCCACCTGCAGCAGCGGCCGCAGCGACTCGTCGTCGGTGTTCAGCGAGAGGGCCGTGACACCGGTCGTCGCCTGTGCGAGGGCGCTGAGCACGCGGCCCGGGCCCACCTCGATGAACAGGTCGACCTCGTCCGCGGCCGCTTCCACCGCCTGGGTGAAGCGGACCGGGTCGGTGATCTGGCGGCTGAGCAGCTCCACCAGGTCGGTACCGCGCTCCAGTTCAGCGCCGGTGACGGTCGAGAGGACCTTCCCGGAGACGGGACCGAAGGCGGCGCCGGCGAGCCAGTTGCCGAACACCTGCGCGGCCGGAGCGACCAGCGGCGAGTGGAAGGCGTGCGAGACGGCGAGCCGGGTGCAGCTCACGTCCGCCCGCTCGGCGCGGCGCTGGATCTCCTCGATGTCCTCGACGGGACCGGCGACGACCGTCTGCCGGGGCCCGTTGTAGCCCGCGATGACGACCGACAGGCCCGCGATGAGCCGCTCGGTCTGGTCCGGGTCGACGCCCAGGGACGCCATGGTGCCCGAGTCGCTGTGCTCGGCCATGGCCTTGCCGCGCACCCGGGCCGCGTCCAGCAGCGTGCCCTCGTCGATGGCGCCGGCCCAGTGCAGGGCGGAGAGCTCACCGAGGCTGTGCCCGACGGCGACGGACGCCTCCAGGCGCAGCGAGTCCAGGACGCGCAGGCCCGCGGCGGAGCCGGTGGCGATACGGGGCTGCGCCACGTCGGTGGCGACCATGTCGCCCGAGGTGGGCAGGCCGGCCCGGTCGAAGACCTCGGCGGCCTCGGGGAAGCGGCGGCGCAGCGCGCCCCCGCCGGTGCCCTTGCCGGAGCCCTGGCCCGGGAACAGGAAGCCGATGCGGCCCCGTCCGGTCGCCTTGCCCAGGAAGCTGCGGCCGTCCGCCGAGGTGTGCGAGGTCTCCCCCGACTCCAGCAGGTCGGCCAGGTGCTGCAGCCGGCGCTCGGCGTCCTCGGGCGAGGACGCGACGATCGCCGCGCGGTGGGGCAGGCCGCGCAGGTCGCGCTGGAGCGTCGCCGCGAGGTCGGAGACCTGGCCGTAGGAGACCGTGGCGACGAAGCCGGCGACCTCGGAGATGCGCGCGAGCAGCGCGCGCGGGGTGTCGCCCTCGAGCAGCAGCAGTTCGCTGTCCTGGGGCGAGTTCGCCAGGGCGGCGGAACGGCGGCTCGGGGCCGGCCGGCGCCGTACGGCGGGCTCGTCCAGGACCACGTGCGTGTTGATGCCGCCGAAGCCCATGGCGGTGATGCCCACGCGGCGGGGCGCGCCCTCGGGCCACGCCTCGGCCTTGCGCAGCGCCTTGAGGTTCGCGCCGTCCTCCGTGAGCAGCTCGTGCGGGTCGACGGTGCCGATGGCCGGCGGCAGGGTCTGGTTGTCGACGGCCATGGCCGCCTTGATCAGGCCCGCGACGCCGGCTGCGGCCTTGGTGTGGCCGATCATGCCCTTGATGGAGGTGATCGCGGCGATGGGCGCCTTCGGGTCCGCCGCGGCCCGCGCGCCCATGAGGGCGGTGAGCTCGGTGGCGTCGCCGACGGCGGTGCCGGTGCCGTGGCCCTCGAAGAGGCGGACGGTCTCGATGCCGAACCCGGCGCGCTCGTAGGCGCGGCGCAGGGCCAGCTGGTAGCCGCTGACCTCGGGGCGCGTGATGCCGCCCTGGCCGTCCGAGGACACGCCCCAGCCCGCGATGGTCGCGTAGATGCGGTGGCCGCCCGCGAGGGCGTCCGCCTCGCGCATCATGACGATCATTCCGCAGCCCTCGCCGGGCCAGAACCCGTTGGAGCCGCGGTCGTAGAGCTTCATCTCGCCCTTGGCGAGGGCGCCCGTCTTGGCGAAGCCGATGATCTCGAACGGGTCGATCGACAGGTCCACGCCGCCCGCGACGGCGACGTCGATGTCACCGTTGATGAGCGAGGTGCCCGCCGTCGTGACCGACAGGAGCGAGGAGGAGCACGCGCCGTCGACGGTGTAGCCGCCGCCGTTGAGGTCGAAGTGGTTGCAGATCCGGCCCGCGATGGTGTTGGAAAGGCCGCCGGCGAGGGTGTCCTCGTCGATGGCCGGGAATGGCTCCTTGTACGAGGCCTCGACGTCGCCGAGGAACTCGGCGACCCGGGTCTCGTCCCAGTCCTCCTGGGCGGCGAGGGCCTCGGCCATCACGCGCCGTACGTACGGCCAGCGCAGCCGCATCACGTTTGCACGGGCGAACTCGCCGGTGAGGGTGTTGCCGACGATGACGCCGGTGCGCTCCTTGGGCAGGCCCTCGCCGGCCGGGAAGCCGGCGTCGGCCAGCGCGCGCCCGGCGGTGTCCAGGGCGAGCCAGTGGGTGAGGTCGGTGGAGCGGAAGGTGCTGCCCGCGATCTTGTGGGCGATCCGGTCGAACTCGTAGCCCTCCAGCACCGCGGCGTTGCGGGCGTAGAAGGTGTCCGGGGTGGCCGGGTCGGAGTCCCAGTAGTCGTCCAGGTTCATCCGCTCGCTGGGCAGCCGGCGGAAGGCCCGGCGGCCGGCGACGGCGTTGTCCCAGAGCTCGCCCGGGGTCGCGGCGTCGGGATAGCGGCAGGCCATGCCGACGATGGCTATGCGTGTCATGCGGCCACCGCGATCTTTTCCTTGGCGGCCTTCTCGGAGACCGGGGCGGGGCAGGCGCAGGCGTCGGCGCACCCGTTGGGGCACGCGGCGGCCGCGGCCGGGGCCGGGACCGGGGCGGGGCAGGCGCACTCGCCGGTGCAGTCGCAGGCCCGCTGGGCCGGCAGCACGGCGGTGACGGCCTCGGCCTTCGCCGCAGCGGCCTTGTCGGCGGCCTCGGCGGCGCGCCGCTTGGCGACGACGTCGGCGCTCCACAGGAAGGCGCCGCGGATGGCGCAGACGATGGCGGTGGCGAAGAAGATGCCGTACACGACGTGCAGGGCGGTCAGGACGCCGTACATGGTGGCGACGCCGCCGCCGAAGGCGATCTGGCCCCACTTGGAGGAGGGCGTCGTACCCGGGTCCGTGATCATGTAGTTCGTGAAGAGCACGAACGCCACGCCGGTCATCATCGCGAGGGCCGCGGGGATGGACGTGTCGAAGATCAGACCGCGGACGACCGCCTGGAGGGCGTAGCCGCCGACCCAGGCCAGGATCAGCCACATGCGCTCGGTGAGCTTGGCGTTGAGCAGGGTGCCCAGCGCGATGATGACCGCCGGGACGAGCCAGTCGAGGCCGCCGTCGAGGTACTCGGTGAAGTGGTACGGGGGCGCGATCGAGGCCCACGGGAAGAGCACCAGGATGACCGCGATGCCGAAGTTCGACGGGTTCATGAAGTGCCGCATCCGGCCCTTGACCGGGGCGCGCAGCACCCACTTGGTGCCGACGGCGACGATGACGCCGAAGACCATGACCCAGACGCGGTCGTTGACGTAGGTCAGCATGTTCACCGCGAGGGCGGTGATGTGGGCCGGGAAGAGGAACTCCACCATGCCCTTGAGGCCGCCGCCGCGGAAGCGCGGGTCGCGGCCCTCGGCACGGGCACCGATCATCTCGAGGATGATCTCCAGGGTGTACGCGGTGAACAGTGCGATGAACGGCCAGGTCCAGGCCTGCTCGAAGCCGAGCACCGTGTAACCGAGGATGTTGAGGACGGAGATGGAGATCGCGAACCGGCGGAGCGCGGTGACGACCTTCGGGTTGTGGCGTGGGCCGGCGGGGGCCGGGACAGCCGTCAGGGTTGCGGACATGGTCACTTCTCCTTCGCCTGGGTGCCGAGCTCGACGGTGTGCTGTCCGGGCTTCAGCGTCAGCTTCTGCTCGTGGACGGCACCGGTGCGGTCGCGCCAGGTGAGCTTCACCGGCAGCGGGTCCTTGATGCCCTTGCCGAGGCCGATGTGGACGTCGTTGCTGCGCTTGCCGGAGTGGCCGCCGCCGCCGTCGACGCGGGCGATGCGCATGCTGCCGTCGGGCAGTTCGACGCAGACCTCGGCGCCGATCGCGGGCGAGCCGGACTCGCGGTTGAGCTTGAGCGTCAGGTACGAACCGGTGCTGTCGCTGACGTTGTGCAGGAAGACCGGCTCACCCCACTGGCGGGCGACGGCGAGGTCGACCAGGCCGTCGCCGTCGACGTCGGCCGGGGCCATGCCGCGGGTCGGGATGGGCTCGGCGATGCCGAGGGCCTTGGCCAGGTCGACGTAGCGGCCGGTGCCCTCGTCCTTGGCGAAGAAGCGCATGTGCTGGCTGCCGGCCAGGTCGTCACCGTGGCGGACGTTCGGCCACCAGATCGGGTTCGAGGTCAGGGCGTCGTTCGCGGTGGCCAGCTCCTGGAGCTGGGGCCAGCGGTTGGTCTTGCCCTTGACGAAGCCGAGCGCCTGGGTGATCTCCAGGTTGCCGTCGTTGTCGAAGTCGGCCATCTTGGGGTCCCAGCCCCAGCCGGACCAGGCGACGCCCAGGTCGGCGGACTTGTCCTCGTACGGGGCCTCGCCCTCCTTGAGCTTGCCCTGGAGCTCGGACTGGTTCTTCGCCTGGCTGATGAAGGCGAAGTTCGACTCCTGGATGCCGAAGGAGGTGGTGATGTTGCTGACGAACAGGTCGTACAGCCCGTCGTTGTCCAGGTCGCCGAAGTCGACGCCCATGCCCTTGAACGAGCTGCGCCCCATCTCCTTCGACTTGGGCACGGTGCCGGTGTGGACCGACTTGACCTCGGCGAACTCGATCTTGCCGGGGACCGACTTGTTGTAGAGCATCGGCGAGGTGCCGAAGTCGTGCGCGAGGAAGATCTCCGGCAGGCGGTCGCCGTCGAGGTCGACCGCGCTGGCGCCGAGCGTCCAGCCCTTGCTCAGGCCCTGCGGGATGGAGCCCTCGGTCTTCTCGTAGCCATTCTCGGTCCAGCGGAAGAAGTGGCCGCCGCCGCCGTTCTGGGCGTGTGAGAGCGACTCGTTCATCACGACGCCGCCGTCCACGGTGTCATCCAGGACGGGGCTGTCGGGGAAGTAGTTGCCGATGAAGATGTCGTCGTGGCCGTCACCGTCGAAGTCGGCGTACGCGGCGGCGTTGGAGTTCCACAGCGGCCCGCTGTACTTCGTACCGGTCGTGCCCGGGATCAGCTCGGTGGGCGTGAAGCTGGCGGCCGACAGCGGCTGCCCCTTCACGTTCTTGTTCATGAAGATGACCGGGGTGCGGCCCCAGTAGTAGACGAGGACGTCGGTGGCGCCGTCCTCGTTGTAGTCGCCGGGCATGCAGCCCATCGGCGCCGACGTGGTGCTGGTCGGCAGCGGCTTCGGGTCGAGGGCGAACGGCGCGTAGGCCCCGTCCTTGCGCGTCGGCGACGGGGTGAGCACGGCCTGGTCGATGCGCGGGTCGTTCACGCACAGGTCGTTGGGCAGGCCGTCGCCGTCGATGTCGTTGACGGCGATGCCGGCGCCGACCGAGGAGATCCATCCCTCGATGTGCCGATAAGCCTTGTTGACCTTGCGGACTTCCTGCTTCGGGAATCCGGAAGGCATGGCGATCGACAGCGACTTGAAGCCGAAGTTCTTCGCGAGCTTCGCGGTCTCGGCCGCCGAGGATTCGGGCAGCTGAACCCCGTAGAAAGTGCCGACCATTACGGCAAGAGCAACAATTCCCGGCGCATTCTTAAGCGCCCAGTTCTTTTTCGCCGTCACTGATCGGCACCTTTCCGGGTAAGAGAGAGTGAAGCAAGCTCGGCGGCGACACCACGCCGCCAGGATTCGTATGCGGGAGATTCACCCTGGCCCCGGGTGTCGGGCCGCAGCCCGACGCACACCGAGGCCGCCCGCTCCGCGGTGGTGTCGCAGACGACACGGGCGGCGAGGTGGGTGTGGTCGATGACCGTGCCGGCCTTGATGCGTGCCTCGATGGCGAACGCGGAGCCCTGGGCCAGCGCCCAGCGGTGCTCCCCCGCGCCCTCGACGAAGCGGGCCAGCTCGTCCTCGTCGACGCTGCCGGCGTACGCGCAGGCGAGGCCGGCGCCCGCGTACAGGTCGCTGTGCCGTGCCTTCGGGTAGGAGGCGATCAGGTTGGTCACGACATCCGGGTCGGTACCGCCGACGAACCACAGCGCGCGGCCGATGCCCTGGTCAATGGCGTTCGGGGTGTAGTGGTTGTGTCCGCCGTGCCAGCTGAACGGGTGTTCCGCGGCGGGCGTGCGCACGTAGGAGTCGGTCTTGAAGTACGCCTGGTGGAAGCCGTAGCCGTCCAGGGCGAGCCAGCGGAGCAGCGGGTCCGTCTTGCGGATGTCCGGCCACAGGAGCTTCGGCAGCCGGGCCATCGCCCAGCCCACACCGACGTAGATCATGTAGTCGTGGTGGCTGCCCTTGCCCTGGAGCAGGCCGTCCAGCCGGCCGCTGTGTCCCGGCAGCGAGTCGTACACCGCCGCGCCCATGCCCGCGCCCTCGTACGCGAATCCGCGCATGTCCCGGGGGACGGTCTCCAGCATTTCCTCGGCTTCCGCGGGAGAGCCGGCCTCCACCGCGTAGGCATACCCCTGGAGGAATACCTCGCCGATGTTCTCCAGACGCGCCTTGGCTTGCGGGTTCTTTACGTGGAACCCGCGCACCTCCATCGTCGTCTCGGAAACGGGAGGCGTGAGCAGCCTCCGCCGTAGCGCACCAAATACTGTGGACACCGAAGAAAACCGCCCCTCGTAGAACCCTGAAACCCCCCAGCAAACGGGAATCTATCCAGGGGTCCAGGAGGGGCTCTACTTCCCGCGTGCTCAATCCGGCGTGAACAATCCGGCGTGAACAATCCGGCGTGAACGATCCGGCTCCCGCGAAACGTCAGATGCTCGCGCCCGCCGACGCGCGCACCCGCTCGCGCACGTTCCTGCGCCACACCTCGTAGGCGGGTCCGACGCCGGCCTGGGGCTCGCTCGCGGCGGTCTCGTCGGCGAGCAGCGCGACGGACTCCACGCTCAGGCCGGTGAACGCCTCGACCGCGGCCCGGCTGTGCTCGGGTACGAATCCGGCGTGGTGACGGGCCTTGGCCGCGAACACCGAGCCCTGCGCCAGGTGGTCCCACTCCTCCCCCGCCTCGGCGCGCAGCGCCTCGCGGTCGGCGGCGGTGGTGCCGCCGGCGAAGGTGGCGGCCAAGCCGACGCCGCTCCACAGGTCGCCTTGGCGGGCCGGGGCGAACGCGCGCACGGCGGCCGAGACGTGCGCGACGTGGCCGCCGTGGATGAACCACAGCGCCCGCCCGACACCCTGGTCGAAGGCGCGCTGGAAGTAGTCGGCGTCGCCGTCCCACGCGTAGGGGGTGTCCAGCCGCTGTCCGCCGACCCAGCGTTCGGTGTCGAAGTAGGCGCGGTCGAAGCCGTATCCGTCGACGCACAGCCAGCTCATGGCCGGGTAGTACTCGGGCTCGGTCAGGTCGGGTACGAGCTTCTTCCACATCGGGCGCGGCAGCTTGGCCATGGCGAAGCCGATGCCGATGTAGTTGAGGAAGATGTGCCGCTTGCCGCCGCCCTGCAGCAGGTCGCGGGTGCGGTGGCCCTTGCCCGGCCCCATGACGTCACGGATGGCGCAGGCCATGGTGGCGCCCTCGTACGCGAAGCCCTGGACCTCCGGGTCGACGAGCGAGAGCCGGCGTTCGGTCGTCGCCAGCGTGCGGTCCTCGATGCCCCACTCGAAGCCGGTGACGACGGCCTGCGGTACTGCCTCCAGCTTGCGGGTCCGCGCGGTCGGCTCGACGGAGAAACCGCGTCCCTCGAAGCTCACGTCGTCCAGGGACGGGGCCATGGCCAGCCTGCGCAGTGCTCCCAGTGCGGGCACGGACGCCTCCTCGTGCGGGCCGCTCTGGCGGCGGCCGGAGGGCACATCGTGCGTGCCCGGGCGCCGGCGCTTCATCTCCGTCCGTGCTCACCCGGCGGCTTCGGGGCCGTTCAAGCACACTGCGGCACGTTCCGGCGCGTACGCGGGTCAGCCGTTCAGCCGTTCGGCCCTTCAGCCCTTCAGCGGGGAGGGGAGGGGTCAGCGGATGGAGCGCACGTCCACTTCCTCGTCGTGGACCTGGCGGCCGCACCGGTCGCAGTGCAGCTCCACGTGGACGCTCCCCTCGCAGCCGATGTGGTCGGCGCGGCGCGGCGGCCCCTGCTCGTAGTGCAGGTGGCGGTCCCCCCACTGCATCAGGGCGATGACTCCCCTGGTCAAGTCCCGTCCGGCGGGGGTGAGTCGGTACTCGTAGCGCACGGGCCGGTCCTGGTAGGGGATCCGCTCCATGATCCCGTGTTCGACCAGCCGGGAGAGCCGGTTGGTCAGGACGTTGCGAGCAATGTCGAGGTTGCCGAGAAAACCGTCGAAGCGTTTGATACCGAGCAGAGCCGAGCGGACGATCAACAACGTCCAGCGCTCCCCGACCACTTCCAGGGTTCGGGCCAGGTTGCAGTCCTGTCCCTCGTACGTATGTCTCAGCATCCGCTCACTCTATGCACGCAACGAGTTTCGTGAAAGGACCGACGTGACAAAAGGGGAGCCGCCTCCCGGGGCCAGGAGGGCACCCCGGAAAGCGGCGGAAGGCTCAGGCCGCCTGCAGCAGCGGTTGCGGTTCCCCACCGCCACCGCCCGGGCGGCCGAGGCTGCGGTAGGCGTAGGCGGCCGACACCAGCGTCATGTGGTGGTGCCAGCCCGGGAACGAGCGGCCCTCGAAGTCGAGGAGGCCGAAGTCCTCCTCCAGCTCGCGCACGGTCTCGGCGCTGCGGTCCAGCAGGCCCGTCAGCGCCAGGACCTCGTCCGTCCGGGCCTGCGTGAGGTTGGTCAGCCACAGCTTGACGGGCTGGCGCCCGCGCTCGGAGCGGACGGCGAACAGCCGGTAAGTGCGCTGCACCTGCATCCCGTTGGACGCGGGATCGGGCAGCCGGACGAAGCTCGACATGACGGTGTGGTGGCGCCCCGGCCCACCGCCCCACGGGCCGACCGTCTCGATCCGGGTCAGCCCGGCCGCGTCGAACTCGAAGAGGCTGCGGGCGGAGATCAGCGTGCCGTTGCCGTCCCCCGCCTCGGTCCGGTGCAGCCGCAGGTGTCGGCCCGCCAGGACCTGCAGGCTGCCGGGGACGGAGACGACGAAGTCACGGCCGCGCTGGGAGAGCCCCCGTACGAGCCGGGCGGCGCCGGCCGACTCCCCCAGGTCGGCCACCACCGGCACGGGCGCGGTGCGGCTGGCACCCGCCATGGTGTCCACGACGTCGAGGGCGTGCTGTTCGAGCGAGCGCTGGCCGGCGTCCTCGGGGATCCGGGTGCGCTGGCGGCGCTCGGGGTCCTTGGTCCACGAGCCGGGCAGCAGCAGCCTCCAGTCGACGGGAACGGCACCGTCGGAGGTGGCCAGGAATCCGCCGACGCCCACCTGACAGGTGACGGAGCGTCCGGTCGAGGGGACGAAGCGGCGGTGGACGCCGCAGGAGTGCTCGCCGCGCTTGCGCAGCACCGCGAGGTCGAGGAGCCAGGCGCGCGGGGTCGCCTCCTGCTCGGTCCAGCGGGTCAGCTCGCTGCGGACCGGTGCCCAGTCCCAGGGACTCGCGTTGACGAACTGGTGCAGCGACTGGGACGCGGTCGGCGAGTCCGTGACCGCCGCGGCGAGCCGGCGCACGGACTTCTTGCCCGGCGTCGTGAGCAGGCTCTGCACGTACATCTGGGCCCAGCGGCGCTGGTCCATCCGCGGCAGGCACTCGAAGACCCGCTCGGTGAACGCCGGCATCGAGACCTTCGAGCTCATCAAGGCGTGCATGACCATGGCGGGTTCCCTCCTAGTGTCTGCCGACGGCCGGCGATCACCATGAAACAATAGCGAACGTCCTGTTTTTTTTCCCACTCAGGAGAGTTGTTGAACCACTTCGCCAAGTCGGGCGCCTCTGCCCGGCGTTCACCGCAGCACAGCCGCGGCCCCACCGACGGGGATCGCGGCGGGGGCCGCACGGACGGCGCAGAAGCCGTCGATCCCCTTGCCAGAGCGACACTCGAGACCCAATCGATTCCGCGGACATCTTCGGCAACTCCGCCTTGCGCGGTGCCCCGCAGGCATCGAAGGATGGTTCCCTAACGTGAAGACAGACTCAGAAAAAAAATCCGGATCAGTGCACCTACGGCACGGAACCACGCCCCTCTTGCGCCCGGCAGCGAGTGCTCCAAGGGAGACAGCATGGTGAAGCAGGAGCGGGCGGTGCGCACGCGTTCCGCCCTGGTCCGGGCAGCCGCGGCGGAGTTCGACCGCGACGGGTACGACGGCACGTCGCTTGCGCGGATCAGCAAAGTCGCCAACATCTCCATCGGCGCCGTCACCTTCCACTTCTCGTCCAAGAACGAACTCGCCGACGCGGTGTTCGACGAGGGACGGGCGATGACCGTCGCGGCGCTGGAGCAGATTGCCGCGGGGCCGGTCCCCGCGCTGCGCGGGGTGGTCGACCTCAGCCTGGAGCTGACGCGGCTGATGGAGGAGGAGACCGCCGTTCGCTCCGCCATCCGGCTCTCCCGCGAGCGCCCGGGCAGTCCGTCCTGGTCGGATCTGTGGCTTCCCACGGTCCGTCAACTTCTGGACCGGGCATACGAAAATGGCCAACTTCGCGACGACGCCCTGCCGGCGGACGTCACGGCGCTGGTCGAGTACCTGCTCGGCGGGGCGGAGGCCTACCTCCGCCTCAGGATGGGGACGGAGCGCGCGTACGAGAGTGCCGTGGGCCAGCTCAAACGGCTCTGGCATCTCGCCCTGGTAGGCGTTTCGGCCAACGGTGCGACGGACGCCCCGGCGACCGTTCCCGAGCCCCGCCCTTCGGTCTGACCCGAGCTGCCGCACCACCGGTCGTCCCCCGTCGGCCTGGTGCGGCCGCGTTCAGCGCGGAGCACCTGCGGCCCCGCCTGAACGCAACCAGAGGGCCCCGGCACCGTGACTACCAGCACGCTGCCGGGTGTCCGGCACAACCGTCTGCCCGCCGCCTTCCCTGGAGCCCCTGCTCACTGGGAGGACGGCGGGCAGACGCATGTGTGCCCGTCCCTGGCGGGATTCCCCCGGTGCGGGGCGGCGGGGGCCGCAGACGGCGCCACAGCGCCGTTCACGGGCCCCTGCGGATCCGGACCACAACTCGGCCCGGATCCGGGTAACTTCAGCCGGCACCGCCGATCCGCCGGGCCGGTGGCGCCGAGCGCCACCGTGCGCGGGGTCACGCGGCCTGCGACTGGGCGTACGGCCGCAGCACCAGGCCCGCCCGCACGTGCGCGGGGGCCAGCGCGGGCAGCGTGTACTTCCACATGGCGATCAGGCGGTCGGTGAGATCCACCCGGCCCGTGGCGATGTTGGAGTAGATCTGCACTCCGGTGAAGGCCCCGGTCAGCAGGGTGGCGAACTCACGCTCATCGACGTCGTCGAGGAGTTCGCCGCGTTCCCGCGCCGCGAACATGAAGAAGCTGAGCTGCTCCACCCACTCGTGGTAGGCCGTGGCGTCGGGCTTCCCGAACTCTCCCTGCTCGACGGCGAGCCGGACACTGGCCCGCACCAGCACGTTGGTCTGCAAGGCGTGCGCCATGAAGAACGTCAGGTCGATCAGCCGCTGCAGGCCCGGCTCACCGACCGGGAAGGCGACGAACTCCTGCTGCTTGGCCATCACAACATTGGCAAGGTCCTGCTTTGACTTGAAATGGAAGTACATCCCGCCTTGGGTGACCCCGGCTTCCTCCATGATCCTGCTGATGCTGGCGCCGCTGTACCCGCTCTCATCGAAGATCGTGGCGGCCGCGTAGATGATGGATTCCCGGGTCTTTACGGCCCGTTGCTGGCGCGGCTCGTTCATCAGGTGCCCCGCTCCCTCTCGACAAAAAAAACGAACGCCCTTATTTTACAGGTCGGCCCGCGTGTCTGGTAGTCCGCCGGGCCGTCACACATACGCACGCCGACAGGGGAGAGGCATGCTCACAACACCAGAACGTCGTCTCATAGCGCAGCCGGACCTGACCAGCACCGTTGCCAGGGAGTACGTACACAGAGCTGCCGTGTCCGAGGTGTTCCTGACCGGGTGGACCAGGACGGGGAAGGACGCCTTCACGATCAGCGCCCAGTGGCCGCGGAGCCACAGCTTCTACACGCCGGAACACGGCATGCACGACCCGATGCTCCTGTGCGAAACGATCCGCCAGAGCGGGATGCTGCTCTCGCACACGGAGTACGGCCTCCCGTTCGGGCACCACATCGGCTGGTCCCGCATGCAGTACGCGCTGAACCCGCAGGCCATGCGCGTCGCCTCGAAGCCCGCCGACATCACCCTGCAGGTGACATTCTCCGACATCCGCACCCACCGTGCGCTGCCCTCGTCGATGACCATGCACATCGAGGCCGTTCGCGACAACTCGCTCCTGGCCGTGTCGAGCACGCGCTTCACCAACCACTCCCCCGCGGTGTACCAGCGCCTGCGCATGGGGCGCGCGGACGCCGCGCGGCTGTCCGAGTCGGCGCCGATGCCCCCGGACCCGGTCTCGCAGGCCGTGGCGGGCCGCCGGCGCAGGGACATCGTGCTCGCGCCCACTCAGGAGCGCGGGCGCTGGCAGTTGCGCGTGGACACCGCGCATCCGATCCTGTTCGACCACCCCCTGGACCACGTCCCGGGGATGCTCCTGTTGGAGTCGGTCCGACAGGCCGGGCACGCGCTGGACCCCTCGCTCGACACGATGATGCCCACTTCGATGGACGTGTCGTTCAACCGCTATGTGGAATTCGACGCTCCGTGCTGGGTCGAAGCCGAGGCCGTGTCGTCCCCTGAGAGTGGAACGCGACGCAGTGTGCGCGTGAACGGTCTCCAGAACGGTACGTTCGCCTTCACGGCGACAACGGAGATGACCGACATGTCGTCGGTCTGACCGGAGTTGTGACGGAGGCTCAACCGCTGTGTAGGGGGATCAAAACACCCGACGACCAGTCGGCATACGTTCGCTAGGAATGATCGAACCCGGTGCGCCAACACCGGGGTCACGACCAACCAACCTGCTATCACCTGCCGCAGTGGGCTCAACCCCCACGCAACAGGACTTCCGTCTCAAGCCCGTCGGCGCTTATAGCGACTCGACTCGATCACTGCAACTCGATGACTACGAGATCAATACGAGATGACTAGACGACCAGAGGTGACTAGGTGACCAGCGGGTGACCACGAGAAATGACTGCAACTCAGTGACTAGAGATCAGTGACTAGAGATCAGTGACTGCAACTCGATGACCAGAGACCCCACATCGATGACCAGAGACCCCAGGTCGATGACCAGAGACCCCAGAATCATGGACGACTAGAGACCCCAGAATCATGGACCAAACTGCACGGAATTTCCAGTCCCCCGCCGAAGAAACCTGTCCGGATGTCGCCCCACGAGGGCCATCGGTGGCTGATTCACACCTGGCCGGGCTGGTCGGAAGCACGGGCTCCGCCCTGATTCCGCCCTTCCTGAGGACCCGCGCGAAGACGCCGATGCGGATCCTGGAGTCGGAGTACTACTCCGACGCGACCCTCAACGTGTACCTCAAAATCGCTGGTCTGGGCATGCGCCCCGAGGGCTGCACGGCCTCGGTGGAGAAGATCGCCGGCTACACCGGGCTCTCCAAGGCCACCGTGGAGCGCTCGCTGCGCGAACTCGCCAACCCCGCCCCGGACGGCGTCGTCGAACTGTCCGAGAACACCCGCCGGACCCTGCCCAGCGGCCGGGGCACGACGGCGCGGCGTCGCGTACGGACACCCGGGCCCCGGGAACGTTTCGTCTGGATCCCCGTCTATGCCAGCGAGTGCCTCCCGCCCCGGCTGCTGCGCGCCTACGGCCTGATCGCCTTCGCGGTCGTCCAGAAGATCCCGCTGACCGTGCGCGGCCTCGCCGCGTTCCTCCGCCACCGCACCGGCAGCCGTGCCGGATCCCCGATAAGCACCGAATCGGCGGCCAAGGCCGTCAAGGAACTCGTGTCGAGGAAGTGGGTGGCTCTCGCCCGGCGCGCCGGCTTCCAGGGCCGCCATCTCTTCCAGGTCAACAAGTACGGACCCCTGTCACCCCTCGAACACCAGTCTTCCGAGGTGGTTCCAAGTGGTCGACTTGATGAGGGATCGGGTGGTCCAGCTGATGACGGATCCCTCGCGTCTAAGGAAGACCGCAGTACTGACCGACAAGAGAAGAAAACAACTACCCCATCCGCCGTAGGCGAAGTACAGGTAGTGGGCGCGACGCGCGACGCCGCGCTCGGAGCAGCGCCCGAGGCTCCGCTCGACGACAGCGCGCTCCGCGCGGATGGTTCATCCCGAGCCCCCGCCAACCCGGCGGCTCCGGCCGCCAAGAAGCCTTCGACGGCTGCCGACGGCGCGCCGGTGGACTTCAGTTGGAGGACGCACACCGTGCTCGCACCGGTCCGCTTCCTGCTGGAGAACGTGAGGCCCTACGTCCTGCGCCGCGCGGCCCGCGACATCGAGCACCAACTCGCCGACGGGATGACCGTCGAGCGCCTGCAGACCCGCCTCACGGCGAGGCTGGCCGGCACGATGGTGTCCGACATCGAAGACCCCGGCCGGTGGCTGCTCGGTGCGGCCCTGCCCCGCTGGGGCTGCGCGGACCCGGCCTGTGAGTCGGGCGTCGTGTGGCACACCGGCCAGGCCTGCACGGCCTGCGCCGAGATCCGCTTCCTGCGGTCGCGCAACCTGCTCGACGAGCCCCCTTCGGGAGCCCGCCCCGCGGCTCCCCCGCGGGCTTGCTGCCCCTCGTGCGACCGCCCGCACCGCCCCGGAAACGAGGGCGAGTGCGCGGACTGTGCCGAGGCACGGACCAGCGCTCGCCTCCCCGCGCCGGACCTCCCCCCGACCGATCCGGCTGGTCCGGCTGGTCCGGCTGGTCCGGCCGATCCGGCCGCCTCCGTGGCGCCGGAGCACCGCTGCCGGGGCAAGGACGGCCAGTGCACTCGGGCCGCTTCGCTGCACGGATTGTGCTGGCGCTGCGAGACGGGCACCCCGGAACGCACCATCCCGCGCCAGCGCCACCGGTTCACCCCCCAGAACTGGCTGTCCGAGCGGGCCGGGCACCTTTGATGCCCGGCCATCGGGCGAGTCCGCTACCCGCTGCGTCCGGCCAGGGCCGGTTCGGCGGTGTCGGTGTTGGCTTCCGGGGCCCCGTGACCCGCGGGGCACGTCTCGGCGGTCTCGGTGGTCTCGGCGGTCAGGCCGGCTGCCGACGCGGTCACGGGGGCGGCCGTACCGGCCCCATCCGTGAGGTCGGCCTGGTACCCGGCCTTGACCGCCCGCTTCTCGCGCCACAGGTGGTACAGCGACACCGCGAGGATGCCGGTGCCGATCAGGTTGGCGACGAAGTGCCACCACACGCGGTACGTGGTCAGTGCCGGCCCGGGCGGGATCGCGCCGAACCAGGTCGACAGGCCGATGGCACGGCTCGCTCCGAGCGCGACGGACAGGGTGAGGACGACGTGCTCGAGGCCGTGGATGCCCTGCATCCAGACGCCCATCTTGGCCCACTTGCGGGACTGCAGCCGACCCGTCGCCCGCTTGGTGATCAGCACGATGCCGACGAGGCCGGCGAGGAAGATGAAGTTACCGGTGAGGTGCAGGATCTCCATGCCGAGGGAGGGCTTGGTCATGTCGACCTGGCCCATGCCCCGGGACAGGCTGTTGGCCCACGGAGTCATCCACGCCGGGGACAGCGGGTGCATGACCCAGTAGCCGGCCTGCGAGACGTGCTCCTGGAAGTGACCGAGCTGGCCCACGACCCCGAGGCCGATCAGGCCGACCGACGACTTGTACAGCCAGGGCTTCACCGCACCGCGGTTCGCGTACGCCAGGACGGCGACGGCCGCCCACATCGCGACGGCCCAGAGGATGAAGAGGACAGCTCCCGCAGTGTCCACAGAGGACGCCATACCCCCCATTCCTGGCATACCCGGCATACCCGGAGGGTGGTTCATGAAGGCTCCTTCAGCAGGACGATGCGGACCGGACGGACCGACGCACGCGCCGGGACCGCTCCCCCGTCAGGGGCGCCCAGTACCGCGCGAGCAACACGCTAAGGAGCCGGAGCACCGTCCGACTTCTTCCAAAGTGCTATTCCGGCTGCCGCGCAGGCCGCGGACGGAGGCTCGCGACGACTTCGCCAGGTCCGCCGACTCCGTACACACGTGGGGCCCACCGCACGTTCCGCGGTGGGCCCCACGTCGCTGATCGCCGCTATTCGGGCCGGGACGCCGTCCGGGCCTCGATGATGCGCCGCAGGAGGACCTCCCGCTGCGTCTCGCCCATCCTGGCCAGCACCAGGTCCGCGACCTTGTGCCCGTCCGACCACGGCATCCGGTCGGGCGTGCCCGCGTCGAACCGCTCCGCGCCGGGAACCGCGTCCTCCTCGGGGCCCTCCCGGCCCACGTTGCTTACGCCGTAAAACTCCCCCGGCCCGCCGACGGCACCACCCGGGTTGCTTACGCCGTAAAACTCCCCCGGCCCGCCGACGGCACCGCCCCGGTTGCTTACGCCGTAAAACCCCTCGGGCTCGAACGCCGCACCGCCCCCGTTGCTTACGCCGTAAAACCCGGCCCCACCGGGGGCGGCCGGACGGCCCTGGTCGCTTACGCCGTAAGACTCACCGGACCCGGCGTCCACGGCACCCCGGATGCTTACGCCGTAAAACATCACCGGCTCGCCGTCGCCGCCGGCGGCCCGCCGTTCCGCCGCGGCCGCCCGGCCCCGCTTGGCCTTGGCCTTCCCGGCCTGCGCGGCGTGCCGTTCGCTCAGCCGCGCCTCGATGAAGGCCCGCTGCTCCTCCGGGTCCTTGCGCCCCGCGGTCCGTGCGATCTCCAGCGGGATCTCTCCCGCGTCCACCCGGTCCTGTACGTCCTCCGGCAGCGCCAGCAGCGCACGGCGCTGCGAGATCCACCCCGAGTTCATCCTCCCGCCCAGCAACTCGGCGACCGCCGCCGCGCTGCCGTGGTGCGCGATCAGCGCCTCCAGGGCCCGGGCCTCCTCTATATAGGTGAGGTCCTTGCGGAAGTGGTTCGCGCTGAGGGCCGCCGCCAGGATGTCCTCGGGGGTGCCCGCCGCGGAGTCGTCGACCGTGATCTTCAGCGTCGGCAGCCCCGCCGAACGGGCGGCCGCCAGTCGGCAGTGCCCGTCCAGCACCACGTACTCAGCGTCCGCCGGCACGTCGTCCTGGTGCTCGGGGTGCGCGACGAGGAAGGCCAGCCGGGTCATCACCGTCGCCGGCTGGACCTGCCCGACCTGCCCCATGTTGGCGCCGAGGGCGGTGATGTACCCCTCGTCGAGGACCTCGCGCGGGTTGCCGGGGTTGTAGGTGATCCTGTCCAGCGGGATCTCCGTCGGCGCGGAGCCGACGAGGCTGTCGATCAGGTGGCCGCGGATGCTGCGCGGCGAGGCGGCCTGGCCGAACGCCGCCGAGGGCCCCACGCGTTCACGGGCGGTGCTCACGAGATCTCCCTGGCGATGCTGCGCATGATGTCCGCCTGTTCGGAGTGCGGAGCGTAGGCGAGCAGCGGCCGCCGGGCCCTGGCGGCCTCCCGCTGCTCCTTCAGGCGGGGGATGACGCCGATGACCGGCGGATCGCCGAGCTGTCGCCAGGCCTGCAGGGCGGAGGTCACGACGTAACCGTCGCGCGAGTCGTAGGCGTTGACGACGAGTCCGAGGTAGTCCACCTCCACCCGCCAGTCCGTCTTCCCGGACTCGATCTGCTCGATGAGCATCGTGTACGCGTCCGCGGACGAGTCCTCGGCGAGGACCGTGATCACCGCCCCGGACACCCGCGCCGCCTCACCGTCGCGCCGTCGCCCGTAGTAGATCGCCGCGTCCATCGCCATGCCGAGGCTGGGCGGACAGTCGATGATGATCGCGTCGTAGTGCGGCTCCAGCGGCTCCAGCGCGCGCTCCAGCGTCGCCTGCCGGTTGCGCGCCTGGACGATCATGATGTCGAGGAGGAAGGCGTCCGCGCACGCGGGCAGGACGTCGAGCCGCTTGCCGAAGCGGGGCTCCTCGACCGTGACCACCAGGTCCCGGATGTCACCGCGGGCCTGACCGGACATGAACTTCGCCAGGCTGTCCCCGTCGTGCGGCAGCTGCGGCAGCCCCAGCTGCTTGGTGAGGTGTCCCTGGGGGTCGTAGTCCACGAGCAGCACCCGCAGTCCGAGCCCCCCGAGGTCTGTCTCCTCGGCCAGCGCCTGCCCGATCCCGGCGGAGATGGTGGTCTTGCCGACCCCGCCCTTCTGGTTGCAGACGATCTTGCGGTGCGGAATGCCGGTCGCGGGACGCCGCCGCGGCGAGGGGTGCGTCTCCAGCCACAGCCGCACCGCTTGGCTGAGCCCCTGGACGTAGGGGATGCCCAGCCGTCCGCAGTCCCGCTTGAACCCGTTGTACAGCTCCTCCGGCAGCCAGGTGGCGAACGAATCCGCCCTCGCCGTATCGACCTGGGGGAGCGTCCCGTCGACGGACGCCCAGTCGGTGATGGCCTGGGCCACGGCGTCCTGGATGTCGATCGTGAGCTCCGCGGCCCGCACCTTCAGGTCCGTGCGCAGCGCACCGGGCAGCTTGGAGACAACCTTCTTACGGTCAGTGTGCGGTTCTGTAGACGACATGAAGCGACCTTACTAACTTCCCCGGCGCAAGATCGATTCCTGTGGGGGCCATTCCACCGGCCTGCCCCGGTATCACGGCATAAAGAACTCCGCCCGGGCGGCGGTCGGTTCGCCGCCCGTGACGGGACTGTTCATCCGCACCCCCGGCAAGGGGCGCTCAGCACGACAGAAGAAGCATCGCGGTCGGCCTATCCCAAGAATGAAGTGGTGACAAGAGACGCCTCGCCACACGGCGGGACTTGGGCAGCTCGCCGGAGCGCTACGGGCACCTTCGGGAGTCCCTCAGGGCTGCACGGGGTGCGCCAGCTTCCATCCGGACAGCTCGGCCGAGCGCTCCAGGGCCCGTTGGCACACGCCGCGGCAGTGCGCGAGCGCGGTCGCCGCGTCGGGTGCGCAGAGGAAGGCCACACCCCGCGCGCCGGAGCGGGCGGCGTGCACCCGCAGGTGCTCCAGGCCGTCACCGGGCACGGCCACCTCCCACAGCGCGCGCAGCAGCGCGTCGACGGATGCGTCCGGGGCGCTCTGCGGCTTGCTGAAGGCGAACTCGACGAGGTGCACGCACCGACTATGCCGGAGACGGACCGCCGATCCACCGACGGGGCGGGGTCACATCCGTGCCACGGCACGGATGTGACCCCGCGGACCGCCGCCGCGACCGTCGAACCCATCCACACGATTCCGGGGGAACACTGATGCTGCGGGTACTGGGACTCGACGCGGGGACGGAGTCCGTCTACCGGCTCATGCTGGAACACCCCTCCTGGGGGGTCGACCGTCTCGCCGGGGCGCTGGGCGCGAGCCGGGCGGCCGTGGCGAGCGCCCTGGACCGCCTCGCGGACCTCGCGCTGCTGCGCTCCTCGGTGTCCGGCACGGCGGACGCGGCCGATCCGGGCAGTGCGGCCGGTCCGGTCGGTGTCGCCGATGCGGCCGGCGCCTCGGAACGCGCCGCCGGCGGCGGCACCCTGCGCCTGGTCCCGCCCCAGGCCGGCCTGTCCGCGCTGCTGGCGCGGCGGGAAGAGGAACTGCGGCGCACCCAGCTCGAAGTGGACGCCGGACGCGCGGCGGTGGCGGACCTGCTCGCCGACTACGCCGCCCTCGGACGGGAGAGTGCCACCGGTGCGGTGGAGCGGTTCGCCGGCGCCGACGCGGTGCGCCGGCGCCTGGAGGAGTTCGTGCTCGACTCCACCACCGACCTCTGCGTCCTCGCCCCCACCGGCACCGGGGAGAGCACCCCTTGGGACCTCGACGTCTCCCTCTACGAGGAACCGCTCGCCCGCGGTCTGCGCGTACGGGTGCTCCACCTGGACAGCACGTCCGGATCCCCGGAGCGGCGCCGGGCGATGAACAGGCTGGCCGCGGCCGGGGCCGAGATCCGCACCGTTCCCTCGCTGCCCATGCACATGCGCATCGCCCAGGGGGAGTGCGCCGTCCTGCCGACGCCCGCGCACGAGAGCGGGCAGGGCGCGGCCGTCATCCGCGAGCCGGGTGCCCTGGCGGGGCTGGGCGCGCTGTTCTCCTACCTGTGGGACGAGGGCACACCCCTGGCGCAGGAGACGGCCGACTCCGGGGCGGGCACGGACTATTCGGCGCAGGAGCGCGCCCTGCTCCGCTTCCTGGCGGACGGCCTGACGGACGAGGCCGTGGCCCGCAAGCTCGGCATCTCCCTGCGGAGCGAACGCCGCATGATCTCCAGCCTGTCGGAGCGCTTCGGCACGCACAGCCGCTTCCAGCTGGGGCTTCGGGCTGCCCAGCGCGGTCTGCTGTGAGCGTCCCGCCTGACACGAAACTGCCAGGCGAATTCCCTGCCAAACGAAAAGCATGACAACCGTCCGAGGGGCATGCCAAGCTCATTCTCAGAACGAACCGGAAAGCAGCCACAAGCCGCTGACGGTCTTACTGAAGCCCCCCTTCGGTAGACATTGCTGAATACCCTTCCAGCACCCCCTCCTACACAAAGGAACGGCCATATGGAGAACGAGAAGAACCTGGTCATGGAGATCCTCGAGGACGACAACTTCGACTTCGACGCCGAGTTCTCCCCGCGCCAGGACGTCGGCCACTGAGGCCCGCTACGTCACGCGGCCGGTCGTCCGAGAGGACACCGGCCGCGTCGGCCTATCTACCCTGATTTCCCGGACAGCGGTGACTTTGATGAGCAGCCAGATCAGCCAGATCAACCAGGTCCGTCAGGTCCGTCAGACGGCCATCGACGCAGAGAAGTGGAAGGCGTTCACGGCCGCGCAGGCCCCGGACTTCACCGCGACGTCCTTCCTGCCCGCCCTCGTCACCGATCCCGGTCACATCGGCCGGCTGATCGACGACAGCCTCCGCACAGCCACCCGTACCACCCCGGGTGACCTGCGGCTGCGGGCCTTCCGGCCCGGAGCGTTCGACTACGCGCTGACGAAGCGGTTCATCGACTCGCCCCTGGCCCCCGGTGAGAGCGCCGTCGAATGGCTCGCCCGTACCGCCGGCAGCCCCGAGGCCTGCCTGGCCGTCAACGACGTCTCCTCCTGGAACCTGCCGCTCGCGGAATGGGTCGCCGCCCTCCTGCGGGACATCGTCGTCGAGGGTGTCCACGAACTCCCCTCCGGAACCGACGTGTACACCTTCGTGGCCGACGCGGGCTGGACCCCGTTCGGAATCCACAAGGACGCGGAGCCGTCGCTCATCTTCCACCTCGGCCCCTCGCCCAAGGAGGTATGGGTCTGGCAGGAGAACCCCTTCGACGCCTCCGGGATAACCCCCAGCCCGTCCTTCGGGCGCATCACCTTCGACATCGATCAGCACCTCGGTACCGCGGAGCGCTTCGTGCTCCAGCCCGGAGATTTCCTCTGCATACCGAAGGACACGTACCACGTGTTCCGCAATCTCGGCCCCTCCGCCTTTCTCGGTCTCACCCTTTATCCGGCGAAAGCCCGCTCGATCGTCACCGAGGCCCTGTGGCGCTCCGCCGCCGCGTTCGACGCGCCCGCGCTCGCCGACTACCCCACCGGCCGGCAGGTCGCCGACTGGGCCCGGGACCTGTTCGCGGACGCGGCCGGCTCCGCCGCCACCCTCCCGCTCGCCGACCGGATCGCCGACGAACTCGCCCTCGGCGGGCTGCGGCTGCGCACCACCGGGCGGCTCAGCCGCCCGCACCCGGCCGCGCTGCCGGCCGACGGCCCCGCCGACGGCCTCCTGCTGCGCTGGACCCATCCCGGTGCCGTCGCCGCCGCGCGCACCGCCTCGGGCGCCGTCCTCGTCGTACGCGGCCGTGCCCTGCCCGTCCCCGACGGGCTCGACTTCACCGCACTGGAGCAGGCCACGCGCTCCACGCGGCCGTTCACCCTCGCCGGGCTCGCCGAACAGCTCCCGGCGGACCTGGACGCCGCCCGCCGCACCGCGCTGGCCCGCCGGCTCTACCTGCTGGGGGCGGTGACGGCGGCGTGAGCGGCTTCGACGGCTTCGCCTACGCCCAGCACCTGCTGAGCGCCCTCGGCGGACCCGACGCCCTTCCGCCGGCCTCCGGCGTCCGTCTGTACTCTCCGGCCGAGTCCCCGGCCGAGTCCCCAGCCGCCGGCCCCGCCGAAGGCGCCGTCGCCCTGCTGGCCGGCGTCTGGTCCGCACTGGCCCGCCCCGGCGCGCTGGCCTCCAACTTCCGCCTCGTCGAGTCGGGCCGCCAGGTCGACCGCAGCCGCTGGATGCGCTCGCGAGTCGGCGACGGCGAGGTCCTGCACACCACCCTGGTCCCGGCCTACCTGCACCGTGCGATCGAGCGCGGCGCCACCCTCGTCATCAGCCACATCGAGGCCCTGGACGAGCGCGTGATGCTGCTGTGCGAGGCCGTCGAGTACCAGCTCCACGCACGAGCCTGGGTCAACTGCTACATCACCGCGGGCGACGCGTCCGCCTTCGACGTCCACTCGGACGACCACGACGCCCTGATCCTGCAGCTCCTCGGACGCAAGCACTGGCAGGTCGACACGCGCGTCGGCGACCGCTCCCGCGACCTGGCCCCCGACAGCCTGGACCGGGTCCTGGAGCCCGGCATGTGCCTGTCCGTGCCGCGCGACACCGCCCACTGCGTTTCGGGCACCGGCGAGCTCACCGTCCACCTCACCATCGGCTACGAGCCCTTCGCCGATCTGCGCGAGGAGGCCCTCGCCGCCCACGAACTCCTCGGCACCAGCCCCGCCGAGCCGGACCCGGAATGGCTCGCCACCCGCCTAGCCATGCGGCCCGACCGCCGCGTCGGCGTCTCCCTTCCCTCCGTCCTGACCGGCGAGGTCGGCGATCGCACCCGCATCCGGTGGGCGAGCCGCTTCCCGCCGAAGATCCGACCCGCCGACGACTGCCTCGTGGTCCTCACCATGGGCCGCCGCATCCGGCTCGACCGCCGCCTGGAACCCACGATCAGCCTGCTCGCCCGCGGCTCCGCCCTGACCTGGTACGAGCTGGCCGCCCAGAGCGACCTGCCCGCCGCCGACCTGCGCGAGCTGATCCGCTTCGGCGCGCGCAACGACTTCCTCATCTGCGAAGGGTGACCGTGTCCACGACCGTCCGACTCAAGGACAGGACCGCGATCCTGCGGGAACGGCGCTTCGCCACGTTCTTCGCGGGAAACGTCGTCTCCAAGATCGGTGACGCGGCCGTCCCCGTAGCCTTCGCCCTGGCCGCGTACCAGGTGTCCGGCTCCGCCGCGGGCATCACCTGGGTGCTGCTCTCGCTGTGGGGCGCCCGGTTCCTCATGGTCGCCACCGGCGGCCGCGTCGCCGACCGGTACGACCGGATCAAGGTGATGATGGGCGCGGACGTGCTGCGCCTCGTCGCCCAGGGCGCCCTGGCCCTGCTGTTCGCCGGACTGCTGCCCGTCGAGAGCTGGCACCTGTGCCTGTCCGCGGCCGTCTACGGCGTCGGCACGGCCCTCTACGTCCCCGCCCAGATCGGCCTGACACCCGAACTCGTCCCCGAGGGGCGGCTCCAGGACGCCAACGGCCTGCTGTCCCTCGTCGCCGACGTCGCGTTCCTGCTGGGCCCCGTCCTCGCCGGCGTGCTGATGACCACCGTCGGCTTCACCTGGGTCCTGTGGCTCGACGTCGCGTCCTTCGCCGTCAACCTCGTCCTGCTGCTGCGGCTGTCGCGCCTCCACACCCCGGCGCGCCGGGCCCGGACCGCACCCGCCCCCGACACCGTCCTTGACGCCGCCGACGCCGCCGACGCCGCCGACGCCGCCGACAGCGAGGACACCCGTTTCCGCGCCGGTCTCGCGGTCATGGCCCGGTACCCGTGGTTCGGCTTCGGCATGGCCCTGTGGTTCCTCGTCTCCCTCGGCATCGGCCTGACCGCCGTCGCCGGCCCCGTCATCGCGGTCGAGTCCCTCGGCGGCGGCGGCGCCTGGTCGGTCCTCGCGACCTGCCTCGCCGTCGGCTCGCTGCTCGGGTCCCTCACCGTGATCTCGGCGTCGAAGCAGCACCCCTGGAGGGCCGCCGCGGTCGTCGTCACCCTCGGCGCCGTCCTGCAGTTCACCACCCTGACCCTGCGCGACCACCTGCCGACCGCCGTCATCGCGGCCTCGTTCGTGCTGTGCGCCCTGACGACCGCCGCCTGCGGCATCGTCTGGGACACCGCCTACCAGAGCGAGATCCCCGAGCGCTACCTCTCGCGCGTCGGCTCCGTGGACAACTTCGTCAACGCCGTCGGAGTGCCTCTCGGCATGCTCGCCGGCGGCCTCTTCACCGACCACTACGACGTGGTCTTCCTCGTGCTCTCCCTCCTCCTCGTGCTGCTCGGTCTCCCGGCCGCCCGTCTGGCCGGCCGGGGAAGGAAGGCAACCCCATGAACCTCGCCACCGTCCTCGACGTGCCGGCGACCGGCGCCGCCGCGCACCTCCACTCGCGCGGCGACCGCTTCGTCGTCATCGACGACCTGCTGCCCCAGGCCGACTTCGCCGCGGTGACCGCCGAGTTCACCGCCCTGCGCCTGAAGCCCGTCCTGTCGACCATCGACCCGGTCTACGACGGCTTCGCCTACCGCGCGGGCTCGGACAAGCAGCCGCTCGCGACCACCGCCGCCGACGCCCCGCGCTGGCAGCGCGCCGTCAAGGAACAGGTCACCGCGCACCTGGACGTCGTAGCCGCCCGCAAGGACGACGACGGCCTCGCCCTCAGCTTCAGCGCCTGGGGCTACCCGGCGGGCTCCCGCCTCAGCTGGCACAACGACGCGGGCGCCGGCCGCGTGGGCGCGTTCGTCTACTTCACCCACCAGGACTGGGACGCGAGCTGGGGCGGCGCCCTCGCTCTGATCGACGAGGAGTCCCGCGCCGAGGCCGGCGACGGCGCCGCCCTCGTCCACAGCCCCGTCCACCCCACGCTGATCCTGCCGCGGCCCAACCGCCTCGTCGTCTTCCGCTCCCACACCATGCACGCCGTCCAGCGCGTCGACTCCGCCGCCGGCGACCGGCTGCGCCGGACCTGGACCGGCTTCATCACCGAGGGAAACACCCATGACTGACACGCTCACCGCCCCCGCCGCCCTCGAACGGCTCGGCTGGAACTCCGCCGACGAGGACCGCTGGACCGGGCCGGGCGCCCCCGCCCGCGTGGTCGTCAACCACGGATCGGTGTGCGAGGTCCTGCTCACCGCGGCCGACGGGCGGCTCGTCCAGCACAGCGCGACCACCGCGCCCCAGCTGCCCGCCACCCCCGTCGCCGGCGACTGGGTCGAACTCGGCGCCGACGGCCGCATCCACGCCGTCGCCACCCGCCGGGCCGTCCTGAGCCGCGCGGGCTCCGCCGGCAGCGGGCACCAGGTCATGGCGGCCAACATCGACACCGTCCTGATGGTCGTCCCGCTCGAGGGCGGCCTCAACGCCAAGATGGTGGAGCGCCTCTCCGTCATGGGCTGGGAGAGCGGAGCCCAGCCGGTGCTCGTCCTGTCCAAGAGCGACCGGACCCGTGACGAGGGTGCCGAGGACGCGGCCGCCGCCGAACTCCTCAGCCCCGGCGTCCCCGTACTGCCCGTCAGCGTCCACACCGGCCAGGGCCTCGACACCCTGCGCACCTGGCTCGGTCCCGGCACCACCGCCGTCATGCTCGGCCCCTCCGGCGCGGGCAAGACCTCGCTGCTCAACGCACTCGAAGGCACCCACGAGGCGGTCACCGGGGTCGGCCGCGCGGGCGGCCGCCACACCACCACCACCCGCCGCCTCCACCTCCTCGCCTCCGGCGGAGTCCTCCTCGACATCCCCGGCATCCGCTCCCTCGAGGTCGCCGCGAGCCGGGAGTCCGTCGACGACGTGTTCGCCGACCTCGCGGCCCACGCCCGGCGGTGCCAGTACGGGGACTGCGGCCACGACGGGGACGGCGGCTGCGCCGTCGAGGAGGCCGTCCGCACCGGCGGCCTGCCGTCCGCCCGCCTCGCCAACTGGCGCAAGCTCCAGGGTGAGATCGCCTACCGGGAACGCCGCGAGGACCCCTCCGCCATGGCCGACATCCGCCGCCAGTGGAAGGCCGTCAGCAAGCAGGCACGCCGGGGCCGCCGGGGCTGAACCGGCGGCCCCGGCGGTATCACCACGGCTACTTCGGGTCGCTGTTGAACTTCGAGGTCGACCAGAAGTAGCCGAGCACGGTGAGACCCGCGCACCAGGCGACGGCGAGCCACCCGTTGTGGCCGATCTCGCTGCCGAGCAGCAGGCCCCGCAGGGTTTCGATGGCGGGCGTGAACGGCTGGTACTCGGCGACCGGCTGGAACCAGCCGGGCATCGAGTCCACCGGGACGAAGGCGCTCGAGATGAGCGGCAGGAAGATGAGCGGCATCGCGTTGTTGCTGGCGGCCTCGGCGTTCGGGCTGATCAGGCCCATGCCGACCGCGATCCAGGTCAGCGCCAGGGCGAAGAGCACGAGCAGCCCGAAGGCCGCGAGCCATTCCAGGGCCGTGGCATCCGTGGAGCGGAAGCCGATGGCCACGGCGACGGCCCCGACGAGGACCACGCTCATCACGCACTGCAGCACGCTGCCGACGACGTGCCCGACGAGCACCGACGGGCGGTGGATCGCCATGGTGCGGAACCGGGCGATGATGCCCTCGGTCATGTCGTTGGAGACGGAGACCGCGGTGCCGATCGTGGTGCTGCCGATGGTCATCAGCAGGAGCCCCGGGACGAGATAGGCGATGTACGCGGAGCGGTCCGCGCCGCCGCCGCCGATGCCCGCGCTCATGACGTCGCCGAAGAGGTAGACGAAGAGCAGGAGCAGCATGACCGGGGTGAGCAGCAGGTTCAGGGTGAGGGACGGGTAGCGCCGGGCGTGCAGGAGGTTGCGGCGCAGCATCGTGGAGGAATCGCGCAGGGCGAAGGAGAGGGAGCTCATCGGACAGCCTCCTTGGGCTGGGTGGGCTCTGCGGCGCCACCGGTCAGGGCGAAGAACACGTCGTCGAGGTCGGGCATGTGCACGGTCAGCTCGTCCGCCTCGATGCCGGCGGCGTCGAGCCGGTCGAGGATGGAGCGCAGTTCGCGCTGGCTGCCGTCGCTGGGGATCTGCAGCGCCAGGGCTTCGTCGTCCCGGGTGACCTCGCCGAGCGCGGCGGCGGCGGCGGACCGGTACGCGGCCGGGTCGGAGAACCGCAGTCGTACGTGGCCTCCGGGGATCAGCCGCTTGAGCTCCTCGGCGGTGCCCTCGGCGGCGATCCTTCCGTCGTTCAGCACCGCGATGCGGTCGGCGAGTTCGTCGGCCTCCTCCAGGTACTGGGTGGTGAGGAAGACGGTGACGCCGCCGGTGACGAGTTCGCGGATGATCTGCCACATGTTGTGGCGGGAGCGGGGGTCCAGGCCCGTGGTCGGTTCGTCGAGGAAGATGATCCGCGGGTTGCCGACCAGGGTCATCGCGATGTCCAGGCGCCGCTTCATGCCGCCGGAGTAGGTGGAGGCGGGCTTCTTCGCCGCCTCCGTGAGGTCGAAGCGGTCCAGCAGTTCGGCGGTGACCCGCCGCCCCTCCCGCTTGGACAGGTGGTGCAGGTCCGCCATGAGGAGCATGTTCTCCTCGCCGGTGATCAGCCCGTCGACGGCGGAGAACTGGCCGGTGACGCCGATCGCGGCGCGCACCCCGTCCGGGGAGCCGGCGACGTCGTGGCCCGCGACCCGGGCCTGTCCGCCGTCGGCGCCGATGAGCGTGGACAGGATCTTCACGACGGTGGTCTTGCCGGCACCGTTCGGGCCGAGCAGCGCGAACACGGACCCGGCCGGAATGCTCAGGTCGATGCCGTCGAGGACGGTCTTGTCACCGTAGGACTTGCGCAGACCGGTGGTGGAGACGGCGGACGGCGACGGGTGACCGTCCCCCTGCCGTGATGTGGACATGACAGAAGAAGGCATGGAGCCCTCCATTCGAAGGCTGAAGTGACAGGGGGGAGGGGAAGGGGCAGGCGCTCGATCAGGCCCTGGCGCGGCGGACGTCGATGTTGCCGTACTTCGTGCGGGCGCGGACCTTGACGGTGTCCGCGGTCTCGTCCGGGCTCCCGGACGCGGTGAGGGTGTTGCGCACCTGGCCGGAGCCCGAGCTGACGTCGAGCCAGGCGGCCGTGCCCTCGCGGACGCCGACCTCGATGGCCCCGTAGGAGGTCTCCAACTCGACGGTGCCGCGCACCACTTCGCCCACCCGCAGAGTGCCGTGGGCGGTCTTGGCGGTGACCGATTCCTCGGCGCGCACGATCTCGATGTCACCGTTGGCACCGCTCACCCGCAGCTCGCCGGTCGCGGCGCCGACGGTCGTGGTGCCGTGCGAGTTCTTCAGGACGGCGGGGCCGTCGACGAAGCCGAGGCGCAGGCTGCCGGAGCTGGTGGTGATCTCGGTCGCGCCCTCGGCCCGGTCCACGGTGATCGAGCCGTGCGACGCGGTCAGCTTGAGCGGGCCGGTCGTGTCGAGGCGGACGTCGCCCGCCGAGGTCTTCACCCGGACCTCGCCGAGCCTGCCCTCGCCGAGCACCTGGGTCCAGGAGCCGGTCGTGTCGACGTGCGAGCCGGCGGGCAGTTCGACCGTCACGTCGACGACGCCGGGGCGGCCGAACGGATTGGACTTGGGCGTCCTGACGTTCAGCACGCCGCCGGCGAACGCGACCTCGGTCTGCTCGGCCGCCCGTACGTCCTTGTCCCGCTTCGGGTCTCGGGGCCGCACCGCGACGACGGTGTCGACGCGGTCGCCCGCGGTGAACTGGATGGAGCCGGCCTCCACGTGCGCGGTGACCGAGATCGCTCCGGAGGTGTCGAAAGTAGGCATGGCTGTCCCGTCCTCTTGGGTCTTCAGGGCGTCCCCGCTGGTGGGACGTGGTGTGGGCGAAGTGATGCGATGCGGTTGCCAGGCGCCGGGCGGGTCTAGCGCACCCAGCCGGTGAAGCTCTGTCCCACGCTCTGGGCCTTCTCCGGCGTCCGGGGCCGAGTGCCGCCGTCGACCGCCGCCGACACGGCGCGCACCAGCCACGCGTTGACCGACAGCCCCTCGCGGCTCGCGGCCTCCTCGGCGCGGGCCTTGAGGTGGGCCGGCAGCCGCAGGTTGACGCGGGCGGTGCCGCCCTCGTCGCCGTCGGCGGGCGCCTGGGCGGCGGGCGGCTCGGCGTACGCAGGAGCGGCCGGCTCCGCCGCGGGGGCGCTGCCCTCGGTGGAGGGCAGCATCACCACGAACTCGGGGTCGAGACCGCGCAGCCGTACGTCGACCGAGCCGGGGGCGAGTTCGCGGGTGATCTCGTCCATCGCGGCGGAGAGCACGTTGAGCAGGGTCAGCCGGGTCGCCGACTCCAGAGGGGCGGTGAGCCTCTCGGCCAGCTTGCGGGCTTCGTCGCCACCGGCCTCGGCGGCGACGGCGAGCTCTTGGCGGAGGGTGGTGACGTAGGGCGTGAGGTCCATGTCGCCTAGCATGGCACAGCAGTGGCGCCATGTCGAGCCAATCTGGCACCACTCAATCAAGCGATGGCGCCACCATGTACGAACATGCAGGTCAGGCCCATGCGCACGGTGGCGCCACACCCGAATGAAGGTGTCAGGACGTGGCCGCGGTCCGCCGCGCGTAGTGGCGGGCCGCCTTCGCCCGGTTCCCGCACCCCGTGCTCGTGCACCACCGCCGGGTGCCGTTGCGGCTGACGTCGTGGAACCACAGCCCGCACGACGGGTCCGCACAACTGCGCACCCGGTCCCCCGCGGTGCCGAGCAGCCGCAGGTAGTCCGCCGCCACGAGGTACCCGAGCAGGCGGCCCGAGTCGGGCGCCTCCAGCCGTTCGACCGGCCCGGTGGCCGTGAGCAGCCGGCGGATCCGGCCCGCGTCGAGCAGCCGGTTGAAGGCGCCGAGCGCCGCCGGCCCCGCGTCGGCCCGGCCGGCCACGCCGGCCAGTGCCGAACGGGCGGCCCGGGCCGCGGTCAGGGTCGCCCGGTCGGCACGCAGCTCGCCGCGGGCGTACGCGGCGGCCGACCGGCACCCGGCCAGCCAGCAGGCGAGCCCCGCGGTGGAGTCCAGCAGGTCGTAGCGGCCGTACCGGTCGTGCCAGAGGGTGTTGAGGAGGTCCAGGCTGAGCGGCTCGCCGGTCAGCGGACGCGGATCGGTCGCGGGCGCCCCCGTCCCCGCGCTCACCCCCGCGGCCCGAGGTGCACGGATTCGGGACCGGCCGCGAAGGCGCAGTACGGCGACGAGCCCTCGGCCCGGTACAGCTCCACGGCCTGCGGCGCCGCGAGGATCCCCGGCAGGAGCAGCTGCCACAGCCGGGTCAGGTGTCCGCGCAGCGGCCCGCAGGACCGGCCCGGCCGGTGCTCCTCGCTGCGCAGGCACACGTCCATCCCGATCAGGGAGTACACGAGCTGCGCGGCCGTCCCGAAGGGGTCGGCCGCGCCGGCCAGGGCGTCGGCCAGCTCCTCACGGACGGCATCGGTCCAGGAGACGCTGCCGTCGGGGTAGTGGACGAACTCCCGGGTCAGCCGCGCGCCCGCCCGTACGACGGGGTCGTGACCGAGCCGCCCGGCGACGGCGTGGGTCATGTCGACGGCGGTCTGCAAGGGCCGGATCCCGCGGTGCGGCACCGCGCCCAGCGCGCCGACGATCGTCTGGCGGGCTTCCGTGCGCACCGCTCTGATCAGGTCGTCCTTGGCGGGGAAGTGGTACATCAAGGCGCCTTTGGTCACTCCCGCGGCGGTGCAGATGACGGCGAGCGAGGCCCCTTCGTAGCCGTAGAGGTCGATGGCCTTGGCGGCGCCGTTGATCAGAGCCCTGCGCGTCCGCTCGGCTCGCTCCTGCTGCGCCATGGGCGCTCCTCGTGCGTAGGGGGTGGAGACGTACGGGTGGTGTGGTTCGGGCGGGCCCGCCCGAACCACACCACCCGTACGGTCAGGCCGCGGTGCCGGCCGGGACGGAGGCCAGGCCGTCCTCGAAGCTCTTGCGGAGCTGGGCGCGGCGGAGCTTGCCGATGCCGGTCTTGGGGATCTCGGACCGGTCGACGGGCAGCAGGTGCGGCACGTCGACGCCGAGCCGCTCGCGGACCCGCTCGCGGATCCGCTCGCCCTGTTCCCCGGTGATGGTGCCGGTGCGGGGGCTGAAGAAGACGGCGAGCTCCTCGGGGCCGCCGGGCTCGGCGGTGACGAGGGAGGCGACGGTGTACGAGGGCTCGATGAAGTCGAGTTCCTCGACTGCGGCCTCGATCTCGTGGCCGTGGTAGGCGATCTCCCCGAGCTGGATGACGTCGTCGGTGCGGCCGGTGACGGTGAGGATGCCGTTCTCGACGTACGCCAGGTCGCCGGTCTTGAACCAGCCGTCGTCCGTGAAGGACTGCCGGTTCTGCACGGGGTTGTCGTAGTACCCCGAGGTGATGGTCGAGCCGGTGACCTGGAGGCGGCCGGTGACGCCCCACGGCACGAGGGCGCCGTGCTCGTCGACGACCCGGATGCGGGTGCCGGGCTGCGGACGGCCGACGGGTACGTAGCGGTCGTCGCCGGCGGCGGCCTCGGTGAACTGGCAGTCGGCCACGCCCGCGGTGGTCTCGGACATGCCCCAGCCGGGGAACATGGCGGTGGCGGGCAGCCCGTAGGGGGCCAGCAGGTCCAGGAAGCGGCGTACGACGCCGGAGCGGACGGCCTCGCCGCCGTTCATGATGTAGCGCAGCGGGCTGAGGTCCCAGCCGCGGCCCTCGAAGCGGTCGGCCTGGTCGTTGACGAGCACGAAGGCGAAGTTGGGCGCCCAGGTGGTGTCGGCCCGGTGGGTGGAGACGGCGTCGAGCCAGCGCAGCGGGTCTTCCAGCACCCACTGGATCTTGGCGTGGACCTGGGCGCAGCCGAGGAAGACGTCGCGCGCGTGGAACATGACCAGGCCGCCGATGTGGTCCAAGGGCATCCAGTTGAAGGTGCGGGTGTCCGCGTCGAGCTTGTTCACGCGGGAGGTGGCGGCGCTGCGCGTGAGGATGTTGCGGTGCGTGAGGCTGACGGCCTTGGGCACGCCGGTGCTGCCGGAGGTGAGCAGCAGGACGGCCGGGTCCGCCGCGTCCGGCTCGTGCCAGAAGAGGTCCGGCGCGTGGGCGGTGCGCAGGCTCGCCACGTCGCCCAGGTGGGCGGCGCTCCAGCCGGGGTCGGCGGCGACGGCGGGCGCGATCTCCTGGCCGGTGCCGGTCAGGACGCGCGGGCGGCCGTACCCGCCCCAGACGCGTTCCAGCAGGCCGGGGCCGTTGACCGCGTCGGCGCTGACGGGCAGCGGCAGGAAGCCGCCGAGGACACAGCCCCAGAAGCCGGCGAGGAGGTCGGCGTCGTCGGCGGACTGGAGGATGATCTTCTCGCCGGCCGCGGCGCCGGAGGCGCGCAGGCCTGCCAGGACGCGCGAGGCGTCGTCGAGCAGATCGGCGTAGCTCTGGTGCGCCTCGGTGCCGTCGGCGCGTATGTACGTCACCCCGCGCCCGTCGCTCTCGGAGACGGCGCGGACGAGGGCGGCGCCGAGGTGCGCGACGCCGGGGTCGGGGGCGGGCCCGCCGTCGAGCAGCGATGTGACGGTGCCGGTCATGCCTGGTTCTCCTCTTGCTGAGCGGTGTCGGACGCGGTGTCGGCGGGGGTCGCGGTGGCCACGATGACGAGCGGTCCCCGGCCGTGGAAGGGCGCGGGCTCCTTGCGGAACCCGCCGTACTCGGCCGTGATGGTCAGTCCCGCCGCGGCCAGCAGGTCGCGCACCTCGGGCCCCGTCAGGACGGCCTGGTCGAAGAAGTTGTCGTACATGGCGACCGTGCCGTCCGCGGTGCGGACCAGCAGGGTCTCCTCGTTGCGCCAGTTCGCGGCGTGCGCGTTGATGAACTGGCGGGCAAGGCGGGTGATGAGGATCCCGTCCCGGCGGTGGTGGCCGACGCCGTTGGGCTGGAAGGAGTCGACGAAGTTCAGCAGGTGGCCGAACTCCAGGACGACCTGCCCGCCCGGGTTCAGCAGCTCGCGGACGGAGCGCAGGACGGCCGGGAGCCGGCCGCGGTCCAGGTAGTTCAGCGTCATGAAGAGGCTGTACACGAGGTCGTAGCGCTCGTCGGTGCGGTACTCCTCGGCGCGGGCCTCCACGTAGGAGACGCCCTCGCCGCCGGCGGCGCGGGCGTACTCCACGAACGCGGCGCTCTGGTCGACGCCGGTGCCGCGGTGGCCGCGCTCGCGCAGGGCGCGCAGGTTGGAGCCGGTGCCGCAGCCCAGGTCGAGTACGGTGCCCGCCTCGGGGAGCAGGGACGCGAGGAACTCCGTCTCGGCGTCGAGGTTGCGGAAGTCCTTCCGCATGATCTCGTAGTACTCACCGGGGAATTCGAAGCTCGTGCCGGTCAAATCCGTCATCCTCCTCGGATGTAGGTGCTGGTGGGTCGTCGGTGCCCGCCGCGCGGGGACGGGCCCGCCGGCGCCGTCCCGTCCCCTACGTGGGCACGGCTTCGCGCATGGTCCGGTAGCCGCGCGGGGTGAGGCCGTACCGGTCGCGGAAGAGCCGGCTGAAGTGCGAGGCCTGGTAGAGACCGGACCGTTCGCCGATCACCCCGACGGGCAGGTGTTCGAGCCGGGGGTCGCGCAGCTCCGACCGGCAGCGGGCGAGGCGCTCGTCCCGGATCCACCGGGCGGGGCTGGTCCCGTGGTCCTGGAAGATCCGCTGGAGGTAGCGCAGCGAGATGTTGTGGTGCTCGGCGACCGCCTGCGGGGTGAGTTCGGGGTCGGAGAGCCGCGCGCGAATGTGCGCCTGGATGCCCAGCATGAGGTCGTGCCGGGCCACCTCGTCCTCGGCGGCGACGTGGCGCAGCCGGTCGGCGAGGACGGCCGCGGTCAGGCCCGCCACGGTGGCGCCGACCCGGTCGACGGCGGAGTGGATCTCGGTGCCGTGGTCGTGGAGCCCGGCGAGGAGCTGCGAGAGCAGGGCGCCCGCGCCCATCCGTCCGCACCAGCCGGTGGCGGTGAGCTTCGCGGTGTCGCCGGCCGACATGCCGAGGTGCCGGTGCGGCAGCTGGACCTCCACCAGGTGGAAGGGCCGGGGCAGCAGAAGGCGGTACGGGCGGCTGGTGTCGCAGCAGATGATCTGCGTGCCGCTCGCCTGGCCCCGGCGGCCGTCCTGGTGGACGTGGATCTCGCCGGCCAGTACCCGGAACACCCGCAGGGACTCGGAAGGGTCGGGGCGGATGTGCCGGCCGGGGCGTACGGCCTCGTGGGCCTCCCCGGTGACGAGGGAGATGGTCACGTCGCCGAAGTCGCGGCGGACGGTGGTCCCGTACACGGACTCGCCGTGTGTGCGGATGACCCGCGCCGTGCCCGGGGCGGGCGCGGCGAGCGGTGGACTGCGGTCCGGCACGGATGCGCTCGGCCCGCGGAGGGGCAGCATGTCCATCGTTCTCCTCGCTCCGGGAAGCGTCATGCCCTCGTGGCAAGTGGGCTCATAAAAACATACCTGCATGCACGTACTCGTGCACCATCAGATGTTCCGATACGTAAGGCCCGTCCTCGGCTTTGGTGCGTAAACAGGCCATGAACAGGCGCATTTACGCAAGCCATCCCACAGGTCCACCGGTACAGTTGTGGACGATGACTGGCCGGGCAGTGCGAATTCACGTGCGGTCATGGATGTGTTTTCCGAACGAGGGGTATCACGTGACGATCAAGGTCGGCATCAACGGATTCGGCCGCATCGGCCGCAGCTTCTTCCGCGCCGCCCTTCAGCGGGGCACCGGCCTGGAGGTGGTCGCCGTCAACGACCTCACCGACGCCGCGACGCTGGCCCACCTGCTCAAGTACGACAGCACGCTCGGCAAGCTCGGCCACGACGTCCGCTCCGTCGACGGCAACCTCGTCATCGACGGGCGCACCGTACGCGTGACCGCCGAGCGCGACCCGGCCAAGCTTCCGTGGGGCGAGCTGGAGGTGGACGTGGTCATCGAGTCCACCGGTGTCTTCACGGACGCGCACAAGGCCCGCGCCCACCTGGAGGCCGGTGCCCGCAAGGTCATCATCAGCGCGCCCGCGAAGAACGAGGACCTGACGATCGCCTTCGGCATCAACGACGACCTCTACGACCCGGCCGTGCACGACATCGTCTCCAACGCCTCGTGCACGACCAACTGCCTGGCCCCGCTGGCCAAGGTCCTGGACGACGCCCTCGGCATCGAGCACGGCCTGATGACCACGGTCCACGCCTACACCGCGGACCAGAACCTCCAGGACGGGCCGCACAGCGACCTGCGCCGCGCCCGCTCGGCGGCGACGAACACCGTGCCGACCACCACCGGCGCCGCCAAGGCGATCGGCCTGGTCCTGCCGCAGCTCAAGGGCAAGCTCGACGGGTACGCGCTGCGCGTGCCGATCCCGACGGGCTCCGCCACCGACCTCACCGTCCGCGTCGGCCGCGCGACGACGGCCGAGGAGGTCAACGAGCTCTTCGCGAAGGCCGCCGAGGGCCCGCTCGCGGGCATCCTCACCTACACCGACGAGCCGATCGTCTCCAGCGACATCGTCACCGACCCCGCGTCGTGCATCTTCGACTCGGGCCTGACCAAGGTGATCGGCGAGGGCCGCCAGGTCAAGATCGTCGGCTGGTACGACAACGAGTGGGGCTTCTCCAACCGTGTCGTGGACACCGCCCTGCTGATCGGCGCCCGCTGACCATCGTCAGCTGGCCGGCGCCCGTCCCGACCGGAGGTTTCCGTGATCAAGACCCGCCGTCACGAGGGTGAACAGGCCGTCCAGAAGCAGGCCGGCGAGGGCGGTCCCGGCTGGGGCTCGCCGATGTTCGACGACGTGATCCAACCCGGCTTCGACCAGTACCTGATGCGCCAGCGCATGCTCTTCCTGGGCGGCGCCGACGCCACGGGCGCCATGTGGTCCTCCCTGGTCACGGGCGACCCCGGCTTCGCCCTGCCCACGAGCCCGCGCACGATCACGCTGTCCTGCCCGCCCGTGCCCGGCGATCCGCTCGCCGGAGCCTTCGCGGACCCGGCCGACATCGGACTGCTCGCCCTCGAACCGCACACGACGACCCGGATCCGGATCAACGGCGTGGCGCGGCGCGAAGGGGAGTCGCTGCACATCCGCACCGAGCAGGTGCTGGGCAACTGCCCCAAGTACCTCCAGGTACGGGTCCCGGTCGCGGACGGGCCCGCGTCGGCTCGGGAGACCCGGGACGGCGACGCGCTCACGCCCGGGCAGCAGAAGTGGATCACCGGGGCGGACACCTTCTTCATCGCCAGCCAGGCCGACGGCTACGGCGCGGACTCCTCGCACCGGGGCGGCGACCCCGGTTTCGTCACGGTCGCGGGACCGCGCAGGCTCGTATGGCCCGACTACTTCGGCAATTCCTTCTACATGACCCTGGGCAATCTGCAGCTCAACGAGAACTGCGGACTGCTCTTCCTGGACTGGGAGTCCGGCCACACCCTGCAGCTGACGGGCAAGGCACGGATCAACTGGGCCGAGGAGGACCGGGCGGACGTGCCCGGAGCCCTGCGGATGTGCGAGTTCGACATCGAGCGCGTGGTGCAGATCGACGGGGCGACCCGGCTGCGCTGGGCGTTCGGCGGTCCCTCGCCCTACAACCCGCCGGCACCGGCGCGGGGCTGAACCCCCGCAGCCCCGCGCCGTTCGCCCTTCCCCGCTCGCCCCCCCCGGTCGCCGTCCGGCCGTGCCGCCTCCCCCGTCGGAGCGGCCGGACGGTGTTGTACGCCCCGCCCGAGGCCTCTCCCGTTTAAGGAACGCGCCATGCCCGCCATGCCCGCCACGCCCGGTCCGGACCTGCCCCGCCTGCGCGCCGACGTCTCGACGCTCCCCGCCTACGTGCCGGGCCGCGCGGCCCGTGACGAGTTCGTCGACAAGCTCTCCTCGAACGAGAACCCGTACCCGCCGCTCCCCTCGGTGATCGCCGCGGTCGAGACCTGGCTGGGCCGCCTCAACCGCTACCCCGACCCCGGCGCGGCCGAGCTCGTCGCGGAACTCTCCGGACGCCTCGGCGTACCCGCCGACCACCTGGTGCTGGGCACCGGCTCGGTCGGCATCACCCAGCACCTGGTCGCCGCCGCCGCGGGCCCCGGCGACGAGGTCGTCTTCGCCTGGCGCTCCTTCGAGGCGTACCCGCTGCTGGCCTGGGCCGCCGGGGCCACCTCCGTACAGGTCCCGCTGCGCGAGGAGACCCACGACCTGGACGCACTGGCCGACGCGGTCACCGACCGCACCCGCCTGGTCTTCGTCTGCAACCCGAACAACCCGACCGGCACCGCCGTACGCCGCGCCGAACTGGAACGCTTCCTGGACCGCGTGCCCCCGCACATCCTGGTCGTCATAGACGAGGCCTACCGCGAGTTCGTCAACCCCACCGAAGACATCCCGGACGGCATCGACCTCTACCGGGACCGCCCCAACGTCGCCGTCCTGCGCACCTTCTCCAAGGCCTACGGCCTGGCCGCGCTCCGCGTCGGCTACGCGGTGGCCCACCCGCGCGTGACGGCCGCCCTGCGCGCCTGCTCCGTACCGCTCGGCGTGAGCGGCCCCGCCCAGGCCGCCGCCCTGGCCTCCCTGCGGGCCACGGAGGAGCTCCGCGAGCGCGTGGCCGACCTGGTGGCGGAACGCGACCGCGTCAGCGCCGGCCTGCGCGCGGAGGGCTACGAAGTCCCCGACAGCCACGCCAACTTCGTCTGGCTGCGCCTCGGCTCCCGCACCTCCTACTTCGCGGACGCCTGCGAAGCGGCCGGCCTGATGGTCCGCCCCTTCGGCGAGGAGGGCGTCCGCATCACGATCGGCACCCCGGACGCGAACGACCGCCTCCTCAAAACGGCGGCCCACTGGAACCAGTAACCCGGCACACGGTCGCGTGCAGGGACCTGGGGCCTCAGCTGCTGACGGCCCTCAGCCGCGCGGCCGGCCGGTCCCGCTCGGCCTCTATCGTCGGCGTCAGTCGGAAGACCTTCACCGGACCGACGCTGTCCACGACCTCGAGCCACCCGAGGGCCTCAAGCTCCTTGCGCGTCCGGGAGAACACCGGGGCGCTCATACCCGCGGTCTCAGCAAGCTCGGTGGCCTTGATCCAGACCGACCCGTCCGGCCGCTGGTCAGCGGCCGCGTACAGCATGACGACGATCCGCTGGTTCGGGTTCAGGACGCGTCCCGTGCGCTTGAGGACGTACAGCACGTCCTCGCTGCGGTGGACCTTCATGTCGCGTCTCCCTTGATCTGCCTGCGTTCGCGGTCGCCCGGCTTCGGGGATGCGCATCGTTAGACAGGTCCAGGCCACGGCTAAAGCATTTCTGACGAGGAACCGACGGGGTGGTTTACGGGCCGGGTTTCACCCTCAGATGTAAGTGGTGCCGAGGATGATGACGGCGAGGGCCCCGAGCAGGATCACGACGTAGAGGGCCTGCCGGGCGTACTCGGTCATCAACAGGTCCGCCGGGGCTCTGTGCCCCGAGCAGCCTTGCTGGCTTCCGCGAGGTTCCGCAGGATGCGGGCCAAGGCCCTCGCGTGGTTCCAGTTCGCGTGGTCGCCGTGACTCGACGGACCTACGTCGATGAAGTACGACCACTCGCTCAGCGCGGCTCCCCGCACGTTCGGTCCGCTGAGCCTCCGGAGCCTGAGACACCTCGGTGTGAAGTTCGCACCCTGCGGTGATCAGGTCATCGACCAGGCGGGCCACACATTCGGCGTCAGGGCGCTCCGAATAGGGAGCCAGGGCGCGCGCCGTAAGCTCCTCGGTCGCCCGCGTCCTGCTGGGGTTCATCCTGATGCTCCCTACCGTCGTCAGCGGGTGGTGGAACCAGGGTGTCGGCGATGCAACCGAAGAAGGGGCCCGATTCGGGCCCCTCTCCCTACGCGGCCAGCATGCCGATATCGACGGCCAGACGGCTTGCCCGTTGTCGGCGCTCCGGCACCCGTGACATGGTCTCCTCCAGCACGATGGAGCGGGCGTACCCGTTGTAGCGGATCGTCTCCGGAGCGGCCGCGTGCGCCTGCTCCAACGTGGCCAGCGCGGTCTCCCGCTGCCCATCCAGGTAGTAGGCGCGGGCCTGCTCGATGCGGTGCCGAGCTCGGCGCGGCCGGGACGGGATCGCATCGGTCTCGGCCCGGTTGGCCTGCCGCACGGACTCGCCGCCGGCTCGGAGCTCAACCGCGACGGTTACTCCGTGGGCCCCCATCACAGCGCGGCCGAAGGACGTCACCCGATGAAAGTAGTTCTCGGGCAGCTGCCGGGAGACACCTCCTGCCCGGTCCCACCATCCCCACGCGGTGCCGGTGTCACGGCGTTTCGCAGCAGTGAGCCCGGCCTCGACGCGGAGAGCTCCCGTGATCGCCTGCACGTCGAGCGGGGCGTCGGGCAGCCCGGGCTCCAGCAATTGCAGTGCTTGCATGACGAAGTCGTCCGCCTCGTCGTAGTGACCCGGGCCGGAGTCCCGGTGAGCCTGCGCAGCCAGCCACGCTGCCACGCCGATCGCATGCAGGTCTTCGGATTCCTGCGCGGCGACCATGCCACGCTCGGCCACCCGCCACACCAGGGAGGGGTCCGGCTGGTAGGCGACGAAGAACTGGGCGAGGAAGAACGTCTCGGCCTGGAGGGCGAGGGCTGCACGCCGGTCGCTCGCGGTATCAGCCTGGCGGACGGCGAGCTGTGCGTCACGGACCAGCCCGGGTAGCAACCGGCCCAGGATCTCGCGGTGGTTGGGCGCCTCATGGCGGGCGGCCCATGCGGCATCCAGCGCGGCCCGCAGATACGCCTTCGTGGGTGCCTCCCGGGAGCCGGGCGCCGGGTATGCAGAGAGAGCAGCGCGGACTGCGGGGAGGCGATCGTGGCCGGGCCCGAGGAACAGGTCGGTGTGTGGTTCGGCGCCGACATCACCCACGAGGTCGTTCAGGCGGCGGACGCGGAGCACTTCGGCGATGCGGAGGATCTCCGGCAGACGCGGCATCCCTATGGTGCCGGTCTCGATCTTCTTGACCCACGAGGCGTGGTGGCCGACGAGGCCGGCCAGTTGCTCTCGTGTCATGCCTCGGCGGTTGCGGTAGATCTGGACACGTTGCCCGAACGCGACGGGGTTGTCGTACGGGTCGGGGGTAGCATCGGATGACACGGCCTTGCCCCTTCGTTGTGCAGCTCGACACTGACCAGCGTAGGGCGCAGGGCCTTTCTCGTGCGCCCGTGGACGCACAAAAGGAAGGCCCGGCCAGGTTCGGTTCGATGGCCGGCCTGGAAGCCAAAACCCGTTTGGTGCTCAGCCACAGAAGGTGCGCCCAGTACAGCCCGCACCCGGTATCGGGCGTACGGGCGCTACTCCGCACCACAGACGGCATCAGCCACTGTGCTGCTTGCCTCCGACGGAAACCCACTCGGCCTGCCACCCGCCAGCCGACCCGCACCGGAGAAGCGAGCACCGGAGCGCAGCGCAGGGCGCAGCCAACCCGTGGAGTCCGCAGACGCACACCGGGCATCAGTTGGCTCTTATGGAAAAGAGGGCAGTTCCGAAAAACCTGCTTTGACCTGCGAGTTCACGAACGTCGATGTGTCAGCGCTGACACATCGACAGCCGACAATGTGTCGCTGGGCAGCACCAAGGACATTCTTTTCTCCCAATGGAATGGGAGAAAACTGCAAACATGCTGGTCAGCCCCGCAGAGTCTCCGGCGCCCGCGAGAAGCGTGTCGGCGCCAACACCAAAAAGTCACACTAATTGGGAGAATTTGCCTAAGCCCACTGGGACAACCCGCTAGGTTGCGTGACAACTTCCCCCTTGAGTGAGGACGGAACCCACGCACATGGCGCGCCCTCAGCCCATTCGTCGAGCGTCCGCCTCGCAGCCTCCGCTCGTGCCCGTCTCGGAAACTGGCGAGGAGTTCAGGGAGACGCTGACCGAGAAGTTCGCGGACCTCATCGGGAAGACCCCGGTGCGGGGCCGGCCGGTCCAGCAGGTGGACGTCAGTGTCCGGGTCACCCAGCGGGCCCCGCACGAGATGTACGGGACGGCCGGTTTCAGCGCCGTCAGCAACGAGTTCCTCAGCGAGGTCCTCGCCGTCCTCATCGCCCAGCACGGCATGTCCCCCATCCAGTCCGCCGTCCTAGTCTGGTGCATCGGCAAGCAGAAGGAGGGCTGGGTCAAGGCGACGCACAAGCTGATCGCCGAACGACTCGGGGTCGAGCGGGCCAACGTCACCCGGGCCGTCAGCCGCCTGGAGGAGTGGCACATGATCCAGAAGGTCCGCCCCGGGGTCCTCTTCGTGAATCCACTGATCGGCTTCATGGGCAACGGCGACCGTCAGCAGGAGATCCTGACTAAGCTTCGACAAGGGGCCCCAGAGGGTGCGTTTCCCCTACTCAACGCCCCACCCGCCCCACGAAGCACGCAGTTGGAACTCGGTCAGGACCAGGAGGAGGCGGCATGCTGATCCAGGCGACCTTCGGGCACGGAATGCTCCACAAGCTGGAGCTCTCGCGCGGCGCCCAAGACATTCTGAGCGCGCTGATCGAGCTCCAGGAACCGGGCGGCGAAGTCAGGATGTCCCAGCAGGAGCTCGCGGCTCGTGTGGGCCTCAGTAAGAACGCCGCATCAACTGCCATGGCCTCACTGGTCGACCGGCACCTCGTGCTGCGACCGGAGCACAGCTACCGCACCTACGTCCTGCATCCCTACATCGCGGGCTACGAGACCGTCGAGGCCCTCGCGGCCGCGGTACGGGAAGCAGCCCGCCGCATCCAGAACGGCACGCTCGGCGAACCGTCGGCCCCCCGCTACGAAACCGCGCCCCCCAAGAGGCAGCACCGGGAACTCCACGCCGTCAGCGGCGCGTAGCCCCCGGACCAGCCCCACGCAGCGGCGCCGGCGCCGTCAGCGCACGGCCTCCGCCTGCGCGGCCTCCCACGCGAAGCCGTCCGGGTCCGTGAAGGGGCCGCCGTCGCAGCCGATCGCGATCCGGTGTGATCCGGTGCCGTCGGGCGAGACGCCGGCGTCCTTCGCGAGGGCGCGGTGCCGGTACAGCCCCAGCTTGACGGGGCTCGGTCCGGAGTCGAACTCCACGTACATGCGGGCGACGCTCTTCGCCACGGCGAGCCCGCGCTCCACGTAGAACCGCTTGCTCGCGGCCATGTCCGCGACGCCCAGCAGGAGCACCATCTCGTTGATCTGCCGGGTGGCCGGCCCGGTGTTCTTCTTCGCCGAGGTCGCGACCTTCCAGATGGTCCCGTCCGGGGCCCGTACGACACCGCCGTAGCCCCAGAGCGACTTCGCGACGGGCTTCAGCACGGTGGCACCGGCCTCCACGGCCGCGCCGGCCAGGGCCTCGACGTCGGCCGGCTGGGCCACGGTGAGCGACAGCGTGAACCCCCGGAACCCGGTCGTCGGCTCCTCGCGGGCCCGCAGCCGGATGCGCGTGCCCAGCCCGAAGGCGGTGTCGTAGAACTGCTGGGCGGCCGCGAGGTCGGCCACGTCGAGGGTGACGGATTCGATGGAAGTCATGCCCACCACGCTAGGCGCGCCGCACCTGCCGGGGCTTCTCGAATCCTGACCGATCGGGCCGGGCGAAAAAAGCCGGGACGGGAGCGATGAGTTTCCCGGTGCCCCCCGGTCTTAGACGTGAAGGGTGCGCCGCGGCAGCCACGGAAGTGGCCGCGGCCCGCACCGGACGGACCCTCCGAGAGCCAGCCACCAGATTCCGAGGAACCCCAGATGCGCACCCTGATCAGCACCGCTTTCATCTCCCTCGACGGCGTCGTGGAGGCTCCGGGGGGCGAGCCCGGGTACCGGAACTCGGGTTGGACCTTCAATGACGTGGAGTTCCTGCCCGAGGCGTTCGAGATCAAGGGCCGGGAGCAGAAGGAAGCCTCCGCGATGCTGCTCGGCCGGACCAGCTACGAGTCGTTCAGCCCGGTGTGGCCCGACATGGAGGACTTCGCCGACTACAAGGTGATGCCGAAGTACGTCGTCTCCACCACGCTCGCCGAGGACGCCCTGGTGTCGAACTGGGGCGAGACCGCCATCCTGCGCTCCCTCGACGAGGTGGCCGCGCTGAAGGAGACCGAGGGCGGCCCGATCATCGTCCACGGCAGCGCCTCGCTGAACCACTCGCTCTCCGACGCCGGTCTGATCGACCGTTACCACCTGCTGGTCTTCCCGCTGCTGCTCGGCGCGGGCAAGCGGCTCTTCAGCACCACCGACAAGGACGCGCAGAAGCTGAAGCTCGTCGAGCACGCGGCGTACGCCAACGGCCTGCAGATGAACGTCTTCGACGTCGTCCGCTGACGGGACCCCGCACCCGCCGCCCGCCGCCCACCAACCACCGCATCACGCATCACGCCGCTGCGCCCTGCCGACCCCCTGGCAGGGCGCAGCGGCGTTCGGCGATGGCGGGACGGGACGACCGCCGCTATCCTAACCTTCTAATCACCGGTTAGAAGGTTAGGGAGAGAGTGTGCACGCACGTGCCAGATCGCATGCGCGTTCAGGCAAGAGCCGGGGCGTCCCGGTACATACCGTGATGCCGGAGGAGCGGACCGCCTCGCTCCCGTACCGGACGATTACACAGGCACAGGGGGCCTTTTACGTGACCATCATGGAGACTCCCAGGCCCACCGAGCCGCGCGAGAACGCGCCCACCTCGGCGGAGGACATCCTGGCGCGCGCCCGCGCAGTGGCCCCGCTGCTGCGCGAACGGTCCGCCGAGATCGAGCTCAACCGGCGTCTGCCCGACGACGTCGCCCAGCTGCTCCGCGAGACGGGCGTCTTCCGTACCGGCCTGTCGAAGGACTGGGGCGGGCCGGAGCTCACGTTCGCGCAGCAGACCGAGGTGATCGAGGCGCTCTCCTACGGCGACCCGGCGGTCGGCTGGTGCGGCATGATCGGCATGGACACCTGGATCTACGCCGGCTACCTGGACGAGCCCGTCGTCAAGGAAATGCTGGAGAACCCCGATGCGATAACCGCCGGCCTCATCTTCCCGGCCGGGCGCGCCGAGCGCGTCCCGGGCGGCTACGTCGTCAACGGCCGCTGGCCGTTCGGCAGCGGGATCACGCACGCCGACTGGGTCGTCGGCGGCTGTGTCGTCCACAGCGACGGGAAGCCCGAACCGGGCCCCGACGGGTCGCCGGTGAACTGGCGGCTGATCGTGGCCCGCAGCGAGGACTTCGAGAAGATCGACACGTGGCACACCGTCGGTCTGGCCGGCAGCGGCAGCATGGACTACCAGGCCAACGACCTGTTCGTGCCGGAGGAGCGCTCCTTCTTCTTCACGAATCCGCACACGTCGGGCCCTTACGCCGCCCCCGACGCCTTCCTCGGCAACGTGCCCGGCGTGCCGCTCGGCGTCGCCCGTGCGGCCATCGACCACGTGCGCGAGCTGGCGGCCAACCGGGTCGAGAGGGCCACGGGCGTGGCCTGGAAGGACAGCTACCGGGTACAGATCGCCCTCGGCCAGGCCGAGATGGAGCTGTCCGCGGCCCGCTACGCGGTCTACGGCTCTCTGGACGAACTGTGGGAGCGGCTGGTGTCCGGCACCGAGGCGACCCCGGAGCAGCAGGTCGCCGCGGCACTGGCCCGCGTCAACGCCTTCAAGACGGCTCGCTCGATCGTCACCCGGCTCTCCGACCTCGTCGGTACGGGTTCGATCTACCAGACCTCGCCGCTGGGCCGCTGGCTCCGCGATCTGCACACCATGTGCCAGCACATCCTCGCCCAGGAGCAGATCGTGCAGTCGGCGGGCGCCTACCTCCTCGGGGGGACGCCTGAGGCGCCATTCCCCCTCGGACTCAAGGGATAACCGGGAACGGCGAGGGAGGCCGGGACGGCGGGCCGTCGCCCCGGTCGTGTCGCTGACCGGCACGTGACTAGTGAATTGGGACAGGCATGCCTACATCCAGCGAATCAGCAGTCGAGACAGCAGTCGAACCCGAAAGGAAGACCGAAGGAACCGAGAACAGCTGGGGATTCCGCCAGTGGGGCCTGCTCGTCAGTGTCTGTGCCGCGTTCTTCCTGGACGCCCTCGACAACATCATGGTCGGGGTCGCGGTCCCGCCCATCCAGGCCGACCTGGGCATGAGCACGGCGGCCGTGCAGTGGGTCGTCAGCGCCTACGTCCTCGGATTCGGCGGCTTCCTGCTGCTCAGCGGACGCATGGCGGACCTCCTGGGCCGGCGCCGCATGTTCCTGTGGGGTGTCGCCATCTTCGCCGCCGGATCGATGGTCGGCGGGATCACCGATGACGGCCTGGTGGTGATCATCTCCCGGTTCGTCATGGGTGTCGGCGCCGCCTTCAGCGCCCCGGCCAGCCTGTCCATCATCCTCACCCACTTCCCGGCGGGCCCCCAGCGCAACCGCGCGGTCGGCATCTACACCGCCTGCGGCGCGGTCGGCTACTCCACCGGCGTCATCGTCGGCGGCGCGCTCACCGAGATCAACTGGCGCTGGACCTTCCTGCTCCCGGTCGTCGTGGCGGTCTTCACCTTCATCGGCGCCGTGGCGCTGGTGCCCCGGGACGTCAAGAGCGACCGGGCCGAGGGCAAGTTCGACGTCGCCGGCGCCTTCACCGTCACCGCCGCGATGCTGATCCTCGTCTACAGCATCGTCGAGGCCCCCCACGCGGGCTGGCTCTCGACCCAGACGCTGGGGATGTTCGCCGCCACCGCGGTCCTCCTCGCGACCTTCGTCGCCATCGAACGCCGGGCGGCCCAGCCCCTGCTGCGCCTCGGCCTGCTGCGCAACCGCGCGCTGGTCGGCGCCAGCCTGGTCGCCGCGGCGATCCTCGGCACCTACATGAGCTTCCAGTTCATCGGCGGTCTCTACCTCCAGTCCCTGCGCGACTGGTCCCCGATGCAGATGGCGCTGGCCTTCCTGCCCATCGGTCTGCTCATCGCCACGATCGCACCGCGGGCCGGCAAGCTGATCTCGCGGTTCGGCGTCCAGTGGATGATCTTCGCCGGGTTCGTCGCCTACACCGCCTCGTACCTGCTCTTCCTGCGGATCGACAGCACGTCCTCCTACGTCTGGGTGATCCTGCCCAGCATCGTGCTCATCGGCATCGCCTTCCCCTTCTCCTTCCCCGCCGCCAACGTCCAGGCGACCACCGGCGTGGACGAATCGGAGCAGGGCCTGGCCGCCGGTGTGCTGCAGACGGGCTACCAGGTCGGCGCCGCCGTCGTCCTGGCGATCGTGACCGCCACGATGGCGGCCGACGGTACGCCCGAAGGCGGGGCCGAGACCCTGAGCAGCTTCCACCAGGGCCTCTACGTGGTCACCGCCATCTCCGCCCTGACCATGGTGCTCACCCTGGTCGCGGCGCTGCGCTCCTCGGCACGGAAGCGGAAGGCGGGCTCGCCGCAGCACTGACCGCGGCTCCCCGCACGACATCCGAAGGCCCCCAGGACCCGACCGGGTCCCGGGGGCCTTCCCCATGGGCCCACCCGCGCCGTCGGCCCGTCAGGCCGGGCCCGGCGCCGAGCAGGACGGCCACCACGCCGAAGCAGGTCCCCGCCCGTGGCGGGGACCTGCTTCGGCGTGGTGGCCTGTGGCGGGGCGCTGTCGTGCGGGTCAGCCGAAGAGGCGGCTCAGTTCCCCGTGGAAGCCCGGGAAGGTCTTCGCCACGCACGACGGGTCGTCCAGGGTGATGCCGGCGGCGCGCAGGGCGAGCACCGAGAAGGACATCGCGATGCGGTGGTCGCGGTGGCAGTCGATAGTCGCCGGGGCGGGGGTGCCCGGGTGGACCGTGATGCGGTCCGGGCCGTCCTCCACGCGGATGCCGAGCGCGCGCAGGTTGCCGGCGACGGCGGCGATGCGGTCGGACTCCTTCAGACGGGCGTGGGCGATGCCCGTGATGGTGACGGGCGCGTCGGCGAGCGGGACGATCGCGGCCATCGTCATGAAGGTGTCCGAGATGTCGCCCATGTCGACCGTGAAACCGCCGCGCAGCGGGCCCGTGCCCGTGACCTCGGTCCAGTCACCGGTCCTCGTCACCTCCGCCCCGGCGAGCCGCAGCACGTCCACGAACGCCGTGTCGCCCTGCAGGCTTCCGGTGCCCAGGCCCTGGACCCGTACGGTGCGGCCGGTGACGGCCGCCGCCGCGAAGAAGTACGAGGCGGTCGAGGCGTCCGGTTCGATCTCCAGGTCGGCCGGCGCGTACCCGCCGGGGTGCACGGTGATCGAGCCGCCCCGCTCCTCCACGCGCGCGCCGAAGTGCCGCATCAGGGCCAGGGTCATGTCCACGTACGGGCGGCTGACCAGGCGCGGTACGTCCACCGTGAGCGGACCGCCCATCAGCGGAGCGGCCATCAGCAGGCCGGACAGGTACTGGCTGCTGAGCCCGGAGTCCAGCTCGATCCGGCCGCCGGCGAGGCCGTTCGCGGTCAGGGTGAAGGGCAGGCCCGTACCGCGGACCTTCGCCCCCAGCCCGGTCAGCGCCTCCAGCAGCGGCCCCAGCGGGCGGGCCCGCAGCTGGTCGGAGCCGTCGAAGGCGATGTCCCCGTACCCGGTGGCCGCGAAGGGCGGCAGGAACCGCGCGGCGGTACCGGCGTCCGCGCACCACACCCGGCCGGGTCCGGCCGGGCCGGTGCCGCGCCCGGTGACCTGCCAGACCTCGCCGGTGCCGTCGCCGTATCCGGAGCCGTCCCCGTACCCGTACCCGGCGTCCCCGACATCGCGCACGCCGGTGCCCAGGTCCGTCAGCGCGGCCCGGAAGGCGAGGGTGTCGTCGCTGACCAGCGGCGCGCGCAGGCGGCTGCGCCCGGGGGCGGCGGCCGCCAGGAGCAGCGCCCGGTTGGTGATGCTCTTGGAGCCCGGGACGCGGGCCTCCAGCACGGTGGCGGCGCTCATCGGCCGGAGTTCCTGCGCCGGGCGCGCTCGAAGCTCGCGCGGGCGGCCGCGGCGACCTTGGGCGCCGTCAGGCCGTGCAGTTCGTACAGGGACTGGTACGGGGCGGACGCGCCGAAGGAGTCGATGCCGAGCGAGGTGCCGGCCGCGCCGACCAGGGCGTACCAGCCGAGGCTGGAGCCCGCCTCGACGGAGACCCGGGCGGCCACCTCGGCGGGGAGCACCTCCTCGCGGTACTCCTCCTCCTGCGCCTGGAACCACTCCAGGCAGGGCATCGACACCACCCGGGTGGCCAGGCCCCCGTCCTGCAGGATGCGGCGGGCGTCGAGCGCGATGGGCACCTCGCTGCCGGTGGCGATGAGGATGGCCTCGGGGCGGCCGCCGTCGGCCTCGGCCAGGACGTAGCCGCCGCGGGCCGCGCCGTCGGCGGGGGACAGCCCGCTCTCCTCGGTGCGTTCCAGGACGGGCAGGTTCTGCCGGGACAGGCACAGGCCCGCCGGGCGGTCGTCGTTCTCCAGGATGGTGCGCCAGGCGACGACCGTCTCGTTGGCGTCGGCGGGCCGGACCACGTCCAGGCCGGGGATGGCGCGCAGCGACCAGAGGTGCTCGACCGGCTGGTGGGTGGGGCCGTCCTCGCCGAGCCCGATGGAGTCGTGGGTCCAGACGTAGGTGACGGGCAGCTTCATCATGGCCGCGAGCCGGACGGCGGGGCGCATGTAGTCGGAGAAGACGAGGAAGGTGCCGCCGTAGGGACGGGTCCCGCCGTGCAGGGCGATGCCGTTGAGGACGGCGCCCATGGCGTGCTCGCGGATGCCGAAGTGCAGGGTCCGGCCGTACTGGTGGCCGGAGTACGCCTCGGTCGCCAACTCCTCCGGGATGAAGGAGGGTTCGCCCTTCATCGTGGTGAGGTTCGACTCGGCGAGGTCGGCGGAGCCGCCCCACAGCTCGGGCAGTACGGAGGCCAGCGCGTTCAGCACCTCGCCGGACGCCTTGCGGGTGGCCATCTGGCCGCCCCCGGAGAACACGGGCAGGCTCTCCCGCCAGCCCTCGGGCAGCCGGCGTTCGGAGAGCCGGTCGAAGAGGTCCGAGCGCTCGGGGTTCAGGGCGCGCCAGTCGGCGAGCGTCTTGTCCCACTGGCGGTGGGCCTCGGCGCCGCGGTCGGCGACCCGGCGGGCATGGGCCAGGACCTCGGCGGGCACCTGGAAGGAGAGCGCGGGATCGAGGCCCATCGCGGCCTTCGCGGCGGCGGCCTCCTCGGCTCCGAGGGCCGATCCGTGGACGCCCCCGGTGTTGCGCTTCTTCGGCGCGGGCCAGCCGATGATCGTGCGCAGCGATACGAGGGAGGGCCGGTCGGTGGTCTCGCGGGCGGTGGTGAGCGCCCGGTGCAGGGCCCGCACGTCCTCGGTGTACTCGCCGGCCTCCCCGCTCGCGGTCCAGTCGACCTCCTGGACGTGCCAGCCGTACGCCCGGTAGCGGGCGAGGGTGTCCTCGGAGTGGGCGATCTGCCGGTCGTCCTCGATGGAGATGCGGTTCTCGTCGTAGAGGACCACGAGGTTGCCCAGGCGCTGGTGGCCGGCGAGCGAACTGGCCTCGTGCGCGACGCCCTCCTCCAGGTCGCCCTCGGAGGCGATGGCCCAGACGGTGTGGTCGAAGGGGGAGGTGCCGGGGGCGGCCTCCGGGTCGAACAGGCCGCGCTCGCGGCGGGCGGCCATGGCCATGCCCACCGCGTTGGCGAGGCCCTGGCCGAGGGGGCCGGTGGTGGTCTCCACCCCCGGGGTGTGCCCGTACTCCGGGTGCGCGGGGGTCAGACTGCCCTCGGTGCGCAGGCCCTTGAGGTCGTCGAGGGTGAGCCCGTAGCCCGAGAGGTAGAGCTGCGTGTACAGGGTGAGGCTGGCGTGGCCGCAGGACAGGACGAAGCGGTCGCGGCCGGCCCACCGCGGGTCCCGGGGGTCGTGCCGCAGCAGCTGCTGGAAGAGCAGGTAGGCGGCCGGCGCGAGGCTCATGGCGGTGCCGGGGTGGCCGTGGCCGGCCGCCTCGACGGCGTCCACGGTCAGCGCGCGGGCGACCTCGACGGCCCGGCGGTCGGCGTCCTCCCAGAGCAGGGCGGGCGCGGTGCCCTGCGGGGCTGTGGCGACGGTCATCTCGAGCCTTCCTGTTCAGGGGATTCGACGGGTCTGGAGGGTCCTACGGGTACGGGTACGGGTACGGGGCGGGCGGGGCGGGTCACCGGCCGAGCCTGTCGTAGGCGGCCCGGAGCAGGTCCTCGTCCGGGGCGGTGAGCAGGGCGGGACGGCCGATGGCGTCGAGGACGACGAACCGCAGCCGGTTGCCCCGGGTCTTCTTGTCGATGCCCATCGCGTCGCGCAGCGGGGCCCAGGCCCCGGTGTGGCCGGTGGGCAGTCCCGCGGCGGCGAGGAGCGCGCGGTGGCGCTCCGCGTCGGCGGCGGACAGCCGGCCGTCGAGCTGGGCGAGTTCGGCGGCGAAGACCATGCCGGCGGCCACCGCGTGGCCGTGCCGGACCCGGTAGCCGGCGACCCGCTCGATGGCGTGGCCCAGGGTGTGGCCGTAGTTGAGGTGCTCGCGGCGCCCGTCCTCGCGGAAGTCCTCGGTGACGACTTCCGCCTTGACCCGGATGGCGCGCTCCACGAGCTCGCGGGTGTGGGCGGCCCCGGCCGGGTCCTTCTCGACCAGGCGCAGGATCTCCGGGTCGGCGATGAAACCGGCCTTGATCACCTCGGCGAGGCCGCTGACGTAGTCGGCGGGCGGCAGGGTGGCCAGCAGGTCCAGGTCGCACAGCACCCCGGCGGGCGGGTGGAAGGCGCCGACGAGGTTCTTTCCCTGGGGCAGGTTGACGGCGGTCTTCCCGCCGATGGCGGCGTCGACCATGCCGAGCAGCGTGGTCGGCACGAGGACGAGCCGTACGCCGCGCAGCCAGCCGGCGGCCGCGAATCCGGCGAGGTCGGTGGTGGCGCCGCCGCCGACGGCCACGATGGCGTCGGAGCGGGTGAACCCGGCGTCCGCGAGGGCCCGCCACAGGCCCACGACGACGGTCGTGTCCTTGGCGGCTTCGCCCTCGGGCACTTCGAGGGAGACCACGATGCGTCCCTCGTCGTTGAGGTCCCGGGCGATCCGGCGGGCCGTGGCCAGCAGGGCGCGGGAGTGCACCACGGCCACCCGCAGCGGTTCCGCGCCCAGCAAGCGGCCGGTCTCGCCCGCCTCCCGGGTCAGCCCGTGGCCCACGACGGCCTCGTACGGCCGGTCGCCGCCGATCCGGATCCGGGTGCTCCCGCTCGTCAGGATCGGGGTGCTCATCGGACGGCCAGGTGGTCGAGGTAGCCCCGGTGGTTGCGGGCGGTCTCCGCGAGGGAGTCCCCGCCGAACTTCTCCAGCGCGGCGTGCGCGAGGACCAGCGCCGTCATCGCCTCGGCGACGACCGCCGCGGCGGGCACCGCGCAGACGTCGGAGCGCTGGTGGTGGGCGACGGCCGGCTCGCCGGTGGCGACGTCGACGGTGGCCAGGGCGCGCGGCACGGTGGCGATGGGCTTCATGGCGGCGCGCACCCGCAGCGGTTCGCCGGTGGTCATGCCGCCCTCGACCCCGCCGGAGCGGGCGGTGCGGCGGCGGACGGCGCCGTCCTCGCCCCGCTCGATCTCGTCGTGGGCGAGGGAGCCGGGGACCCGGGCCAGGCCGAAGCCGTCGCCGAACTCGACGCCCTTGATGGCCTGGATGCCCATGAGGGCGGCGGCCAGCCGGGAGTCGATGCGCCGGTCGCCGTGGACGTAGCTGCCCAGGCCCGGCGGAAGTCCGTACGCGAGGACCTCGACGACTCCGCCGAGGGTGTCTCCGTTCTCGTGGGCCCGGTCGACCTCGGCGACCATCGCGGCGGAGGCCAGCGGGTCGAGGCAGCGCACCGGGTCGGCGTCGACGCGTTCGGTGTCGCCCGGCCCGGGGACCGCGCCGTCGGGGGCGGCGGCCGCGCCGAGCGCGACGACATGGCTGACGACGGTGATCCCGTACGCCTGCCGCAGGAAGGCGCGGGCGACCTCGCCGAGGGCCACGCGGGCGGCGGTCTCGCGGGCGCTGGCCCGCTCCAGCACCGGCCGTGCGTCGTCGAACCCGTACTTCTGCATCCCGGCGAGGTCGGCGTGGCCGGGGCGGGGCCGCGAGAGGGGGGCGTTGCGCGCCTGGCCCGCCAGGACCTCCGCGTCCACGCCGTCGGCGGCCATCACCGTCCGCCACTTGGGCCATTCGGTGTTGCCGACCTGGATCGACACCGGTCCGCCCTGGGTGAGGCCGTGGCGGACGCCGCCGAGGAAGGTCACCTCGTCCCGCTCGAAGGCCATCCGGGCGCCCCGGCCGTGGCCGAGGCGGCGGCGGGCCAGGGAGTCGGCGACGGCCTTGGTGGAGACCTCCACCCCGGCGGGCAGGCCTTCGAGGACGGCGGTGAGGGCGGGGCCGTGCGATTCGCCCGCGGTGAGCCATCGCAAAGTACTCAAGGTGATCCTCTGTCGTGGGGCGTGGTGGGAGGTCGGTAGGAGGTCGGGCGTCGGCGTCGGCGTCGCCGTCGGTCGTGGGTCGTCGGGCGTCGGTCGGCCCGCCGGATCGCCGTGCGGTCAGACGCCGGCGGTGACCGGCGGGGCCTCGATCGGACCCATGCGCTGGACCCGCCAGCCGGCGCTCATCAGGCGCTGGGCCATGTTCGCGGCGGTGCCGCGGGCGACCATCAGCTCGACCAGGCCGCTCTCGTCGCCGGGCGAGTGGTCGATGGTCATGTCCTCGATGTTGACGCCGAGTTCGGCGGCGCTCGCGAGGAGCCGGGCGAGTTCACCGGGCTGGTCCCCGATGAGGACGCGGACCGGGGCGCACGCGGGCACCGGGTGCCCGTGCTTGCCGGGGATGCGGTCGCGGCCGATGACGCCGCGGCCGAGCAGGTCGGCCAGGAACGTGGTGCCCTGGGCGCGTTCGTCCGCGTCGTCGGTGGCGAGGCCCCGCAGGGCGGCCACGGTGACCTGGAGGTCCTCGGCGAGTTCGGTCAGCACGTCGGCGACCGCGGTGGCGTTGGACTCCAGGATGTCGCTCCACAACCGGGGGTCTCCCCCGGCGATCCGGGTCACGTCGCGCAGCCCCTGGCCGGCGAGGCGGCAGGCGTCCTCCGGCAGGTGCTGGAGGCGCGCGGCCATCAGCGAGGCGACGACGTGCGGGGTGTGCGAGACCCGGGCCACGGCCCGGTCGTGCACCTCGCTGTCCATCACGACGGGCACCGCCCCGCACAGGGAGACCATCATGAGCGCCATGTTGAGCGCCTCGCGGCCGGTGTCGGCCGTGGGCGTCAGGACCCAGGAGCGGCCCTCGAAGAGGGTGGCGCAGGCGGCGAGCGGGCCGGAGCGCTCCCGGCCGGCCATGGGGTGTCCGCCGATGAAGGTGACGGGGTCGGCGCCGGCGGCGAGCACCCCGATCTCCGGGCCGCTCTTGACGCTGGCGACGTCGGTGTACGAGCGGGCGAGGCCGCGCTTCTGGTGGGCGGCGAGCACCGCGCCGACCTGGGCCGGCGGGACGGCCAGGACGGCCAGGTCGACCGTGTTCCTCGGGGGACCGACGGTACCGGCGCCCAGAGAGGCCGCGGTGCGGGCGGCCGACTCGTTCTCGTCGATCAGGTGGACGGCGACCCCGCGGCGGGAGAGGGCCAGCGCGATGGAGGTTCCGATGAGTCCCGTCCCCACCACCGCGGCGGAGCGGATCACCTCGGCTCCCCGGCCACGGAGAGGTCTCTGCGCAGGGCGGCCGCGCCGCCCAGGTAGATGTGCTTGATGTCGGGCTTGGACAGCTCCGTCTCGGCGTACGCGAGGATGCGGACCACGCGGGGCAGGGACCCGGCGATGTCCAGTTCCTGTGCGCACATCAGCGGCACGTCGGTCACGCCCAGTTCGCGGGCGGCCACCGCCGGGAACTCGCTGACCAGGTCCGGGGTCGCCGTGAAGAGCACGCTCACCAGGTCGTCCTGGTCGAGCCCGTTGGCTTCGAGCATCTCCTGGAACAGCGTCCGGACCCCGTCCAGCAGGTGGACCCGCTCGTCGACTTCCAGCTGGATGGCACCGCGCAGGGCACGCACGGACATGGTCTTCTCCCTTTGCTGAGGACGGTACGTCGATCGGTCGCGCGAGATCAGGCGGCGGGTACGGCTTCGCGGCGGGCCGCGCCCTGGTCCGTGCGGTCCCGGTACAGCTCGGCGACCTGGAAGGCCAGGTCGAGGGACTGCTTGCGGTTCAGGCGGGGGTCGCACGCGGACTCGTAGCGCTGCCCGAGGTCGGTGAGGCGGACCTCGGCGCCGCCCCCGACGCACTCGGTGACGTCGTCGCCGGTCAACTCGACGTGGATGCCGCCGGGGTGGGTGCCGAGCGCCCGGTGGACCTCGAAGAAGCCGGCCACCTCGTCGAGCACGTCGTCGAAGTGGCGGGTCTTGTGGCCGCTGGGCGCCGAGAAGGTGTTGCCGTGCATCGGGTCGCAGATCCACGCGGGGCTCGCGCCCTCGGCGGTGACCTTGGCGACGAGCTCGGGCAGGATCTCGCGGACGTTGCGGGCGCCCATGCGGGTGATGAAGGTGAGGCGGCCGGGCTCGCGGTCCGGGTCGAGCTTGTCGATGAGCGCGAGGGCCTCGTCGGCGGAGGTGGTGGGACCGAGCTTGACGCCGACGGGGTTGCGCACCTGGGAGGCGAACTCGACGTGGGCGCCGTCCAGCTGACGGGTGCGCTCGCCGATCCAGATCATGTGGCCGGAGACGTCGTACAGCTGCCCCGAGCGGGCGTCGACGCGGGTGAGCGCGGCCTCGTAGTCCAGGAGCAGCGCCTCGTGGCTGGCGAAGATCTCCGAGGAGTGGACCGCGGCCGGGTCGGCGCCACAGGCGGCGAGGAAGGTGAGGGCGTCGTCGATGTCGCCGGCGAGCCGCTCGTAGCGCTCTCCGACCGGGGAGGCTGCGACGAAGTCGCGGTTCCACTCGTGGACCTGGCGCAGGTCGGCGTAGCCGCCGGTGGTGAAGGCCCGTACGAGGTTCAGGGTGGCGGCGGAGGAGTGGTACATCCGCTTGAGCCGCTCGGGGTCCGGGGTGCGGGACTCGGGGGTGAAGGCGAGGCCGTTGACGGAGTCTCCGCGGTAGACGGGCAGTTCGACGCCGTCGCGGACCTCGGTGGACTGGGAGCGGGGCTTGGAGTACTGCCCGGCGATCCGGCCGATCTTCACCACGGGCACGGAGCTCGCGTAGGTGAGGACGGCGGCCATCTGGAGCAGGGTGCGGACCTTGTCGCGGACCTGGTCGGAGCTGACGGCGTCGAAGGTCTCGGCGCAGTCCCCGCCCTGGAGGACGAAGGCCTCTCCCCGGGCGACGTCGGCGAGGCGGTCGCGCAGGCGGTCGCACTCGCCCGCGAAGACCAGCGGCGGGTAGGTGGCGAGGTCGTCGAGCGCGGAGCGCAGGGCGACCGGGTCGGGGTAGGACGGCTGCTGCGCGGCGGGCAGCAGGCGCCAGGAGTCGACGGCCGTGGTGTGCGTGGCGAGGGTCATGGTGGCTGGGACCTCGATCGGTTTCGTTCGGAAAGGGAAGAGGTGTGGCCTGCCGCCGACCGGAGTGGCGGACCGGGGTGGCGGGGGACTGTGCGGCCGTGCGGCCGTGCGGTCCCCCGGCAGGCGTTCCGTTGCTGGGAGCGAGGCCGTCTCGCCGGGGCTATACCGGCTCGCGCACCTCGGGCGCCGGTCCGGCGGTCACGGTGCCGGGCACGGTCGCGGTGACGGTCGCGGGCGCCCGGGCGCCGGTCTCCGCACCGGCGGCCCGGGGGTCCTTGGTGAGGCCGAAGGCGAGCAGACCGCCGACGCCGAGGACGGCGATGACGATGCCCATCGGAAGCGCGCTGTCCTCGCCGGCGAGGCCGACGAGCGGGACCACGGCCGCACCGATCAGATGCTGGGACAGGCCCAGCAGCGCGGCGGCCGAGCCGGCCACGTCGCCGTGGTCCTGCAGGGCCAGCGCGAAGGAGTTCGGCAGGACGAGCCCGACGCTGGAGACGACCAGGAACAGCGCGACCAGCAGCGGGGCCGGGCCGGCGTCCGTGAGGACGACGGCGAGCAGCGCGAGGCCGCCGACCGCGGAGACGAGCAGACCGGCCGCGAGCAGGGCGCGCGGGCCGGTCCTGTGCACGACGCGGCCGCCGACCTGCGCGGCGATGACCAGACCGAGGGCGTTGACCGCGAAGACGGCGCTGTAGCCCTGGGGGGACATCCCGTGGAGGGACTGGAGCACGAAGGTCGAGCCGGAGATGTACGCGAACATCGCGGCGAAGGCGAAGCCGCAGGCCAGGTTGTAGCCGACGAACACCGGGTCGCTCAGCAGCCGGCGGAAGACCGGGCCGGTGGCCTTGAGGCCGCCGTGCACGCGCCGTTCGGCGGGGTGCGTCTCCGGCAGGGCGCCGGCGACGCCGAAGAGCATCGCGGCGCCGATGACGGCGAGGGCGATGAAGATGCCCTTCCAGGAGGTGACCAGCAGGAGCTGGCCGCCGAGGACGGGGGCCAGGATCGGCGCGATGCCGGTGATCAGCATCAGCTTCGCGAAGAACCGGGCCGCGGCGGGCCCGGTGTGCCGGTCGCGCACGACGGCGGAGGCGATGACGATCCCGGTGGCGCCGCCGAGGCCCTGGAGGGCGCGCAGCCCGACCAGCGTCCAGATGTCGGTGGCGAAGGCGCAGAGCAGCGCGGTGACCGAGAACAGCGCGAGACCGGCGATGAGCGGGCGGCGGCGGCCGAGCGCGTCGCTGAGCGGACCGGCGACGAGCTGGCCGATGCCGAGGCCGAGCAGGCAGGCGGTGAGGCTGAGCTGCGCCGCCGGGGCACTGGTGTGCAGGTCCTCGGCGATCTGCGGCAGCCCCGGCAGGTAGGCGTCGTTGGCCAGCGGGCCGAGGGCGGTGAGCGCGCCGAGGATGACGACGTACCGGGCGAGCCCGGCGCCCTTCGGTGTCGCGGGTGGAGCCATGGTCGGATCCCCTCCGGGGAACGCGGAATCAGTAGGCGACGGTGATGCGGGACCGGATGGCGTCACCACGCTCCAGTACGTCCGCGAAGGCGACCGCGTAGTCCGCGATGCTGATGCGGCTGTGGCCGTCGGCGTCCACCACGAGCTGGTCACCGCCGACCCGGTAGGTTCCGGTGCGCTCGCCCGGCTCGATCCGGGCGGCCGGGGAGATGAACGTCCAGTCCAGGGTGTCGGCCTGGCGGTAGAGCGCCAGGGCCTCGCTCTGGGCGAGCGCGTTCTGCTTCCAGACGGCCGGGAAGTCCGGGTCGTCGATGACCTTGACGCCCGGGGACACCTCCAGGCTGCCGGCGCCGCCGAGGACCACGACACGGCGTACGCCGCTTCGGGTCAGGCCCTCGATGAGCGCGCCGGCCGCACCGACGATGATCTTGTGGTCGTCGTCGAAGCCCGGCTTGGGACCGACGGCCGAGGCCACCGCCTCGTAGCCCGCGGACAGTTCGGCCACGGTGTCGGCGCTGGTGGCGTCACCGGCGACGACGGTCAGGTCCTCGTGGCTCTTGCCCGCGATCGCGCCCGTGCGGGTGGCCCCGGTGACGGAGTGCCCGCGGCAGAGCAGCTCACCGGCGATGGCGCTGCCGATGTGTCCGCTCGCGCCGAAAAGAAGGATGTTCATGGTGTGCCTCTTCTTCCTGGGTGCTTCTCGCGGGGTGCTGTCGTACGCGAGACGGGTGCGGGCTAGTCCTCTTCCAGGAAGTCGGGCTGCTCGCGGACGATCTCGTCCCAGAGCAGCTGGAAGCTGAACCAGCCCAGCTGCTCGTTGCCGAATCCGTCCCCCGCGGCCACGGCCTGCTCGTGGCTGAAGCTCTTGGGCGTGCCCGCCGCCCGGGCGAGCAACTGCACCTGGGCGCAGCTGTCGTAGGTGAAGAACCAGTGCACGGCCTCGTCGAGCGATCCGCCGACGGTTATCAGGCCGTGGTGGCGCAGGAGGATCGCACGGTTGTCGCCGAGCTTCTCGGCGATGTCGCGGCCGAGTTCGGCCGAGACCGAGGGGCCCTCGTACTCCTCGTAGAGGACCTGGCGGTTGTAGAAGGCGGCGGACTCCTGGTCGATGGGGTCCAGCAGACGGCCCAGGGAGCCCAGCGCGCGGGAGTGCGCGGTGTGGCCGTGGGCCGCCGCCGTGGCGCCCGGCTGCATCTCGTGGATGGCCGAGTGGATGACGAAGGCACTGGGGTTGACCCGGTGCTTGCCCGCCACGACGTTGCCGGCGGAGTCGACGCAGATCAGGTCGGCGACGCGGACCAGGTTGAAGGAGACGCCGAAGGGGTTCACCCAGAAGCGGTCCTCGTGCTCCGGGTCGCGGACCGAGATGTGGCCCGAGATGCCCTCACCGAAGCCGTACTTGCCGAACAGCCGCAGGGCGGCGGCGAGCCGCTGCTTGCGGTGGCGGCGCGTCTCCTCGTGGGTGGTGAAGACCGGCTCGCCGGGGATCGGCAGGCCGGTGTGCGTGTCCGCCAGGTAGGCGGGCCGGTCGGTCTCGGTGACGCTCATGCGCGGGGTCCTCATCTCCGGATCGTTCTCCGGTAGTGGTACGGATACGGGTGCGGGGGGCGGCCGGGCGGTGAGCGGGACGGGCCCGTGGGGGAGAGGCCCGTGGAGGGACAGGCCCGTGGGGGGCTGGGCCGTGGGGGGGCTGGGCCGTGCGCGGGGCTAGACCGTGAGCAGGACTTCCTCGTTCTCCCGGCTCGCGGCCGTGACGGTCTCGGCGTGCTGCAGGATCGCGCCGACGATGTCCTGGCTGCGGTCGACCAGCGAGGGGATGCCGAAGGTGAAGAAGAGCGAACCCGCGGCGATGTTGCCGAGCCCGTACAGGCGCGGGTCGGATCTGCCGTTCGTCGTCAGCTGACTGGTCGGACGGGCTATGTGCAGGCCGCCGTGGGGGTGCCGGCTGGCGACGCGGCTGCGCATGAGCGAGGTGACCAGGGGCGCGGCGCTGGTGGGGATGCGCCCCTCGGAGGCGTTCACGGCACTGACGACGCGGTCGGCCGTGAAGTTGTGGCCCTCGGCGGTGACGACGTCGAACCCCGCCTCGGGGTTCGGGGTGATGTTCTGCAGACCGGCGACGATGTCGAGCTTGCCCGCCTCGACGAGTTCGAGGAGGACTCCGGCGCTGCCCGGCGGCATGGGGCAGCACAGGCTCATGATCGTGCGGTAGTGGGCGCGCAGCAGCTGGACCTTGTCCTGCTCGCGCAGCATCGGCCAGACGTCGGGCCCGGTCTCGGGGACGGCGCGCTGCAGGATGCGCAGGCCCATGTGGGGGGAGTCGACCTCTTCGATCTGCCGGCGCAGCCGGTCGACCGGGTTCTCCAGGTCGACCCGGATGATCTCCTCGACGGTCGCGTCGAGGTCGGCGCCGATGTCGCGGAACTCGGCCCGCATGACGGTGGCGATGTCCTCGAGGGTCACCTCCGGGTGGGTCGTGGCCAGCGCCTCCATCCGGTGCGGGGTGAAGTGGCGCAGCTCGAAGGGGACCGCCTTCTGCCGCACACCGGGCAGGACGCCGCGGCGGGACATCAGGCTGATGCGGCCCTGGTGGCCCTGGGCGGCCAGGGACAGGATGATGTCGATGGCGGTCAGGCCGCTGCCGATGACGGCGACGTGGTCCTTCTCGCCGACGTCCGCCAGCTTGTTGACGATCGGGTACGGGTCCCCGACGAAGCCCTCGGTGCCGGACAGTCCGTAGACGTCCTTGGGGCTGTCGCCGCCGACGCACAGGATGGCGTAGTCGAAGGCGCGGGCACGGCCGCTGCCGGTGCGCAGCAGCACCCGGTTGGCGGCCCGGCTGGCGGAGGTGACGCCCTCGCCGACGAGGTCGACGCGCCAGCCCTGGCGGCGCAGTTCGCCGAGCGCGGCGTACGCCGTCTGCTCCAGGTACTCGCCGTAGACGGTGCGGGGCGCGAAGCGGCTCCCGGACCACCGGTCGACTCCGGTGCGGACGCCGACGACCTTGTCCCGGGTCTCCAGCCAGTTCTCGAAGTGCTGGAGGTCGCCCGCCCGCACGGACATGTCGTCGGGCGTCGCGTTGACCTTGAGGGTCTCGGTGTCCACCTGGTAGGCGCGGCCGCGCCACAGGTGCGGTGACGGTTCGAAGACCGTGAGGCTGCCTGGTTCGCTCTCTGTTCGGGACAACGCGTCGATCAAGCAGACTGCAGCCGCGCCTCCTCCGACGATACCGATCGAGAATCCACGGGACATGTGTCAGTCACCTATCAATTCGTGGAAGGCGCTGGGTCGTCGTGCGCCGGCCTTGCTGTCCGTGATCACGGGGCCCTCCTCGCCTACTCCGGGGATTCGGTGGAAGCCGCCGGCCCGCCCCCGGTACGGAGGAGGTGAAGCCGGTCGGCCGATGGGGTGGGGCACTCCGGCTCAGGTGGCGGAGTTCTTGCGGTCACGCGTCGAGACGGCCCCGGCGGCTCGGCGGCTTCTTCGCCCGCACGTCACACCTGTTCCAGTTCGAACCTGTGGAACCCGCCCTGGAGGAAGATCAGGGGGGTCTGGGCCTCACGGGCCCCCATGGCGAGGACTTCGCCGATGACCATGACGTGGTCACCCGCCACCACGTGGTCGCGGAGGCTGCACTCCATCCAGGCCGCCGCGTCGAACAGCAGCGTCCCGGTGGCCTCGCCCGGGACCCCGGCCACCTCGGTCAGCGCCCGGTCGCGCTCGGGCCGCCGGCGTGCGAACGCGCGGGCGGTGGACTCGCCCTCGGCGCCGAGGATCGAGATCCCGACGACGCCCGTGCGCATCAGCTCCGCGAAGAACTCCGAGTCGTGACGGAAGCTCAGGGAAACCAGCGGCGGTTCCAGTGAGACGGAGGTGAGTGAGTTGACGGTGATCGCGTTGTGCGTGCGTACGCCGTCCTTCTCGGTGTAGGTGCTGACGATGCAGACCCCGGTGGCGAAGGAGCGCATCACATCGCGCAGGTCGTGGTTCATGCCGGGCCTCTCTGCTGGGCGCGGACGGGTGTGCTCGGCGCCTGGGCCGATGGCACCCGTCCGTACGCGGGCTTACTGGTCAGTTCTCCTGGGCCCAGCGGCCGCGGGTCCAGCCGTCGAGGTCGTAGTCGTCCATGGCCTTCTGGACGAGGTCGCCGTAGGTGTCGAGCAGACCGGCGTCGCGGGACCAGTTCAGGGTGTCGAGGCGCACCTGGTCGGGGCGGTCGGCGGAGTTGAGGTCGTACAGCTCGTGGCGTGCGCCGAACTCGGTGCCGATCGCGTCCCAGGCGAGCTTGAAGAGCTTGGTGCGCTCCTCGGCGGTGGCGCCCGTGCCGCGGTAGTAGCGGTCGAGCAGCGGGCGCAGCTCGGGGTTCTGCAGGTCCTTGCCGCTGGAGGGGGTCATCAGCAGCGCGCCCGCGAGGTGCTCCTCGAAGAAGCGGTGCGTGCGCTCCCAGCCGAGCGGGGCGAGCGCCCGGTAGCCGGCCGCGTAGTCCATGCGCGGAAGGACCGTGCCGCCCGGGCCGCACTCCGGGTCCAGGGCCATGGCACTGGTGACGGCCCAGGTCTGGTGGCGCCAGGCGAGGAGCTCGCCGAGGCCGGCCCGGACGTCGCGGAAGCCGTCCGTGCCGTTGATGCGCGTGCCCCGGTCGAGGATGCCCGCCATGAACTGGAGCTTGACCGACCTGCGGATCGCGCCCTGGAAGAAGCCGCGGGAGAGCAGGCCGGAGTGCGGGAAGCACTGGTGGACCTTCTCGGTGTCCCGGTGGATCAGGACGCTCTCCCACGGGATGAACACCTTGTCGAAGACCAGCACCGCGTCGTTCTCGTCGAACCGGCTCGAGAGGGGGTTGTCGAACGGGCTGGTGGCCCTGGACTCGTACGAGGTGCGGCAGACGACCTTCATGCCGGGGGTGTTCAGGGGGGCCATGAAGGCCAGCGCCATGTCGTCGGCCTCTCCGGCGTCCGGGTCGGACGGGTGGCTCTGGCCGACGAAGGCGACGTTGGCCAGGGCCGAGGCGGTGGCCATGAGCTTGGCCCCCTCGACGACGATGCCGTCCACGCGCTCCTCGACGACCTTCAGGTGGACGTCGCGGAGCGCGTGCGAGGACGAGGTGCGGTCGGCGGGCGGGTTGACGATCGCGTGGCTGACCGAGAGGCCCTGGCGGGCGTACTTCTCGTACCAGGCCCGGGCGTTGTCGCCGAAGGGCTCGTAGAAGTCGTGGGTGACCGCGAGGCCGGCCATGAACGACGCGTTGTAGTCGGGCGTGCGGTTCATGAAGCCGTAGCCCAGGCGGGCCCAGTGCTCGATGGCGTCACGGGCCTTGAGGAGCTCCTCGGGCGAGTGCGCCGGGGTGAAGAAGCGGTGGACGCGGTAACCCGTGTACCGGTCGACCGTCGTCATCAGGTCCTTGGTGTCCGGGTGGTGGAGTGCGTCGTAGAGGTGCGCGATCGACCTCGCGGCGTTGGCGAACGCCGGGTGCGTCGTCACGTCCTTCACGAGTTCGCCGTCCACGAAGACCTGGCGACCGTCGCGCAGGCTCTCCAGGTAGGAGTCGCCCGTCATGAGGTCGTTCGGCGCCTCGTCGGCCGACCGATCCACTAGCGGGACCTGACCCATTTCGGTCTCCTCTCCGGGTGCTGCGAGCGACCGCTGCCGGGCGCACAGTTCGATTGATCCGAGCGTAGGTTCGGACGCCCATCCGCTCTTGCGGGGCCGCGCACGAACAATTGCCCATCCACGCCAAGCCTGGTGCCATCACGTTTCCGGACGGCACGTCAACAGCTACGAGAAAAAGCTCGGTTGACATTGCGAAGAAGGGGCGTCCAGGTGTCTCCATATGACGGAAGAATGAATTCCGAATGCCCGGACATAACTACGGCCCGACCGCGATCCAGGTGATGTGGATACGCGGTCGGGCCGAACGGAAAAGCAGAAAGGCGTCCGGGCGGCCGGTCAGGCGGCGGGACGGGTACGGCCGGCGGAGGCGGCGTCGATGCAGGCGGCCTCGGCGATCAGGATGATCTTCTCGACGTGCGGCAGCAGTCGCATGCCCGCCTCGGTGAGTTCGACACGGCCGCCGGCGCGATGGAACAGCTCGGCCCCGATGTAGTCCTCGAGGTTCTTGATGTGGGCGGTGACGCTGGGCTGCGAGTAATGAAGGTTTCGGGCGGCGCGGGTGAAGCTCATCTCGGCGGCCACTTCACGGAACGAGCGTAACTGCTGGAACTGCACGGCAGGGGCTCCCTTCTACGAGGCTGAAAGCCCCGGAGACTGGAAACATACCACGGTGCAGGTATAAACGCAGTAGGAGGAGCCGCCGTTCACACCCCCGCACGGTTGCGGACATACCTGTGGCCATGCCCGCAGGGAGGGCATGGCCACAGGTCAGCCGCCGCTTCGTACCGACGGCGGGTCGTTCGGAGCGGACTAGTCGGACATCTCCATCGGCGAGAGGAGGTCCCGGGCGATCTGCGGGAGCAGCCGGTCGATCAGGACGCCCGTGCGGGCGGATCCGTCGGCCGCGCGGGGGATCGCGTCGACGGCCACCGCGTGCGACAGCACCCACGGCATGCGCCGCTCGCAGGCGGCCAGCGCGGCCTGGCGTCCGCCGGCCTCCTGGTCCTCCTCCGGGAGCGGTACGAAGGCCACCACCAGCGTCTCGCCCACCTCGGGCAGCCGGGTGCGCAGCACCGCCACGTCCTGGACGCAGGGCAGGTCGAGGAGTTCGAGTTCGAGTGCGAAGAAGGCCGTCTCGAAGTCCTCCACCAGCAGCTCGTCGTACGGCTGGTCGTCGAAGGAGGGCAGGTTCACGCGGACATCTCCTGTTGCATCGACTGCTCAAGCTGCAGGTTCAGAGTGATGATGGGCAGCACCGCGTCGAGCAGGTCCCCGGTGCGGATCCGGCCCGTCGGGCTGTACGGGATGGTGTCGACCGCGATGACGTGCGCGGGCAGCGACGGCACCCGGCGGGCGCAGGCCACGCTGAGCGACTTGTACCCGGTGGCCTCGCGGTCGACCGCCACGGCGATGAAGGGAACCACGATCGCGTCGCCCAGCACCGCGTTGCTGACCCGCATGACGGCGGTGTCACGCAGGCAGGGCAGGTTGAGCAGGTCCGACTCCAGCCGGAACAACTCGGTGTCGACCGCCGAATCGCGGACCACCACGGGCACGTCGGTGACCCGCCCGGTGACCAGCAGCCGGCCGGTCTCGTCCACGTACCCGGACTCGTCGGTGACGAGGAAGCGCTCGGCGCCCCAGCCGAGGTCCAGGTCCGCGATCGGGGTCTCGCCGTCCAGGAAGCCGTCCATGACCTGGTGGCCCGCGTAGGCGAGGCGGCCGCTCTCGCCCTGCCGCACCGGCTGCCCGTCCTCGCCGAGGACGGCGACGCTGGTGCCGAGCGTGGCGTGGCCCGAGCGCGGCGGCGAGACCAGCAGCTCCTCGGGGCCCATGACGGCGGTCAGTCCGGTCTCCGGGCTGCCGAGCGCGGTGTGCAGCACCGGGCCGAGCCGCTCCCAGGCCGTGTTGACGGTCCACCGGCCCAGGTGGGTGCCGGGGGTGAGGAGGAACCGCAGGTGGCGGGTGCGGGGCGAGGGCTCGGCGTCATCCGGGAGCCCGAGCAGGCCGTGCAGGGCGGAAGGGGTGATCACGCCGGTGCTGACGCGCTCGGCGACGAGCAGGGCGGCCAGGGTCTCGGGGCCGGCGCCGTCCGCGAGGACGACGGTGGCGCCGATGCCGAGCATCGTGCGGGTCAGGGCGAGGGCCGTGGACTCGGTCGGCGGGGCGCAGGCCAGGTGGACGTCGTCCCGGCTGAGCCCGAACTCGTCGACGAGGTCGACCAGGTGGCGGCCCTCGGAGGGGGTGCGGCGCACGGCGATCCGGGAGGGGCCCTCGCTGCGCGCACTGACCGCGAAGGACTCGTACGGCCGGGGCGGCGGCAGGGTGCGCAGGGGTTCGGCCGAGGTCAGCAGGTCGAAGTTGAGCGCCTGGTGCTTGCCCGGGGCCGCCGGGGCACCGGGAGCCGTGATCCCGTCCAGGAGGACGTGCACGGCCTTCGGGCCGCCGGGCCAGACGAGCCGGTCGAGGGTGGCGCGGTGTTCCGAGGACACGAAGACCACGGACGGCTCCAGCCAGGAGAGCACCTGGCCCAGGTCGTCCGTGCCGCTCTCCGGGTCGAGTCCCGTGCAGGAGGCGCCGAGCGTGGCGCAGGCGCTCATCGCGACGGCGAGCCGCCAGCTGTTCCCGGCGAGGAAGACCGCGCGGACCGGGCCCTCCTGCGGCAGGTGCTCGGTGAGTCCGGCCGCCGTCCGCTCCACGGTCTCGGCGAACTGGCCCCAGGTCAGCCGCACCTGGCCGTCGACCAAGGCATCCCGCGTCACGCCGCCCGCCGCGTGCCGGCGGATGTCATCGAGCTTGATCATGTGGCTTCTCCGTGGTCGGTCAAGAGCCTCGTATGTCGTAGGTGGCTCGGGGCCAAGCTCATGGAAACAAACCTGCATGAAGGTAGGCAACCGTCCATCGGAAGATCTGATGTCGGTACCGGGAGCACCGGATCGGTTGCGGAAAGCCCTCCGCCGGACGTCGAAGACGTCCGGCGGAGGGAGAGGAGGAAGGCGCGGGGTCCGCAGGCCGCGACGGCCGCGGAGGCGCCCCGCGGGAGGTACTAGGCGTGGAGTCAGGCCGACTCGACGAGTTCGACCTCGGTCCGCTCCCGCAGGTGCTTCTCCAGATCGGCGACGACCCGCTCGGCGCGGCCGGGGGCCATGTCCAGTTCGGCCAGCACCGTCGGCAGCGCGATGATCGGCATGATGTGCCTGAGCATCACGGATACCCGTACTTCCAGGTCCTCCCAGTCGGCCATCACCTCGGAGAGCACCTGCAGTCCGGTGAAGGAGCCGACGATGAGGTTGGCGACCGCGTCCAGGTCCACGTGCGCGTGCAGTTCGCCGCATTCCCGGGCCTGCCCCAGGGCGAACCGGTTGTGGTCGATCCAGTCCTGGTAGGGCCGCAGGCGGTGCGCGTGATCACTGCCGCGCTCCAGCGAGAGCCTCAGGCTGCCCTGCACGATCGGATCGCTGCGGATCTGGACGGCGAAGAGCATGCCCTTGTCGATCAGCTCCTGCAGGCGGGTGCTCCGCGGTACGAGGGGGAAGCCGACCGTGTCGATCTGACTGGCCAGGACAGCCTGGGCCAGCTCTTCCTTGCCCTTGAAGTAGTAGTAGAAAGCGCCCTTGGTCAAGCCGAGCCGCTGATAGACGTCCGCGATCGTGGCCCCGTTGAAGCCCTTCTCCGCGAACACGGCGCCGGCGGCCTCGACGATGAGTTGCCGGGTGCGCCGAGAAGCCTCCCTCTGAGACACCCTCGCTCCTTCCACGATGCTGGCGGCCACTGATGCACACCTCCTCGGGGGTATGAGCATGTCACCGAAAACAGCCGTTGCAAATTATACCAGGCAGCACGTATCTTGCGGCAGACCGAGACGTACCACGCGTGGCTCGAATCTGTCTCGGAGTCCGGGAGGGGAATTCATGTTAATAACGCCTTATGCGAGCGAAAACGCCCAAAGACCATCGGTCGGGGTCTCAGATGCAAGGCCTCCGGCCGTACCCAGCTGGCTCGTGCACCGACCTGACACCTCCGAAGTGTTCCTCTCGACCTGGGAACGCACCGCGCCCGACCGCTTCAGCGTTGGCCTGCGTTGGCCTGAAAACCACCCGTTCCATACCGCGCTCCACGGTTTCCGCTCCCCCACCGTCATCGCGGAGGCCATCCGCCAGGCGGGCATCCTGCTCTCCCACGCCGAGTACGGCGTCCCCCTCGGGCACCAGTTCCTGATGTCCGACCTCCAGTACCGGGTCGATCCCGAACTCCTGGCAGCGGACTGTGACTCCCCCGTCCGCATCGAGGTCGCCTGCACGGACGTCAACCGCCGCGGCACCCGCTTCTCCGGCATGGTCTGCCACATGACCGTGATGCGGGGGGACCGGGTCATCGCGACCGGCGGCGGACGCCTGACCTGCACCTCTCCCGGCGCCTACCGACGGATGCGCGGTGAGTACGCGGACGCCCGGCCCGTCCTGCCCGTGCCGGAACCGGTGCCCTGCGCCCTCGTGCTGCGGACGGACCCGAGCCATGTCCTGCTGGCTCCCACCAGGGATCCCCGGTGCTGGACCCTGCGGCCGCACACCACGAGCAAGACGCTGTTCGCGCACGAAAACGATCATGTACCCGGCATGGTCCTCCTGGAGGCCACCCACCAGGCCGCCTTCGCCGTCGCGGAGGCCACCCGGCTGTACCCCACCTCGCTCCGCCTGACCTTCGAACGGTACGTGGAGTTCCATTCCCCCTGTCTGGTCCAGGCGCAGCCGGTGACCCGGAACCGGGACGACACCCTCTCCCTGAGCGTGACCGGCCATCAGAGCGGCCAGCGGGTCTTCTCCGCCCTGCTGGAAGCAATCGACGTTTCCGCCTGATCTCCTCCCTTTCCAACGTGATGGCCGGCGATTCCCTGCGATCCGCGGGCTGAGACCCCTCCGCGCACAGTGGCGGGGAGGACGGTGGCGTGCCAGCCTGTGACGTCGCCCGACTCCCCGTCACCACGCAGTTGTTGGAGGGATACGCCTGTGAGCAGGCAGTGCCCGTTCGTCATCGATCCGCTCGGCCAGGACATTCACAGGGAGATCAAGGACATACGCTCCCGCGGCCGGGCCGTGCGGATCGTGCTCCCCGGTGGAGTGGAGGCGTGGTCCGTCACGGACCACGCACTCGTGAAGCGCCTGCTCACCGATCCCCGCGTGTCGAAGGACGCCTACCGGCACTGGCCGGCGTGGATCGACGGAGAGGTCGACCACGAGTGGCCGCTGGCCGTCTGGGTCTCGGTGCAGAACATGGTCACCGCCTACGGCGAGGAGCACGGGCGCCTGCGCAAGCCGGTGGCGGGGGAGTTCACCATGCGTCGTGTGGCAGCCCTGCGGCCCCGGGTGGAAGAGATGGCCGCCGGGCTGCTCGACCGCTTGGAGCAGGTCCCGGCGGGACGGCCCGTGGACCTCCGCAAGGAATTCGCCCACGTGCTGCCGCACGCCGTCGTCTGCGAGCTTTTCGGAATTCCGAATTCCGCACGTGATCCGCTACAGAAGATCATCGACGGTTTCTTCTCCACCTCGATAAGCCCCGAGGACGCGATGGCGAATGGCATAGCCATGTACGAGATCCTGAACGAAGTCGTGGCGCACAAGCGGGGAAATCCTGCCGAAGACCTCACGTCGGGCCTTGTCGCCGCACGGGACTCGGGCGCGGCTGACATGAGCGAGAAGGAACTCCTCGACAATCTCATCCTCCTCTTCACCGCCGGCTACGAGACGACGGTGAACCTCATCGACAACGCGGTCGTCTCCCTCCTCACCCACCCCGCCCAGCTCGCGCTCGTACGGGACGGCAAGGCCTCGTGGGAGGACGTGATCGACGAATCCCTGCGCGTGGACCCGCCCGGCGCGCACAGCCTCCTGCGCTACGCCGTCGAGACGATCGAGATCGACGACGACGTACGGATCCCGCGGGGCGACCCGATCGTCATCTGCTTCGCCGGTTCCGGCCGCGACCCCCTCCACCACGGAGCCGACGCCGACCTCTTCGACATCACCCGAGACACCCGCGCCGATCACGTGTCCTTCGGGTACGGAGCCCACCACTGCCTCGGCGTGAACCTCGCCCGGATGGAGGTCGCCATCGCGCTGTCGGCGCTCTTCGAGCGGTTCCCCGGCATCGCCCTGGCCGTGCCGGCCGATGAACTCCGGCCGAAGTCCTCGTTCGTCTCGAACGGCCACCGCGCGGTTCCCGTGATCCTGGGCCGGTCCAGCCCCCGCAGAGGATCTATTTCCGGCCAATAGCGCCCCAGCCCCCGCCGTCATCCGCGTCGATAAAATCGCCGCCATGCAGATATCCGAAAGACCCCGGGTAATCGTCCTGGCGGGAGCCACCGGTTTCATCGGCTCCGCCGCACTGGACGCCCTGGCCCGCCGCCCCGACGTCCGCGTACGGGCCCTCGCCCGCACCCCCGGCACGGCCCGCGAAGGCGTGGAGTGGGTGCGGGCGGACCTGGGCGACCCCGGCTCGCTGCGCGGGGTCTGCGAGGACGCGGCCGCGCTGGTGAACCTGGCCTCCTACATCGGGCCGGACGAGGAGCGCTGCCACACGGTCAACGTCCGGGGCAGCGCGGCCCTCCTCGCGGAGGCCGCGCGGGAGGGGGTGCGGCGCGTCGTCCACCTGTCCACGGCCGGGGTCTACGGGAACGTCCCGCACCGCGGGATCGAGGTGGACGAGGTAGCCCCGGACCCGGTGTCCGCCGCGAGCCGCACCCGGCTGGCGGCGGAGGCCCCGGTCCTGGCCGCCGGCGGGACGGTCCTGCGGCCGGGCCTGGTCCTGGGCGCCGGTGACCGCTGGGTGGTCCCGGCCCTGGCCGAACTGGTCGACCGGGTGCCGGCCCGCTGGGACGGCGGCGGCGCGCTCCTGTCCGTGATCGACATCGGCGAACTGGCCCGCCTGATCGACGCCCTCGCGACGGCCCCGGATCCCCTCGGGGCCGGGATCCACCACGCGAGCCACCCCACCCCGGTGACGTCCGCCGGCCTCATGTCGGCCCTGGCGGCCGAGGGAATCCTGCCGGCGGTGGAGGAGGACTGGTCCTGGAACCGCTGCCTGGAGGAATTCCGGTTCCGCCCGGGCCGGGTGACGGAACGCCAGTTCTCCCTCCTCGCCCGGGACTACCACCAGCGCGCCGAGCCGGTCTGGCACACGACCGGCCTCCGCCCCACCCCCGCCCCCCTCAGCCTGCTCCCCGCCGCCGCCCCCTGGTACCGAACGCACCTGGCCCGCGCCTGACGGTCGACCGGTCGCAACCGAGGGACGGCGGGTCCCACGGCCGACTGGCACACACCGACGCCGCCACCACGGCATGGCCCGCGGCTACGAGCGCGTGGCCATCCCGAACTCTCACAGTGCCCGCTCGGCGCCACACCGGTAGGCCAGTCCGGCGCACGCGTCGCCGACACGGCGTCCGCCAGCCCGTCGCGTATACCGGGGCGCAGCCCCGAACGGACCCCGGGGGGCAGCCCCGTACCGACCCCGGGGGCGTAGCCCCGAACGGACCCCGGGGGCGCAGCCCCGTACCGACCCCCGGGGGCGCAGCCCCGTACCGACCCCCGGGGCGCAGCCCCGAACCGACCCCCGGGCGCAGCCCCGAACCGACCCCCGGGCGCAGCCCCGAACCGACTCCGGGGCGCAGCCCCGTACCGACCCCCGGGGGCGTAGCCCCGAACCGACTCCGGGCTGCAGCCCCGAACGGACCCCGGGGGCGCAGCCCCGTACCCACCCCGGGGGCGCAGCCCCCAACCGCCCCCGGGGCGCAGCCCCGAACCGACCCTGGGGGCGCAGCCCCCAACGGGGCCCGGGGCGCAGCCCCGGTTTCGGGAAGGGGCGGGGTGGGGGAACGGCCCCGCAGGGCCCCGCCCAGGCCCGGCCCCGCCCAGGCCCCCTCCCACCCGCCCGGGTACCACCCTGCGGGAACCGGATCCCACCCCCCGACGTCGTCGTACCAGCCACCGCACCGCGCACCGCAGGCCCGAACGGAACAGGCAGGAACGGCCCATGACCCAGGCGAACTCGGGCCCGACTCCCGGCCCGACCGACGACCCAACCCCAGACCCAACCCCAGGCCTGACCGCCGGCCTGACCGCCGGTCCGACCGCGAGCCCCACCGCCCACCGTCACCCCCTCCTCCCCCGCCGCCACCCGCATCGCCCCCGGCCCACGGCCCTCCCCGCACCCCTCCCCGTCCTCCTCGCCGTCTCCCTCTCCGTCCTCCTCGCCGCACTCCTCGCCCGTCCCTCCCTCGTCCCCAACACCCCAGGCCACCTCGGCAGCCTGCTGGAAACCTTCCTCCCCTGGCTCGGCCTGGCCGTCCCCCTCCTCCTCGCCCTGGCCCTCCGACACCGCTCGGCCGCCACCGCCCTGGCCCTCCTGCTCCCCACCGCCGCCTGGCTGGGCCAGTTCGGCACCCTCCTCCCCCACGCCCGCACAGCCACCCACCCCATCCACCCCACCCTCACCACCGTCCAGCACAACATCAGCGACGAGAACCCGAACCCCTCCCGCACCGCCAAGGCCCTCGCCGCCGCCCACCCCGCCCTGATCGCCGTCGAGGAGCTCACCCCCGCCGCCATCACGGCGTTCACCGCCACCCTCGCCGCGGACTATCCCCACCACGCCACCCACGGCACGGTCGGCCTCTGGTCGACGTACCCGCTCACCGACGTCCGCCCCGTCGACATCAGGCCGCCGGCCCTAGCCGGCGACCCCCACTGGAACCGCGCCCTGCGCGCCACCGCCGCCACCCCGGGCGGGCCCGTAGCCGTCTACGTCGTCCACCTGCCCTCCCTGCGGCTCGGTACCTCCGGCTTCGGCTCCGCCCGCCGCGACGAGAGCGCCCGCCTCCTGGGCGCCGTACTCGCCGCGGAACCCGCCGACCGCGTCATCCTGCTCGGGGACCTCAACGGCACCGCCGACGACCGCGGCCTGGCCCCCCTCCGCACCGCCCTGGCGCCAAAGGCACAGACGCTCACCCCCAGAACCACCCCCGCCCCCACCCCCGGCTTCGCCTTCACCTGGCCCGCGTCCTTCCCCCTGGCCCGGATCGACCAGATCCTGACCCGCTCGGGCACCGTCACCCGCGTCCGTACGCTCCCCGCCACCCCCAGCGATCACCTGCCCCTCACCGCCCACATCCGGTTCGATTAACGTACGTTCATGACTGAATTCGTACTGGTGGCAGGCACCTGGCTAGCAGCTGCGGCTTGGGACGAGGTGGCCGCCGAACTCCGCACCGCGCTCCGCACCACGGGCGGCGACCACGAGGTCCACGCGCTGACCCTGTCCGGCCTCGCGGACAAGCAGGGCATCCCGGCCGGCCAGCAGACGCACGTCGCGGACATAGTCGACGCCATCGACGGACTCGGTCTGCGCGATGTGGTCCTCGTGGGCCACAGTTACGCCGGCATCCCGGTCGGCCAGGCCGCCGAGCGGATCGGCGCCCGCCTGAACCGGGTGGTCTTCGTCGACGCCAACGTCCCCGAGCACAACGAATCCTTCGTCTCCGGCTGGCCGGACGGCCGCTCCGCCGTAGAGGCCGCGATCGCCGCGAACGACGGTTCCTGGCCGCCCCTACAGGCCGCCGACTTCGAGGGCCAGGGCCTCACCGACGACCAGATCGCCCGGATCATCGCCGGCTCGACCCCGCACCCGGGCGCCACGCTCACCGAACCGGCCGTACTGACCCACCCGCTCGCCGAACTCCCCGCGACCTACGTCAAATGCCTGCTGGACGGGGCCGAACCCCACCCCGACGTGGCGAAACTCCTGGCCACCGCCCCGGACTGGCAGCTGACCACCCTGAACACGGGCCACTGGCCCATGTTCTCCGCCCCCTCCGCCCTGGCCCGCGTCCTCCTCGACGCCGCCGCCCAGGACGCTCCGCCGCCGGCCTCCGGTCTCCACATCCAGCCGGTGCACGCCTCCTCCGAAACCGCCCTGCGCGACTGGCAGTACGTCCACAACGCGGTCATCCCGACGGCCGTCCTCTCCCTCGAAGAGGTACGGGAGCGCTCCGCGCGCCACGTCCTGCACGTCGCCCACGTCAGCGACACCGTCAGCGACACCGGCTGCGACACCCTCGTCGGCTGCATGACGGTCCGGCCCCCCGCCGCCGGCTCCACCACCGCCACCGTCATCGCGCGCGTCCTGCCCGCGTACCGGGGACGGGGCTTCGGCCGCGAGCTGTACGCGTACGGACTCGCGCAGGCACGCGACCTGGGCGCCGAGGTGATCGAGACCGTGGTCCTGGCCTCCAACCCGGAAGGCCTGGACTTCGCGCGCCGGGCGGGCTTCACCGAAGTCGACCGCTACGTCCTCCCCGGCGACACCGTGCCCTTCGTAGACCTGCGCCTCACGTAACCCCACGCCCAGCCTGGTCCACACGCCCCGGCCGGCGCCGCACGCCCCGTCCTAAGCCGCCCGGCGCCGCACGCCCCGTCCTAAGCCGGGCGCCCCCGGCGCCTCCGGGACACGGCGACGCCGGCCAGGCAGACCGCACCGCCCAGCAGGGTCAGCGCCGCCGGGACCTCGTCGAGGGCGATCCAGGCGATGAGCACCACGACGGCGGGCACCGCGTAGGTGGTCGCGCCCATCTTCCCCGCGGTGGTCCGCGACAGCGCGTACGTCCAGGTGGTGAAGGCGAGCGCGGTCGGGAAGAGCCCCAGGTACAGCATGTTGAGGACGGCGGCGAGCGGAGCCCCGGGCAGCTGGTCGGCGAGCTGCCAGACGAAGGGCAGGGTGACGGCCGTACCGACGAAGCAGCCGTACGTGGTCACCTGGAGCGGGCTCGCGTACGCCAGCGCCGGCTTCTGCGCGACCACCCCGGCCCCGTACGTGAGCGCGGCGACCAGGCAGAGCAGGACGCCTCCCAGCGAGGCGGACCCGCCGTTCGAGCCGGACAGTCCGACCAGCACGGCTCCGGCGAAGGAGACCGCCATGCCCGCCATCAGCAGGGGCGGGAAACCCTCCTTCAGCAGCCAGCCGCTGAGCAGGGCGATCACGAGGGGGCCGATGTTGACGATCATGGCCGCGGTGCCGGCGTCCACGAGCTGCTCGCCCCAGTTCAGCGTCACCATGTAGAGCCCGAACCAGAGCACCCCGGAGACCAGGATCCCGGGCCACGCCTGCCGCGGCGGCGGCGGCACCCGCTTGACGACCAGGATCAGCCCGAGTGCGGCCGAGGCCGTCAGCAAGCGTCCGAACGCGAGCGCGCCGGGCCCGAAGTGCGCGGCCGCCGAGCGGATGGAAACGAACGCGGAGGCCCACAGCACGACGGTCACCGCGGCGGCTATCAGCGCCCGCCGGTCGGTCCTGACCTGATCAGACGTCTTGTCCATGCGAGCAAGCTACCCGCACCCACCCGCACGTCAGGCGTCGCCCGTCAGCAGGAGCTTCTTCTGCGGCTTGCCCATCGCGTTGCGCGGGATCGCCGCCACGAACCGCACCTCGCGCGGCCGCTTGTGCACCGACAGGTGCGCCGCGACGAAGTCCGTCAGTTCCGGACCGGTGACGCCCTCGGCCACCACGAAGGCCACGATCCGCTGCCCGAGATCCGCGTCCGGAAGCCCCACCACCGCCGCCTCGCTCACCTTGGGATGGTCGAGCAGCGCGTTCTCGATCTCGCCGGCGCCGATCCGGTAGCCGCCCGACTTGATCATGTCGATGGAGGCCCGGCCGACGATCCGGTGGACTCCGTCGGCCTCGTCCACGGCCGCGATGTCGCCCGTACGGAACCACCCGTCCTCCGTGTAGGCGGCGGCCGTGGCCTCGGGCCGGCCCAGGTACCCGGAGAACAACGTCGGCCCGGTGAGCTGGAGTTCGCCGATCTCCGCGCCCGGCTCCACCGCGATCCGCGTACGGATGCCCCGGAGCGGGGTGCCGACCGTACCGGGCCGCACCTCCCCGCCCGCGCGCCCGCTGACGGTGATCAGCGTCTCGGTCATCCCGTACCGCTCCACGGGCCGCAGACCGGTCAGCCGCTCCAGGTCCCGGAAGACCGGCGCGGGCAGCGCGGCACTGCCGGAGACGAGCAGCCGGGCCCCGCCCAGCGCGGCGGCGGCCGCCGGCGCCCCCGCGATACGGGACCACACGGTCGGCACACCGAAGTACAGGCTGCCCCCGGCCTCCGCGTAGGCCTCCGGAGTGGGCCGCCCGGTGTGCACGAGACGGCTGCCCGTGCGCAGTGCTCCGAGCACCCCGAGGACCAGACCGTGCACGTGGAACAGCGGCAGCCCGTGCACGAGGGTGTCCTCGGCGCTCCACTGCCAGGCTTCGGCGAGGGCGTCGAGATCGGCGGCCACGGCCTCGGCGGTGAGGACCACGCCCTTGGGCGGGCCGGTGGTCCCCGAGGTGTAGAGAATCAACGCCGGCCGCCCGGCCCCAGCACCGCCCTCCCCCTCCCCACCCCCATCACGCCGATCGAAATCCACGTCGACGAGCACCGCGCCGGAGTCCCGCAGGATGTGCTCCCGCTCGGCGGGTCCCGCGTCGGGCGGCAGCGGTACGAAGGGCACCCCGGCCAGCAGTCCTCCGACGACGGCGGCAACGGTCTCCAGCGAGGCCGTCGCGGTCACCGCGAAGGCGGGCGCCCCGGCGACATCGCCCGCCACGGCACGCGCCGCGCCGAGCAGTTCCTCATAGGAGGCATCCCGCCCGGCCACCCGCAGGGCATCGCCCCGGTCCCCGTACACCCCGGTGAGCGCGGTAAGCACTGATCCCCCTACGAAGCGCGACCCCAAGCAACACCCCCACCCTACGTCCGCCCTACCCCCCAACCCTGAAGCCGCAGCCCCCGCCCACCCCACCGACGCCTGCCCACCCCACCCCACCGAGGCCAGCCCATCCCCGCCCCACCGGCATCTGCCCACCCCAGCCCCGCCGGCGTCTGAGGCGCGGGGTCCGGGGCGGAGCCCCGGGAGCCGGGCGCAGCCCGAGGCTCCCAGCGGTCCGGGCGCAGCCCGGGGAACGGAGGAAGGGCGGGTAGGGGACACCCCCGCGCAGCGGCCCCCCGACCCACCCGCCCCCTACCTCAACGCGCCAGCGTCAGCGCGTCAGCGCATCAGATAACCCCCTGCGCCAACATCGCGTCAGCGACCCGCTCGAACCCCGCGATGTTCGCCCCCACCACATAATCCCCGGCGGAGCCATACCGCTCGGCGGTCGCGTACGACACCGCGTGGATGTCCCGCATGATCCCCGCCAGCTCCGCCTCCACCCGCTCCGCGCTCCACGCGACCCGCCCCGCGTTCTGCGCCATCTCCAGCGCGCTGACCGCGACCCCGCCCGCGTTCGCCGCCTTGCCCGGTCCGAAGGACACCCCGGCCGCCTGCAGCAGGTGCACCGCCTCCGGCGTGGTCGGCATGTTCGCCCCCTCCGACACCGCCCTGACGCCGTTCTCGATCAGCGTCCGCGCGTCCTCAGCGGTCAGCTCGTTCTGCGTGGCCGACGGGAAGGCGACCTCCGCCGCCACGTCCCACACCCGGCCGCCCGGCACGAACCGCGCCGACGGCCCGCGCCGCTGCGCGTACTCGCTCACGCGCCCGCGCTCGACCTCCTTGATCTGCTTCAGCAGCGCGAGGTCGATGCCCTTCTCGTCGACCACGTACCCCTGCGAGTCGGACGCGGTCAGCGGGTTCGCGCCGAGCTGCTGCAGCTTCGCGATCGTGTAGATCGCGACGTTGCCCGAACCGGAGACGACGGCCGTCAGCCCGTCCAGCGACAGCCCCTTGACCGCCAGCATCTCGGCGGCGAACAGCACGCTGCCGTAGCCGGTGGCCTCCGGACGGATCAGCGAGCCGCCCCAGCCCTGGCCCTTGCCGGTCAGGACGCCGGCCTCCCAGCGGTTGGTGATGCGCCGGTACTGACCGAACAGATAGCCGATCTCACGCCCGCCGACACCGATGTCACCCGCCGGAACGTCCGTGTGCTCACCGATGTGCCGATGGAGCTCGGTCATGAACGACTGACAGAACCGCATGACCTCGGCCGCCGACCGCCCGCGCGGGTCGAAGTCGCTGCCGCCCTTGCCGCCGCCGATGCCGAGCCCGGTCAGGGCGTTCTTGAAGACCTGCTCGAAGCCGAGGAACTTCACCACGCCGATGTCCACGGAGGGGTGGAAGCGCAGGCCGCCCTTGTACGGGCCCAGCGCGCTGTTGAATTCGACGCGGTAGCCGCGGTTGACATGGACGCGACCATGGTCGTCCTGCCACGGCACCCGGAAGACGATCTGCCGTTCCGGCTCGGTGAGCCGCTCCAGCAGGGCAACGCCCGGCTCCGCGTACTCGGGGCGTGCCGCGAACACGGGGGCCAGGGTGTCCAGGACCTCCCGTACGGCCTGGTGGAACTCGGGCTGGGCCGGGTTGCGGCGCTCGATGTCGCCGCGCAGCGCGTCCAGCCGGCCCTGCGGGTCCTTGAGGTCCGTCACGGTCTGCTCCTCCTGGTCTCTTCGCCGGGACCGGCTCCGAGATGCGGCTCGAAGCTCCGGACCAGACTTCCGCATCGCGGAATCCATTATCCGAACACAGTCCCAGCCGGAGGGTACCCCGCCCACCGTCCACGACCACGGGGCCTTTCCGGCCTGCTCGACTCGGCCCCTACGGCCCTACTCCACCGTGAACCACTCGTCTCCCGCTCCACCATGGACAGAACCAGGAGGAAGGACATAGACAAGCCACATGGACATCGCACGAGTCGTCGCCCTCGTCGCCGCGACCCTCACCACGGGCCTGATGGCCGGCCTCTTCTTCGCCTTCGACGTCTCGGTGATGCCGGCCCTGAAGCGATCCGACGACCGGACCCTCATCTCCGTCATGCAGCGCGTGAACACCTCCATCATCAATGGCTGGTTCATGCTGGCCTTCCTGGGCGCGATGCTCTTCACCGGCCTCGCCCTGGCCCTGCACCTGCCCGCCGGCGAGCACGCGCCCCTTCCCGCACTGACGGGCGCCATCGTCCTCTACGTGCTCGCCGTCGCGGTCACCGGCCGCGTGAACATCCCTCTCAACAACGCCCTGGAGGCGGCGGGCCCCGCCGAGCGGATCGCCGATCCGGCCGCCGTGCGCGCGGCGTTCGAAACGAAGTGGGTCCCCGCCAACCGCTGGCGCACCGCCCTGTGCACAACCGCCCTGGCCTGCCAGTCCTGGGCCCTCCTGACGGCGGCCAACGCCTAGGCCCTCTCCCCGTCGCCCGCCCGAACCGTACGAGCGCCCGCGCCAGGGCGGTCAGCGCCGCACAGCCCCCGCCAACTCACATGTAGCGCACACGTAGGCTGCGCGAATGAGCACATCCGTCAGGTCCCTCCACCTCGCCCCGGTCACCCCGGACAACCTCGACGCCCTCTGCGCGCTGTCGGTCCGCCCGGACCAGGAGCACCTCGTCTCCCCGGTCGTGAAGTCACTGGCGGATGCCCACGCCCACGGAGAGACGGCCTGGCCCCGGGCGATCGTCGACGGCGACGAGGTCGTCGGCTTCGTCATGGCCTTCATCGACATCGCCTGGGACCCGGCCGAGGACCCCCACGACATCCGCTCCGGCCTCTGGCGCCTGAACATATCGGCCGCCCACCAGGCCAAGGGCTACGGCCGCTTCGCAGTCAATGCGGTCACCGCCGAACTCCGCCGCCGCGGCGCCTCCCACGCCTACGTCACCTGGCACCCGGGCCCCGGCACCCCCGAACCCTTCTACCTCTCCCTCGGCTTCCGCCCGACGGGCGAGGAGAGCGACGGCGAAACGGTGGCCGTCCTGGATCTCCAGACCCCCTGACCCCGCCCCCCTACCCCCCTACCCCGCTGCCACTGCCGCCGCCACCCCCGCCCGGTACTCCCGCGGGCTGACCCCCCGCACCCGCTTGAAGGCCGTCGAGAGGGCGAACGCCGAGCTGTAGCCGACCCGGTGGGCGGCCGCGGCGAGCGTCACGGACGGGTCGCGCAGCAGGTCCGCCGCCAGCGCCAGCCGCCAGCCCGCCAGATGGGACATCGGGGGCTCGCCGACCTGCTCGGTGAAGCGGCGGGCCAACGCGGCCCGGGAGACGCCGACTTTGCGGGCCAGCGACTCCACGGTCCAGCCGTACGCGGGGTTCTCGTGCAGCAGCCGCAGCGCCGGGCCGGTGACCGGGTCGTTCTCGGCGCCGCCCCGCTCCGCGAGCCAACCGCGTACGACGCCGATCAGGAGCAGGTCCAGCAGCCGGTTCAGGACGACTTCCTGGGCCGGCTCCGTACGGGAGATCTCCACGCCCAGCAGCCCGACCAGCGTGGGGTCCACCGGCCCGACCAGCACCGGCGGAAGCGCGGTCAGCAGGCGGCTGCCGATCTCGCCCGGGTCCTGGTAAGTACCGCTCAGCAGCACCGCCGAGCCTGCGGGCGCGCCCCAGCTCCGTACCCCGAGAGCCATGGAGTCGGACACGTCCTCCCCGCCGTCCATCCGGCTGCAGCGCTGGTCCGGACCCACCCTGATCTGCGGCGGCGTGTCCTTGGCATCGGCGAGGGTGTAGGAATCCGGCCCCCGCACCAGGGCCGCCTCACCCGGCGCGAGGAGCACCGGCTCGCCCCCGTCCGGCAGCAGCCACGCCGATCCGTGCACCATCGTCATCACCGACAGCGGGGCCCGGTCCTCGATCCGGACCGACCAGGGCGGATCGAACGCGCACTTGATCAGGAAGGCGGATGTGGCCTTGGGTCCTTCGAGCAGAGCCGTCAGCGTGTCCATCGGCCCATTCTCCCCACCCGCTCCCCACCCACCCACGCTCCCGACGCCCGTACTCGGGCCACCCGTACTCGGGCCACCCGTACTCGGGCCACCCGTACTCGGGCCGCCCATCCTCGGGCCGCCCATCCTCGGGCCACCCACTCCCTACACGTCCCAGACTCCGCGGGCCGCCGCCTCCCGGGCGAAGTCCGCGAAGTCCCGCGGCTTGCGGCCCAGCACTTCCTCGACCCCGCCCACCAGGTGCGCGTTGCGCCCGTCCAGGATCAGCGCGAACAGCTCCACGAATTCCTCCGGCAGCCCGTTCTCCCGCAGCACCGCCCGGTAGGCCTCGGTCGAGACCGGGACGTACGAGATCTCGCGCCCGGTCGCCTTCGACAGCTCGGCCGCGACGTCGGAGAAGCTGAGCAGCCGAGGGCCGGAGAGCTCGTACGTACGGCCGATGTGCCGGTCGTCGGTCAGCGCGGCCACCACCACGTCGGCGATGTCCTCGGTGTCGACGAACGGTTCGACGGCGTCGGCCGTCGGCAGGGCGATCTCCCCGGCGAGCACCGGCTCCAGGAAGAAGCTCTCGTCGAAGTTCTGGTTGAACCAGGCCGCGCGCACCACCGTCCAGTCGGCCCCGGACTCCTTCAGCGCCTCCTCGCTCAGCTGCGCCGCCTCCTCGCCGCGCCCCGAGAGCAGCACCAGCCGGCGCGCGCCGGCGGCCACCGCCTCCCGGGCGAAGGCGCCGACGTGCTCGGCGGCGCCGGGGAAGCCGAGGTCGGGGTAGTACGTGACGTACACCCGGTCCACGCCTTCCAGGACCGGTCCCCAGCTCGCGGGCTCGTTCCAGTCGAAGGCCGGCTCCCCGGAGCGCGACCCGATGCGGACCGGACGGCCCAGGGCGGTGAGCTTGTCGGCCACGCGCCGGCCCGTCTTGCCCGTGCCGCCGATGACCAGCGTGCGGAGGGTGTCGTTCTGCGTCTGCTGCGTCGTCTTCGTCATGAGGACCAGTCAACTCCCGCAGACTGAGACGGAACATCGCCGAGAAGCTCAACCGCATACGCCTGCGTCCAGCGCCCGCCACCCCGCCCCCCGGGCGGCTCCCCTACCGCTTCCCTACCGCTTCCCTACCGCCCGTCGAGCGTGTGCTTCACGAGTGCGTTGGCGTGCCCGTGCCCGAGCCCGTGCTCGTCCTTGAGCCAGGCGACGAGCGCCATGTGCTTGGTCAGCGGCGAGGCACGGATGAGCTCCTGCCACTCCGCGATCGGACGGCCGTACTTCTTTTCGATGGAAGGGAAGTAGCTGGCGGGGCCCTTCACCGGCTCGGTCATGACGGTCGGTCCTCTCCCTACGGTTCTGCGCGCGCTGCGGTGTGCGGTACGCGACGTACGGCAGGTAGACCCCCGCCTCCGCGAGAACTCATCGGCCGCACCGTGCAAGTATCAGATGATCTCCACATGATGTGGACCGAGCGCACCATCACCCGAGCCGGTGTCCGCCTGACCTGCCGTGACTGGAACTCCCACCACCCCGCCTCCGTGACGCCGGTCGTCCTCCTCCACGGCCTCGCGGGCCATGCGGGCGAATGGGACGCGGCCGCCGCCCACCTGGCCCCGCACCACCGCGTGGTGGCGGTGGACCAGCGCGGTCACGGAGCCAGCGAGCGCCGCCCCGCGGACGTCTCCCGCGCCGCGTACGTCGCGGACGTGCGAGCCGTCTGCGAACGGCTCGGCCTGCACCACCCGGTGCTGGTGGGCCAGTCGCTCGGCGGCCACACCGCGCTGCTCACCGCCGCCGCCCACCCGGACCTCGTACGGGGTCTCGTGCTGATCGACGCCGGCGCCGCCCGGGCCGCCCCTGGCACCCCGGACGAGATCGGCGGCTGGCTGGACTCCTGGCCGCTCCCGTTCCCCACCCTCGCCGAGGCGCGCACGTTCCTCACCGGCCAGGGACTGAACGCCGAGGCCTGGGCCGCGGGCCTGGAGCAGCGCGCGGACGGCTGGTACCCGCGCTTCGAGCGCTCGGTGATGGTCGAGGCCATCACCGAGAACACCACCCGCGACTGGTGGCCGCAGTGGCGCGCGGTCCGGTGTCCCACCCTGCTCGTCATCGGGGAGAAGGGCATCGTCCCGCCCGAGGAGTCCGTCCGGATGCTCGACTCGGCCGACCCGTCCGCCGCGACGACGGCGGTCTCCGTCCCCGGCTCCGGCCACGACGTCCACCTGGACCGGCCCGCCGTCGTGCATTCCCTGCTGGCGGCATTCCTCGCGGAGTTGCGGACGGAGTTCCGGCAAGCGGGTGGCGGCCGTAGTGACCCCCGTACGAGCACGTCGTTCACCAGGACATGATCAAGCGCATCGTCACCACGGCCCTCATCGCCGGTACCGCGGCCCTCGCCGTCTCCGCCCCCGCCATGGCCGCCGAGCCGCCGCTCGCCGACGCCGTCACCAGCACCGTCGGCGACATCCCCCAGGGCACCCAAGGCACCCAGGACGCGCGGGACACCCAGGGATTCCAGGACATCGCAGACCTGCCCGGCCAGGCAGGCGACGACCTGACGGACTTCTCGGGCGCGTTCGACGCGTTCGACGCGTTCACCGCGGGCAGCGCCCGGCAGACCATCTCCAACGGCTGAACCGCACCGTCACCGCGGGCCCTCAGATCCCAGGCCCCAGCCCCCGGACCGAGCCCGGTCCGGGGGTTCGTCACGTCCGACCCCGCACGACCCGGTGCACGACCCCGCGGCCTTCACGACCCCACGTCCCTCACGACGGCCGCGACCTCCGTCACCCACAGGTCAAGCAATATGATCACATTGCGGTATGACCACGACGAAGACCCTCTACCTGCTCTGCTCCGCCGCCCCGCCCGTCTTCGACGTGGCCCATGTCATCGAGGACGCCCAGTCCCGGGGCTGGGACGTCTGCCTCGGCCTCTCCCCCACCGCTGCCCACTGGCTGTCCGGCAGCCTCGACGGTCTCGCCGCGCTCACCGGCCACCCCGTCCGCTGGCAGTACAAGCTGCCCGGAGAGCCCGACGTGTGGCCCACGGCCGATGCCCTGCTGTTCGCCCCGGCCACGTTCAACTCCGTCAACGCCTGGGCCCTCGGCCTGACCGACCGGTTCGTCATCGGGGTCGCCGCAGAGGCCCTCGGCAAGGGCACCCCCGTCGTCACCATGCCCTGCGCGAACGCCGCCCTCGCCGCCCACCCGCAGTTCGACCAGTCCCTGGCCGTCCTGCGCGGCGCCGGTGCCTCGGTCCTCTTCGGCGAGGGCGGGTTCACCCCCGGCCCGGCCGGCCCGGACGCCCCGGCGCACTTCCCCTGGGCGACGGCCCTGGCCGAGGTGGACCGCACCACGGCGGCATCCACCGCCTAGGCCGGCCGGCGCCGGCCTCCGGCCTCCAAGACGCCGCTACTCCCCCGTGGTCCCGTCGATCGCCTCGCGCAGCAGGTCCGCGTGCCCGTTGTGCCGGGCGTACTCCTCGATCATGTGGGCCAGTACGTAGTGCAGGGAGTAGTCCTGCCCTTCGGAGGAGCCGGTCACGTCCAGGGACTCGGCCGCGTCCACGATCGCCCGCGAGCGCGCGCAGGTGTCCTCCCAGAGCTTGAACGAGCCGGCGACGTCCGCGTCGTCCACGTGGAACTCCGTCCACTGCCCCGCCTCGTTCTTCGGGAAGTAGCCGCGCACGTCCTCGCCCGCCACGACGTTGCGGAACCAGCCGCGCTCGACCTCCGCGAGGTGCCGTACCAGCCCGAGCAGGCTCAGTCCCGACGGAGCCACCGCCCTGCGCCGCAGCTGCTCGTCCGACAGGCCGGCGCACTTCATCATCAGGGTGTCCCGCTGCCACTGGAGCACACTGGTCAGGGTGGCCCGTTCATCGCCCACCAGCACGGGCCGCGTTCGCTGCTCATCGATCATCGGCTGATGATCACAGCCCCACGGCGGCCCGCGCGCGGCCGTTCCACATCCCGGACGCCCCGTCCACGGGCGCTGAACGGACCGAGCGGTCAGCGGAGCCGACACCCGGGAGGCCCTCAGCAGTGGATCATGCGGCCCCCGCCCCCGGGGCCCCCGCCAGCGCACCCACCCCGGCCGCGCTGCTCGCGTACGTCGGAGCCCAGCCCAGCTCGCGCTGCGCCTTGGCGTTCGACAGTCGTAGATCGGTTCCCAGGATGGTGTGCGCGAGCGGCGCCGCCTTCAGCACCCACAGCGGTACGGTCATCGGCGCGGGCGCCCCGAACGCCCCGGCCACCGCCCGCATGTGCGCGGCCCACCCCAGCGGCTCGTCGTCGACGACGTTGTAGGCCTGCCCGGGCCGCCCCGACTCCACCCCGGCGACCACGGCGTTGGCCGCGTCGGCCACGTCGACCCAGCTGAGCGCCCGCCCCTTGGCCGCCACCACGGGCAGGGCCCGCCTGCGCAGCATCGGCACCACGTGGGTGTCGGTGACGCCGGCCCCGTAGAAGAGCCCGAAGCGCAGGCTCACCCCCTCGATCCCGTCGGCGGTGAAGGCCAGTTCCTCCTTGGTCCGCAGCGCGCCCACGTGCCGCTCCAGCCAGACGTTCGCCCCCTGCGGCCCGAAGCCGTCCTCCTCGCCGAGCACGGCCCCGCCGTGGTCCCCGTACCCGTAGCCGAACATCATCGACTCCACGACGAACCGCCGCGCCCCGGTCTCCCGCACGGCGGCCAGCAGGTTGACGGTCCCCTCCGTGCGCAGCGCGTTCGTCCCCGCCATGTCCTGGTGCCGGGCCAAGGTCTTCCCCGACAGCGCCGTGGCCGCGTGCACGACCGCGTCGAAGCCGAGCCCGTCCACGGCGCGCAGCAGGCCCTCGCGGTCGAGCAGGTCGGCCCGTACGTCCATCCCGGCGCCCCGGCCGAGCCCGGCGACCTCGTGCCCGGCCGCGCGCAGCGCCCGTACCGCCCGCTGTCCCAGAACCCCGCTCGCACCCGCCAGCAGAACCTTCACGGCAGTCTCCTTCTCCACTCGCTCTTCCGCGCTGTCATCCATAGGACAGACGGGCGGCCCGGAACGTGACACGACACGGAGGCAACCCGGGTCACAGGGGTCGGAAGAATGCCCGGACGTCGCCCACAAGCAACTCCGGAACCTCCATCGCGGGAAAGTGCCCGCCCTTCTCGTACGAGGTCCAGCGCACGATGCGGTCCGTCCGCGCGGCGATGTGCCGCAGCGGTACGAAGTTGTCCCGGGGGAAGTCGGCGAGCGCGGTCGGGGTGCCCGACACCTCGGGCGGAGCGCCCTGGTAGTCGGCGTGGGCACGCTCGTAGTAGATGCGGGCGGCGGAGCCCGCGGTCCCGGTCAGCCAGTACAACGTCACGTTCGTCAGCATCTGATCGCGATCCACGGGGCAGCGCGGGTCCGCCCACTCCGTGAACTTCTCGCCGATCCAGGCGAGCAGCCCGACCGGCGAGTCGTTCAGCCCGTACGCGAGCGTCTGCGGCCGGGTCGCCTGGATGTCGGCGTAGCCCTGCCGTTCGCGCGCCCAGACCCGGTACCGCTCCCAGGAGGCGAGCGTGCGCTCCCGCTCGGCCGGGCTCAGCGCGGCCAGCTCCTCCGGCCGGGGTACGGCGGTGGCCCCGCCGCCCGGGAGCAGGTTCAGGTGCACCCCGCGCACGTTCGCGGGCCGGATCCGCCCCAGCTCGCGCGAGACGGCGGCGCCCCAGTCACCGCCCTGGACCCCGTAGTCCTCGTACCCGAGCCTCTCCATCAGCACCCCGAAGGCCCGCGCGACCCGCTTGAACTCCCACCCCCGCTCGGTGGTCGGCCCGGACAGGGCGAAGCCCGGGATGTGCGGCAGCACCAGATGAAAGGCGTCGCCCGGATCCCCACCGTGCGCCCTCGGATCCGTCAGCGGACCGGCGACCTCCTGGAACTCCACGAAGGAGCCCGGCCAGCCGTGGGTCATGAGCAGCGGCGTCGCGTCCGGCTCGGGCGACCGCAGGTGCGCGAAGTGCACCCGCGCCCCGTCGATGACGGTGGTGTACTGCGGCCATGCGTTCAACCGCGCCTCGGCGGCCCGCCAGTCGTAGCCGGTACGCCAGTACTCCGCGAGCTCCCGGAGTTCACCGAGCGGCATCCCGTACGCCCGGCCCACCCCCGGCAACTCGTCGGGCCACCGCGCCAGCTCCAGCCGCCGCCCCAGATCGTCCAACTCCGACTGCGCCACGTCGAGCCGGAACGGCGCCGCCCACTGCCCCACATCACCCATGCCCTCACACCTTCCACGCACGAGTCGACCGCTGCCCCCACCCCTCAGCGTTAACGCCGTTAATGATCCACTTCCCCACCGACCAGCACGCCCCCAGCGTTAACGCCGTTAATGCCCCGCCCCCTCACCCAGACCTACACCCCGCCACCGTTAACGCCGTTAATGCCCCCCACCCACACCGAGCCCCACACCCCCAGGCGTTAACGCCATTAATGATCCACTTCCCCGCCCCACCACCAAGGCCTACACCCCGCCGGTGTTAACGCCGTTAATGCCCCAGCACCCACACCGAGCCCCACACCCTCAGCCGTTAACGCCGTTAACGCCTCCCGCACCGACACCGCGCAGACCCACCCCAGCCCCCTGCACCGTTAACGCCGTTAATGATCCACTTCCACGACCACCGCACCCCCGAGGAGAACCCCCATGGCGAAGGTCAGACAGGAACGGGCCGAGATCACCCGGCAGGCGATCCTCGACGGCTCGCCCCTCACCTTCGACCGGACCGGCTTCCACGGCAGATCTCCGAGGGCGTACCCGCCATCGCGGAGCCGGGTCTCCAGACCGTCATCGCCCTGACCCACCAGATGGCGTTCAGGCTCCGCACCCACATCCGGGTCCGTGCCGGGGTCCGCCTGGACATCGAGTTCAGCCCTTCACCGCCCCGGCCGGGCTCCCCCGGGTGCCGGTCCGAACTCGCCCCCCGGCCCCGGACTCTCGCCCCGGACTCCGCTCCGGCCACAACCGCCTGACGACGCGTCCAAATCGGCCCCGCCCCCGCCCGGAGGGCGATTCCCGGCCGATCCACACCACTTCGTTAGCAAAACTCAAGCGTGGCGCCCACAAACACCCTTGGACGTTAGTAAAGTCCCTCCCATGACTTCGCCCTCGTCACCGAGCGACCGTGAGAAGGTCGTCTCCAAACTCCCTCCGTGGCTGCGCCAGGAGCTCAAGATCCGCACCGCCCAACTGCGGGTGGACATCCAGGACGCCGTCCACCAGGGCATCGCCCACTGGAGCGGGCTCGCCTCTTCCCCCTCCCCCGTCGACACCTCCGGCGCCGAGTCCTTCTCCACCTGGCTGCCCGCCGGCCAATGGGAGTCCTTCCGCGGCGGCTCCAAGGACCGCGGGGTCTCCCTCATCCAGGGACTCGCCCAAGCCGTCTCCCTCTGGCTGGAGATGAACCCGGCCCCCACCGTCAAACGGCCCTCGGTCGTCCGGCGCATCGTGGTGTGCAACCAGAAGGGCGGTGTGGGCAAGACCGCCATCACCGCGGGCACCGCCGAGGCCCTCGCCGAGGACCCCCACAGCCTCCACCCGGTCCGCGTGGCCCGCCAACTGGCCCGGCTCTCGGCCGCCGAGGACGCAGACCAGACGGGCCCGGAGGCCACCGCGTACGCCCCGCCCGTCGACCTGGAAGACCTGCCCGGCCTCGGCATGCGCGTCCTGCTCGTCGACTTCGACCCCCAGGGCCACCTCACCAAGCAGCTCGGCCGGCAGCCGCTGCCCATCGGCGGCGACAGCCTCACCTGCCACATGGCGGGCGAGGCCAAGGGCCCCCTCGCCGACCTGATCGTCCCCATCCCGGACGAGCGCTTCGGCGACCGCCTCCACATCCTCCCGGCCTGTACGGACGCGTTCCTCCTCGACGTCCGCCTCTCCACGGTCCGCGCCCGCGAGGCCGCGCTCGAGCGGGCCCTCGCCCCCGTCGAGGCCGATTACGACGTCATCCTCATCGACTGCCCGCCGAGCCTCGGCCTCAGCATGGACGCCGCCATCTACTACGGCCGCCGCCGCGACGCCGAACAGCCGGGAGCCTCCGGCGCGCTGATCGTCGTCCAGGCGGAGGACTCCTCGGCAGACGCCTACGACCTCCTCACCTCCCAGATCAACGACCTCCGCGACGACCTCAGCCTCGACATCGACTACCTCGGTCTCGTCGTCAACCTCTACGACGGCCGGCGCGGCTACATCGCGACCTCCTCCCTCCAGGCCTGGATGGACATAAAGGATCCGCGCGTGGTGGCCATCGTTCCCGACCTCAAGGAACAGCGCGAAGCGGTCCGCGTGAAGCAGCCGCTCTTCGTCTACGCACCCAAGGGCGAGCAGGCGATCTCCCTGCGCGCCCTCGCAAGGGAGATCTCATGAGCAAGGCCGACAAACTCGCAGTCTCGAGCTCCTTCGCCCGCGCCCAGCCCGTCGGCGTCAGCTCCCGCCGCGCGGCCATCGCCGAAGCCACCGGCGCCCCCACCTCCGGCGTGATCCCGCCCTCGGAGGTGCCGATCGAGGCCCTCGCCCACAACCCCTTCAACCTCCGCGAGGACCTCACGGAGCTCGACGAGCTGGCCGCGTCCCTCACGGTCCGCGGCCAGCTCCAGCCCCTGGCGGTCGCCACCCGCATGGCCTTCATGGAGGCCCACCCCGGCAACACCGACGGCCTGGGCCGCGCCCCGTACGTGGTCATCGACGGCAACCGGCGCCTGGCGGCGGCCCAGCGCGCCGGCCTCCGCACCATGCAGATCCACGTCAACGACTCCCTCGCCTCCTCGGCGGCGGACATCCTGGAGTCGGCGCTCATCGCCAACGTCCACCGTGTCGACGTGGCACCCATGGACCAGGCCCGGGCCCTGCAGGAACTCGTCGAGGTCCACGGCTCCCAGGCCCAGGTCGCCAAACGCCTCGGCAAGACCCCGGCCTGGGTCTCCCAGCGCCTGACCCTCCTCAACCTCACCCCGGACCTCCAGGACAAGGTGGAGACCGGCGAACTCAAGGTGGAACCGGCCCGCCGCATCGGCCGCCTCCCCCAGGAGGACCAGGCGTCCGCGGCGGAGGAAGCCGTTAACGCCGTTAACCCCCCGCGCCAACGAACCCGC